>JAXGQE010000004.1:0-232804 GCA_040766585.1 Candidatus Sumerlaeota bacterium
CTTTGGCAATAAAGTGTTTCCAATTAAATTATACGAGGGGGATTGAAAATGGAAGACGTCATTGCGATCGGGCAAGAGGCCATTGATTTTCGGTTGAGGGATCAGAATGGCAGTGAAGTTGGTCTAGCAGATTTTCCCGGGAAAAAGGTTTTGCTCTCCTTTCATCCTCTGGCCTGGACAGCAGGCTGACTGGATCACATGAGAGCCTTAGAGCTCAGCTATGATGAATTCATAGCCAAAAACATTGTCCCGCTGGGAATTAATGTGGACCAGCCAAATTCCAAATCAGCCTGGGCCAAAGTGATCAACATTAAGAAACTGAAAATGTTGTCGGACTACAACCCTCTGGGAGAGGTGGCGAAAGCGTACGGAGTGTTTGTCGAAAAAATGAATGCTTCCGGGCGAGCCAATATTCTCATCGATGAAAACGGCAAGGTCGAATGGGTTGAAGTCTATGAAATATCCAAAATTCCTGATTTTAAACAAGTACTGGCCAAACTGTCTGCTCTGTAAAGATACGACCAGCAAAAAATCAGGGAGCGATAATATGGCAGTATGAATGTGGGCCCCCCTATCCTTCGGATGGGGGGTTTTTCTATCTAGAGGAAAGTCTGCGATATTGTGCGGTCCAATCAACCACAGGGTTTCCCGTCTGCATCTGGCGTCACGTTCCACACATCAAATAAATGCACACCCCCTCAGTCAAACGGATGAAGGGGTGTGCACAGAAAAATGCAAGAGTCTCATTGATTTCTTTTGGATCAAAGCAATCCAATCTCATAAGAAAATCATTAGATACCAATCATGCCCGGATGCGCATCAGGGTGTTCTGCTTAGGATGCAGCATCTCGATTATTGAGCTTCTTTGTCAATTGTGTTACTCCGTATCTCCGTAGGAACGGACCAACCGGGAATAATCGCTGTACACCATTTTGCTGTCGTACTTGGCAATGATGCGGACTTTGTAGTACCGGTAAGGTACAATGGCTGGCTCCTGACCGCTGCCATCGCAGTATAATGTCAAATATCCCGGGGTGGTTCCCAGGTGCTGATAGGATACGGCACCGGTTTCCATATCCGTGATTTCCGCCTTGAAGCCGATGAATCCTTTGGTGGGATCCCCGTCCCAAGTCCAGTGAATCTGGATGTTGAAGTCTACGGCATTGGCTTCATCCAAAATGGTGGTAATTTCCGGTGCCACATAATCGATGGTCTCTGGAACCGGGAAGTCTGCCGGAGTGGTCAGTTTCACCGCTGCAGTGGTTGCTTTCCGATCCTTGTATACATAGGTCACAGCAAAATAGTAGTCTTTTCCGGGCTGTAGATAGCCCCCGATGGATCCTCCGTTGTAAGGATTCGCATTGTCTATGACAGCATAGTTTCTGGATACATCGGTGATCCAGTATAGATAGCCATCCTCTGGGTAACGGGGGCTGCTGGTGGTATCTGAAATCACCACTTTATAGCCCTGGAACTGCGGATCATTGGATTTTGTCCAGTCCATCTTGATCACATTGCTGTGGATCCATGCCCGGCAGGCAATCTCTTCGGGATCCTCCAGTGAAGAATCTGGAATGGGGAAATCAACCGGTGTGGTCAGTTTTATCGCCGGGGTAGTCACCTTCCGATCCTTGTATACATAAGTTACAGCAAAATAGTATGTCTTGCCAGCCTCAAGATACCCGTTGATGGATCCTCCGTTGTATGGTTTCGTATTGTCGACTACGGCATAATTTCTGGATGGATCGGTGATCCAGTACAAGTACCCATCCTGGGGATAACTGGGACTCTTGTTGGTGTCAGATATGACGACTTTGTACCCCTGGAGCTGGGGGTCATTGATCGCTGTCCAGTCCATTTTAATAATGTTGTTTTTGATCCAGGCCCGGCAGACCTTCTCGGCCGGTTCTTTGGGGACGGGATCGGTTACTGGCTCTTTCGGTTTCGGGTCCGTTGTCTTGGGCGGGTCGGTTTCTTTCGATTCTTCATCGTCTTTGTCAGTTTCTTCAGGTATTTTTGCTGTTTCTTCCGGAGAGTCTTCTTTATCTGGGATCGTGATGGTTACACTGTTTCCCGGATAGGTACTGCTGCCTGAGATAGCTGTCACAGAGAAAAAGTAGGTTTCTCCGACGGCAAGGGACCCGTTTATGTCGCCATTCTGGTAAATCAAATCCAGATCCAGAGTGTGGGAGCGCAGGCTCGGATCCACCATGCACAGGTATCCATCGTCCGGGTAACGGGGTTCCGGGTTGGTCAGGGAGGCGACAATAACAAAGGAATCAATGTCCTTTATGTCGGTTTCCCATTTCAGAATGACATCTCCATTGCTGGTTTTGTCTCGAACCGTAAGGGTGCTTTCTTTGGGTTGGGGCAGGAAAGTCTCCTGCAGCCAGCTCAGCCCCTTCTGTCCATAGACTGTTGAAACAGATGAGAGAAGGACCAGGACCAGAATCAGGATCAGTACGGATTTTTTCTTAGCCACATTTCATCCCTCCAATAAAATAGGGTCATCCCCGCAAGCGGAATGACCCAAAAATCCTCTGGCAGCTGGCTAGCATGATCGTACGATCGAAGCCCCTTTAGCTTTGCGCCCCCGCTTTTCAACGGGTTTGCCTTTTTCAGACCAATTCCTGGTTTCATCATAACTTATATGGCTTGAAAATGCAAGATTATTGAATAAATTTCCACTTCATGTACAACTGGTGAATAGAATCTGACATTTTTCGTATCAAAACTCCTTTTTTGGAGCATGGATTCAGTTGATTGAAGTAACGGGTCAAAAATTTGTCAAAAAGTATTGACAGGACTAAAAAGGTAATATATTACCTAATAAGGTAATATGTTACCAAATAGTCTATTGAAAAGAGTGATATCATTGAGAATGAGAAAATCCATATCTATCCTGGTTTTATGTATCATGATTTTATCCGCAGCCGTCAGTGTGGCTGGTCTCATGGGGCAGGAGAAGGGGCCCCTTTCGGAGTTTCAGTCAATCCATGGCGAGACGGTTGAACTGTACGGAAAAGGTCTGTACAAGTACGATTCTGTGTCGGTTGCGGCCCAGGGACGGGCGGCAGACTTCGTTACTTTGTTTTTCGCTATACCTTTGCTGGCTGCATCGTATGTTCTGGCCAAGAAGGGATCACTGCGCGCAAGCCTGATGCTTACCGGTACTTTGGGATATTTTCTCTACACATATATGTCGTATACCTTCCTGTGGATGTACAACCCGTTGTTTATCTTGTATGTGGCACTGATGTCCATGAGCTTTTTTGCCTTTACTCTATGCATGGTAGGATTTAATCTACAAACCACTGCCGCTGCGTTTCGTGAACGGCTGCCGGTTCGGTTCCTGGGGGGATTCCAATATTTCGTTGGGACGATGATCGGACTGCACTGGTTGGGTAAGATTGCCCCCACACTGTCGGGAAACACGGTCCCTGTGGGGTTGGAACACTATACGACGCTGGTGATTCAAGGGATGGATCTGGGATTTGTGGTCCCGGTTGCATTTCTTTCGGGAACATTGCTGATGAGACGTCACCCGTTTGGATACATTCTCTCCACGGTGATGATTTTCAAGGGGGTGACTATGCTGGCGTCCATCACAGCTATGATCGTCAATATGGTGCTCAACGGTGTAACCGTCAGCATGGTGGAACTGATCCTTTTCCCCGGGATCACTTTCTTGGCGATCGGATGCATGGTCGTTTTACTGAAGAATATTAAACCTGAAAACGTTGATGGTTCAGGCGAAATCGCGTAATTTCGACAAAGATATTCCTAGAAGTACTCCATATGCCACTTCTGTGAGTCCAAAGCATGGATCCTCTATCATCGAGATAATCCATGGTGTGAGTGGAGGTTGCGTGACGGATTTGAAAAAATGAATACCGGTCAATGGGAATTAGATCGTTTTGAACAGTTCAGCCCATAATGTTGATGATAGGTATGAAAGGAGGTAACCAATGAATCGACTGGAGGATATTTCGGATCGAGAGTACATTTTTGGAATCATTTTGGTGGCAGCCAACAAAATGGATACCTTGTTGGATCGGACACTGAGAAAATACAATCTGACATCCAAGCAGTGGTTTTTGTTGCTGGTTGTCATGAGTTTGTTTGATACTCCGCCGACATTAAACGAAGTGGCCAGGCAGATGGGATCGTCCCATCAGAATGTCAAGCAGCTGGCTCTGAAGCTTCAGGATAAGGAGATGCTTTACCTGGAGAAAGATAGCCAGGATCTGAGAGTGACTCGGATTGTGACAGGTGAAAAAAGTACTGCTTTCTGGCGGGAAATTGCTCCCGAAGGAATGGCTTTCATGAAAGATTTCTTTGCAGAAATTGACGATGAAGCCATGATGCGTGCTCGGCAGTTTTTGGCCCAGATTATGAATAATCTAAATAGGATGGAGGATGCATCCGACGAGTAGACCAATGATTCACTGCCAGGTTTTAGTCCGTAGTGCCCATAACCCAAAGAACACCATGGTAAGTGAATCCGTGGTGTTCTTTGGGCCGTTTTTCTTACTTGATCATCAAGTTTCGCGAAACTGAATTATTTTTCTGCTGCAGAAGAAAATTTGATTCAACCAGAAAAAGGGGATGGATTTATCGATTCATTCAAAGAAGATGCCTGGACTTCAACCTTCCTGTGTGAAAATGCACAGGATTTTTTTGAAGGCTTGATTAGAAAGGTTTCAGGAGATCTGTCTTTTTAACACCAATCCTTCAGAAACATACGGATCCTGATTCTTGAGGACATCGTTGTAGTGGATGCCGCGGGTATGCAGAGTGTGGGACCATTCCACGCGGGTCTTGCCAAAGAAACAGAGAATGATGATGGGAATCCAGCTATACACAAAGAGTGGATAATGTAACGGGATCCAACGCATTACTCTCAGGGGTTCTTTATCCATCCACAAGACAAGGAATGGATAGACAAAATAGAATGAGGACATAATCTGCCAGACGGCCAAGTCCCCCATCATCAAAGAGATGGGGGTATAAAGATTGATCATCCAGGCATCTATGAACCCTATAACGGTTCCAAATCCCATGATGAAGACCAAAAGAGGTTTGAGTGTCATCATGGCTGCATCGAAAAGAACTATGCTGTGCTTACGCCACGCTTCTGCCAAGAATTTTAGGCTGTAGACTCGAAACAGCTCCACATGGCCGCGGGCCCAGCGAGTGCGCTGATGCCAGGCTTGCATAAAGGTTAAAGGTTTCTCGTCATAGACTCTGGCTTCAAAAGCAAAAGTGGTTCGGTACCCCAGCAAAAGGGCCTTGAGACTGAATTCCAAATCCTCAGTCAGGGAAGTAGCTCCCCAACCGATCTGTTTGAGCAAGTCCAAGGAGATCGCCATTCCGGTCCCGCCCAGGTAATTGCACAATCCTAAATTGTGCCGAGCCAGCTGGACCATTCGATTTGAAACCCAAAAAGACATGGCAAAGGATGCCGTCACCCATGTATCCGTCGGATTTTTCGCATCAATATACCCTTGTACGATCTGACTTCCGGCACACATTCGGTTGTTGATATGCTGGAGAAACTTTGTATCCACCAAATTGTCCGCATCGAATACTACAACCGCATCATATCGATCCTCATCAGCCTCCAGATACTGAAAGAACCATTCCAATGCGTAGCCTTTGCCGCGTTTATCTTTACTGGTTCGTTCCAAAACGAAAGCTCCCTGAGTTCGCGCAATGGATGCAGTGTCATCCGTACAGTTATCGGCCACCACAAAGATATCATACAACTCCTGCGGGTAGTCCAGATTGACCAGGTTGTCCACTAAATGCCCGATGACCAACCCCTCATTATGGGCAGGGACTACCAGGGCAAAACGTTTGGTGGGTTCACATTCAGAAACCGGGCGGTCGCGGAACAGCCCAAACAACCCCAAAACAAAAAAATAGGCGGTGATAATTACAAGGATCCATTGGGCAGGGATCATGACAATGTCAAGCGGCAGGTTTGCTATCAGCGAATGATTCAACAATTTCGATTCCTCCAAATACTCGAATAATACAAGTATGATTTGCGGTTCTATTATACGCTTCTCCTTTCTCAAAAACGAGTTGCATTCAATGATGATTTGATTCGATTCGCATCGATGCAGAGAACAATTTGAACCCAAAGGCTCACAACTCATCCCTATGACGAAGTCAAGTCAATTCTTGTTCCAAACGAATGTTTGATCATGAGGATGTGAAAGGAAAGTGTCTGGGCATAGCTCTGTGTGAAGTAAAAGTAGGAAAGCATAAAAAAAGCACGGTACCCTTTACACTGAGTATAAAGGCATAACCATGCGTACTGACCATCATGATAAAGAATATCGAATTTTCGTAAAGCCTTACTTTCTTGTACCAGGAATGTCTAAGATGCTTACAACAGATCGGCGATCCAAAGGATTACAGGCACTGCTTGGCTGCAATCCTGCCGGTCATAATGGCAGTGGGTCCGCCGGCTGGGCTGTATACCCATTTCCCAGCTGCATAAACATCCGGCAGTGCCGTTTTCACCGAGTTGGCCATTTTGAACATGCTGGTAACCACGGGAATCTTCCCTTCAAAAGACCATCCGACAATGGATCCTTCCGAACTGCCTACTTTCTCGTAAATGGTCCATGGAGAAGAGGAAAAATGGAACAGCATATGGTCCTTTAGACCGGGATAGATGCTGGATGACAGTGTGTCGATAAAAAGCTCTTCAGCTTCTATCTTGAATTCCTCGTACCAACCGCGGTCTCGGATTCGGCAGGTTAGTTCATAATCGAATAGAGCACTGATGATTATTCCGGTTTGACCTGGAGGAGCGGCATCCGGGTCGCGGAGGACGGGTACAGATATTTCAAAAGTATTGAATTGGCAGAATCGATGGAGCCAGTCATAGAGCTCTTCTTTTTCTATGGAATCCCAGCAGTGGAGTAAATCCTGGAGTTCAGCAGTATGGATTGTTCCCAGGCCTTGACGATCCGGGGTATAGAAGATGTGGCCGCTGGCTTTTTCACGAAAATATTCGGGGGATAAATCAGATGCCAGAAAGACTGAAAACACTGATTCAGCCCCTTTGTGTCCCAATATGGCTTCTTTTTGGGCATTGAATTTGCTTGCCGACTGGGTCGGGATTGCTGAAGCATCGGATGAAGCGTAGAGGGCTTTTAGGTCACCGGCCCAAATCAATTTGTTGTATTGAAACTCATTTCCATCCGTATCTTTCAGGTATTTTCCCTTTGGGTTCACATACCGAATTTCCGTTTCATAGCGGATTTCTCCGCCCCGAACCAGTATGGCCTCAACCAGTTTATCAATAAATCCTCGAACTCCACCTTTGGGGTATATGTAGTCATTGTAGAGGGCGAAATAGCTCAAAGCAAAAAACACCGGTGTTTTTCTGAAAAAATGCTGCCCGATGATATCTTTCAGAGACTGATTTTTGGCGATGGCATCCAAGTAGTCTTCAAAGGGTGTATCCATTTTGGATATACGGTACATGGTTCGCAGAAATTTCAGCATCCAGGCAACAATGGAAGGAGCCATCAGCAGGACATTTTTTTTATCTTTGGCAAACAAAGGACTGTCAACGCCGTATAAAACTTTCATATCTTCAATGATGGCATGAATGGCCTGGATAATTCTGTCCACTTCATCGTTGCTGTCGGGATAAAGGTCTTTTAATACTTCGGCATATTGGAACAGACTCTTCTCACCGTCGATAATGAGCATCCTGTCTTCTATCCCCAGGGTAATGGGATTGGGCAGGATATCCAATTCCAAATTAAATTCCTTGATTAACGGTTTTACCAGTCCGGCGTTGACCAGAGCACGGGCTCCTGCTTCGAAGCGAAAACCGCTGTGGTCAAAAGAGTTCATCAAACCACCGCAAGTATTGTTCTTTTCAATCAGAAGTACATCTTTGCCCTTGTTGGCCAGGCTCAGTGCCGCAGTTAAACCGGCAATCCCTCCGCCTACTACGATGATATCTTTGTGCATCACAGGACAACACCTCTTTCATGCAGTAGTTCTCCGGTTTTCTCCCAGAGGGCTTTGGCAGCGTCCAGATCCTGGGCCGGAGGGGCCAACTCTTCTTGGGTCGTCAAATGGAAAAAAGTATCTCGGACTTCCGATAGTTCCGGAGAAGCCCCCAGATAGTACAAAGCTTCTGCAGAAACCTCGGGTGAGTCGGAGAATCGATCGATAATGGTCTTTTTGTACCATTTGTAAAAACGGCTGTTATCTTTGCCGGTTTCAGTCCGGACCATGCCGGGATGCATGGCGTTGAGGGTGACATTATAGGGGGCCAGTTCTTCAGCAAGGATATGCATGGAAAGAATCTGAGCCAGTTTGCCGGCTCCATAGGCTTTGACACCGGTATATCGTTGAGTTTTCCACTGAAGATCATCGAGATTCAGGCCCCATGCCGCAAAACGATACGCCTCGGAGCTGACAAAGATGATTCTCCCGATCTTGTCTTTTTCATACTTGGGCATGAGCATTCGGGTGGTAATCAAAGGACAAAGGTAATGAATGACCAGATTGACTTCCAGCCCTTCTGCCGTTTCAGTTCTCGATTCCAGGTGCACTCCTGCGTTATGAATCATCACATCGATGGGTTTTTCCAAAGACAGTAAATATTGCGCAACTTTCTGAATATCCTCAAGAAGGGACAAATCGGCTGTGATGTATTCAATAGGTGATCCGAATTCAGCAGCAATTTCTTTTTGGACCCGTACCGACTTTTCCGGATTTCGATTGACCATAATGATGTGCGCACCCATTGCAGCATATTTTCGGGCAGTCTGGTACCCGATTCCTGCCGTCGCTCCGGTAATGACTACCAACTTATCCCGAAAGGGCTCTGACCAAATCCGAGGGCGTTTTCTCATATTCTGGATCATGGCGTAGACATTGGACCATTTGTATTGAGGCCAATACTTTTGAATGGCTGGATTCATCGCAATGCTCCTTTGATTTCGGATTTCAAGCAATCTTCGGCAGGGAAAGCTCATATCAGGTCGAATTGATGGATATACTTATTTTCTATTGTAATATATTCGGGAATATGGTTCAATGTCTATTATGAAGTCAAATCAATTCAGGGGAAAAATTGCTGTGAAATCAAAATCAATCTTGGGAATATTTCTAATCATAATGGTGGGAATGATTCTAGTTGCCGTGGCCTTTCGAGATGCATTCATTGCTTTTTTGCAGCAGCCGGCCATCTCCAATCATGCACGTTTCATCCACATTGCCGCGGTGACTATGTTTTTTGCCAACGCTGTGGTAGGAATGGCGTGGGAGCAGCGCAGTCTTGCTTCCGGCAGCAAAGAAGTAATTCTCCATACCTACAACACGGTGACCTATCTGGACTCTCGCTTTTCGTCGCCCTTGATCATCCTGTCGGTTCTGGGAGGTCTGTCCCTCAGTGTCAGCAGCGGAGATATTTGGGAAATTGGCTGGCTTTCTGTCAGTTTTCTTCTCTTTTTGATGTCCGGTTTCCTCTGGATCGTCAGCGATATTCCAACTCAATACAGGATCAAGAAACTGATGGACGATCTGAAGGAAGAGGATTCCACGCTTCCGGATGAACTGATTCGTCTCCTGAAACTGCGCGGCTGGATCAGTCTGGCCGGTGTAATCCCTTTGATCATTGTGTTTGTTCTGATGGTATACAGACCGGAAATTGTAGCGGTGGCCGACTGGCTCCGGTAATGATCGAAACGAAATCTGAACAACGTGGAACCTGCGAGGGTACCTGGTATAAATCGTGATTTAAAAAAGACTCAAACAGAATGCTAAACTACGAAGAAAGCTCCCGGACCGGTAGATCCTTGAAATAGAGAATATTCAAGACTACATTCCATCGGGGGCTTTTCCATTGCATCGTCTGGCTAATTTTCTGTCTGAGAGCATTCCGAAAAAATGTCGTGGGTACACATTTTACCACAGGACTGATACCCAAGAGGTTTCTAAAAACAGTCGAGGAGTGATGGATTTGGATTGGAGAGTATCTCGTTCCAGAAAAAGAAGTGAAGAGTTGTTGGAAGGGGCCATCGATATTCATGTGCATGCTGGCCCGCATCTTGTCAGCAGTCCCCGCAGCGTGGATCCGGTGGAAGCTGCCGTTGAAGCCCGAAACGCAGGGATGAAAGCCATTGTCTATATGGATGTTTTTAACATGTCCACCGGTACTGCGTGGATGGTCAATCGGGTAGTCCCCGATTTCCAAACCTTTGGAGGCATCATTTTGAACACAGTGTATGGGGGAATGAATCCCCGGGCCGTAAATACGGCTCTTTACTATGGGGAACCAGCCAAATTTGTCAGTTTCGGCGCCCATTCCACTTACTACGAAGCCTTCAAAGAAGGCCGCTACGAAGAAGGATCCTTTATCTATTTGAAGGACCGGTACCCGAAGTTTACGGAAGAGGAGCTTTCCAGAGCCATCCAGATTCCCATGGGAGCGCCGGACAAGGCACTGCAGGAAATCCTGGAAATTATTGCAGCCCATCCCCATGTCTATTTGGTGACAGGGCATGTGTCCAAGGATGAAGCCATTCGGTTGTGTGAATTGAGCCATGAGTACGGCATCAAAAAGGTTGTTATCTCTGATTGTGCCACAAGAGGCATGTCGCCCCAGGAGATGGCTAAGGTCATTTCATTGGGAGCCTATATTGAAAAATGGCTGGGGCCTACCCATTCATCCACCATTCCCAAAACCCATTATTATGTGGAGCCCGAATACCGCAGTGAAAGTAAGCGAAGTGCCCCTCAGCCGGGGGTGTCCGTGGGTGTACCTCGCGTCGCTGAGCTGATTCGTGAATACGGGGCCGAGCATTTTATCATTTCTACAGACTTTGGTGTGTATACCTTGCCCAGTCCGGTGGAAGGAATGAGGGAGTTTATTGCCTGTCTGATGGATGTGGGACTAACGGATGAAGAGATCCGCCGAGTCAGCAGCATCAATCCGGGGCTTCTCCTGGATCTTGTCTAAGTTTTTCTATTAGCTATTTCGTGAAAAATCTGAAGATATTTGGAGGAGGGTACTTTCATGCAGACTGACTGGAGATTTGTCCGATCGAGAGCCAAAAGCGAGGAACTGCTTCAGGGAGCCATTGATATTCATGTTCATGCCGGGCCTCATCTGATCAGTAGCCCGCGGAGCACCGATCCGGTGGCGTGCGCCATAAAGGCCAGGGATATGGGTATGCGGACCATCGTGTACATGGATGTGTTCAATATGTCGGTGGGGACTTCCTGGATTGTCAATCAGGTAATCCCTGACTTTACCACCCATGGAGGCATCATTTTGAACACGGTGTATGGAGGGATGAATCCCCGGGCTGTCAAGACTGCCGTGCATTACGGCTCAGGGGCTCGATATGTCAGTTTTGGGGCTCATTCTACTTACTACCAGGCCGAAAAAGAAGGGCGTTTCGAAGACGGCCAGTGGATCTTACTGCGGGAGAAATACCCCAAATTCGCGCAGGAAGAGCTGTCCCGCTGCATCCGCATCCCGGAAGGAAAACCCAGCCCTGAACTGGATGAAATATTGGAAATCATCGCGGCCAATCCCCAGATCTATCTGGTTACCGGCCATGTGGGCAATGACGAGGCGATGCGCTTGATCGAGTTTGCCAAACAATACGGAATCAAAAAGGTCTTAGTATCCAATGCTGTGGTGGAAAATATGTCGGAAAAAGAAATTGCCCAAGCGATTGCCAGCGGTGCTTACATTGAAAAGCTCCTGGCTGCCCATACCCACACAACGCCGATTCCCAAGACCCATTACTATGTCGAAGAAGAATACCGGGCCATGGATGAAGGACTGCAGGGAACCACATCCGGCGGGGTAGCCAAAGTGGCTGAGCAGATAAAAAAATTCGGAGCGGATCACTTCATCATCGGTACGGATTTCGGGGTCTACACCCTTCCGGATCCCGTAGAAGGGATGAGAGAGTTTATTGCCTGCCTGATGGATATGGGGCTCTCGGATGAGGAAATTCGCAAAGTGAGCAGCATCAATCCCGGACGGCTCCTGGATCTCAACGATTAGGCATCTTCATGATTCGAAAGACAATGTATCGGACCCTATGTAAAACGACCCAATCTTCGGATAGCGGGCATAATCCAGGTTCATCATTTGACTGTCGGTACCCACAGAGTGAATGGAACTCGGGTTGAAATGCCGCAGAATGAAAGCCTGCAAAGACCAGGGTCCGGATCGATCCCTATTCGGTGGAGGGATTCTTTTCTAGCCTATATTCTGGACCTGACTATTCGGACGACTGATTCAGTATGCACCTCGGATCATTTCGGGGTGCATTCTTAGTACATATCTCTGTGTTGGACCGAATTCTGGGGGTATCCATGGATCTGTCTGCTTTGATTCATAGAACCTTTTCGATTATGCACTGAATGAAGTGTCAGTCAGGAATTATGGAAAGAACGATCAAATACATAAAATTTAGTAATTCATCTTCGAATTATCGGCCAGCAGGAGGATTGCCGAGTGGTTGGCAGAATAAATAGAATGGTTATATGAGGTCTGCTATTGTACCTGTAGTTTGGATGGAAAAAGTCCATAATTCTGAATTAAAAATGATCGATCTGTCTATTCCGAATATGGTGGATCACTTGGAAGTCGCGCTGACTGACTCTATTTGCAGTTTATCCCTGCACTGACAAGGATGTGATGATATTGTTTTGTCCAGAATCCATGGTGGTTCTGATTCCTGCATATAAACCCCAGCAGTCGCTGCTGGAATTGTGTGAAACGCTGAAAGAGATGGGCTTTTCCCTGGTGGTTGTCAACGATGGAAGCGGCAGTGACTTCGATTCGATATTTTCTCAGCTGCCTCCCGGGACAGTGTTTTTGGATCATGAGGTAAACCGCGGCAAAGGGCAGGCATTGAAAACAGGATTGAAAGCCATCGAGGAATATTATCCCCAGGCTACAGTTATTGTCACAGCAGATGCAGATGGACAGCATCTTCCTGAGGATATCCTGCAAGTAGGGAAAGCGCTCACACAAGGAGAGCAAGGCTTGATCATCGGGAGTCGAAGATTTCATGGTAAAGTTCCATTTAAAAGCCGCTTTGGCAATACATTGACACGCTGGTTATTTGCATTGTCAACTCGAGTACGGGTGTACGATACTCAGTCAGGATTACGAGCATTCTCTCCTGCAGACATACCTTTTTTGCTGTCAGTTCCGGGAGAGCGCTATGAGTACGAACTGAATGTTCTGATGCATGCCACCCGGAAGGGAATCCCGATCCGGGAAGTGCCAATCCATACCGTTTATGAGAAAGGAAATCCCACATCCCATTTTCATGTGATTCGTGATTCGTATCGTGTATACGCCCAACTGTTGAAGTTCAGCCTTTCATCACTGGGTGCGTTCTGGTTGGATTACATAGCTCTTCTTATTCTGCGGAACTGGCTGATTGGCATGGGACTCTCCCGTTCTTTGCTGATCAGTTCGATAATTGCCCGGTTAATCAGTGCTACTTTTAATTATACAGTCAATCGTTTATGGGTATTCAACAGCCAGGCCAGTGTAAAGAAAACCGCATCTGCATATGTTTTTTTGGCAATTATGCTCTGGATCGCCAATTATGGAGTTCTTTATCTCATCCACATGGTTGCAAGCGTTCCATTATGGCTGGCAAAGCCGATGGCGGATATCATACTATTTGTAGCGAGCTATAACATCCAAAAGCGATACATTTTCTCTGATTTTCAGAGGTGAAAGGAGGGTGCGGCATAAATGGAAAATCGAACGAGTAGGCGTCATACCGGGCGCAGAAGGAAACCTATACGGATGCCAGGATGGCAAATCGGGCTGATCGATGTGCTTTTCATTGGACTCTTTTTATGCATTTTCTCTCTGTTTCATCATGTTCTTCCTCGATCCTATGCCGTGGACATCTCAGAAGAACCAGGAGTCGAGGATCCAACAGAACCCAGCGAAAACAATTCGGGAGAGCTGGATCTGGGAGGATATCGGTTTCCCGGGAAATTTGCGATAGAAGCGCCTATCATTACCGACAATCGGTATGTGAGTCAGGATGTGGATGTTTCGGTAACGCAAATTCAGGAAAACGGAATCACTTACTTTGTCCAAGACATATACATTCGTCATATCGACAGTTTTCGCACCGCATTCGCCAAAAATACATACGGAAAATCCATCAATGAATGGGTGTTGGATATGGCGAAACGAAATGATGCTGTCTGTGCGATCAATGGGGATTACTACGGAATCGGGTCTGTAGGCGTGGTCATCCGAAACGGAGTGCTCTACAGAGATGATCCGGACGGAGACGTTCTCATTCTGTACAGGGACGGGGTCATGAAAGTGTATGAACCCCGCGAATTTGACGGTGACCAGGCCATGGCGGATGGGGCCTGGCAGGGCTGGTGTTTTGGGCCGTCACTGCTGGGTGAGAATGGTGAAGCACTGACAGATATCAAGAGCAATATTGCCCGAGCCAATCCCCGGACGGCTGTGGGATACTTCGAGCCAGGGCATTACTGCTTTATCACCGTCGATGGTCGGCAGACTGGATATTCGGATGGGATAAGTCTTGATGATCTATCTCGGGTGTTTGCCGATCTGGGTTGCCAGGTAGCCTACAACATGGATGGAGGGCAAACCGCTGTCATGACGTTCATGGATCGGCTGGTGAACCGGCCGTACGATGGGGGCCGTCAAACCAGTGATATTCTTTATATATGGGATCGATAAACGAGCAAAGAATGAAGGAAGTTGGGTGATCCGGTTTATGAGAAAAATGATTGCGAAAATACTGCCGCATATCAGTATCGTCATCTCGGGGATGATGATCGTGTTCTTCATTATTGACCGATACAATAAGAAAATGCGGTTTATGGAAGATGAGATGACCAAGGTATTGATTTTTATACTCGGCATCAGTGCCATTGGTACAGCGATTATGCTGATCCATCATCAACGATCACAGGAATGGCAGCACTTACGCAGGAATGATGCTTCAAGTGACAATCCTGCAACCCCTGGGGAAGCTATAAGCAAATTGCGTGATAGTATTTCCCGATAATGAAAGAAAAGGATAAGTGCATCTTTGTAGATTCAAAGAATCGCAAAGATAGGGATGTGCAAGCGCAGGAAGAACTGTCACAAAAGCGAATTCTTCATTGAACCGGAATTGAATGGAATCTTGAGAAAGATATCATCAAGGAGGTGCCAATTGTGGCTGTTGAACAGGCATCCTACCAGATCCTTCTCCAGGAAGACCCCTTTGAGCTCCGTCTCTATGCTCCCATGATCGTCGTGGTCAGCCCTGAAAGAGATTTCGTGCAGCAAGATGGATTCAGCCGATTATTTCGCTACATCAGCGGGGATAATGAGTCATCCAGGCAAATTGCCATGACTGCCCCCGTGATAAATTCCCTCGATGGCCGAAACCCGACCACGGCATTTGTCATGCCAAAGAAGTTTGGCATCCATGACCTGCCTACACCGAATGATTCGGCTCTGGAAACTCGGGAAATACCGGAGCGTCATGTCGCAGTTGTGAGCTTTTCCGGAAGCGTCCATGCCAACATCATTACCCAAAAGAAGGCCAGTTTGCTGGAATGGATTCAGGAAAAGAAGATGACCACCATCGGAGAACTGGAGATGGCTCGATACAATCCCCCCTACATTCCTTCCATGCTCAGACGCAATGAGTTAATGATTGAAGTCAAGCTCTAACAGGATCTATTTCGAAGATTTTAACGGGTCAAGAAAGAATACCAGGCTTTCTGGTATTCTTTCTTTTCGAGATTTTGTGACCTGACCTTTTGAGGGCTCAGAGGAACTCGCCCCATGAGATACAACCAAAATCCTATGAAGACGCGGAATGAAAACGTGAAAAACCTTGGAGAAGGTGGTATCGATGCTTCTCCAAGGTTTTGGATTTGTCTGGGTCTCTCACCCTTAGGATACGAGGCTAAGGGTCCAGGGATAATAAGAGATTCTGAATCAAAATGGGATTAGAGCTCAAACATGGTTCGGCTGAATGTGGTCAGTGATTTTGCTCCTGTTTCAGTGACTAAAACCATGTCCTCCACCCGGAGATAACAGTCACCGGGCATCCAAACCTTGGGTTCGAAGCACAAAATCATACCGGGTCTGAATACTTCTTCGGCGTAGCGGTTGATCCACGGCAGTTCATGAACATTGATCCCAATCTGGTGCCCCATGGGTATTCGCTCTGAGTGTTCAAAAAGATTATCGCGAAAACCGTATCGATCCAGTTCGTCCCGGAGGATTTTCAGATAAGTGTTGATCTTATCGCCCGGTTTTATGGTCTCGATCAGTTTCACCTGGGCAGACTGAAGGGCTTTATAGGCGTCTTTGATCCGTTCCGGCGCTTTTCCGAAATAGAAGGAGCGGCCGTAATCGGAACAGTATCCGTTCATGACATACCCGAAATCAAAGGCGATGGCAGTTCCTTCTTTCAGCGGCCACCAGCGTTTGTACTGACCTCTTTCCTGGGCGGTGGGATCCCCGGTTTTAGTAAAGAGAGCGTTGGGATCAAACGGCAATTCAGTGGCCCCATTTTCCAGGCCAATTCTGGCAATAACATCCCCGATTTCAAACTGACTCATGCCTTCCTTGATCTCCTTGACAATTTCGCCCATGGCGTAATCCGTAAACTCAGCCAAGCGGGTCAGTGTCTGAATCTCTTTTTCGTCTTTGATGGCCCGCAGCGATTCAACCAGGGATTCTCCGGGAACCGTTTCGATTTCTGAATCAATTTCGTGAATGATCTGTTCCAGATGAGACTGGCATGAAAGACCGACAGCAATTTTCTTCCCATTTAGATGGGGATGCAATTCTCTCTGCATGCGGTCATAGAAGCAGGGATATTTTTGAATGTGAGTGTTCTGAAATGAATCCATGCGATTGTGGGTGGCGATTAAAAGGGGTTCCCCCACCGCCGGAACAAACAGAACCGCATCGGTCTTGTTGTTGAAATAATCGCTGGGCGTAGGATTAATTCCGGCTGTTTCCGGGGTTCTCTGGAAAGTGAAACCGGGATCGTCCAGGAGATAGAACATATTCCCGCCCACAGCGTACAGAGCCCCGTCGATGTTGTTGCTGAGCAGCATCTCCTGAAGGTTGGCTATCCTTTTTTCGTTCATACACATCTCTCCTCTTGAATGTTGTATACGATGGTTTTAGTGTATTATGGATATGAATCAGAAAGCACAGGAGCACTCATAAAGATCGATGAATGGGGACTGAAGATCCAGTAAACGGTGATTGAATGATGAAACATGACCCTTATTCATATTCTTCTGCCGTGCATGAAATCCTTTTTGGGAGAGCATATACACTGGATCATGAATGCCCTATTTGGGGGATGGAATCCTATGCATCAGCCAGACAAGTGGGGGGCTAATTTCTGCTGGTTCTGTTGATTTGTTCAATTAATATTTATACAAATATTCAGAAAATTGTTGTATAATGAGGATGTAAATATCTATCCATTCTGAATGAAAAGTAATGAGCATTTGAGACAACATGAGCATTGCTCGGATCATCTTTCAGAGGTATAGTGTGGCCATTTATTGATTAGAGGAGATGAATTTCCATGGTGAGAATTGCTTCCAGAAAAGTACTGATTATATTTTTAATGATGACAATGCTTTTCTCCATTTCATCTTTTGGATTTGCAGCAAAAGATCCGGCCTCTATGATCAGCAACCAATCTGCTGGAGAGAAACTGGATGTGCTGGTGGGTTTCAACGGGAAACCCAATCCTGGACTGGTGCGGGCATTTGGGGGAGAAATTTACGCGGAATATTCTTTGGTGGACACTGTAGCTGCAAAGATGACAGAACCGCAGATGGAAGCGCTGCGCAAGAATCCATTTATCCGCTACATTGAACCGGATGCACAAGTGCATGCGTTAGGGCAATCGGTTCCCTGGGGGATTAACCGGGTGTTTGGTAATGAAGGGAATCGGCTGGCCACATGGGATACCAGCCAGGGAGCAGGAATTGGTGTCGCTGTTCTGGACACCGGTATTGACACAAGCCATGAAGATCTGCGGGTGGTCGACGGAAGGAGATTCTATATTCAAGGGGTTTTTCTGAGGCAGGATGATCAGTACACAGACGGCAATGGGCATGGGACCCATGTTGCGGGAACCATAGCCGCTCTGGACAACGATTTGGGCGTTGTCGGGGTAGCTCCTGCGGTGGATCTGTATGCCGTCAAAGTACTTACAGACAAAGGCAGTGGATCGATCTCGGCCATTGTGGCCGGAATTGAATGGACCGTGAACCATCCGGACAATATCTCGATTATCAATATGAGCCTGGGCAGCAGCAGCTACTCACAGACTTTTGAAGATGCCTGCAACGCTGCCTACAACAGTGGGATTCTGGTGGTGGCCTCTGCTGGAAATAGCGGGAATACCGAAGGTACTGGAGACAATGTGGGGTATCCGGCGCGATACGATTCTGTCATTGCCGTGTCGGCATCCGACAGTGCGGACCAGCGGGCCTATTTTTCCAGCACCGGTCCTGATGTGGAACTGATCGCCCCTGGACTGGGCATTTACAGTTCAGTTCCCGGCGGCTATGATACCTACAGCGGTACTTCCATGGCTTCTCCCCATGTGGCGGGAGTGGCGGCATTGGTGTGGGCGGCCAATCCGAAGTTAACCAATGGAGAGCTCCGAGGGATTCTGCAAAACAGTGCAGAGGATCTGGGACTGCCTTCCGAGCATCAAGGGCATGGGCTGGTGCGGGCGGATCTGGCGATTGGGGTGAATCCCCCGGTATATTATCCGTTATCTCTTCTGGTAAACCCATCGGAAAGTGGAGATGTAACTGGAGGAGGCAGTTATGCGGCGGGACAGACTGTGAATATTTCGGCCGCGCCCCGATCCGGTTATGAGTTTTTGAACTGGACAAAAGGAATCGAAATCATCAGCACCCAAGCCAATTTTGCTTATACCATGCCGGCTGAGGAAACGGTTCTAATTGCAAACTTTAGAGAAATTACCGGTCCCCTTACCTATGAGCTTACCATGAGTGCAGATCCTGCTGATGGAGGAACCGCTGTGGATGTAACCGGTGTCGGAAGCTATGCGGAAGGGACCTCGGTTTCTATTCGTGCTGCAGCGGCCAGCGGGTATGAATTTGTAAGCTGGGAAGCAGAGGCCGGGCAATTTGGGGACGCTTCGAATCCGGAAACTTCGTTTACCATGCCGGCTCAGGATGTGACGGTCACAGCCATTTTCCAGAGAATAAGTTCCGTGGATACTTTGTATGCAACTGTGACGACCGATAAGTCAGTGTACAAATGGAACACTTGGGTATATATAACCGTGTCCATTCAGGATCAAAACCTGCAGGGTGTGGCAGGGGCCACTGTATCGGCGAATGTTATTAATCCCAGCGGAGGCACGGTTGCGACTTTCAGCGGAAGCACGGCTGCGGATGGGAAAGTTGTTTTCAGCTATCGCATTCCAAACAAAGCGGCAATCGGAGAGTATAGTATCGTGGCAGAAGGGACTCTGGGGGCTTTGAGCTCCGATGTTGCAGAAGTACAGTTTTCAGTCTCTGGAAAATAAAGGCATGTGCAATAAGGAGGGAGATCTAAATTGAGATCCCCCTCTTTTGTTTTGTGTGCCGGTATGATCATTTCTTTTCCCGATCCTTCGATATTTCAGAAAATCATCCAGACACCTGTGGGGGCTTTTTTATGGTCAGAATAGGATCTGCCAATAATACTTTTCAATCCAAAACCCGTGAGTAAACTTGACTATTGGAATAACAGTGCAATAATAAAGAATAAGAGATGAGTTCAACGGGGGTGAAGGATCCATGCAGTTTCTTATGATTGTACTCAACAAAGTCGATTTGCTTGAATCTCTTCTTGAGAAGTTGTTTGAATCTGGAGTTTCCGGTGCAACGATCATCAGCAGCACCGGGATGGCCAAAGAGATTGCAGCCAACCATGGAGATTACCCAATCTTCGGTTCACTGCGCTTCCTGATCAATCTGGACCGGGAAGAAAGCAAAACCATCTTCATGGTACTCAAAGACGAGCAGGTGGAAGATACCAAAACACTGATACGACAAGTGGTGGGGGATATGACCAAACCCGATACGGCAGTCATGTTTACAATGCCTGTACTTTCAGTTGAAGGAGTCCATGAACAATCATGAAGGTAAATACACTCTTCTATCTCTCACTGTTATTGTTCTCAGGATTATTCTTTGGCCGTATTGTCAAGAAAATCAAGCTTCCCAATGTAACCGGATACTTAATCGCCGGTCTTTTGATTGGCCCGTATTTCTTTCGTTTGGTTCCTTCCGGTGTAGTTACGGATTTTGAATTGATTTCCGAAATGGCGCTGGCTTTCATTGCGTTTTCCATCGGTGCTGAATTCAAACTCTCATATCTGCGCAAGGTGGGGCTGACACCGGTAATCATTGCATTGTTTGCCGCCTTGTCCGTTACGGTGCTGGTTACAGTTATTTTGACAGTTATGGGTTTTGACTTTCAACTGGCACTGCTTTTGGGAGCGATCGGATCAGCTACTGCCCCGGCAGCCACCATCATGGTTGTTCGGGAATATCGAGCCCATGGCCCGGTAACCGATACGTTGATGAGTGTGGTGGCAATCGATGATGCAATTGCCATTATCGCTTTCGGATTTTCCATAGCTGTGGTCAATTCAATGCGTCATCCAGATCAGACATCCGTAATCCTTTCGATCTTGTTGCCAATTGCCGAAATTATCGGATCCATGATTCTGGGATTCTTTCTGGGTATTATGTTTCGCATTCCTTTTCGCTTTTTCTCAAAAGATACCAATCGACTGAACGCCACATTGGCTTTCGTATTCCTGGGATCTTCACTGGCATCGATGTTCGATCTGTCCCCATTGCTGCTTTGCATGTGCATGGGTGCCACCGTGATCAACATTATTGATTCCGGAGAGGAAACCATCAAACTGGTGGATCATGTCACAGAACCGATTTTTCTGATGTTTTTTGTGGTCTCAGGGATGGAGCTGGATTTGTCGGTTCTGCCCCAGATCGGGTTGATAGGCGTTATGTATGTGCTGCTGAGAATGACTGGAAAAGTGGCAGGAGCTTATCTGGGTGGGGTGGTTATGAAGACTGCTGATACTGTAAAGCATTTCCTGGGCCCCACTCTGCTCCCGCAAGCAGGGGTAGCGATCGGACTCTCTTTAATAGCTGCCAATGCTGTCCCAGAATACGGACAAACGATCCGAGCGGTTATCCTGAGCGGTACCTTTGTATTTGAGTTAATAGGCCCGGTGGCAACGAAGCTTTCACTAAAAAAGGCAGGGGAAATCACATAGACGTGGGCTTGGGGAATGTGCAGCCCAATTTGAGGAGGCTAAACTTATGATCAGCCGGCGAAATTGCTGCAGCAAGAAGAACGCGATAGGAATCAGACATTTTCTGCAGAATACTATGGACAACCAGCGGCATGGGCGTCCATTATTATCTGACAGTCACCGCGGCAGAGCCATGCAAAAGGAGGGTCATACATGTTTCTTCAAAAGCACTGGATTGATATTGACCGTGTCGTTTTTGACACGCATACTCATGTGGAAAACCATACCCTACACATCCATAAGGACGAACTGGAGGGGGTATTATCGGATTCTCGATTCTCAAGGATTGACATTGAATTGGCTAATCCCGGTGAAGACTGCCGGTTGATGAATGTGGGGGATATTGTTCAGCCCGTATATAAGATCGGCTTGGGAGAGAGCACATTCCCGGGAGTTGTGGATGATATACTGACAGTCGGACAGGGGTCTTCCATTGGGCTGCGGGGTGTGGCGGTGGTAGAGATCCTGGAGATGGAAGTTCCGCTGGGGACTTTCATTGACATGACCGGTCCGGCGGCTCCCCATACACCGTTTTCCAAAACAATCAATATTGCCATAAACGCCTATCCGGCATCCCATACGTCCAAAAACGACTATTTCGATGCCATGAACGGGGCATCCAAGAAGGCAGCTCGTTATTTGGCTGAGGCGGCGAAAGAATGTAAACCGGATGAGACGGAAGAATTCTCACTGGACATCGAATTAAAACCCGGTCTTCCCAAGGTGGTGTACATATTCCAGATCTTTTCCCATGCACCCTACACAGACACACGGTATTACGGAGATGACTGCACGAAGATGATGCCGTTGGTGATTCATCCCAATGAAGTTTTGGATGGAGCACTGACCAACCGCAATTACTTCCAGATGACCAACTCGGATCCGACTTTTTCGTACCAGAATCATCCTATGATCCTGGAGCTGTATCGCCGGCACGGTGTGGACATTCATTTCCAAGGAGTGATTCTGCACAATGCACCTCATGAGCTGACGGATAAGAAAAGAAATGCCATGATGTCTGCCAATTTGGCCCGGTACCATTACCACGCCGATGCGGCTGTGATTACCAAAGAAGGCGGCGGTCACCCCCAAATTGATCTGGGCCTGACCTGCGACAACTGTGAGAACCTGGGCATTCAAACAGCCATTTTGATTACTGAATTTCTCTCTCCAGACAACGCCTCCGATGAATCGGTCCTGTTTACGACTCGAAATGCCAATGCCATGGTTTCATCCAGCTGCCTGGAACTGGTGACGAGTCTGCCTGTGCAAAGGGTTATCGGGTCCACGCCCATTCCCACATTAACCAATTTGGGGAAAGTGGATCCATATGGGAGCTTTGAACTGACGAACCATAAGTCCAGAGGAGCCACCAGCCAGCTGGGCGGCACACAATATACATCGCTTAAGTATTAACATCCAGGGGGGATATCGATGACGGTCAAAGTCGTCCACTATATCAATCAGTTTTTTGGACAGTACGGCGGTGAAAGTGCCGCAAGCATGGGGATTGAAGTGATGGAAGGAACCATCGGCCCGGGGATCTATCTGCAGGAAGCCTTTGGAGATGCTGCGGATGTTGTCACTACGGTGATTTGCGGTGATGATTATATCGCTGAGAATCTGGAGAAAGGGACCGATGAGATCACAGCCATTATCGAAAGATACTCGCCGGATCTGCTGATTGCCGGACCTGCATACCAGGCCGGCCGCTATGGGGTGGCCTGCGGGTCCATTTGCAGTGTCGTGCAAAAAAGACTGGGTATACCGGCAGTTACTGCCATGCATCGGGAAAACCCCGGTGTGGATCTCTACAAACGGGATCTATATATTCTTGAAACCGGCAGCCATGCCCGGACCATGAAAGATGATATTCAAAAAATGGTTGCGTTTGCCTGGAAACTGCTGAATCGTGAAGAAATCGGTCGACCGGCCGAAGAAGGATATTTTGAGCGAGGGCTGATCCGTAATGTCCCTTCGGATCGAAAATCAACCCAGCGTTTGGTGGATATGCTGCTGGATAAGCTCCATGGTCGCCCCTTTGAAACCGAGGTGATTCTGCCGGTTCATGATGATGTGGAGCGAGCTCCTTTGCAGAAGGATTTTTCCGAATCCACCATTGTCCTGGTAACGGACGGGGGACTGTATCCAGCGGGCAATCCCGATCGGATGCCCTCGGCAAACCCCGACCGCTTTCACGCTTATCCCATTCAGGGCTTGGAGGATCTGAAGGAAGAAGACTGGACGATCTGCCACAATGGCTACGATTCATCGTATATTCGGCAGGATCCGGACCGGTTGGTTCCAGTGGATGCCATGCGCCAGCTGGAGAGGGACGGAGTAATTGGCAAACTCCACGATTATTATCTGGGCACCACGGGGCTGATTACAACGGTTGAAAACAGCCGTAAAATTGGCAGAGCCATGGCAACATACATTCGGGACCATCAGATTGATGCCGCCATTTTAACCTCAACCTGAGGAACCAGTACTCGCTGCGGTGCAGTGATTACCAAAGAACTTGAAAGAGCTCGTATTCCAACTGTACAAATCTGCAATATGATTCCGGTTGCCCACTCGGTGGGTGTTTCTCGCATTGTCCCATCCACCAGCGTGAAGTATCCCATGGGAGCTCCTGAGCTTCCTATGGAAGAAGAAAAGGCGGAGCGCCTGGCAAGAGCAAAGAAAGCGCTGGCGTGTCTTCCTTGATTGATTATGGACCAGCGTCATAGAATGGTATTCATGGATCCCAGAGGATAATATGAACGAGGATGGGTTTGGCCGATCCAGTACGATGAGAGCGGTCTTATTGAATCCTGCGGATACGATCAGGGTGTATAGTTTGTGGATGAGGAATATGAACTATGGAGGGCACAATGGATACCATCTATTTTGTAACCGGTGCATCTGGCCATGTGGGAAGCACGGTGGTCGAACAGCTGACTGCTGCAGGGAAGACTGTTCGGGTGCTGGTGCTGCCATCGGAGACGAATATCCCCGCTCAAACTTCCGTATTTTTTGGAGATGTTCGGGATAAGGAAAGCATGAAGAGATGTTTTGAAAATCTTTCAGGGCATTCACTTACAGTCATTCACTGCGCCGGAGTTGTCTCCATCTCGTCCGGGTATCATCCGATGGTGTACGATGTGAATGTCAGCGGAACGAAAAATGTGGTGGATTTGTGTCGCGAATACTCTGTATCCAAACTGGTCTATGTCAGCTCAGTCCACGCCATTCCTGAAAAACCCAAAGGGCAGGTCATTGAAGAGGTCCGTGATTTTTCCCCCCAAACAGTTACCGGTCATTACGCTAAGACGAAAGCAGAAGCAACAGCCTATGTGCTGGATGCAGCCCAGAAAGGCCTGGATGCCACCGTTGTCCATCCTTCCGGGATTATCGGCCCCAACGACTATCCAATCGGACATACCACTTCGCTGATCATTGAATACTGCCGGGGTCGGCTTCCTATCTGCATGGAAGGAGGATACGATTTTGTGGATGTACGGGATGTGGCAGGCGGGATCATTTCGGCAGCCAGTCAAGGGGAGAAGGGAGACTGCTATATTTTATCCAACCGATATTTCACAGTCGCTGAAATCCTAGATATGCTCCATGAGATTACCGGCAAACGAAGAATTACGCGGTTTGCACCCCCCTGGATGATCCGAACAGCAGCACCCCTGACCGAGATGTACTGCCGAATATCCAAGAAAAAACCCATCTTCACACCCTACTCCATCTATACTCTCCAATCCAATGCCTTTTTTTCACACCAGAAAGCAACCCAGCAGTGGGGATACAGCCCCCGGGACATGAGCGTAACTCTATCGGATACCGTCCAGTGGTTAAAAGAGATGGGCAGGATTGAAGCATGAGAATTCGACCATCTATTTTTATCGGGCCGGGACAGTATGATTGCACGAAGGGTTTTCAAATGTTCAATGACGGGATCTTAGAATCCATGGGTTAAAAAAGGAGGCAGCCCCATGCAGACCATTCAATTGAAAGAGTATTTGCAGAGTCGAGGATACGGGGAAGAGAAGATCGAAAAAATGATTGAGGCAGTTATGGAATTCCAGCATTTCTGTCAGGCTCAGGATCCGCCCCGATTACTGGATGAGATTTCAGCAGACATGGTGGAGAAATATATGGAACTGCTGATTGAAACCAGCAAGAATGATGTGGAGACCCTCAGGAGTTTGGGTGGATATTTTTATGCAACCCGCCGCCATGATCTGTATATCCAGATGACCAAGTACCTGGGCAGCGTGGGCGTCATGGACAGCATTCGCCAGCGGATTGGGACCGTGGAAAATGAAGAGATCGCAGGTCAGATTTTCGAGAATCTGGATCCACTGCCTGTTGGGACAGCGCCTGCGGACATGCCGGTCTATACCCGGCAGGTAATCCGCCGCCTGGAAAATCTTCTACCTCAGGAAAATCTGGAGACTGCACTGGCCGGGAATCACCACAGGATCCCAGCTGACGCCCTGTTGGAGGAAAAAGAAAAGTATGAGCAGGCACCGTCTTTGGATGAGTACCTGCAGGACCTTCACCGGCGTAAAGTAGCTGAACTGCAGCGATTCTGCGATGAAAACAGAATCTGGTATGAGCAGTTCATTACTCAGGAAGTGGTTGATTTTGTTCAAGCCAATCAAGAGATCCTGTCTGCCGTGCGAACCGATAACTGTCTGTATGTAACTAAAATCCCCTACGATGCTGTGCGGTACATCCAGGAGGAAGACCCTCGGGAAAAAGCCTATTATGCTTGCCATTGTCCCTTTGCTCGGGAGTCAATCCGGCAGAATACCGGGACGATTTCTGCCAACTGGTGCTACTGCAGCGGTGGATTTGAAAAGTTCCCATTTGAGGTCATTCTGGGAAAAGAGCTGAAAGTGAAGGTGCTTCAGTCTGCATTGAATCTGGATCCGGTATGTCGCTTCGAAATATCGCTGATGGGGATTGACTACAAGACATAGACGACGGTTTGATTTGCTTAACCGTTCCTGTGGGAGTACTGCCAGATTGCACTAATAAATTTGAGTCTTATTGGATGATCTGACTGCTTTTTTTGCCAAAGTTTTCTTGGATTCCATGACGGACAGAAGAAATCGGATCCAAAAGTGCGATGCACTGGATGATCCGACGATGGATCGACACATTGATGGAGGTGATGCACGATGAAAGTAAACGAGAAGGTCAACGAGTACAAAGAACAAGTGATTCGCTGGCGCAGAGAATTTCATGAAAATCCGGAGTTAACCTGGCAGGAAGTCAGAACTGGAAACCGAGTGGCTGAGGAACTGGAAAAGATGGGGATTGAAGTCACTCGGATGGCAAAGACCGGAGTGGTGGGTCGACTGGTTGGCCAGAAACCGGGTAAGACCGTGGCTTTACGAGCGGATATGGATGCGCTGCCGGTGGCGGAAAAAACCGACCATCCTTTCCGATCCAAGTGTGATGGCGTGATGCATGCCTGCGGGCACGATGGGCATACGGCCATGCTGTTGGGCGCTGCCCAAGTGCTGGCCGACATGAAAGAGAATCTGGAAGGTACCGTCAAATTCATTTTCCAGCCTGCGGAAGAAGGGGGCTTGGGGGCTCTCCGTATGCGGGAAGAAGGGGTTATGGACGATGTGGGTGCAGTGCTGGGGATTCATCTTTGGGCCGATATTCCCAGCGGGCTGATATCCCTGGAAGCCGGGCCGCGGATGGCCTCAGCCGATAAATTCAAAGTATCCTTGAAGGGGAAATCGGGGCATGGTTCGATGCCCCATCAGGGTGTGGATGCCATGGTAGCAGCCGGAGCTGTTTTAACGGATATCCAATCCATAGTCAGTCGTGAAGTCAATCCGCTGGAACCGGCTGTAGTCAGTGTAGGGACGATCCATGGGGGTGCCAGCTGGAATGTCATCTGCAGCGATGTGGCTATGGAAGGAACGACCCGGAGTTTTAACCCGTCAGTGAGGGCTCAGCTTCTGGAGTCAATCGGTAGGATTGTGGAGCATACAGCATCCTCTTACCGGGTGGACGGGAAACTGGATATTACATCCATTACGCCTCCGACCATCAATGATCCGGATGTATCGGCCATCTGCGCACAGTCCGTAGAAAAATTATTCGGTGCAGACCCTATTACCCGGATGGAGAAGGTTATGGGTGGGGAGGATTTTGCCTATCTGAATGAGAAGGTTCCGGGTATCATGGTTTTCGTCGGGATCAGAAATGAGGAAAAAGGGATTACCTATCCCCATCATCATGAAAAGTTCGATATCGATGAAGATTCACTGGCCATCGGGACAGCAGTCTATGCTCAGTTTGCTGTCGATTATTTGCACAGCTGAGAGTATTTCGGAATCTATTTGGAGGATAAGCCCTTGTATGGGCTTTTTTCTCTGCAAAACTTCCTCTTAGCTCGAAATTATCAACCGAAGAGTGAATATCTGATGATCAAAGTGATAGAATGCCTTATAGTAGATGCAGGGAAAATCAATCTAGGGTGTTTTCCGAAAATTGTGAAAAGTTAGCAGGATTTGTTCAATCTTTCCAAGAATGGTCAGGGTGGAAGAGTCCAATCGGTAATCCTTATTCGACAACATTAGGCCATATGAATTTATTCAAAGAGGACATTGACTGTAAGGAGTATTGAAACACAGCAAGTAGCAGGGCGAGCCATTCGGCGGGGATTACAGCACGACTCCATGCATGATCGATTCGAAAGAAGTGTGAAAGCCATTCAAAATGTTCATGGTAGCACAGCTTTGGTTCCGGACGGGTAATCAAAAAGTTGGGGAGGGGATCGAGGGTGACATTCATTGATGACTATGTGGTAAACGGCAAGGCAATCAAGGACTGGACCATCAAGGAACACAATGTGGCGTTGGATACTCTGGGGGCCCATATTTACGAACCGTTCCATGGTATTCTGGTACTAGGCGGCGGCTCCAAACCGTATATGCTGAAGATCCGCAAGGAAACCGACCAAGGGGAAATCGAAACAGAAATTGTGGATGGCCTGGCCTGCTATTCTGCAGTACCCTTTGGGCATAAAGACCCTGTCATCACGGAAGGTGTCAATCGGTTTGTGGCCGAAATGGCCACCATTCCCCGCTCGATATCCCACAACTATCTGGGACCCTGGCTGGTTAAACTGCAGGAGTTTACTCAAATGGACATGTTCCTGCCCAAAAGCAGCGGTACGGAAGCCAACGAGGCAGCCATCAAAGCTATTAAGAAGTGGGGGAAGAATTTCGGAGGAAAAGACGGAAAAGGGATTAAAGGGAATCCGGTGATCATTTCAGCCGAGAGAGCGTTCCACGGACGAGGACTGGGTTCTACGGCCATGATGGACGATCCCACCTCCAGAAAAGATCTGGGGCCTTTGATGGCAGGGTTTGATCATGTTCCGTTTGATGATCTGGCCGCACTGAAAGAAAAATTCCACGAATACGACGGCGAAATCGCCGGGGTGTTTATTGAGCCCATTCAGGCAGAAGCAGGAATCTTTGTTCCCCATGAAAACTACCTGAAAGAAGTTCAGAAGATGTGCAAAGAAAACAACGCCCTGTTCGTTCTGGACGAGATTCAAACCGGGTTTGGCCGGACCGGCGCCAATTTTGCCTGGCAGCTGTACGGACTCGAGCGGCCGGACCTGATGACCACCGGCAAGGCCATGAGTTCAGGGGTGCTTCCGATTAGCTGTCTGTGCGGCAAGAAAGAGATTATGGAACTGTTCGAACCTCACGGCGAGGGCAGTACTTTCGGTGGATATCCGCTGGCTGCGTTCGTGGGACTTTTAACAATCCGAGAACTGGAAAAGAGAAATATCAGCCAGCTTTCTGCTGATAATGGCGCCTATCTGCAGGATCTGCTCGGCAAGGTAGCGGCATCCCACCCGACGAAAGTCAAGGAGGTCCGCGGGAAAGGAATGCTGATCGGGGTAGAAATATTCCCAGAGTATGATGGTCATGTGCTGAGCATGAAGATGCTGGATAACGGTGTCTATGCCAAAGAAACCCACAAGACCAACCTGAGAATTGCACCGCCCATTGTCATCAGCCGCGAAGGAATGGATACCATTGCGGCCGCATTGGATGCCAGTCTCTCTGCTCTCTAAGCCCTGTACGATACGCTTTCCGGTGTGCCGATGGAATGAAACCCGGCACAGAGGAGCGCAGACCCATTTCGCAATAACAGGGAAACCGGTGCACCGACCACCGGTTTCCCTTTCGTCTGGAGAGAATATTGGATTTTTTGACTATTAACTCTGTCCCATGGAGGTGCAAACCATGGATTTATCTGCAGCAATTCGAGCCAGACGATCGGCTCGCAAATTTACCGATACTCCGGTATCTCCGGACATGATCCTCAAGATGCTGGAGTCTGCCCGCCTGTCTCCCTCCGGGGGAAATGCCCAGCGGTATGTCTTTGGTGTCATTACCGATCCAGGGTTGAAAGAAGAACTGGCGCAGGCTGCGGGGGGCCAAATGTGGATTGCCACTGCACCGGTTGTATTCGCCTGCTGCGCGGACGTGAGTTGGGATATTGCCTGTCAACCGGACGATGATTTTGGACTCCGGGTGAATATTCTACGGTTCGGAACTAAACTGGTCAATCACATGAAAGAATTCCCGGATCGCAAAGCGTGCATGACCCTGTTTGAAAACGCTACACCGTTAATCCCCATGGAGCACATGGCTCTTACTGCTGCATCCTTGGGACTGAGTGCCTGTTTTATCGGATATCTGGATATTGAAAGAGCCAATCAGATCCTTCATCTGCCGGATCATGTCACATGCTTGTTCCTTCTTCCTGTGGGATTTGCCGGTGAAAAACCGGAAGAGAAGAAAAGGAAGAGTGTGGAGGAAATTTCATTCTATAACATCTGGGGGACCCAATCCTCTGAAAAACCGGAATCAGAGATGGGTAGTATTTAAGCTGCGCGGAAAATGGAGATAAGAAGAATGAGGGGGGATCCCAATGGATCTGAAAGAGATGATTAAGAAAAATTTGCTGGACTATGTGGCTGTCAAAACCCATTCGAGCACAGAGATGGAGAATAACCATATTGAGTTTTTTCAACAATGGTTTGATCGGGTGCCGTATCTGAAAGATCATCCGGAGCAATGGGGTTTTTATCCCATTGCCAACGATCATCTGGGCAGGTCAGTCCCCTGGGCACTGCTGAAAGGGAAAGGCCCGGAAACCATCGTTCTGATTCATCACACCGATACTGTGAACATCGATGACTACGGCAGCTACAAAAAGTATGCCTACAGTCCTTATGAGCTGACCCAACAGTATCGACAGGATCAAGTTGAAATGGACGATCCATCGAAAGAGGACCTGCTCAGCGGGAAATGGTTGTTTGGGCGAGGAGCTGCGGACATGAAAGGAGGAGCCGCCATTCAATTGGCTCTGTTCGAACAGTATGCTGCTCAGCCAAGGTTTACAGGGAATCTTCTGCTGCTGGGACTGCCCGATGAAGAGAACCTATCTGCCGGTATGCGCGGGGCTATTCCCTGGATCAAAGAAATCAAAGAAAAGTATCATCTGGAATACAAACTGATGATGAATGTGGAACCCCACGAAAGAAGCGATCCAAAGACAGCTACCTTGTATGCTGGATCTGTGGGAAAAATCATGCCGATTTTCTATGTGCGGGGGAAGCTGGCACATGTGGGCCAGATTTTTCAGGGATTCAACCCCGTCAATCTGCTGTCAGAAATTGTGAGGCGGACCGAGCTCAATCCCGATTTCATAGAGAAGGTGGGCAATACCACCACGCCGCCTCCGGCCTGGCTGTACATGAAAGACCGGAAAGATTTCTACGATGTTTCACTGCCGATTGCAGCAGCCGGCTATATGAATGTGCTGACTCTGGATCAAGGGCCGGCGGAGATATTCAGCAAACTGGAGCAGGTGTGTGAAGCGGCATTTCAGACGGTGATTGAGGATATGAACCGTAGTTACAAAGTGTATATGGAATCGGTGGGTGAAGAGTTCAGGGAACTGAGCTGGAAACCCAATGTTAAGAATTACGGGGAGCTGTATGAGGAAGCGCTGGCCAATGCAGGCAGTCAGTTTACCGATGCCATGAGTGAACTGGTGGAGATCATTAAAAAAGATGTCATTGAAAACAAGGTGTCCATGGCAGAGTGTGCCATCCGAATGATCGAAAAGACGCTGGAATATATCAGCGATACCGAACCGAAGGTGATTATCGCCTTGGCTCCTCCCTACTATCCCAATGTACACAACAGCATGATTCCGGAGCGGGCCGAAAAGATGGATGAGCTGATCGACATGCTCATGGACTATGCCCGGACCCATTGGGATCAGGCTTATGAAGTGCAGTCGTATTACACCGGTATCTGCGATCTCAGCTACGGCATGTTCAAGTCAAACAATGAAGATATCGACTACATCGAAAAGAATATGCTGATGTGGAACGATGTCTACTATATCCCGCTGGATATGATCAAAGAAATCTCCATGCCGGTGCTGAACCTGGGACCGTGGGGAAAAGACTTTCACAAATATACTGAAAGAGTCTATCTGGAAGATCTGTTTGAGCGAACCCCAACACTGGTGGATCAAGTGATCGCAAAAGTTCTTGGCTGAGACGGCCATGATTTTCAATCGGAATGACTCGAGCCTTCTTCATTGCAGGAGGCTCTCTTCTTTTTTCCCTGAGAATTTACCCATGATGATTGACTATGACGACATGGAGCTCAATCCGATGAATGTATCGATACTTTGGGACATTGCGATGGCCAGTTCCATGGGAATTCGCATCGATGACTCAATTTGGGCATGTGCTGCAGGACATCAGCCGCAAAAAAAGTGTAGACCCTTTTGCATCAGTCGAATTTACTGATGCAAGGCGTTACTTCGCATAAGTCAATTTCTTCAGCCGGAGAAGAATGTTGTTATTGTTGGAGCCAATCGAGCCGGTTCATTGAAGCAGTCTGTCAGGATACCCGGATCATTGGATAAGATTGGAAAATGACCTTGAAACCGTATTTCACTGTGATATGATAAATGCAGGGGGTGGATTTTATGGATCAGGAAAAACTCAAAGAATATTACCAGAAGCGGGATCTGAATATATCTCCGGAGCCCAAGGGGGATTTGAGTATTTCCAGTGATGGGTCCATTTTTGTGATTCAAAAGCATCGTGCCAGCACTTTGCATTATGATTTTCGTTTGGAGTCCGATGGTGTTTTAAAGTCCTGGGTCATTCCCAAAGGACCGTCCACGGATCCGAGAGAAAAGCGATTGGCCATTCCCACAGAGGATCACCCCATTGAATACGCCCGATTTGAAGGGGTTATTCCGGAAGGGCAATACGGTGCTGGAAAAGTTATCGTGTGGGATTCAGGAACCTATGAGAACACATCCGAAAAGGATGGAAGGGAGTTATCGTTTGAAGAAGCCATCAAAGAGGGGCATATTACTGTGAATCTGAAAGGCGAAAAGATTCAGGGTGGGTATGCATTGATCCGGACTGGAAGCGGTGACGATACCCGATGGCTTTTTGTGAAAATGAATGATGATCACGCCGATGCCAGAAGAAATCCCACCAGCACGGAACCGGAATCGGTGATCAGCGGTAAGAGAATTGAGGACATCCGGGAAGATGATCATGATGAATGACATCTTTCAGAAGATACCGGATTCGATGCGCAGCCATCTCATCAAAAGGGACCTGCCGGAATGGGTAGAACCAATGCTGGTTACTTTGACCCATGATGTATTTTCAGATCCGGGATGGATCTTTGAGAGTAAGTTGGATGGTGAGCGATGCCTGATCTTTTAAATCCGGACAAGAAGTGAGACTGATGTCTCGAAATAAGCATTTGATCAGCAGCCGATATCCGGAAATAACAGCGGCATTCACACAGATGGATATCCCTAATCTTTTTGCTGGTGGAGAGATTGTGACATTTTCAGTCAGTGTAACCAGCTTTTCTAGGCTGCAGAAACGAATGCATATCAGCCAGACTAAAAAAGCAGAGAAAAGTCCTATCGCTGTGTACTGTTATGTATTTGACCTGATGTATGTGGAACCGTTCGATGTAACGAAACTTCCATTACGAGAAAGCAATCTGGTAATATGTCAAGCGATAAATTTAGGGATAATCGAACTGAATGAATAAAAAAGCACATGACAAAAAAGCCTGGGATTTCAAAGAAAAAATCAAGGTAGCAAAGAAGCTATGAACAAGGAGTATGATCTACTCCTTGTGGGACAAAAAGTTGATTCTTGGCCAGCAATCCAAAAACCAAACGGATAAATTTCCGTGATGTGAGTGCGAGTGCTCTTTTGTGCTGATGGGTTTTCACTTCACTGAACTTCTTTTGATAGAAGGCATTGTATTCCGGAATTTGACGAAGGACGCTCCCTGTCGCTTCTATCAAATAATAACGAAGATATTTATTGCCGGCTTTGCTCATGCGTGAGTCTTCAGAATGGAAGTCGCCAGACGGTTTTGGTTCCATACAATACCTGCATATTTAGCTAGTGCCGAGTGATTGGCAAAGGCATGGATGCTACCGATTTCAGCAAGTATACCGGATGCAAAAACCGGACCGATACCCGGTATGGATTTCAAGCAAAGATATTCAGCCGGGTTAAGTCCCAAAAGCAGTTTTTTCAATGGCCTTGTCGATAGACTTGATCTCCGCCTCAAAAGCTTTTAAGCAGTTGAATGAAGAGGCAATGGAGATGGTCAAGGGTTCGTAAAGGCACTTATCCAAACGATACGAATTTCTGGCAGCAGCTTGCAAAATGGAAGCTACTTCTTGGGGATTGTTGAAACGATTTTTTCCCTTTTCACTGACGAAAGAGATGAGCTCTTCCATGGATGCTTGCGCGATCTGTTCATTGGATAGAAAATCGGTTAACACAGCAGAAGCGGTCGCTCCATATTTGTTGGAGAAAGGATGGTTGCCCTTCGTCAGTGTTGCAAACTCGCTGAATTTCAGAAAGATATTAGAGAGCATGTATGTTTTTCCCTAGTTAAGCACTCGATTAAATGGAGGCGATGCCTGGTCAAGCGTTGCAGAGCAAGGAATTGGGACCCACGCCAGGGCTCAGAACTGATTCTCCCTACACGGGCAAAATCTGCAATAACGAAAGCATCCAGCGGATCCTTTTTGCCTATACCAATGAAAGATTTCTTGTAGTTGGCGATCATCTTTGGATTAAGACAGTAAACATAGGTATTATAGGGCGCCAATAGGGCACAGGAAGATAGAAAATTGGCAATGTGAATCCCATAAAAGGAAGTGGACTCTAAAGCAATAACGACCCGGTAAAATTGCCATCCGCCAACAAGATGAAAGCGTATCAGCAATTTGATCCGCGCCGGGCTGAGAATTAGCGACAGCAAATTCCAACAGCCTGTCCTGTTCGAAATTCAAAGCGCAAATGACATTTGCACGGGCAGATACATCAATGCCCACAAACAAAGTAGATAAATACTCTGATTTTTTCACAGTATCACCCCTTTCGTGGTAGAGATGAGGAAATTAGAGAAAGAATATCCTAATCTTAAGCGCTAACTGAAACCTCGCATAATAAGCATTCACCCAACAGAAACGCCTTGCTGGGGGCTACTGGTAGGGATGCAAAATCTGAGTAAGCAGCATTTGAGACTTAAGTCAGGGAGCAAGCTTTCGTAGCAACAGCAAATGCTTTGCAAGGAAGATAAGCTCAAACCTTCGCTAATAACCTATATGGTTATTGTAGCATTAGGATATTGCTTCAAAAAATAAATAAGAATATTGCTGTGATTATTAGCTGTATTCTTATAATACGAGGAAGAAAATACTGAAGAAACTGCTGGAATATGACGATCCCATTCGCTTTACGCTGCACCGAAATGAGCAAGGCCTTGAATATTATCACGATGTATGCCAAAAGGATGGATGAAAATGAAGATCCATAATCGGGATATTCAAGTATCCAATCTTGAAAAAGTTCTGTTCCCTGATGATCAAATCACAAAGATGGACCTGATCAATTACTACAGAAAGATCTCGGCAGTCATGATACCTCACCTGAGGAATCGTCCTTTGACTATGCAGCGTTATCCCGATGGAATCCAGGATGAAGGGTTTTATCAGAAGGATATCCCGGGCTACTTTCCCCCATGGATCCAGCGGGCTACTTTGGATAAGCGTGAAGGAGGGGAAATTACCCATGTTCTGGCCAACGATCAGGAAACATTAGTATTTCTGGCCAATCAGGCATGCATAACCTATCATATCGGGTTGTCAACCCAGGATCATATTAATCAGCCCGATAAAATGATTTTTGATCTGGATCCTCCGGATGGCCGGTTCGATTTGGTTTCTAAGGCAGCCTGGGCGATTAAGGGGGTCTTGAATCATGTCAAATTGGACCCTTATCTGATGTCCACCGGCTCCCGGGGAGTCCATGTCGTGGTGCCGATTATTCCTGATTTCTCATTTAATGATATTCGTGCTTTGGCCAAGGCAGTGGCTGAATTCGTTTCAAGAGAGAACAACAGAGATTTCACTACTGAAATGGAAAAGAAGAACAGAGGGAACCGGGTTTTTATTGATTATCTGAGGAATGCTTATGGGCAGACTTCTGTTGCGCCATACAGTATTCGAAGCATGTCGGGAGCACCTGTGGCGACTCCTTTGGAATGGGATGAGCTTACATCAGGGTTCAATCCAAGAAAATATTCCATGGCGAACATATTCCGTCGATTGGGGCAGAAAGAAGATCCTTGGAAAAACATACATTCCAATCTCCAACCCATCCATTCAATGAAGGATCTGATGGTTGCCTTTTCAGAATAGATGATCGTTTCGTATCTTGATTCAATCCCCTGCGCCTTTCATTAGGGTGTGCCAGGGGATATTAGTTTATCAAAAACAGCTCACCCGCACCCGGAGCATGAAAAGCCCGGTGAATATTCTTCATATGGGAAGGGATGCTTTCGCCATTGAAGAATACATATAGAGTCGTGTTAGACAGTACCAGGTTTTTCTCCAGTTCCCAGACGAATCTAGAAAGTCGTTTCGGTGAGTGAATCCACGCACGACCGAAAAAGATGCAGTCTGTATCCAGTTAAAGGGGAAAAAAGTCCCACACGACCATGGATTCATAGGGTAGAGGATTTCATTCAATCTGAAGCACTGTTAATTCTGGAGAGCACAGAAATCGTCACGGCAGGCGATCAGGCAGCCGCATGAGGATGACAAACCATTGAGGATGATATTCTATGGCTGAAAACAAGGGCTACATTAAGAGCATTCGCGGGAGCATTGTCAACATTGTGTTTGAACAGGAACTGCCCACCATCAACAACAAACTTGTGGCGGGGGAAGACAACGGGATAGTTCTTGAAGTGGCATCGTATGTGGATGGTGAAACCATCAGCTCCATTGCTCTGACTTCCACAGCCGGATTGTCCCGGGGAGATTGGGTGATTGATACGGGAGAACCGGTCAAAGTCCCTGTGGGGGAAGAAGTGCTGGGGAGAATGTTCGATGTGTTTGGCAATACCCTGGATGGCGAACCGGTCAGCGGGACCAAGACCATGTCGATTCATCAGAAGCCGGTTCCTTTTTCGGAACGAAGTACAACCGACGAGATTTTTATCACCGGTATCAAAGCCATCGATATTCTGACGCCGCTGGCCCGGGGAGAAAAAGCGGGCCTGTTTGGAGGAGCCGGAGTGGGGAAAACGGTGCTGATTACCGAGTTGATTAACAATACAGCAAAAAAGACAAAAGGATACAGCGTTTTCTGCGGTATCGGCGAACGGTCCAGAGAGGCGGAAGAATTGTACCGGGAAGTCAAGGAAGCCAAAGTACTGGAAAACGCGGTATTGATTTTCGCTCAGATGAATGAAACTCCGGGAGCGAGATTCCGGGTGGGCCATGCCGGCTTGACTATGGCTGAATATTTTCGAGACGTTCTCAAAAAAGATGTGCTTTTGCTGATAGACAATATATTCCGATTTATTCAGGCTGGGGCCGAAGTATCAGGGCTCATGGGGAAAATGCCTTCCCGGGTGGGCTATCAGCCGACTTTGGCCAGTGAACTGTCGGAACTGCAGGAGCGCATTTCCAGTACCCGGTCCGGCGCCATCACTTCCATTCAAGCGGTGTATGTTCCAGCGGATGATTTTACGGATCCCAGTGCAACCCATACGTTTTCCCATTTGTCGGCATCGGTGGTGCTGTCCAGAAAAAGAGCCAGCCAGGGACTTTACCCGGCCATTGATCCTCTCAATTCTTCATCCAAAATGCTCAATGCCGACATTGTGGGCAAACGGCACTATTCTCTGGCTCGTGAGATCAAACGAACCCTGGCCACATACGAAGAGTTGAAAGATATCATCGCCATGCTGGGCATCGAGGAGTTGTCCATGGACGATCGGAATGCGGTTAACCGGGCCAGGCGGCTTGAGCGATTTCTTACTCAGCCATTCTTTACCACTGCGGAAATCACCGGCGGTGAGGGAAGGTTGGTGGAACTGGAAGACGCTCTGGACGGCTGCGAACGGATTTTGAAGGATGAATTTATGGACTACGATGAAAATGATCTGTATATGATTGGGACCATCGACGAAGCGGTTGAGAGGAAGAAAACGAGGGAAGAGAAATCATGAGGCTGACATTCATCTTACCCTACAAAACGATTCTGGATATCACGGTGTCAAAGATTACAGCACCGGGCTCCCACGGTGACTTTCAGATTCTGCCCAAGCATGTGGACGGAACATGGACACTGCGTGCCGGAGTTCTCCAGATTGAGGCTGACAAGGATCTGTATTTTGCCATCAACCGGGGGGTTGTGGTAAAAAAAGGGGACCGGGTTTATCTGTCGACTATCCAGGCCGTGGCGGGAGATTCTCTGGAGCAGCTGAGCCAGACCGTGGAAGAAACTCTGGCGGTGCTGGATGAGAGGGAAAGGAAAGCACGGGAAGTACTGGCCCGGCTGGAGCTGGAAACCACGAAGCGGTTTATGGAGATCGACATATAGGGATGTGGATGCGATGGATGACAATAAGAAAACCACGGAAGAAGAACTGTTGGAGAAAATAAAGAAAGAATCGGCCAAAAAGATCAAATCCAAAAAAGAAGGCAATGAAATCATGTTTGGATTGGGTGCGTTTGGCATCGTCGGATGGTCCATTGCGATTCCGACCATTTTGGGTATTGCTCTGGGAATTTTTCTGGATCGAAGCTATCCCCAGAATTTTTCCTGGACCATTACACTGCTGTTTGCCGGCGTGGTCATGGGTTCGTTTAATGCCTGGTACTGGGTGAAAGAGAAATCCAGCGACGACAATGATGAAAGCTGACAAGGAGGTCCGGAAATGGTTGAATTTCTAATAGGGATTGTATTGGGAGGGATATTTTTCGGAGGCCTTTATTGGACGGTCCAGCGACTGGATGGAATTCAAAATCCCAGTGCCCTTTTTCTGGTCAGCTTTGTAGTCCGGATGGCCATCCTGGTAGCCGGCTTATACTATGTTTCAGGAAGCGGTTATCAGGCTGTTTTGCTGACACTTTTGGGTATTCTGGTGATCCGCTACATCATGATTTTTGTGATAAATAAGCCTCAGGACAGACTTCCCAAAAAAGATTCGCCCAACAGCGGACAGCGTCTGTAATACGGGGTATCTGAAGAAAGTCTTCATCCCGGCAGCTCAGTTAAACTCGAAGGAAAGGAAAGTGCGATGCCCTGCATCGTACCCGGTGACTGCATATGAATATTGATCCCAGTGATATTCTGTATTTCCAATGGGGCTTTATACGAATTACGGCCACCTTGGTCTTTACGTGGGTAACCATGATTGTCCTGGCCATCGGATCCTTTCTGGCTACCCGAAATCTTCATGTGGAAGGGAGAATTTCTCGGGGCCAGAATATCCTGGAGGCTTTGGTGGAAACCATCAACGGGCAGATCAAGCAGGTAAGTCAGCAGGAACCCGGTAAATATCTACCATTTATTGGCACACTTTTCATTTTCATTTTTGTATCCAATGTGTTTTCCATCATACCGGGTTATATACCACCCACCGGATCCCTGAATACCAGCATTGCCCTTTCTCTGTGCGTCTTTATGTCTGTTCCAGTCTACGGGATTGCTGAAAAAGGAGTATCCGGGTACCTGAGAGAGTATATCAAACCAACTTTTATCATGCTTCCCTTTAATATCATCAGTGAAATATCCCGAACCTTGTCTTTGGCCATCCGTCTCTATGGAAATGTAATGAGCGGAAGCATCATTGTGGCCATCCTGCTGGGGGTCATTCCCTTGTTTTTCCCCATCATTATTCAGGCTCTGGGATTGTTGACGGGGGTCATTCAGGCATATATATTTGCTATTCTGGCCATTGTATATATCGCATCGGCCACAAAACGGGAGAAATCAGAATCGCAAAAATGAAATACATTGGATAAGGAGGAATTGTCTTGGATAATATTGGTCTGATAGGTATGGTTTCAATCATTATGGCCGGTCTTACCATTGCGGTGGGTTCCATAGCTCCCGCTATTGGGGAAGGAAATGCGGTGGCCCAGGCTCTAAAGTCCATTGCACAGCAACCGGATGAGGCCAACACCATTTCCAGAACTCTTTTTGTCGGTCTTGCCATGATCGAGTCCACTGCCATCTACTGCTTTGTCACATCCATGATTCTTTTGTTTGCCAATCCTTTCTGGAACAGGGTCATAGGGTAGAACGATGAATATCAGCTGGTTTGAAATCATCGCTCAGATCATCAACTTTTTCATCATTCTGTTCCTTCTTCAGAAGCTTCTGTATAAGCCGATCCTGAATGTTATGGCTGCTCGGCAGGAGAGAATCCAGAAATCTCAAATTGAAGCGGATGAGAAAATGGACGAAGCGGAAAAGCTGATGAACCAGTACAACAAAAAAATGGCAGACATTCAAAAAGAGAAGCAAGATATTATGGATGGGGCCCGCAAAGAAGCGGAAGAAAAAAAGGAAGCCCTTTTGGAAAACTACCGGCAGGAGGCGGAAAGCAAGCGAAATGCCTATTTGAAAGAAATTGACGATGAGAAGGAACGATTTATCGCCAATCTGAGAAAAAAACTGGGCAGTGGGGCCGTCGCCATCGCTTCCCACATCGTAAGTACCGTATCATCCAAAGATCTGGACAAAGAAGTGTTCCAGAGGTTTGTGGCCAACCTGAAAGATCTGGGACAAGAAATTCCCAACATGGAGTCCCTGGACGAAGAGACCATTGACATTTACTCTGCCCGGGAACTGTCGGATGATGAAAAGAAAACCGTTGAAGATGTATTGAATAAACAGATCCAGCACATTCAGCAGATTGAGTACCGGATCGATCCCGATCTGATTGTGGGGTATGAGATGCATCTGCAGACATATACTGTGCATGCCAGCGTCAAGAATTATCTGGATGAAATCGAACAAGATATCATTAAAAACCTGGAGATAAACTGATATCGAGGTGCGCCTATGTTAGAGAATCAGTTGAAGCATCTGGAAGAGTCCATTCAGGATGCTCTAAAGAAGAATATCAAGCAATTTCATATTGAAGAGAGTGGAACCATCATGGCTGTCGACAGTGGGATTGCCATTGTGAAGGGACTGGATAAGATTAAGAATGAAGAGCTAATCGAGTTCCCCAACGGCATTATGGGACTGGCATTCAACCTGGACAGCGATTCAGTGGGTGTCATTCTGCTGGGCGATTATGACGATATTAAGTCCGGTCAGAAGGTCAAAAGAACCTTCAAAGTGGCCGATGTTCCCGTCACGGAGGAATTTCTGGGCAGAGTCATCAGTCCTTTGGGTGTGATTCTGGATGATCAGGGCCCAGTCACTGTCGATACATACCTGCCGGTAGAACGGGAGTCCCCGGCCATCATGAAGCGAGCTCCAGTGTTTGAGCCCCTGCAGACCGGACTGAAAGTCATCGATTCGGTGGTCCCCATCGGGCGCGGTCAGAGGGAGTTGATTCTGGGAGACCGGCAGACCGGGAAAAGTACCATTGCCATCGACACCATTATCAATCAGAAGGACACCGGGGTGATCTGTATTTACTGCGCCATCGGCCAGCAGATTACATCGGTATCCAAGATCATCAATACGCTAAAAGCAACCGATGCCATGAAAAATACTATCGTCATGGTGGCTGGATCGGAAGATCCTCCCGGAGTGGCCTACATTGCACCGTATGCGGCGACTTCTCTGGGCGAATACTTTATGGAAAAAGGAAAAGACGTCCTTATTGTTTACGATGATCTGACCCGGCATGCCCGGGCGTACCGAGAGCTGTCCCTATTGCTGGAGCGGCCGCCGGGACGGGAAGCGTATCCAGGAGATATTTTCTACATTCATTCCAGACTGTTGGAACGATCCACCCATCTGAAAAAAGAATTCGGTGGAGGAAGCATTACATCGCTGCCCATCATTGAGACTCAAGCCGAAAATCTTTCAGCATACATTCCCACCAATCTGATCTCCATTACTGATGGTCAGATCTACCTATCCCCGAAACTGTACCAGAAGGGGCATCTCCCGGCAGTGCAGATTGGGGTTTCCGTATCCCGGATTGGGGGAAAAACACAGCTGCCGGCTTACCGTAATGTGACAGGTGCTCTGAAGCTGACCTATTCTCAGTTCGAAGAACTGGAGGCTTTTGCCAGCTTCGGGACTCGTTTGGATGAAGGGACGCGGCGGACCCTGGAGCGAGGTCGGCGCATTCGACAGGTCCTGAACCAGCCCCAGCACGAGCCCATGGAAGTTACTGAGCAGATTGCAGTGCTCCTGGCGGTAACTTCAGGGGTTTTGGACAGTATTCCATTGGACAAAGTGGATGAAGCGCAGGAGTATATCCGAAGAGATGCACGCGATGATATAGGTTTTCGAGAGAATATCCTCAATCGGGACAAATTAAAAGATGAGATTAAAGAGGCTTTTCTTGAACGAATCAAAAAAACCCTGAAGCGGGAGATGGATACAGATGGAGGGACTGCAGGCGATCCGAAGGAGCATTGAATCGGCTGAGAATCTCAAAACAGTGGTGGGAACCATGAAAGCCCATGCATCCAGCAACATCAATCAGTTCCAGAATGCCGCCAAAGCATCTATGGAATACAGAAGTGTTCTGGATATGTCGCTTTATGTGGTACTGACATCCGATGAACCGATGGTGCTGCAGGATGATTCCGATACAGGCGGTGTCCTCCATGTTGTTTTCGGTTCAGATTTTGGACTGGCCGGGCGATTCAATGAGAGGATCGCTTCTTTTGCACTGGAAAAAATCGTACAGAATCCGGGCGACATGATTATCATTATCGGTCAGCAGATTCTGTCTCGTATCCAGGATGACTTTTCGATTCATAGAACATTTATGCAGCCTCAAACAACCGACAATATTTCCAGTATGGTCAACCGACTGCTGGTGGAGATCGATGACCTGCGAGCTGCGTCCTCCATCGGCCGCATCGTATTGTATTACAACAAACCGTTGGACAATGCTTCCTTCGCCGAAGAGACGGAGCTGCTTTTTCCTGTGGATCTGATGGCACTGACACAGCCGGAGATGGAGTGGGATTCACGCAGCATCCCCACCTATTTTGGGGAAAAGCAAGACATCATTTCGGATCTGGTCCGGCAGTATTTCTTTATTACCCTGTACCGAGCGTTCTGCTTTTCACTGGCTTCTGAAAATGCCAGCAGACTGGCATCCATGCAGTCTGCTGAGAAAAATATTGACAACCGTTTGGAAGAACTGTACGATCTTTTCCGACGCGAGCGGCAGAATCGTATCACCGAGGAATTGAACGACATTGTCTCGGGATTCAAGGCCATTCGGAAGTCGAAAGACAAAAACCAAAATGGATCCGCCAGTTGAGTTCTCCATGGATGGTTGTTTCAGGAGAATGTCAATGAACGGATCCTTTTTTTTGGTTTCTTCCAGTTATAAAGATCAGAGCATTACAGCGAAAAAGTATCTTTCCACTGCTGAAATTTCTTCAGGTCTCCCCCAATACCGCCGCATACGATGACCAGAATGGTTTGGAAGGGTTGAATCACAGCGGGATTCTCGTAGATCAGAGATAGTGATGCACCGCAGGCTGGTTCTACCAGCACCCGGTAATCATCAGCAAAGTTCAGGCAGGCCTGCACGGCCGATTTGTCGCTGACCAGATGAGGAATAATCGGGTGATTCGCGTACCACTCCAACGCTTTTTCTGTGACCTGCTTGGCTCCCAGACTGCTGGCGACAGTCTTGATTTCATCCAGCTGAACTCTTTTGCCTGCCTCTACGGAACGGTAGAAGGATGCAGCTCCTTCCGTTTCAACCGCGATGATTGGAACATCTTCCCAGGAGTTGCGATGCAGACCTTCTGCGATACCGCAGAGCAGGCCTCCGCCGCCGACAGAACAGATAACCACATCGGGTTTTTCGCACTGGCTCACCGCTTCATCGATCATGGTGGCATGCCCTTCCCACAGAAGTGGATCATCAAATGGGGATACATACGCGGCATCTTTGTCATGGGACAAGCTCAGGGCATATTGATTGGCTTCATCCCACACATCCCCGTGGACAGTTACTTCTGCTCCCAATAAGCGAATTTTATCCCGGACAGCCTCCGGGGTGGTGGAAGGAACGACAACCGTTACTTTCATGCCCAGTTCTCTTCCAGCGTAGGCGACAGCATATCCGGCATTGCCGCCCGATGACGAAATCAAATGGCGGGCTCCGTCGGCATACACGCTCTGGCACAAATGCCCGACTCCTCGGATTTTAAAAGATCCGACTGGCTGATAGCAGTCCATTTTCAACAGGACGCGTGATTTGGGACTTTTTTTATCTGAATCCATGGGGAAAATGGGGGTCACATTGTGAATAGCTTTCATGATGGGCTGCCTCCTTATGGTAGTCATTAGAATATCAATCTTTGCTTCTTATTATATGGAACTCTTTACGCTGGAGCAAATGGTTTTTGCATCGGAAATCGCAATTTCCTGAGCATTTCGAAAATCGCTGAATCAGAAAACCGTCAGAGGAGGCTTCGATTGGTCACAAGGAAATGATGGATGTGGGAATCATCTTGTACGCTGTAATCTTACGGTATGATAAAAAACTCAATGTGTGCATTTTTTTGTTTATCATTCAGTATGAAGTGTGATAAAATACTATATTAATAAGTAGTAGCCCAACAAGGCTTTGGATGATGATGTCACTGAAAATGTTTTGGAGGTGAATTATGAAAGAGCAGCTGAAAGCCATTCTGGAAGAATGTGTTGCGGAAGTGAATTCAATTGAATCGGATGCGGCCCTGCAGCAGGTGCGGCAGAAATACCTGGGGAAAAAAAGCAGGTTGACCAATGTCCTGAAAGGATTGGGCGCACTTTCTGAAGAAGAGCGGAAAACCATCGGGCGCATAGCCAACGAAATCAAGTTGGCTATCACCGAAGTGTTTGAAAAAAGAGAGCAGGAGCTGATCGAGGAGGCTTCGATCATTGAAGGGGAACCGGATCTGACTCTGCCGGGACTGAACCCGGCACCGGGGGGACTGCATCCCATAACCCAAATGTGCTATGACCTGAACGATGCATTCCGTTCCATCGGTTTTGAGGTATTTTTCGGCAATGAAATCACCAGTGAACGGTATGCTTTCGACAATCTGAATTTTTCGCCGGATCACCCGGCCCGTGAGTCTATGGATACCTACTGGCTGAAAGGGTATGAGAATGAAGCCGGTGAAAAGCGGCTCTGTCTGCGCCCGCATCTGACGGGGGCCAGTGTCCGCTACCTGAAAGCAAACGGGGCACCCGCCCGATTTGTATATCCGGGGCGAGTGTACCGAAACGAAACCACCGATGCTCGGCATGAGCGTGCTTTTTTCCAGTACGAAGCACTCATTGTGGATAAAGGGTTTTCCTTCGCATCCGGCAAGCTTTTGGTGAAAACGATCCTGGAGAAAGTGTTCGGCCGGGAAGTTGAAGTACGGATGCGAGTCGGCTATTTCCCCTTTGTCGAACCGGGATTTGAGATTGATATGAAGTGTCTGGTATGTGGAGGAGTTGGATGCCGGGTCTGCAAGTATGTGGGCTGGATTGAGGTTATGCCGGGCGGAACACCCCATCCCAATGTACTGATTGCAGCGGGGTTGGACCCGGAAATCTGGTCCGGTTTCTATATTAATATCGGACTGGACCGACTGGTCATGATGCGCTACGGGGTAGACGATGTGCGTTTGTTCCACAGTGCAGATCTTCGATTCTTACGTCAGTTCAAATAAGGGAGGAATTAGCATGAAACTTTCGTTGAATTGGATTCGCGAATATGTTGACCTTCCTGCCGATCTGACCATGGATCAGCTTTCATACGATCTGACGATGAGAACGGTGGAAGTGGAAGGAATTGAGAATCCAGGAGATTCGCTGAAGAATGTAGTGATTGGCCAAATCATTGAAATCAAGGAGCATCCGGATGCGGAGTCCCTGAGTATTTGTATGGTGGACATCGGCCAGCAAAACCCCAGCACCATAGTCTGCGGGGGCAGCAACATTTTTGAGGGACAGCAAGTTGTGGTGGCTGTTCCGGGGTCCTATGTAAAATGGCATGGTGTGGGCGAACCGGTGGAGATCAAAGCGGTTACTCTTCGGGGCGTTCGCAGCGAGGGCATGATCTGTGCGTCCAGTGAACTGGGACTGGAAGATCTGTTTCCTGCCAAGGAAGAAAAAGAGATTATGGATCTGACTGGGTGGGATGCCCGTCCCGGAGACTCGGCTGCGGATGTTCTGCAGCTCAGTGATTTCATTTTGGAAATTGACAATAAATCCATGACCAATCGACCCGATCTGTGGGGTCATTACGGAATTGCCCGGGAGCTGGCGGCCATTTACGGAAAAGAACTGCTGCCGCTGCCCGCTTTCCAAGCATCGGCGGGAGCACCCGAGTTTCCCGTCGAGATTCAGGATCAGGAACACTGCCATCGCTATGTGGCATTGGTCTATGAAGGGTTGACCAATGAGCCGTCACCATATTGGCTGAAACTGAAGATATGGAAAGTGGGGATGCGTCCCATCAGCAATATCGTAGATATTTCCAATTATATCATGCTGGCTACCGGTCAACCAACCCATGGATTTGACAGAAAGTATGTAGAAGGCGGAATTATCGTCCGGAAAGCTCATGAGAATGAGGAACTGGTACTTTTGGACAATAAAATGCTCCAGTTAAAACCAGAGGACACATTAATCTGCAACGCCAGTGAACCCATTGGTCTGGCTGGGATTATGGGCGGCAAAAAAAGCTCCATTCTGCCGGATACAGAAGAACTGGTTTTGGAGATGGCCAATTTCGACCCTCTTTCTCTTCGGCGTACCGCCCAGCGCTTCGGAATCCGTACCGAAGCATCGACCCGCTATGAGAAAGGGATTGATACACAACGGATCGACCAGGCTATGGGTGTTGCCCAGCGGATTCTGCCTGAGGTAATACCGGGAGCCAGACTGACGGCTGTGTCGGATGTGTATCCGGAAAAAACGGAACAACCATTTATTGAAGTACCCATGGCTTTTCTGACAGAGCGCCTAGGTCGTGCTTTGACAGAAGAAGATGTTACCGACAATCTGAAACCATTGGGGTTTGTGACTCACTATGAGGACGGCGTGTTTAAAGTTCAAGTCCCTTCTTGGCGCGGTACTGGAGATATTTCTCTCCAGGACGATATCCTGGAGGAAGTGGCCCGGATCATCGGGTATGAAAATTTTGATTTTATTCCCCCGGAAGTCGTATTGGATCGCGCCATTAATCAACGGGTTGCTGATACCGACCGGGCTGTTCGTGAGTACCTGGCATATCGGTGCGGACTGCAGGAGGTGTTCACCTATCCTTGGGTGAATGATCGGTATATGGAGGCAGCTGGAATTGCATCGAGTGAATGCCTGGCTTTGGCTACACCTCCGTCACCGGATGAAGCCCATGTTCGGACATCGTTGATCCCCGCCATGCTGGAAAGTATTGTGACCAATGTGAAACACTTTGATGAGTTCCAGGTGTTTGAACTGGCTCAGGTGTTCAAACCCGGCGAAACCCATCCCAGTGATCCCGATGAAACGTTGCCTGTGCATGAAAGACATGCAGCTGCTGCGCTGGTGGGCAATGATGCCATGGCCCTTTTCAGAAAAGCCAAAGGGATTCTGGAAATGCTCCCGAGAATTACCCAGACTGAACCCATCGAACTGGTTCAGAGTGAAAAACCAGCATGGGCTGATCCCAAGGCATGGGTGACCATTCAATGCGGGGATACAGAAATCGGTACCATGGGCGTATTATCACTGAGGGCACAGAGAATCGCAGGAATCAAGAAGGTCCAGGCCGTGTTGTTCGAAATAAACGTAGAACATCTGAGACCGCTTCCTTCCCGTCAGAATCATTTTGTTCATTTGCCACAGTTCCCGTTGGTGGAACAAGATTTCTCGGTAATTATTGACGAGGACATCAAGTGGTCTGCCATCGAAGAATCGATTGCTCCCGTGGTTTTTGGCAGTGAGTTTGTGGAAGAATACCGCGGTGCCCAGGTACCGGAAGGAAAGAAATCCGTTATGTTCAGAGTATGGTTTGCTTCCGATAAGAAAACTCTGACGGCGGAAGATATCGACCCGCTGACAGAAACGATTTTGCAGAGCCTGAAGAAAATGGGTGGAGAGCTCAGAATGTAATGAATGACACTGGAGAATGGGATAGCCGGTGAGGCGTTGGATATCGCGGCACTCCATTCTCCGTTTCAAAGTATTGTTAAGATCGTTAATCATCCGTTGTTTGATAATATTGAGGTGAGAGTATGTGGGGTTCCGAAATGGATAAGGCAGAATTTGCCGCATTGTATCCTTGGTTCAACGGTACTCAGGAAGAGAGAAACCTTTCACAGGGAATTCGGCAGATTAAAAAAATGGCGGCTAGCGGGTATGTTCCTGCGGTGTATCAACTTGGACTGGCCTACATGGATCACTTAGGGGTACGAAGAGATTATTCGGAGTCTTTCCGACTGTACATGATGGCTGCTCTGGATGAGTATCCTTCCGCTATGGCCGGGGTGGGAAATTACTATGCCATCGCACGCCCCAAACACGAAGCCTGCGCATATGATCCCAAAGAGGCGATCCAATGGTGGCTCAAGGCTTCAGAACGGGGTAATGCAGGATCCCAATGCAATCTGGCCGGGTACTATCTCAGCAGCACAGGGGCGGAGAAGAATCCCCAAGAAGCCTATGTGTGGGCATCCATGGCGGTACACTGTTCTTCCATTCGTTTTCGTTCAGCCGAAGTGTTCAGAGATCAGGCATTGGCCATGCTGAATGAGATCCAGATTGAAGAAGCCAATGCAAGAATCCAGGAAATGAAAGGTCGACTGCCGTATCCGTATTCGGACCACGGGGTGTATTGGAGAAGCTTGTATGATCAGTACAAAACAAAACCATAGGATTTTCTGCATTCAATAGTCGGCTTCGACCATCATTGCGCAGAAGGAAACCTGAGGATATTCTCTGGTTTCTTTTTATTTCTAGTTCATATAGTATATGGCAGGTAGAAAAAGATTTATGGAGCAAATGAAGGATTATTGAAAAAATTACTTAATAGAAAATTCATAAAAGTCAATTGGTGGTTATGTCATAACTGGGGATGCACCGGACAAAGCGGTAACGGACCGTTCGAGTACGGTCTGTATATCCTTGGGCAGGATCACAGAATTGACAATGGAACGAAATGAATCCCAATATTATGCGTAAAGGAGGGAATTCCGTGGCAAAAATCGAGGTAAACAAGGAAAAATGCAAAGCGTGCGGTCTATGCATCAGTGCTTGCCCCTTTCATCTGGTCCAGTTCAGTCAAGACATCAACTCCTTCGGAGACCATCATGTAGAGCAGGTTCATGCAGAAAAATGCACAGGCTGTGCTTTGTGCGCGTTAATGTGTCCGGATCTTGTCATCAGCGTCTATAAATAGCAAGGAGGGATGAGATTATTATGGCGAAAAAAGAAATTATGATGGCGAATGTAGCCTGTGCCGAATCGGCTCTGCGAGCGGGATGCCGGTTCTTTGCCGGATACCCGATTACCCCGCAAACGGAAATAACGGAGTATCTGGCCACGAGAATGTATGAACTGGAAGGTCGTCATTTTGTTCAGGGGGAAAGTGAATTGGCTTCAATCAACATGGTCTTCGGTGCGTCTGCATCCGGTGCGAGGGCTATGACGGCTACCTCTGGACAGGGATTTTCTCTCATGGCAGAAGGATTGAGTGCCTGCGCCGGAGCAGGAGTTCCGGTGGTATTTGTGGATGTTGAACGGGGTGGTCCCGGGAACTGCACCACGGAACCGTCCCAAATGGACTATAACTTTGCCACAAAGACAGTCGGTCACGGGGGATTTAAAGCATTTGTCCTGGCTCCGTCCAGTGTGCAGGAAACCGCCGATTTTACCTATGAAGCGTTTGATATCGCCGATGAATACCGCTGTGTCGTCATCATTCTGACCGACGGAATGCTGGGGCATCTGATGGAAACCGTTGAATTAAAACCGTTCAGAGATCTAGATTCTCTGCCGCCCAGGGATTGGATTGCCCGAGGGAATTCCGGTGGAACCACCAATCGGGCCGGCCGGCCTCCGGTTCAAGGCGAAGACTGGTCCCGTCAAGTCGTGGAGATGTATGAAAAGTGGGAAAAGGAATTGACCCGTGTTGAAAATTTCATGGCAGACGATGCGGATACACTGGTGCTGGCTTGGGGTTCTGCAGCGCGGGTGGCCAAAACAGCCATACGGACACTGCGGGCCGAAGGGAAAAAAGTGGGCTTGATTCGAGCCATCACTTTGAATCCCTTCCCCACTGAAGTGATTGCATCTTTGGATCCGGACCGTGTGAAGAACATACTGGTGCTGGAAGATGCACTGCCGGCACAATTCTACTACGACGTTCTGTGTGCGCTTAACGGAAAGAAAATACCTGTCAGCCTGTATACCCGCTCCATGGGGAAAATGATCTCCCCGGAAGAAGCGGAAGAACAGCTCAGAAAACTGTTGTAAGGAGGGGTAGCAAAAATGGAAAAAGTATATGGGATACCCAAAGGTATCAATGATATCAAGACCGGGTTCTGTCCGGGGTGTACCCATCCGACAGCAGAAAAACTGATTGCAGAGGTACTGGATGAACTGGGATATATCGGGAACACCATTCTCTGCATGCCGATCGGGTGCGCACTCCATGCTAATCCATATTTTGAAATTGATCAGGTTCAATGCCTTCACGGTCGGGCCTCGGCAGTAGCTACAGGAGTGGCTCGAATGAATCCGGACAAGTGCGTCGTCACATACCAGGGTGATGGAGATGCTGTTTCCATTGGCATGTCCGAAACATTTTACGCAGCCAACCGGGGAGAAAAAATGACCTGCATTGTCATTAACAATCAGATCTACGGCATGACCGGCGGTCAAATGTCCCCCACGACTCTGGTGGGCCAGAATTCAACCACCGGGATTCGATATGCGGAACGGGCTGGTTATCCCGTTCGATTTGCAGAAATGATCGGCAGCCTGGAAGCTCCCGGATATGTAGCCCGGGCGGCTTTGCATTCACCGAAGCATATCATTCAAGCGAAAAAATGCATCGAAAAAGCCATTCGCTGCCAGATGGAACATGGAAAATATTCCTATGTAGAGTTGATTTCTCTCTGCCCCACCAACTGGGGAATCCCTCCGAGAGATTGTCCGAAATACGCAGAAGAAAATGTTCTGCCGATATATCCATTGGGTGAAATGAAGACTATGGAGGGGGTGTAAACATGCAGAAGAGTGTTCTGATGGGGGGCTTCGGCGGACAGGGCGTACAGACCTGCGGACAGCTTCTCACATACGGCGCCAATGAGGAAGGGACGATTGTCACATTCTATTCCCAATATGGGGGGGCCATGCGAGGCGGTACATCCAACTGCACGGTCATAACCAGTGATGAAGAGATTGGATCACCAACCAAGGCGAAACCGGATTATGTCATCGCTTTCAATATCCCGTCCTTTAAGGCGTTTGAACAGCGGGTAGCCCCCGGCGGTACCATGGTGGTTAACTCGTCTCTCATTAAGGAAAATCTATATACAAGAGATGATATTTCCTACGTCGGTGTACCAGCCACCACAACCGCGGAAGAGATTGGTAGCCCGCGGGTGCTGAACATTGTGATCCTTGGCTTCTTCTGTGAACTAAGTCAAATGGTATCTCCGAAAGTGATGAAGGATGTGGTTCTGCAGCGGATGGCCAGAAAAGCAGAGTACATTGAAATGAATTCCAAGGCGTTTGATACCGGCGTGGATTATGCCAAATCACTGAAATAACCGAGTGAACAGATGGAGACCCATGCACGGTCAGATTCTCCGATGATGAATCATTCTTGCGCCATTGGATGCTATGTACCGGATATCACTCTGCAGCATGTTGCGGATGGATGAAGGAGGAAGCACAATGATCTTTTCTGAAGATATACCCCGGGGGGATGATTTCTTTGACCTCTTTTCCACTACCGGATGGAACGATGAAGAATACCATCTGAGTGCGGATCAGCTCCATCAGGCCATCCAGCACTCCTGGTATACAATCAGTGTCTATGAGGATGACCGTCTGATCGGATTTGGGCGTGTGATTTCCGATGGTATGCTGCATGCCTTTATTGTGGATATGATCGTGCATCCTCAGGATCAGGGAAAAGGGATTGGGCGCAGTGTGCTGGAGAAGCTGGTTCACCGCTGTAAGAATGCTGGAATTAATGATATTCAGCTATTCTGTGCAACCGGAAAGTCTGGGTTTTACACAAAAAGCGGGTTTGTTCCCCGATCAGCCGATGCTCCGGGTATGCAATACAAAGGAAGCGAGTAGCTTGTTTTGGTGGTTCATGCGGCTGGGCTGGATCCATCCAGCGGTGATGGAACATAGTGATTGAGGGAAAAGAGTGTGACAATTTTGTCACACTCTTTTTCGTATTGACAGTATCACCGCTTTTTTGGATTGGATGAGTCTCCATTCTGTCCAATCTACGTTTTTGTCACAATTGGTTGGAATCTGTGAAAAAAAGTGGCATAGATCTAAAAAATGTATTACAATAATGATATGAGTACAATAAATTTAAAGGGGTTGAATCGGTTGGAGAATATGAAACGCGCAGTGTTTGCCGGGGGATGCTTTTGGTGCATGGTGGCTCCATTTGATTCTATTCCCGGTGTCAAGCGAGTTACAGTGGGATACACAGGAGGGACTACCCGAAACCCGACCTACGAAGAAGTATGCAGGGAGAATACCGGGCATGCGGAAGCGGTGGAAATCCTGTTTGATCCGGAGGAAGTGTCCTATGAAGAACTGCTGTCGGTATTCTGGCAACAGATCGATCCCACCGATTCCGGCGGGCAGTTTCACGATCGGGGCTCCTCTTATCGAACAGCGATTTTCTACCAGGATGACCAGCAAAAGGCTGCAGCTCAAGAATCACTGGAAGAACTGAATAAAAGCGGTCGGTTTGAACGTCCGGTGGTGACAGAAATAGTGCCGGCCGGCCCTTTTTACCCGGCCGAAGAGTATCACTAGGACTACTACAAGAAAAAGCGTATGCACTACAAGATCTATCGCGATGCATCCGGAAGGGATCGTTTCATCCAAAAGCATTGGAAGAACAAATCGAAGGAAGAGGATCCCCGCAAAAAACTCACGGATATGCAGCGCTATGTCACGGAAAAAAACGGGACTGAGCCCCCCTTTGCCAATGAGTACTGGAACCATTTCGAGCCGGGCCTGTATGTGGATGTAGTTACCGGAGAGCCGCTTTTCAGTTCCATGGATAAATTTGAATTCGGCTGCGGGTGGCCCAGTTTTACCAAACCAGTGCGGAAAGAAGCTATTCAGGAGAAAATGGACCGAAGCCATTTTATGGTGAGAACCGAGGTTCGCAGTGTGGATTCTGATTCGCATCTAGGTCATGTCTTCACCGATGGACCGGCTCCAACCGGGTTGCGATACTGCATTAATTCAGCGGCTCTGCGGTTTATTCCCCGAAGCCGCCTGAAAGAGGAGGGATACGAAGAGTATCTGTCCCTGTTTGACCAAGAAGAATAACCACTGCAAAAGCCGGCTGGGTCCGGCTTTTTTTATTGGGAGAGAAAGGAATTGGTTGCAAAATCAAGAATTACCATAAAAGATAAAATATTCTCAAATCTCATACGTCAGCAAAGGGGTGAGCTGCATGCCAATGTTACGACCTACATGGGTAGAAATTGATCTGGATAATGTTGCGCACAATGTCCGAGAGATTAAAAAGCGTGTCGGCGACCAGGTGGCCATCATGGCCTGCGTAAAGGGAGAAGGCTACGGGCACGGAGGGTATGAAGTGGCCAGAGTGGCTCTGAAGAATGGAGCGGAACGGCTGGCTGTGGCCATGCTGGATGAAGGAGTAGTCCTGAGGAGAAAGGGCATTACTGCGCCCATTCTGATTCTTGGCATGTCTCATCCGGAATTTGCTGAAGAAATTGTGGAGTATGACCTGATGCAGGCTGTATGCAATATCGAGGTAGCGCAAGCACTGTCTAAGGCAGCTGTGGGTCAGAACAAAGTGGCTAAGGTGCATTTGAAAGTAGATTCCGGAATGAATCGGATAGGAGTGAGACCGGAAAATGCAGTGAAACTGGCTCAACAAATTCTAGCCCTGCCCAATATCGAAATCGATGGGGTCTTCACTCATTTTGCATCCTCCTATTACGAGCAGGAGTTTTTCGAAAAACAGTTCCAGCGGTTCCAGACAGCCATACGCAGTCTGGAAGAAGCCGGTATAGAGATTCCATACAAACATTGCAGCAACAGCGGTGCCGTGATCAATTTCCCTCAGACTTACCTGAATCAGGTTCGGCCCGGATCGATTCTGACAACACCGGTGAAAGCTCAGTTTCCGGACAAAGAAATGGACCTGAAGTATTCATTTGCCTGGAAAACCAAAGTTGCTTTTATCCATGATATGAAAGAGGGAGAAAGCCTGGGCTACAATCTGGTCTATACGGCGGACAGCGACCGAATGATTGCGGTGCTCCCCGTAGGCTGGGGCGATGGACTGCCGCCGGATCTGACGGATCGGGGCAGTGTGCTTATTCGAGGAAAGCGCTGCCCAATTCGCGGGCGCGTCTGTATGGATCAGATGATGGTGGATGTGACCGATTTGGATCAGGTAGAAATCGGGGATGAAGTTGTGCTTCTGGGTACCCAGGGGGATCAGGAAATTTCTCATCTGGAATGGACTGCGATAGTGGGCGGATACAACAACCATATTGTGATACGCTGTGTAGTTACCAATCGGGTTCCCAGGGTGTACTTCTACAACGGGAAAAAGGCCGGGGTGAAAGTTCCCCTTCGGCCGGAACTGGATGAAGAAATTCAATTTTGAGGGCGTAAGCCCTCTTTATTTTTCTCTGCAGGGGAGGGAAGACAGTCTGTGGTGTAGAATCTTACTGTGTCCCAAACCAGTTGGGATGGGGCCTATTTTTTAGGGGGTGGCAGGATTGAGTAAAGTGATGGAATGGATCAGCCAGAACGAGAAGAAGCTGATCGAAATCAGTGACTGTGTATGGAGCTATGCAGAAGCCGCGATGAATGAGTATCGTTCTGCAGACTGCCAGGCAGACTATCTGGAAGAACTGGGTTTTGAAGTCCAGCGCGGAGTTGCCGGAATGCCGACTGCTTTTGTAGCCAGTTATGGAGAAGGTGCTCCGGTGATCGGCCTTTTGGGAGAATACGATGCGCTACCGGGACTCAGCCAGCAGGTGGACCCAAAACAGAACCCGGCAGAAAAAGGGGCCCCCGGGCACGGGTGCGGGCACAACTTGCTGGGAACAGCGGCTCTGGCATCAGCAGCAGCCCTGAAAGCGGCTATGGAAGCCGGCGAAATCCAAGGGACAGTTCGGTATTTTGGCTGCCCGGCTGAAGAAACACTGACTGGAAAAGTATATATGGTCAAAGCGGGCTTGTTTGATGATGTGGATCTATCCATTACCTGGCATCCCGGTTCACTGAATTCCATGTGGATCGGTGGAGACCAGGCCATGAATTCAGCCAAATTTCGGTTTTACGGTCGAACAGCGCATGCTGCCGGGGACCCCTGGAATGGACGCAGTGCCCTCGATGGTGTGGAACTGATGAATGCGGGAGCCAATTTTATGAGGGAACACATGATCACCGATGGCCGGGTTCATTATGTCATTACCAACGGCGGGAAAGCCCCCAACATCGTACCCGATGAAGCGGAAGTATGGTATTATGTCCGTGCCCCGAAACGCTTCCAGGTGGAAGAGATTTACGACCGGCTGGTCAAAATTGCAGAGGGTGCGGCATTGATGACAGAAACCAAAATGGAAATCGAATTTCTGACCGGATGCTATAATACGCTGAATAACAGCGTCATTGGCGATGTGATTTTTGATAAACTAACCCAGGTGGGAGCTCCTGAGTTTACGGATGAGGATATTGCCTTTGCCAAAGGGATCGCTGAAAGTTTCCCGCCGCGTCAACGGGAAGCGGCAATTCAGAAACTCAACCTGGAGGCAGCAGCAAAACTGAAAGACAAATATCTGTGCGACATTGTGATTGAACCGCGAGGAAAAGGACAGGTATCCGGTGGGTCCACCGATGTGGCTGATGTAAGCTGGGTGACCCCAACGGCGCAGTTTACCACCGCTTGCAACGCATTGGGAGCAGCCGGACACTCCTGGCAGGTTACTGCCACATCCGGGATGGGTATCGGGCACAAAGGGATGATCACTGCAGCCAAAGTGATGGCTCTGGCGGCGGTAGAATTCTATAAAGACCCTGAAAAAGTAAGTGCAGCCAAGAAAGAGTTTCAGGCTGTGATTCAGGAAGAACCCTATAAATCTCCACTTCCGGATGACGCTGTACCGCCGGTGATTGAACGAAAGCAATAGCTGGAGGAAGGTTTAAGGCAGGTCCTTAAACCTTCTCTTTTGGAGGGGAAAACCGATGGAATTTGTGCATCCTGTGGTGGATGTTATTCAAAGCAGGAAATCAATTCGAAACTATCGCAGAGAATTCCTGAAGGAAGAGGACCGTCAGTTTGTGCAAGGCTGTATTCAGCAATTGCCGCATGCTCCATTCGGCCAGGAAAGTACATTTTCGTGGATTGTGCCCGAAAATATGGATGATCTGTCCACGCTTCCTGCTACATACGGGGTGATTCGAGGAGCAACTTCATATCTGGTCGGGACCGCTAAGAATGAATTTCAGTCTCTGCTGGATTTCGGATACCGGATGGAGTGGATCATTCTGCATGCCTGGGATCGGGGAGTCAGCAGCTGCTGGCTGGGTGGCACTTTCCAGCGGGGAAGTGTGATGAGGTATTTGGATCTTCCAGCCGGTCACATTGTACCGGCTGTAACTCCTTTGGGGTATGCCAACGAAAATGAGGGTTGGATGGACGGGATGATGCATACATTCATGGGGTCCAAAAGAAGAAAACCATGGAAAGAGATTTTTTTTCACGGCAGCTGGGATATGCCGCTGGAGAGCCATCCCGACCAAGCCGTGGGACAAGCCCTTGAAATGGTCCGTCTGGGTCCTTCTGCTGTCAACCGGCAGCCCTGGCGATTGATGGTGGATGAACCGTGGGTGCATTTCTTTACCGATACCCGGGGAATCACCCAAATGATGTATAAGGGAATGTTTCCACTGATTGATATTGGAGTGGCCTGCTGCCATTTTGAACTGACCATGAACGGCTGCGGGCGGAAGGGTAAATGGTTGGATTCGTCGTTGGGAAGGGATCGAATGCGACCGGGAGTGCAGTACTGTGTATCCTGGAGGGCGGATGAATAAGTACAGAAGGAGATTGCTGTCATCAGTAGAACACGTACTGTAAATCTGTATCGGGAGTGACCGGAGTGTTCGTACTTACTGATTTTCTGTTTATTTTCGCAGCACGCATGGCGGATGTGTCTTTGATGACCATCCGGATGCTGATGATTGTTCGAGGCAAGAGGGTACAGGCTGCACTGATCGGCTTTGTGGAAGTGTCCATCTATATTCTGGCGCTGGGTCAGGTTGTTCAGAATATCGACAACACCTACAGCATCATCGCCTATGCACTGGGCTTTTCTGCGGGTAATTTTTTCGGCAGCTTACTGGAAGAAAAGCTGGCCATGGGATTTTTAACTGTGAATGTCATTTCCAAAGATTATGCCGATGAACTGGTGAGAAAACTACGTGAATTGGGTTTTGGAGTGACCGTTGTAAACGGCATGGGCCGGTACCGTCTGCGGAAACTGCTGTATATTACTCTGCGCAGGAAGGATCTGCCCAACTTGATGAATCATATTGAACAAGAAGATAAAGAGGCTTTTGTTACTGTAATGGATACACGGGCCATCAAGGGAGGATTCCTTTTTAACCGAAAAGACAAGTGATGGGTGCGAGTCGTCTTCTTCCCATGACGGATGGAGTTGAAAACATGTATATAGACTGTTTGGGAGTGTGTGCGGCGTATCCGGCAGCCGGTGATGCGTGTTCCGGTTATCTGATCCGATCCGGTGCTGCCCGGGTGCTGGTGGACTGCGGACCCGGGGTGATGGGTAATCTACCGCGGGTTTCAACCTATTTTGATTTATCTGCTGTGGTGATCACCCACCTGCATACGGATCATTATCTGGATCTGTTTCCACTGCGGTATGCGCTGACTTACAGCATCAATCGGCCTGACAGATTCGTCCCGATTCCTTTACTGATGCCGCCGGGTGAATACACCCGAATGTTTACAGGTCAGACGGAGGAGCAGGAAAAATTCAATCAGGTATTCTCCGCCGAGGATCTCAGCCAGCGGCGACATTTGGATGAAGGCAGATTATCCCTTGATTTTGCTTTGATGAAGCACCCGCTCCAGTCCTTTGCTGTCCGGATGACGGATTCTACCGGAAAGAAACTGGTTTACAGCGGGGACACCGCATACAATGAAACTTTGATCGAACTGGCACAGGGTGCCGATTTGCTTCTCTGTGAAGCGACGCTGCAAAACCAGTATGCCCATTTGACAGCCAATGGCCATCTGACCGCGGCTGAAGCCGGCCTTGTGGCTCGTCAGGCCGGAGTGAAAAAGCTGGTGCTGACCCACATCTGGCCGGAATATGACCGGCGGATCAGTTTGAAAGAAGCCGCGGTAAACTTTACGGGACCCATTGAAATTGCTGAGACCAACACTCGGATTGTTCCGGCATGACAAAGGAGAATAAACCATGAGATCAATCGATGCAGAAAAAATTACACAGACCATATACAGGTTGTGTCTGAAAGCAAATACCCAGCTGCCGGACGATATTCTGGCCGGATTGAACGATGCATTTCATCGGGAAGAATCGGAAAGAGCGAAAGAGATCCTGGCCATTCTGCTGGAGAATGCGAAGCTGGCAGCCCACGAAGAGCAGGCTATCTGTCAGGACACGGGGCAGGTGGTCGTCTTTGCGGAATTGGGTCAGGATGTGCATATTCAGGGTGGAACGGCGGATGAAGCCATCCAGCAGGGAGTCCGTCAGGCCTATCGCGATGGCTATTTTCGCAATTCCGTGGTGGAGGATCCACTAACCAGAATCAATACTGGAGACAATACTCCGGCTGTTATTCACTGGGTGTTGGTTCCGGGAGATCGGCTGCACCTGACCGTGATGCCGAAAGGATTTGGCAGTGAAAATATGAGCGGCCTGGTGATGTTGAAGCCTGCGGATGGAGAAGATGGGGTTATCCGTTTTGTGGTCCAACGGATTCGAGAAGCCGGGGGTAATCCGTGCCCGCCCATTATCATCGGTGTGGGGATGGGTGGAACCATGGAAAAGGCTGCTTTTTTGGCCAAAAAAGCGCTGCTCAGAAAAATCGGGGAGCGAAGCTGTACCCCTCATCTGGCGGATCTGGAAAGAAAACTGCTGCAGGCTGTCAATGAGACCGGAGTAGGATCTCAGGGACTGGGTGGAACCATTACAGCCCTGGATGTGTTCATTGAATCATACCCGACGCATATTGCCGGTCTGCCGGTGGCCGTGAATCTCAGCTGTCACGCCGATCGACATGCCGATGAAATCATGTAACAGACTGGGAGGAACAACATGGGGACATGGAAGAAGGTTCAAGTACCACTGCACGGGCAGGATGCCCTGGAATTGAATGCAGGGGATCAAGTGTTGTTGAGCGGAGTCGTCTACACGGCGCGGGATGCAGCTCACGGCCGACTGATTCGTCTTTTGGAAGAGGGTCAACCGCTTCCGATTGATCTGAAAGGGGCCGTTATCTATTATGTCGGTCCGTGCCCTCCGAAGTCCGGTCATCCCGTTGGTTCAGCCGGTCCCACCACCAGCGGCAGAATGGATGGGTTTACCCCACGACTGCTGGATGCCGGCATGGGGGGCATGATCGGTAAAGGGGAACGATCAGCCGCCGTGGTGGAAAGCATTCGCAAAAACAAAGCGATATATTTTGTCACGATTGGCGGCGCGGGAGCGTATCTGGCTCAGCGGATTCACCGCTGCCAAGTGGTTGCGTTTCCTGAACTGGGCGCTGAAGCCATATACAGGATGGAGTTTTGCGACTTTCCAGCATTTGTCGCTGTGGATGCAGCGGGCAGGACGATTTTTTAGGATTCTATGGGACAAGGAGATGGTAATCATGGTAAGGATTGACGGAAGAGCCCCCGATGAACTGCGGCCTGTTCGGATCACGCGCAATTATCTGCCGTACGCAGAAGGTTCTGCATTGATTGAGATTGGCGAGACACGGGTAATCTGTTCGGCATCGGTGGAAGACAAGGTGCCCCCTTTTCTAAAAAAGGAAGCCCAGGGTTGGATCACAGCCGAATACAGTATGCTTCCCCGCTCTACCCTGGTGCGGACGGTTCGGGAAAGTGCCAGAGGTAAAATCAGCGGAAGAACTTATGAAATTCAGCGGTTAATCGGACGGGCGATGCGTTCGGTTACGGATTTGAAGGTGCTGGGGGAACGAACGATCTGGCTGGACTGCGATGTGATCCAGGCAGATGGAGGCACTCGGACAGCAGCCATTACAGGAGCATTTATCGCCCTGGTGGACGCATTGAATCATCTATATAAGGAAGGGAAAATTCCCTCCATACCCATCACCGATTTTCTGGCTGCTGTCAGTGTGGGCATCCAGGGCGATCAAGTGATGCTGGATCTTTGCTACGAGGAAGATTCAACCTGCCGCGTGGATATGAATATTGTAATGACCGGCCAGGGGGAGTATGTGGAGATTCAGGGAACCGGCGAGAGTGCACCCTTTACTCCCAAAGAGATGGAACAGATGCTGCATCTGGCCCAAAACGGAATCATGGAACTGATCGGTTATCAAAAGGCAGCTTTGGGCGAAATCATTATGAGTATTGGAAGGATATGAGATGGAAAAACGAGCCATTTTACTGGCAACGGGCAATCCGGGGAAGGTGAAAGAATTCAAAGATCTCCTGTCCGACATGCCGTTTCACATTTATTGTCTGAAAGACCTGGATGAAAACTTTCAGGTCATCGAAGACGGGATGACATTTTCTGAAAATGCCGTAAAAAAAGCGGTTCAGGCGGCAAAGCAGTTCCAAATGCTTTCCGTGGCCGATGATTCCGGCCTGGAAGTGGATGCCCTGGGTGGAGAGCCGGGTGTGTATTCGGCCCGCTACGCCGGACCTGAGGCGGATGATGAGGCCAATAACGATAAACTGCTTGCCAATCTGGCCGGAGTGCCGGATGCCCAAAGAACGGCTCGATTCCGTTGCAGCATCGCTGTGGCTGATCCCCAGGGGAATGTGCAGACCGCGGATGGGGTATGTGAAGGAAGAATCGGGTATGAACGGCGGGGGCAGAATGGTTTCGGGTACGATCCTCTTTTTTATGTACCTGAGTTTGATCAGACGTTTGCAGAACTTTGCCTGGATATTAAGAATACCATCAGTCACCGGGCCCGTGCATTTCAGCAGGCAAAAGAGATTCTTAGAAAATGGATATGATCATGAGCACGATGGGCTGGAGGCATGAGTATGAGAATTGGCGTAATGAGTGATTCCCACGGGAACATGCGGGTGGTTATGCAGGCATTGGAGAAGATGGGCTCGATTGATTTGCTGCTTCATGCCGGGGATCATTATCAAGATGCACAAATGGTCAAGGAAATTGTTTCGTATCCGGTCATCGCTGTAGGCGGGAACTGCGATCTGATGACGGTTACGCCTCGTGAACATATCGGTGAATATGGAGGAAAGCGAATTATGCTTGTTCACGGTCATCAGTATGCTGTAAAAAGGTATCTGACCGGACTGCAGGCTCATGCTCAGAAAAGCAAAGTGGACATAGTGGTTTTTGGCCATACGCATATACCGTGGAGTCAGGTTGTGAAGGGCATTTTTCTGCTGAACCCCGGCAGTGTGGCGTACCCGAGATACGGGGGGGTCAAGACATTCGGACTATTAATCATTGATAACGGGGTGATTGATTTCCAAGTGAAGCCGGTGTAGCATCTGCGGGACTTCAAAAGGATGCGGCTGTTCACTGTAGCATGGTTTAGACGGATTTTCTTCTCAGAATTATGTTTGACTTATTCTGCAAAATAGGGTATATTATTAACTGTCTTTACGGATCATGCGGGGCGTGGCTCAGTTTGGTAGAGCACTTGGCTTGGGACCAAGGGGTCGGGGGTTCAAATCCCTCCGCTCCGACCATCGGATTGAATGATTGCGGGTGTAGCTCAATGGTAGAGCGGGAGCCTTCCAAGCTTCATACGAGGGTTCGATTCCCTTCACCCGCTCCAGAAATGGATACTGTGGCGGCCGGTTTACTTTCAGGCGGCGCCACAGTTTGTTTTATCTCAAGATTTATCTGGGAGACGGGAGTCGGATCGGTACGATGGACGGATGCTTGATTCGCAGCGCGAAAATGAATGAGGGGCCGAGGATCACGGCGGTGGCACTGCGCTCCAAAGCGCATTGGGGATACTCTCAGGATTTTTTGGATGCCTGTGTCCCTGATTTGACCATAGATGAAGCCTATATCCGGCTCAATCCGGTTTTTGTGGCCGAATGGCACAATAGAATCATTGGATTCTACAGCATTGTCCGGGAAAGCGATGGGGAGTATCTGGACAATATGTTTATTCTTCCCGAATACATGGGCAAGGGCTTGGGAAAAACACTGTGGGATCATGCCGTTATGGAATTTCTGAAGCGAAAGGTCCACACATTCAAGCTGGTGGCGGATCCATTTGCCTGCGGTTTCTATCAGAAAATGGGTGCGGTGCAGATGAATGAAAAGGAGTCCTCCACATTTCCGGGGAGAAAACTGCCGGTAATGATCTATACTGTGGACAAAAAATATGAATTTTGCGAATCATAAACGAGAGCCGATGCAGCGGCAGCAGGGGTTTTGGGGGAAGTCCTCTATTGACAAATTTCTGGAGATATGAGATACTAGGTCTCGCAAGAAATGAAGTATCAGCAGGGTTTGAAGAGCAACCTCTGAAGAGTACGATGGAAAGCACGAATGAAAACGCAACTGGATAGTATATTTGTGCGCCTGTAGCTCAGGGGATAGAGCAACGGACTTCTAATCCGTTGGCCGTAGGTTCGATTCCTACCAGGCGCGCCAAAACGAAGGATATGGTGGGTGTAGCTCAGTTGGTTAGAGCACTGGACTGTGGCTCCAGGTGTCGGGGGTTCAAATCCCCTCACTCACCCCATTTTTATAAAGTGTGCGCCCGTAGCTCAGCTGGATAGAGTGACAGACTTCGAATCTGGAGGTCGCAGGTTCGAGTCCTGCCGGGCGCGCCACTGTTTTCTTTGGGGCGTCGCCAAGAGGTAAGGCACGGGACTTTGGATCCTGCATCGTTGGTTCGAATCCAGCCGCCCCAGCCAGAATATTCCTCTTTCAGTATATAGTTTGAGATTTGCGAGGGTGGCGGAATTGGCAGACGCGCTAGACTTAGGATCTAGTGCCCTAGGGCGTAAGGGTTCAACTCCCTTCCCTCGCACCAGAATGAATGCGGAAGTAGCTCAGTGGTAGAGCATCGCCTTGCCAAGGCGAGGGTCGCGAGTTCGAATCTCGTCTTCCGCTCCAACAGAAACCGACTGGTTCATATTGCCGGTTTTTTTTTGCTGTTTTGTCTGTCTGCAGCTTACCGTGATGGGATCACTCTTGGCGGTACACCCATCTTGCTGGTGGCTGGTTGCCTGAGACTGTGGTGCATGATATAATAAATAGATATGAAGCTGGATCACCTATAGAAGATGGATTCATATACAGATACGGAAGTCTAAGGAGGAGAAAAATGAAAACAAAGGTAGAAAAATTGGAAAAGAACCAGCTGAAACTGGAGATTACAGTGGAAGCAGACGAAATGAAAGAAGCCATGGAACAGGCGGCTCGTGCCCTGGGTCAGAAAGTGAAAGTACCCGGTTTCAGAAAAGGCAAAGTGCCCCGGACCGTGATTGAAGCTCGATTTGGCAAAGGAGCAATTTTGGAGGAGGCTCTGGACAAAGTGCTTCCGGAGACCTATGAAAAAGCGTTGGATGAGCACGATATCAATCCCATTGATAAACCGGTCATCAATATTGTAGAAGCTGACCCGGAAAAACCGTTTGTGTATGAAGCAACGGTACAGTTAAGGCCGGAGGCAGAACTGGGCCAATATAAAGAAGTAGAAGCGGAAAAGGAAGAATACACCGTAGAGGATAAGGATGTTTCCTCGGCTTTGGATCGCCTGAGGGAAAGACACTCGACGATGGTCAATGTGGAAGGACGACCGGTGGAAAATGGGGACCATGTGATTATTGATTTCAAAGGATTTTTGGGAGAGGAAGCATTTGAAGGAGGCAGTGCGGAAGGCTACAGCCTTGAAGTGGGTTCCGGATCCTTCATTCCCGGTTTTGAAGAGCAGCTGGTAGGAGCCCAACCCAAAGAAGAACGAGATGTTCAGGTAGTTTTCCCAGAAGATTATCATGCGGACCATTTGGCCGGTAAAGAAGTTGTCTTTAAAGTGACGGTTCACGAAATTAAGCAAAAGAAACTGCCTGAACTGGATGATGAATTTGCCAAGACATCCGGCGAATTCGACACACTGCAGGATTTGAAAGAAGACTTGAAGAACAATTTAATCAAAACGGCTGAAGACACCATCCAGAGAAACTTTGAAAATGCTGTGTTAACCAAAGTGGTGGAAGACGCCAAAGTGGATATTCCGGAAGTCATGATCGAAAAAAGAATTGACCGGATGGTCGACCAGATGGCGGAGGACTTGAAAAGACAGGGTCTTTCAATGGACGATTATCAGAAGTATCTCAGCAAAACCACTGAAGAGATGCGAAGTGACATGAAGCCGGCGGCTGAGCGTGAACTGAAAACAGAGCTGGTGCTGGAAGCGGTTGTGAAAGTAGAAGGGATCGAAGCGACAGGTGAAGATGTGGATGCAGAGATCGAAAAAATAGCTGAAGTATATTCCCAGGATAAAGAAACGGTGAAAAAGGCATTTGAGTCTCAGGGAACCATTCCTGTCATTGAAGAAAATATCCGCCTGCGCAAGGCCATTGAGTTTTTGACAAGCAATGCTAAGCCGGTTATGGTCAAAGCGGATGCCGAGAAGTAAGAACGAACCATTGAGATTGAACAATCACGAGTGAGGTGAATGGAATGAATTTAGTGCCGATAGTGGTGGAACAAACACAAAGAGGCGAAAGGGCCTATGATATTTATTCACGACTGCTGCGAGAAAGAATTTTGTTTATTGGCAGTCCCATTGATGACAATGTGGCCAGTCTGGTGATTGCTCAGCTTTTGTTCCTTGAAAGCGAAGATCCTGAAAAAGACATCAGTATCTATATCAATTCACCGGGAGGACTGGTCCATTCGGGACTGGCCATATACGATACGATTCAATATATCCGACCATCCGTATCCACCTTGTGCGTTGGGCTGGCTGCCAGTATGGCTGCAGTTTTGCTGGCCGCCGGATCGAAAGGAAAACGCTTTGCCCTGCCGCACAGCCGGGTCATGATTCATCAACCCATTGGCGGGATTCAGGGGCAGGCAGCGGATATTGAGATCCATGCCAAAGAAATCCTGAAAACCAGGGAACGACTCAATGAGATCCTGGCCAATCATACCGGACAGCCGCTGGATCAGATCAAACGTGATACAGATCGGGACTTTTTCATGTCAGCTGCTGAGGCGAAAGAGTATGGGATTATCGACGAGGTCTTTTTACCGAGGAAGGATGCAGTAAAGTAGTGCCACAACGAGGTGATTGGAATGTATAAGTTTGACGAAGAAAAGAGTCAGCTGAAATGCTCATTTTGTGGCAAAAGCCAGGATCAGGTCAAGAAACTGGTGGCCGGTCCCAATGTGTACATTTGCGACGAATGTATTGAACTGTGCAATGAGATCATCGATGAAGAACTGCACGATGAGATGGATTTTGATATGGAAGAGGTTCCCAAACCGGCTGAGATCAAGGAAGTTTTGGATCAGTATGTAATCGGGCAAGAGCGGGCAAAAAGGACACTGGCTGTGGCTGTATACAACCATTATAAAAGGATCAATCTGGATACCCGGATTGATGATGTTGAGCTGCAGAAAAGCAATATTATCATGATGGGACCCACCGGTTCGGGAAAGACCCTGCTGGCGCAGACCTTGGCCCGAATTCTCAATGTACCTTTTGCGATTGCCGATGCGACATCATTGACCGAAGCGGGATATGTGGGGGAAGATGTGGAGAACATTCTCCTGAAGCTGATTCAGGCTGCCGATTATGACATCGAACGAGCTGAAAAGGGCATCATATATATTGATGAAATTGATAAGATTGCCCGAAAATCAGAAAATCCGTCCATAACCCGGGATGTATCGGGGGAAGGTGTACAGCAGGCTTTGCTGAAAATCCTGGAAGGAACTGTGGCATCTGTTCCGCCTCAGGGCGGGAGAAAGCATCCTCACCAGGAATTCATCCAGATTGACACCACCAATATCCTGTTTATCTGTGGTGGAGCGTTCGAGGGGATCAATAAAATGATCCAGTCTCGAATTGGGCGAAAAGGCATGGGTTTTGGTGCTGAAATCAAAGATCAGGACAAGAAAGAGAAAAACGATATCCTGAAATTTGTGCTCCCCGAGGATCTCCTTCACTTCGGGCTGATTCCAGAATTTGTGGGTCGAGTCCCCATTATCGTTACACTGGATGCTCTGGATGAAGAGGCATTGATCCGCATCCTGACCGAGCCGCGCAATGCGTTGGTGAAGCAGTACAAGAAAATATTCGAGCTGGAAGGGGTCGACCTGGAATTCCTGGATGATACCCTGAAAGAAATTGCCAAAGAGGCCATGAAGAGAAAAACCGGAGCCCGAGGGCTGAGAGCCATCATGGAAGATGCTATGCTGGACATCATGTTCGACATGCCGTCCCGGGAAGATATATCCCGGTGTGTAGTCAACAAAGAAGTGATTACCAAAAAGCAGGAGCCTCTTCTCATTACGGCCGAGAAAAAGAAGAAGAAGCGAAAGAAGGAAGAAACAGCATGACACGGTCCTTGACCGTGTCTTTTTTTGGGTAGGAACTTGCACTAAAAGGAATTGATCTATGCAAAAAGAATTACTACTGTAAGAATCCGATATGGAGGTGGACTGTATGGCCAGAAAGAAGGATGAAGTGAGAACGATGCATGAACTGCCACTGCTGCCGCTGAGAGGAGTATTGGTGTTTCCATATATGGTAATCCATCTGGATGTAGGAAGAGATAAATCCATCCATGCTCTGGAAGATGCAATGCTTAACGAGCGCAGGATCCTGCTGGTATCCCAAAAGGATGCTGCCACCGATCAACCGGAGCAGGAAGATCTGTACTCCGTAGGAACCATTGCTGAAGTGAAGCAGCTCATCCGTATTCCCGGGGGAGCCATCAAAGTACTGGTGGAAGGAATGGTGCGCGGGCGAATCGAGGAGTTTGTGGAGAACAAGGAGCACTTTCGGGTGCAGGTTGAAGAAATGAAAGATGTGGAGGAACCGTCTGCCAAAACCACAGCACTGATGCGCAGCGTCATGGTCCAGTTTGAGCAGTATTCCAAGTTAAGCAAAAAAGTAGCGCCTGAAACACTGATTACCACAGCGGATATCGAAGAAGGCGGTCAGCTGGCGGATATCGTGGCATCGCATTTGAATCTAAAGCTGGATGAGAAGCAGGTCCTGCTGGAGACATTCTCAGTAAAAGAACGCCTGGAGAAAATCCTGCAGATTGTAACACAAGAGAATGAAATCCTGGATCTGGAGCGCAAATTGAATATTCGAGTGCGCAGGCAGATGGAAAAAACCCAGAAAGAGTATTACTTGAGAGAGCAGTTAAAGGCCATCCAGAAGGAGTTGGGTGAGCGGGACGAAAAGCAAGCCGAAACTGACGAACTGAGAGAAAAACTGATCCAGATGGATCTACCCGATGACATCCATGACAAAATTGAAAAAGAGATTGAGCGAATGGATAAGATGCCTCCCATGGCGGCAGAAGCTGTAGTGGTCAGGACTTATCTGGATTGGGTCATGAGCCTGCCTTGGACAACCATGACTGAAGATCGGCTGGATATTGATTTCGCGCAAAAAATACTGGATGAGGATCATTACGGTCTGGAGAAAGTGAAAGAAAGAATTTTGGAATTTTTGGCGGTTCGTTCACTGGCTGAAAAAATGAAAGGACCCATTCTCTGTCTGGTAGGACCCCCTGGAGTGGGCAAAACCAGCTTGGCGAAATCGGTAGCCCGGGCACTGGAACGTAAATTCGTACGAATCTCTCTGGGTGGAGTTCGGGATGAAGCAGAGATCCGCGGTCATCGAAGGACCTATATCGGTGCCATGCCCGGACGGATTATTCAGGGCATGAAGCAGGCGGGTTCCAAGAATCCTGTGTTTTTAATGGACGAAATTGATAAAATGAGCACTGATTTCCGGGGAGATCCTGCTTCTGCATTGCTGGAAGTGCTGGATCCGGAGCAAAACAATACATTTAGCGACCATTATATCGAGATTCCCTTTGATCTTTCCAAAGTTATGTTTATTACAACTGCCAATGCGCAGCACAATATACCGAGGCCGCTTCTGGATCGGATGGAAGTTATTTATATCAGCGGATATACAGAACTGGAAAAAATGAATATCGGGAAGAAGTATCTGCTTCCGAAACAGTTGAAAGAACATGGACTTAAAGAAAACCAGGTCGGCATGGATGAAGACGTCCTATTCCGAATAATTCGTGAATACACCCGGGAGGCGGGCGTCCGAAACCTGGAAAGGGAGCTGGCCACGATCTGCCGCAAAGCCGCCCGGAGGATTGTTCAGAATAAACAGAGCCGGGTGAAGGTGACCGAGAAGAACCTGAGAAACTACCTGGGGATTCCCCGCTACCGCTACGGGATTGCGGAAAAAGAACTGGAGGCCGGTGTGGCTACCGGTGTGGCCTGGACGGAAACCGGAGGAGACATACTGTCCATTGAAGTATCCCTGATGAAAGGCAAGGGACATTTGATGCTGACCGGGAAACTGGGCGATGTCATGAAAGAGTCCGCTCAGGCTGGATTCAGCTATATACGGGCCAAGGCGGGCATGCTGCAGATTCCGGATGACTTGTTTGAGAAGAATGACATCCATATCCATATTCCTGAGGGAGCTATTCCCAAAGACGGTCCTTCCGCGGGGATTACCATGGCCACTGCCATGGTGTCTGCCATGACAAATCGACCGGTGCGTAACGATGTGGCCATGACCGGTGAAATTACCTTGAGAGGAAGAGTTCTTCCGGTCGGCGGTATTAAAGAGAAAGTACTGGCCGCCCATCGAGGGGGAATCAAAGTCATGATTTTGCCCGCAGAAAACCGTAAGGATATGGAAGAGATTCCGCAGAGCGTACAAAAGAAGCTGCAATTCCATTTAGTGGATCATATGGACGAAGTCCTGGAAATTGCTCTGACATCAACGGGAGGGAACCATGAAAATCACTGATGCCCAGTTTGTCATGGGCGCTATGAGCATGGCTCAGCTGCCCAAAGATGGAAAACCTGAAATTGCCATGGTGGGTCGATCCAATGTGGGTAAATCGTCGCTGATCAATACCCTGCTGGGCCGGAAAAACCTGGCCAGAACCAGCAACCAGCCAGGTAAAACCCGCCAGCTGAACTATTACCGGATCAACGATCTTTTCTACTTCGTGGATCTTCCCGGGTATGGATATGCCAAGGTTTCCAAAAGCGAGCAGGAAAAGTGGGGGAAACTCATTGAGGGCTATCTGCTGAACCGGGAAGAACTGCTGATGGTGATTCAGCTCATTGATGTCAGACATCCCCCTGCTGAAAGCGATATCCACATGTACCAGTGGCTGGCCGGTAAAGGGTTTGAGCCCGTTATCATTGGAACCAAAGCCGATAAGATTGCCCGCGGGCAGTGGCAGAAACACCTGTCAATGATCCGCAAAAACATGGGTGTTTTAGCCCACCATCCGGTACTTCTGTTTTCTGCAGAATCCAAATACGGATGCGAGAATGTCTGGAGCATGATCACGGATCGTTTGAGTGAAGCCGGTTTTTTGGAGGAAAATCCTCTGCTTGAGGAAGATTCCACCCCCCGATGAGAATCTTGACAGTGAAGCCGTGAATGGATAAAATATGTATATATTTCATATACCCCAACAGCTTTGAAGGGAAAGAGTACACTGTTTGCCCTGCAGAGAGAGGGATACCCGGCTGAAATATCCCTCAGCGGTTCGCAGTGGAATGTCATCCCGGAGCTTTTCCGGTGAGATCATGTAGCCGGAAACGGAGAAGTCCGTTATAACGAGAGTGTTCCGATCAATTCGGAAAACGAAGGTGGTACCGCGGAAAGCCCCATTCCGTCCTTTGACGGTTTGGGGTTATTTTATTCCTGAAAGGAGTTTTTCAGATGACGGACAACCACACATTGCCCACCGTGTACGATCCAACCTCTGTGGAGTCTAAATGGTACGATTACTGGCTGCAGGGGGGATATTTCCATGCTGAAGTAGAGCCGGACAAAAAGCCCTACTGCATCGTCATTCCACCCCCCAATGTTACGGGCTCGCTGCACATGGGTCATGCCCTGAACAACACACTGCAGGATATCCTGATTCGATGGCGGCGGATGGAGCAGGACAATGCCATGTGGATTCCGGGAACGGATCATGCCGGCATCGCGACCCAGGTAGTAGTGGAACGGCAACTGGCGCAGCAGGGCTTGACGCGCCATGATTTGGGGCGAGAAGCATTTATTGATAAGGTATGGGAATGGAAAGAGCAGTACGGGAGTACCATCATTAAGCAGCTGCAGCGGTTGGGAACCTCCTGCGATTGGGAACGGGAACGATTTACCATGGACGAGAAATGTTCACAGGCTGTGAAGACGGTATTTGTCCATTTATACAACAAGGGGCTGATCTATCGTGGAGATTTTATCATTAACTGGTGTCCGCGATGCCTGACGGCCCTGTCGGATTTGGAAGTAGAGCATGAAGAGATCTCAGGGAAATTGTACTTTGTAAAGTACCCCATGGAAGATTCGGATGAATTTATTGAAGTGGCCACCACGCGGCCCGAAACGATTCTGGGGGATACAGCGGTGGCTGTTCATCCGGAAGATGAACGATTTCGTCATCTTGTCGGACGAAATGCCATCCTGCCGGTTATCGGACGACGATTGCCAGTCGTGGCGGATGAATATGTGGATCCTGCCTACGGCAGCGGTGCAGTTAAAATTACGCCGGCTCATGATCCCAATGACTACGAAGTAGCCAAACGCCATGATTTGCCCAGCGTGATTGTCATTGATGAAGAAGCAGTTATGACTCGGGAAGCCGGAAAATACAGCGGTATGGACCGGTATGAATGTCGAAAAGCCATTCTGCAGGACCTGGATTCCATGGGGTTGTTGGTGAAGGTGGAAGAAAATCCTCATGCGGTGGGTCACTGTTCCCGCTGCGATACAGCGATTGAACCCCTTTTGTCTCGTCAGTGGTTTGTAAAAATGAAGCCGTTGGCAGAACCAGCCATGAAAGTGGTGGAAGAGGGAAAAATCCGGTTTGTTCCTGAACGGTTTAAAAATACATACATGTACTGGCTGGAAAACATCCATGACTGGTGCATATCCCGGCAGTTGTGGTGGGGTCACCGGATACCGGCCTGGTACTGCGATGATTGCGACCATGTGACTGTATCCATCGATGAACCCACTGTGTGCGAAAAATGCGGAAGCAGCCGCATTCATCAGGACAAGGATGTGCTGGATACTTGGTTCAGCTCGGCTTTGTGGCCGTTTTCAACTTTGGGCTGGCCGGAGAATACTCCCGAACTAAAACACTTCTATCCCACGTCGGTTTTGGTGACGGCCTACGACATCATTTTCTTTTGGGTGGCACGAATGATTTTCATGGGACTGGAGTTTCAAGGGGAAATTCCCTTCAGCGAAGTGTTCATAAACGGCCTGATTCGGGATGATGAAGGCAAGAAAATGAGCAAATCCAGGGGAAATACCATTGATCCCTTAAGTATCATTGATCAGTATGGGACAGATACTCTGCGATTCACTCTGGTTACGGGAAGTTCACCCGGCAATGATATCCGGCTTTTTTCGGATAAGTTCGAAGGCATTCGTAACTTTGCCAACAAAATATGGAATGCATCCCGATTTGTTCTGATGAATCTAGATGATGATGGTGAGTATACACGGCTGGATCTGAGAGATGAGAATCTGACCCTGCCTGACCGCTGGATCATCAGCCGAATCCACGAAGTATCCGATGAGGTTACCCGCCTGTTGAAACGGTATGATATCGGCGAAGCAGGACGGTCCCTGTATGACTTTATCTGGAACGAATACTGCGACTGGTACATTGAAGTATCGAAACCGCGTTTGTATGGGAAAGAGAATAACAGAGACCGGATGCTGGTACAGCATATTCTCTGGTATGTCCTGCAAAGAACGATGCAGCTGCTTCACCCGTTTATGCCGTTTATCACGGAAGAGATCTGGCAGCACCTACCCCATGATGGAGAAACCATCATGACCAGCCAGTGGCCCCAATCGGATGCATCCATGATTCGCCCTCAGGCCGTCTCTGACATGAACACCATCATGAATATTGTCAAAGCCATCCGGAATATCCGTGTGGAAATGGGGGTTGGCCCCGGCCCAAAAATCGAAGTGATTCTGAGAGCATCGGGGACCCAGGATCTTTCTCTGCTGAACGAGAACCATTCTGTCTTGGAAAAAATCGCCGGACTCTCTAAGCTGGAAATTGAGCCGGTTCAGGAGAGTCAGCCGGAACAGGCTATGACAGCCATCGTGGGATCCATTGAAGTGTATGTACCTTTGAGAGGGCTCATAGAAAAGGACAAGGAAATTGCTCGTCTCAGCAAAGAATTATCGGTGGCCGATGTGGAGCTTGATCGGCTGGAGAAAAAACTCAATAACGAGGATTTCCTGAGCAAAGCCCCTCAGCAGGTGGTGGCTAAAGAAAGAGGAAAACAGGCGGATTATCGGGAGAAAGCGGAAAAGATCAGGGATAGAATCCGTCAGCTGGAACTGCTGTAAGAATGAGTGAAGCCTTCGGGCTTCACTTTTTTGATAATTACGAATATCACTCTTTGGTTTGACTCCTGCAGGAGCTAATCGATGCGTAACGAATAGTGGAAGAGGATAAGGGGATGGGAACAGTGGATTATCAGGATACTATGGCGTATCTTTCCGGACTGCAGAAGTTTGGGATTCGGCTGGGTCTCCACCGGATCCGAAAGATTCTGGAGTACCTGGGGAATCCCGAAAAAGAATACCCGTGGATTCATGTAGGCGGAACCAACGGTAAGGGTTCCGTGACAGCCATGCTCTCAACCATACTGCAGAAATCCGGGTACCGGGTTGGTACATACATTTCTCCTTCGCTCCACCGATTCAATGAGCGGATCTGTATTGACGGAAACCCCATCCAGGACCATGAACTCATGCTTCTCATCGATGAAATCCGGCCGATTTCCGAAAAAGTGGGGGAATTGCTGGATCAGCCTACGGAATTTGAAGTGGTAACAGCTTTGGCTTTGGAATATTTCCGCCAGCAGAAAGTGGATATTGCGGTCATCGAAGTAGGACTGGGCGGGAGACTGGATTCAACCAATGTGGTGGAGGATCCTCGGGTTGCAGTTATTACCGGCGTGGGATACGACCACATGAATGTATTGGGGGATACTCTGGAGGAGATTGCCGGGGAAAAGGCAGGGATCATCAAAGCAAACAGGCCGGTGGTGGTGGGGAACATGGAGCCGGGGCCGCGGGAAGTCATATTGCAGACAGCCTGCTGCCAAAAGGCGCCGGTTGTCCTCTGGGGGCGCGACATCGAAGCCCAGCGGGAGATGATGGACTGGAGCCGACAGTTGGTTGAACTATCAACAAAGCACCATCAATATCAGCACCTGGAACTGGCACTGCTGGGCGATCATCAGATTCACAATGCAGCACTGGCAGTGGCCGCCATCGATATTCTGGCAACGGAGGGATTTACAGTATCGGAAGAATCCATCCGTCAGGGTCTTATGCATGTGAAGTGGCCGGCACGCTTTGAAGTCATGCAAATGGATCCGATTGTGGTGATTGACGGAGCGCATAACCCGGATGGGATTCGGGCATTGAAGAAAACCATCCAGGCGCTTTCCAAAGAAAAAAGGATACTTACCGTGGTGGGTATACTGGCTGACAAGGATTGGAATTCGATGATCCGGACGATCGCGGACTTTTCCCATAGCATCTATGCAGTCACTCCTCGTAGTGCTCGGGGGCTGCCCTCCGATGCCCTGGTGAGCGCCGTTGCAGGACTGGGCCGTTCTGCAGTCGGGTACAAAACAGTCTCGGAAGGGATCCAGGCTGCTTTGGCTATGGCGCAAAAGGATGATGTGGTGTGCATCTGCGGTTCCCTGGTGACCGCTGCTGAGGCTCGTACTCAGTTTGTACCGACCGGATTGTACTGTACGTGATTTTCGTACCATGGGTATTCGCCAAAGTGCTTGTATTACAATAAAACTTGCAAAATTATCTGAGAAAAGCAAAAATATGCGTTCATTCCAGACTTATGGACAATTATTTATGAGAGTTCGTGAAAATTCTTCTCTTTTTCCGCGATATTTGATATAATACTAGGTGTTGTATACATGTTTTTGAAATGGATATCACCAATGTGCAAGAATACTTGCAAAAATCTATCTAAGTATTCACATAAGGAGGCGTTGAGTGTGCCCCTGACAATTGCGGATGTTAAAGATCTACTGGAGGCGCAGTTGCTGACTTCCGGAGGGAAGTTGGATCGTCCCATTGCTGCAGCCTGTGCCTGTGATTTACTCAGCGATCTATTGGCATTCAACCGGGAAGAATCGATTCTGCTGACTGGACTGATTAATCAGCAAGTGATTCGAACTGCAGAAATGGTGGATTTATCCGCCATCATATTTGTCAGAGGGAAAAAACCCTCTGCGCAAGTCATTGATCTGGCTGAAGATCTGGGCATTATCCTGATGAATACCGAAAAAACCATGTTTGAATGCTGCGGAATATTGTATGGATCAGGCCTGGAAGCTTCGTTTGTAGTACGGTAAACACAATCTCCTATGGATACGGGGGTGCGCAGATGGCTGACGGACAAGACAATAAGCCGCTTATGAGAGTCTCATTCAATATCAAAGGGAAAGATTTCAATGCAGCCGGGGAGGCATCCAGCAAAATCAAATCAATTCTTCAGCAGTTGGGAATTCGTTCTGATATCTGCCGCCGGGCTGCCATTGTGGCATATGAAGCTGAAATGAATGTGGTGATTCACGCAGATAAAGGGGTCATTACGCTGGAGGTTCATCCAGATCACATTGCACTGGAGATCATCGATGAAGGACCGGGGATACCGGATCTGGAAGCCGTTATGGTAGAAGGGTTTTCAACGGCCCCCGACTATATTCGGGAAATGGGTTTTGGAGCGGGCATGGGCCTGCCGAACATTAAGCGATCATCGGACGAATTCAATATTGATTCGGAAGTGAACCGGGGAGTTACCCTGAAAGTGAAGATTAATATTTAGGTGATGTTATGAAAGCGGGGATGATTCATGGGACGTTACTTTCATTCCGTACGCCTGAAAGAAGATGAATGCAAAGGTTGCACTGTCTGCATCAAGAATTGCCCCACAGAGGCCATTCGAGTGCGGGAAGGGAAGGCCCATATTATTGAAGAACGGTGCATTGACTGCGGTGAATGCATCCGCAAGTGTGTTAACCATGCCAAAGTTGCTGTGGCAGACAGTCTGGATGATTTGCAGCGGTTTGAATATCGGGTGGCGCTGCCAGCTCCTGCTTTGATGGGACAGTTTCGACGGGATGTCCCCCCGGGCAAGATTCTGGGAGCGTTGCTAAAGCTGGGTTTTGATGAAGTATATGAGGTGGCGGTGGGTGCAGATTATGTAACAGCGGCCATCAAAGAATACCTGAAAAAAGAGAATCTGCCCAGACCGCTGCTTTCTTCGGCCTGCCCGGCCGTGGTTCGACTGATTCAGGTTCGGTTTCCTGATTTGCTCCCGAACATCATTCCCATTGAAACACCCATGGAAATCGGAGCAAAGATGATTAAAGACAGACTGGTGAAGGAAAAAGGGATGAAACGCAGCGATATCGGGGTCTTCTTTATCACACCCTGTCCGGCCAAGGTAACCGCTGTGAAAGAACCGGTGGGTGTAAAGAAATCGGATGTGGATGGTGTTATCCCCATTGCGGACGTATACGGCCCGATTCTCAAAGCGATCCCTGAAGTGGATAACCAACTGGAAAGCAAGGCCACCGGGTTTGGTGTTGGCTGGGCTCGGGCAGGAGGAGAGAATGCTGCGGTAGGTCTGGACAACTACCTGTCCGTAGACGGTATTCACAATGTAATCAATGTGCTGGAAGAAGTGGAAATGGGAAAACTGGATGATGTGGTTTACCTGGAATGCCTGTCTTGTCCAGGCGGGTGCATCGCCGGGCCTCTCACTGTTGAGAATAAATTTATTTCACGGGTGCGGATTCGGCAGTTGGCCGACAAGAAACTGGAAGAATTCACTCCTTTGGAAAATATACCGGAATTGTATGAAGAAGGGTACTTTTCCGGGCAAGAGAAAATTGCCCCTCGCCCCATAATGCATTTGGATACTGATATCACCAAAGCGATTCAGCTGATGTCAGAACTGGAAAAAACACTGGCGGAGCTTCCTGGTATTGACTGCGGATCCTGCGGAGCACCGACTTGCCGGGCTTTGGCTGAAGATATTGTGAAGGGCTTTGCCGTAGAGACCGATTGTGTATTTAAGCTGAGGGAAAGAGTGAATGAACTGGCCAAAGAGATGCTGGAATTATCCGAAAAAGTGCCACCGGCCATGGGGAAAAAGACTAATGGTAAATGAGGTGACAGTATGACATTGAAAGAACTCATTGATACTCTTCATCTGGAAGTAAAATTTGGAGAAGATTTCCTGGATCGTGAAGTCAGCGGCGGATACACATCCGATCTGCTCAGCGATGTGATGGCCAAAGCCAGCGAAGGCGATGTGTGGATCACCATTCAGACTCATCAGAATGTGGTCGCCGTGGCATCTTTGCTGGGACTGAGTGCTGTAATTATGAGCAACGGCCTGCAGCCTGAGTCCAGTACGCTGGAAAAGGCAGTGAAAGCGGAGGTGCCCATTCTCACATCCGAATGGCCTTCGTTTGAACTGAGCGGAAAAATCTTCGCCCTGCTTGCCTCCGACTGATATGATGGCCCGGATGTTTGTAGATTTTCATATTCATACGGCTTTGTCTCCCTGTGCGGATGAACAGATGACGCCGAAAAATATTGTACAGGCAGCCATAGACAGGGAGCTGGATGTGATCGCCATTACGGATCACAATTCTGCTGAAAATATTGCTGCGGTCATGGCTGCGGCTCAGGGATCGTCGGTGACGGTGATTCCAGGGATGGAGGTCCAGACTCGTGAAGAAGTGCATCTGGTATGTCTCTTCCCGGATGTGGAGCATGTGGATCATTGGCAGTCATACATCTACGATCATTTGCCCGACAGCAGCAATCGAGAGGATTTTTTTGGAGAACAGTGGGTTTTTGCTTTGAATGGAAGTCCTTTGAGAAAAAATACCCGACTGCTTCTTGCTTCCACGTCTCTTACAGTGGAAGAAGTTGCAGAAAACTGCATGCAAATGGGTGGGTTTTGCTATCCGGCCCATATCGATCGTCCCAATTACAGCATCATCAGCAACCTGGGGTTTATCCCTCCGGATATTGGTTTTACGGCCGTGGAGATATCGCCCCATATCACCGCCGAAGAGGCTCTGCAGAAATATCCTTACCTGAAGAACTACCAGCTGATCGGTTCATCCGATGCGCATTATTTGAATGAAATTAACTGGGCACGAAGTGAAATTCATGGAAACGATGCAAGCTTTAAAGAAATATGCATGGCCTTGTCGGGGTTGAACCAGCGAAAGGTGGTGACTATTTAAGAGCCATTATCAAGTGTTAAGAAAGACAAGATAGAGTGATCAGAATGAAGGAGGAGAAGTAAATGGCAGAATGTTGTGGTTGCACCGGCTGCAGTGGTGCAAATGAAGAACTGTACCGTGAGCTGGACAAAACAATTGACAAGTACAAAGGGCAGGCAGGAGCTCTGATCCAGGTACTCCATCAGGCCCAGGGGATCTTTGGCTATCTGCCCAAAGAAGTTCAGGTATATATTGCGGATAAACTGAATGTGCCCATAACTGAAGTGTACGGGGTTGTCACTTTCTACGCATTTTTCACCATGACACCCAAAGGAAAACACACCATTGGAATCTGCATGGGGACCGCCTGCTATGTAAAGGGAGCCGCCAAAATCCTGGATTCTTTGAAGGCGAAACTGAAAATCGATGTGGGAGGAACCACAGAGGACGGAAAATTCACCCTGGAAGTCCTGCGCTGCATCGGAGCCTGCGGTCTGGCACCGGCGATTATGATCGGTGATGATGTATACGGGCGTCTGACTTCGGATAAGCTGGACGCGATCCTGGCCAAATACTAATCGTGGAGTGACCTTCCATGCGAGAGTTGTCGCTGCATATTCTCGATATCATTCAAAACTCAATTGAGGCCGGAGCCAGTGAGGTATCTCTGGTGATCCGCGAGGATCCAGAGGAAGATGTTTTCCGGATTACCATCACAGACAACGGCCGCGGGATGAGTCCCGAAATGGTGGAAACGGTGAAGGATCCGTTTGTAACAACCCGCACCACCCGAAAAGTGGGGCTGGGGATTCCTCTGTTTTATACCGCTTCCCGACAGACAGGCGGAGATTTGGAAATTCAGTCCACTCTGGGACTGGGAACAGAGATCCGGGTTCATTTTCGCCGGAGTCATATCGACAGAGCCCCTTTGGGGGATATTGCGGCTACGGTTACAACGGTTTTGGGAGGGCATCCGGATTTGGGTTTTGTGTACAGGCATCGATTCCGAGATCGGGTTTTCGAACTGAACGCAGCGGAAATTCGGGCCGGGCTCGAGGATGTCAGTTTGAGCCATCCGATGGTACTTGGATGGATCCGTGAGTATATACAAGAAGGTTTGGCAGAATTATACGGAGGTGAAAATGAATGAAATCATTGGCTGATCTGGAAGCTCTGAGAAAAAAGGCACAGGAATCCACACGGTTGCGCACGGGTGAAAAAGGAACCAAGGTAATCGTTGGAATGGGTACCTGCGGTATCGCAGCCGGTGCTCGCGATGTGTTGGCTGCTATCATGGATGAGATTGAAAAAAGAGGTTTGGACGATGTCATGGTGACCCAGACCGGATGCGTCGGCATGTGCGAACAAGAACCGATGGTAGAGGTGATCCAGGGTGAAAACCGGGTTATGTACGGACTTGTGGATGCCGAAATGGCTCGTAAAATTGTGGCACAGCATGTGGTAAACAATCAGATTATCGGCGAATGGGTTATACAGAAAAAATAGCCGTCAAGTGGCGACCCGTGAATTTGGATTATGCAGCCATCCATGCGTCGTAAAGTGTCAACCATATATAGAGGAGGTCTGGAAATGGAAAGGATTCGCGCACAGGTTTTGGTCTGTGCAGGGGCCGGATGTATATCCTCCAACTGCAAAGCAGTCCAAAGCGCTTTGGTGGAAGAATTAAAAGAGCTGGGTATTGACAAGGAAATCAAGGTAGTTGAAACCGGGTGTATGGGCCCCTGCGATTTGGGTCCGATTATGGTAGTGTATCCCGAAGGGATATTTTACTGCCAGCTGAAACCCGAAGATGCCCGGGAAATTGCCCAGGAACACCTGATGAAGGGAAGAATTGTCAATCGACTGCTGTACCGGGTTCCGGGTACAGAGGATATTTCTCCCGAAGTTGCAGAAATTGGCTTCTTTGAAAAACAGGTCCGAATTGCTCTCCGGAATACCGGTTTGATTGATCCGGACATCATTGAAGAATACATTGGTCGGAACGGATATGTGGCCATGGGTAAAGTCCTGAGCGAGATGACTCCTCAGCAGGTGATAGACGAAATCAAGAAGTCGGGTCTTCGCGGTCGTGGGGGCGGAGGATTCCCCACCGGACTAAAGTGGGAATTCACAGCAAAAGCCACCGGTACACCCAAATATGTGGTGTGCAATGCGGATGAAGGGGACCCGGGTGCATTTATGGACCGAAGTGTCCTGGAAGGTGATCCTCACAGCATAATTGAAGCCATGGTCATTGCAGGTTACGCAGTCGGATCCAACCAGGGATATGTGTATGTCCGAGCGGAGTATCCGCTGGCAATTCGTCGACTGGATCACGCCATTAAGCAGGCCAGGGAGTTCGGACTGCTGGGCAAGGACATTTTCGGTTCCGGCTTTGACTTTGACATTGAAATTCGAATTGGTGCCGGCGCCTTCGTGTGCGGAGAAGAAACTGCACTGCTGAGATCCATTGAAGGCAAACGGGGAGAACCCACACCGAAACCACCTTATCCCGCCAACGAAGGGTTGTGGGGTAAGCCTACTCTCATCAACAATGTGGAAACCTACGCCAACATTCCGGTCATCATTGAACGGGGTGCCGACTGGTTCTCCGCCATCGGTACAGAGAAGAGCAAAGGTACCAAAGTATTCGCTCTGGCCGGCAAGGTCACAACCTCCGGTCTGGTGGAAGTTCCTATGGGAACCACACTGCGTGAAGTCATCTTCGATCTGGGCGGCGGAATTGCCAAAGGGAAAGCATTCAAGGCAGCCCAGACCGGTGGTCCCTCCGGCGGATGTCTGACTGCGGAACACCTGGACATCAGCATGGATTATGAATCACTGATTGCTGCCGGCTCCATGATGGGTTCCGGCGGACTGATTGTAATGGATGAGGATACCTGCATGGTGGATGTGGCCAAGTATTTCCTGGAGTTTACGATGGATGAATCCTGCGGAAAATGCCCGCCGTGCCGGATTGGAACCAAACGTATGTATGAAATCCTGGAAAAGATTACGACGGGTAAAGGCGAACCCGGCGATCTGGATAAACTGGAGACTCTGGCAAAGACCATCAAGAATGCTTCTTTGTGCGGTCTTGGGCAGACAGCTCCGAACCCGGTATTAAGTACCATTAAATACTTCCGGGATGAGTATGAAGCGCATATCAATGAAAAGAGATGTCCTGCAGGAGTGTGTCAGGCCCTGATTACTTATCGGGTGAAACCGGAATCCTGCATTGGCTGCACCATGTGCGCTCGAGCCTGCCCGGTGGATGCGATTACCGGCAGTCCCAAAGAAGTGCATTACATTGATCCGGAAATCTGCATTAAATGTGGAGCCTGCATGGAAACATGCCCAGTCAAAGCCATCGAGAAAGTGTAACCACTGGGTAAGGCAATTTCCGATCGAACTATCAGTTAAAGGAGTGTGAAATAATGTCAATGGTAACATTAACAATTGACGGCCGTACTGTGCAGGCTGAACCGGGCATGACGGTGCTTGAAGCCGCCAAAAAAGCCGGTATTCATATACCCACATTGTGTTATCTGGAAGGAATTAATGAGATTGGTGCATGCCGTGTGTGTGTGGTTGAAGTGCAAGGGGCCAAATCTCTGCAGACATCATGCACAACCCCGGTCTCCGAAGGAATGGTGGTTAAGACCAATTCTCCGGTGGTCCGGAATGCTCGAAAAACCGTGGTAGAGCTTTTACTGTCGGATCATCCCAGCGACTGTCTGACATGCATCCGAAACCAAAACTGCGAACTGCAGTCTTTGGCTAATGAACTGGGAATCCGGGAAATCCGCTTTACCGGAGAGAAGAATTACAGTCCGCCGGACACCATCGGATATTCCGTGGTTCGGGAGCCGGAAAAGTGCATCCTCTGCCGCCGCTGCGTGTCTGTTTGCAGCCAGGTTCAGCATGTGAATGCGTTGGGTATGGCAGAAAGAGGATTTTCCAGTGTGGTTACACCGGTATTTCATGAACCCATGAGTGAAGTGGCCTGCACAAACTGCGGGCAGTGCGTGCTGGCTTGTCCGGTAGGGGCACTGCATGAGCAGGATGAAACGGATAAGGTATGGGCGGCTTTGGCTGATCCTTCCAAGCATGTAGTGGTTCAGACAGCACCCTCCATTCGGGTCGCCATCGGTGAAGAAATGGGATTGGCACCCGGTGAAGTGGTTACCGGAAAGCTGGTAGCCGGTTTGCGCAGACTGGGCTTTGACCGGGTCTTTGATACAGACTTTACAGCCGATCTGACCATTATCGAAGAAGGCCACGAATTTTTAAAGAGATTGAAAGAAGGCGGGAAACTGCCGATGATTACTTCTTGCAGCCCGGGTTGGGTTAAGTACATTGAGCACTTCTATCCCGACTATCTGGAGCATGTATCAAGCTGCAAATCGCCGCAGCAGATGTTCGGAGCTCTGGCAAAATCCTACTATGCTGACACAGCCGGCATCGATCCCAAGGATATTGTATCCGTGTCCATCATGCCGTGTACAGCCAAGAAATTCGAAGCCAATCGTCCAGAAATGGACGGCAGCGGACTTCAGGATGTGGATATTGCCCTGACAACCCGTGAACTAGGTAGAATGTTCCGGGAAGCCGGATTGGATTTCGCAACCCTGCCGGAAGAAGACTATGACAATCCATTCGGTATTTCCACCGGAGCCGGCGTCATCTTTGGAGCATCCGGGGGTGTTATGGAAGCTGCTTTGAGAACCGTCTATGAAGTCGTTACTGGAGAAACCCTGGAACGATTGGACTTCAAAGGAGTCCGCGGTTTGGAAGGGATCAAAGAATGCTCCGTTATGGTGGGCGACCTGGAAGTGAAGGTTGCTGTAGCCAACGGATTGGGCAATGCCCATAAGCTGATGGAAATGATTGCCGACGGCAGAGCAGACTATCACTTCATAGAAATCATGGGATGCCCCGGAGGATGTATTGGCGGCGGCGGACAGCCCATACCCACCAATGACGAAATCAAAACCAAACGGATGGGTGCCATCTACACAGCGGATCAAGCCAGTACCATTCGCAAGTCGCACGAAAATCCGGCCATCAAGAAACTGTATGAAGAGTTTCTTATCGAGCCGTTGGGAGAGAAATCCCATCATCTGCTGCACACTCATTACACCAAACGCAGCAAATATCCGAAGCTGGATTAAATTGAATCAGAAGGGGCAGATCCGGTATCGTGTCTGCCCTTTCTCAAAAATGGAAATATCTGAAAATTGACAAAAATGAGATTATGGGAAGGACTGCAGGAGTCCATGTAGAAATGTTTACTTCATGTTTTGACGCCACGGGGAGGGAGGTGTTATGAATGAAATCATTAGCAGATTTGCAGGCGCTTCGTGAAAAAGCCAAGGAACAGACCCGACTGCGAGAAACGGATGCGGGTACAAAAATTATTGTGGGGATGGGGACCTGCGGAATTGCCGCGGGAGCTCGGGATGTGATGGCTGCCATCATGGACGAAATCTCCAAAAGGGATATAAGTGATGTTTCTGTTACTCAGACCGGCTGCGTGGGCATGTGCGAACAAGAACCCATTGTGGAAGTGATTCGCCGAGACCAGCCGAAAGTAACCTACGGGAATATCAATGCCGAAATGGCCAGGAAGATCATTGCCCAGCATGTGATCAACGGACAGATCGTTGGCGAATGGGTTATCGCAACCCGATAGATACAGAATCAGGAGGTGAAACTTACATGGCAGAGCTAGAAAAAAGCTGCTGTTGTACCGATGAAGAGGTTATTCAGAAGATTGACCAGATCATTGCAGATCATGAAGGAGAACCGGGAGCATTAATCCCTGTACTCCATGCGGTTCAGGACGTAACCGGGTACTTGTGTGATGAATCACTGACTCAGATTGCGGACAAAATGAACATCCCTTTGAGCAAAGTCTACGGGGTGGCTACATTCTACAGTCTATTCAATGTTCAACCCAAGGGGAAATACATTATCCGTTTGTGCGAAAGTGCACCGTGTCATATTGTCGGGGCTGAAGACGTGTATAAAGCTCTGGAAGAAAATCTGGGGATCAAGGCTGGAGAAAATACTCCGGACGGACTGTTTACGCTGGAATACGCCAGTTGTCTGGGTGTGTGCGGTGTAGCTCCGGCAATGATGATTAATGACGAAGTGTACGGGAATCTAAAACCAGAGATGATACCGGGTATTCTCGATAAATACAGAGAGTAAGAATCGGGACTCGCATCGAGAAAGGGAGGGGAAAATATGGAATTCTACCGGGCGCATGTGCTGGTATGTGCAGGAACGAACTGTGTCCTCAATGGCAGCCAGACCGTAGAACGTGCATTTATCCGTGAACTGGAACAGCGGAAACTGGACAAAGAAGTAAAGATCGTTGAGACCGGCTGTTTCGGCTTATGTGAATTTGGTCCTACTGTAGTCATTTATCCCGAAGGCGTCCTTTACTGCCGGGTCAAAGAAAATGATGTGGCAGAAATTATTGAGGAACATATTCTCAAAGGCCGAATTGTGGAACGGCTTCTCTACAAAGAAGAAGCAGTACCCAAATCGGTTCAGACCGTTCGTGAAGTTGACTATTTCAAAAAACAGCAGCGAATCGTCCTGCGAAACTGCGGGATCATTGATCCCGACAGCATAGAAGAATACATTTCGCGGGGAGGATATGAAGCGCTGGCAAAGAGTCTGACCCAGCTGTCTCCGGAAGACATCATCAAAGAGCTGAAGGAGTCCGGACTGCGAGGACGAGGCGGCGCAGGTTTCCCCACAGGCTTGAAATGGGACTTTACCCGAAGAGCCCAGGGTGACGTGAAATACGTCGTCTGCAATGCGGATGAAGGGGAACCGGGGACTTTCAAAGACCGACTGATCTTGGAAGGAGACCCCCACAATATCATTGAAGCCATGGCTATTGCCGGTTATGTAATCGGGTCGAACAAAGGCTATGTATATATCCGCGGAGAATACACCCTGTCTGTTGAGCGACTGAAAAATGCCATCGAGCAGGCAAAAAAACTGGGCCTTCTCGGGGACAACATATTTGGGACCGATTTTAGTTTTGACATTGAAATTCGGGAAGGAGCCGGTGCATATGTGTGCGGGGAAGAAACGGCTCTCATCGAATCCATCGAAGGGGATCGGGGCGAACCTCGCTTTAAGCCTCCGTACCCAACCAATGTGGGTTTGTTTGGCAAACCGACTCTGGTGAATAATGTAGAAACCCTGGCCAATGTGGCTCCCATCATACTGGAGGGTGGCTGCTGGTTTAAGGGAATCGGCACTGATAAGTGCTCCGGCACCAAAGTATTCACCATGACGGGCAATATCAACAACAAGGGCTTGATTGAAGTGCCCATGGGAATCACCCTGCGCGAAGTCATCTATGAAATCGGCGGAGGAATCCCCGGAGGGAAGAAGTTCAAGATGGCCCAGACCGGGGGTACTTCCGGAGGATGCATACCACCGGAATACCTGGATCTGCCCATGGATTACGATACGTTGGCCGAGGCAGGAACTGCATTGGGTTCCGGGGCTCTGCTGATTATGGATGAAACCCACTGCATCGTGGACGTCACCAAATGTTTCATGAAGTTCTTCAAGCATGAATCCTGCGGGAAATGCACCCCATGCCGGGAAGGAACCTACCGGATGTACCAGATCCTGGACAAGATCAGCAAGGGATTGGGAACTTCCAGCGACATCGACATTCTAAAGGCTCTGTCGCGAACCATGATGTCATCAGCACTGTGCGGACTCGGACAGGCAGCACCGAATCCGGTGATGACGACACTGCGCTTTTTCCGCGATGAATATGATGCTCATATCGATCGGAAAGAATGTCCGTGTGAAGTGTGTGATATCCAGTGATGAGCATCCAAGAAGAAATCAGAGTAAAGGAGTGTAGATAGATGGACATGGTAACATTGACGATCGACGGCCAGAAGGTCCAGGTTCCTCAGGGATCGACCATTATCGAGGCTGCTGAAAAAATCGGAATCAACATTCCGACACTGTGTCATCATCCGGATCAGGATGCAAAGGCCGTTTGCCGGGTTTGTGTTGTCGAAATCGAAGGCAATCGTCTGCTGCAGCCTTCCTGTGCATATCCCGTAGCAGAAGGGATGGTCGTTAGGACCAATACTCCGGCCGTACGGGAAGCACGCCGGGTGGTTGTGGAACTGATTCTTTCCAGACACCCGGAGGACTGCCTGATGTGTGAACGGAACCTAAACTGCGAATTGCAGACCGTGGCAGAACAGCTGGGTATCCGCAGGATCCGATTCGACCACGAAGACCGGAATATTCCGCTGGATGAATCAACTCCATCCATTGTGCGGGATATGAACAAATGCATCCTCTGCCGGCGCTGTGTGGAAGTATGTGAAGAGACTCAGGCTGCGTCGGTCCTGTACCCGATTCGCAGAGGGGCCGAAACCATGATTGGAACTGCTGTGGGCAATGATCTGATGGAAGTGGCCTGCGCGCTGTGCGGCCAGTGCATCAATGTCTGTCCAACTGCAGCGATTCGAGAAAAGGATGAAACGGAAGCTGTTTGGGAAGCATTGGCGGATCCCGATAAGCATGTGATTGTACAGACTGCACCGGCCATCCGGGTCAGTATTTCGGAAGAAATGGGCATTCCTCCCGGAGAAGTCTCTACGGGTAAATTGGTTGCTGGTTTACGGCGGCTGGGATTTGACCGGGTCTTTGACACAGACTTTACTGCGGATCTGACGATCATTGAAGAAGGGCATGAACTGCTGCATCGATTGAAAGAAGGCGGTACACTGCCCATGATTACATCTTGCAGCCCCGGATGGATCAAGTACATCGAGCATTTCTATCCGGATTTGCTGGATAACCTATCCACATGCAAATCACCGCAGCAGATGTTCGGTGCCTTAGCCAAAACATACTATGCAGATAAATTCGGCATTGATCCCAAAACAATTTATTCAGTTTCCATCATGCCCTGTACGGCCAAGAAGTTTGAAAAAGAAAGGCCGGAAATGGCTGACAGCGGATACCAGGATGTGGATGCGGTGTTGACAACCCGTGAACTGGGCAGAATGTTCAGAAGCAGCGGGATTGATTTTTCAGACATTCCCAACGAAGATTATGATGCTCCGTTTGGAATTACTACCGGTGCTGCTGCCATCTTTGGGAACACTGGCGGTGTAATGGAAGCGGCCCTGCGGACAGTGTATGAAGTTGTGACGGGAGAAGAACTGGAGAATGTTGATTTCAATGATGTTCGCGGTTTGATCGGCATTAAGGAAGCCGTTATCCAGGTAGGGGACCTGCCAGTGAAGGTAGCTATTGCCAATGGTTTGGGCAATGCCAAGAAACTGCTGGATAAGATACGTGCCGGGGAAGCCGACTATCACTTCATCGAAATTATGGCTTGTCCGGGTGGTTGTATCGGCGGCGGCGGACAGCCCATTCCCACAACCAACGCAATCAGGGAAAAGAGAATCCAGGCCCTGTATGATGCGGATTCCGCTATGACTCTGAGAAAGTCCCACCAGAACCCGGCCGTTAAGAAGCTGTATGAAGAGTTTCTTATTGAGCCGTTGGGAGAAAAATCTCATCATTTGCTTCACACTCACTATACAAAACGCAAACGCTACAACTAGAAATACACGAAGCTGGACTTTCTTGCCGAAGAAAGTCCAGCTTTTTCGTAAGCGGGATAATCCGTCAAAATTGTGTCGAGAGAATCATATTTTCGGGCAACTCTTTCTTTCCATGTGGTGATAGTTGCGGAATGTTTGTGCTATAATAGGGCTATGCAAATAACAGACTGATGAATGCTGCGGAGGTTTTTATGAAGAAAAAGCGAGACGGACTGATGCTTTTTTTGTATCTGCTGATTGGAGCCGTGGTTGGGAGTATCCTGGGGGAAGTGCTGGGGACGATGCTGCCATTTCTGCAAAAGGGGATCGTATTTGGACTTATGCCTCCGGCCGAGCTGGATCTGTGGTTTATGGATATTGTGTTTGGCTTCCGCTTCCAACTGAATCTGGCCGGTGCTTTGGGTCTGATCGCGGCCCTGTTTGTTTACCGACGATAGGAGGCGGTGATTTTGTCCAAATTCATCCTGGCTTCTGCATCTCCGCGCCGGCGGCAGCTTCTGGATCAAGTCGGTCTGGTTCATGAATGCATTGCCAGCGGAATCGATGAAGAAGTGGATCATCACCTTACACCTGAACAGAGGGCGGTATCTTTGGCATTGAAAAAGGCCGTGTATGTGGCAGAAACGAATCCGGACGCGGTGGTGATTGGGGCCGATACCCTGGTAACTCTGGGCGCGGAAGTATTGGAGAAACCCAAAAATCGGGCTGATGCTGCCTCCATGTTAAAAAAATTAAGCGGGAAACGCCATGCGGTCCACACCGGTCTTGCCGTGGCAGACCAGGGAGGCAATCGGCATGCGGTCCACTGCGAGAGCACATGGGTTGATTTTCGCCTTATGGACCCGGATGAGATTGAGTGGTATCTGGACTCCGAAGAGTATGCAGACAAAGCGGGTGCCTACGGAATTCAAGGGCAAGCTGCCCTGTTCGTAGAGAGGATCGAAGGCTGCTACTTCAATGTGGTCGGCCTGCCGCTTTCTGCGCTGTATCGTTTGTTGAAGGAGTTTGGAGCAGGTATAGAGAATTTCAAAGTTCCTGATTCAACCAAGAAGGGAGAGTGAAACTGTATCTGACTCGCCGCACATAGTTGTCGATCCGACCATGCTATCTTCACACTACTCATCGAACAGCGAGGGATAAAATTGAACAAGAACCAGGAGTATCACATTGCGATGCGAGAGCTTCAGCCAGAAAATCGCCCCAGGGAGCGGTTGATCCGCTTCGGTGCTGCTGCACTGGCAGACTACGAGTTGCTGGCTATTATTCTTCTCAACGGGACCCGGAAGGAATCGGTTCTGGATTTGGCCAAAAGGGTACTGAGCAGTCGGGTAGCCGGGAAAGGACGGTCTGAAACGGAAGCACTGAGGGCCCTCAGTGAAGCCACGGTTGAAGAACTGTGCACTGTCAGAGGTATTGGCAGAGCAAAAGCCATTCAGATCAAGGCAGCGCTGGAACTGGGGAAACGGCTTTCGGGGGGAGCTCCTCCGGAGCGAAGCGTGATTCGGTCACCGGAAGATGTCAGTCGTTTGGTCATGGATGAAATGCGGTTTCTGGACCGTGAACACTTTCGCATTATTTTGCTGAATACAAAGAATCATGTTCTGGGGATTGAATCGGTTTCGGTGGGCAATCTAAACACGACCATTGTGCACCCCAGAGAGATTTTCAAGATACCCATCAAAAGAAGCGCAGCTTCTGTGATTCTGATCCACAACCATCCCAGCGGAGATCCTGAACCAAGCCAGGAAGACCGCAATATTACGGCTCGATTGTGCGAGGCGGGGGATCTATTGGGGATTAAGGTGCTGGATCATATTGTGATTGGAGACAGCCGCTTTGTCAGTTTTAAAGAGAGGCAGTTTATGTAGAGGAGGAAACATGGTGTTTTCATTTTTGAATCGTTTTTCAAAAGATATGGGCATTGATTTGGGAACAGCCAACACACTGGTTCATGTCAAAGGCAGAGGAATTGTGCTGCAGGAACCGTCGGTGGTGGCCCTGCAAAAAGACAGCCGGCAGATCCTTGCTGTGGGCGATGAAGCCAAGAAGATGATCGGCAGGACTCCCGGAAATATTATTGCGATCCGACCCCTGAAGGACGGAGTCATCGCTGATTTTGAAGTAACTCAGACGATGCTGAAGCATTTTATAAACCGTGCCAATAAAAATAAATCCATCATTAAGCCTCGTGTGGTAGTTTGTGTCCCTTCCGGGGTAACAGAAGTGGAAAAGCGGGCTGTCACTGACGCTACCCTCCAGGCAGGAGCCCGGGAAGCCTACCTGCTGGAAGAGCCCATGGCAGCAGCCATTGGATCCGGCCTGCCTGTGGATGAACCCACCGGAAGTATGGTGGTGGATATTGGCGGCGGAACGACTGAAGTGGCCGTGATTTCTTTGGGAGGCATTGTCACCAGCCGGTCTATACGAATTGGCGGTGATGAAATGGATGAAGCGATTATCCAACATATCCGCAAAAATTACAATCTCATGATCGGTGAACGAACAGCTGAAGAAGTAAAAATTCAGATTGGATCGGCCTACCCTCTGGAAAGTGAAGAGGAAACAGAAATCCGCGGCCGGGATCTGGTCACCGGCCTGCCAAAAACCATTCCAATCACCTCAACTGAAATCTTCAAGGCTTTGTCTGAGCCGGTGTCTGCCATAATTGAAGCCATCAAAATCACATTGGAAAAAACGCCGCCGGAATTGTCCTCTGATGTAATGGACCGGGGCATTATGCTCACCGGTGGCGGTGCGCTGCTGCGGCGATTTGATAAACTTGTTTCGGAAGAAACCGGAATGCCCGTCCATCTGGCCGATGAACCGCTGCTGTGCGTTGTCAAAGGAGCAGGTGCTGCGCTGGACAGTATCGAAAGATGGCGTAAGGCACTGATGGCACCCAGAAAAATCGTCTAAAGGGTGTGGTTGCTTTGTCACTGAACCGAATGAATAGAAAAGCGGTGGCCAGTATTTTACTGGTCCTGTTCTTGTTTATCCTGATCGGCGCAACATCTCAACCGCGTGGAACTGTTACTCGCATGGAAACAACCGTGGTGGATGTGTTTGCGGTGATCCAGAAACCCTTCGCCAGTCTGGGGGGATTTTTCTCCCGGTTTATGCAACAGATCAGTCAGCTCAGTACTCTGAAAGCCGATAACGATGAAATGAGAGCTGAGTTGGACATGATTCGCTCAGAATATCTGCAGCTGCTGGAAAGAGAAAAGGAAAATGAACGGTTACGAGAACTTTTGGAATATCAAAAGACCGCTGCTTATCCGACCATGGCGGCTGCTGTGGTGGGACGAAGCGCCACCCACTGGTATGGTACCATTGTTTTGAACAAAGGAATGGATGACGGGGTCAAAAAAGATATGCCTGTGATTACTGGAAGAGGCTTGGTGGGAAGAGTTATCTCCACAACAGACCATACCGCTACCGTATTGATGCTGATCGATCCGGAAAGCGGTGTAGGGGGCTACATTCAGCGCACCCGGGATCAGGGTGTGGTTTTGGGTCAGCCGGGCGGGGAGAATTACCTTGAAATGAGACTGTTTTCGCGAGAAAGCGAAGTCCGGGCTGGGGATGTAGTGCTGACGTCAGGGTTGGGGGAAGTCTACCCCAAAGAAATTCCTGTGGGGACCGTTCAGGAAGTGGTCCGACGGGAGTATGGGCTGACTACCTATGCCATTATCGAACCGTATGTGGATTTTGACCGGTTGGAAGAAGTTTTGATTCTTCTGGTACCTATGCAGTAGAGATTTGGAGGGAAGGCATTGATTCCGCTATTGGCCGGGCTAATGGTGATTCTGAGCGTAGTGATCCAGTCAACGATTCTGAATCGACTGGCTTTTTTTGGAGCCCGGCCGGACCTTGTGCTGATTGTGGTTATCGTCAGCGGGTTGTTGAAAGGGCATCCGTTCGGTACCGGCGTGGGATTGGGAGCCGGACTGCTGCAGGATATTCTGACCGGTCAGTTTATGGGAGCCAATGCCCTGACGAAAATGTGCACCGGCTACATAGTCGGTTTGACCGAAGGGAAGTTTTTTAAAGAGAATCTGTTCATCCCCATGATCATGATGGCTGCAGGTACCTTGGGCAATGAACTGATGTTTTGGCTGATTCTGTATCTGTTCGGCCGGCCGCTGCCTTTTTGGGTAGCATCGACGCAGCTTATTGTGCCGACAGTCATTCTGAACAGCATTCTGGCTCCATTTGTTTTTATTCTGATGAAAAGGATCGACGATTTTTTCCAAATGTTGAACCGGTAATGGAGGTTCTATACAATGATGGATAAAGCCATTCAGAAAAGAATAACATACTTTCTGGGGATCATCATTTTGATGGTTATGATCCTGATGGGACGGCTGGTGTTTCTGCAGCTGATCAAAGGCGACGAACTGGCTGCCCTGGCCGATGGGAACCGGATCCGGCTGGTTCCCATATCCGCTCCCCGGGGTTCTATGTACGACCGTAACGGTGTCCTTATGGTTACCAGTCGACCGGCGTATTCTGTTTCTATTGTGCTTTTGGATCTTCAGAATACAGATCAGGTTGCCCAAGACCTGGGGGCAATCTTGAATATTGAAGCATCGGTCATATCAGAAGAGATTAATAAGCGCAAAACCCAGGGCAGGTTGTATGAACCGATTCGAATTAGTGTGGATATCGATGAAATCACCCATACAAAGCTGGAGGAGCGCCGTTCAGAACTGCCCGGTGTGCTGATTGAAGTGGAACCGGTCCGGGAATACCTTTTTGGCGATCTGGCTGCCCACGTTCTTGGGTATGTGGGGGTTTCAGACACTTCCAATCGAATTGAAGGGAAAACCGGTCTGGAAAAAGTGTACGATGAAGTGCTGGCAGGAGTGGATGGTGGAAAGCAAATTGAAGTCAATGCCAGAGGAACCCACGCCGAAGTAATCGGATTGGAAGACCCGATTCCAGGATCTGATCTGGTTCTTACTCTGGATTCCGAATTGCAGCGGGTAGCAGTGAAAGCACTGGCAGAGAGCATGCAGGCAACACGCACCCATCCGCGCAATCCCTACAGAAATGCCTATCAGGGTGCGGTGGTTGCCATGGATCCTCGAAATGGAGAAATCCTGGCCTATGTCAGCCTCCCGACCTATGATCCCAATCTGTTTGTTCGGGGTCTATCCCAGTCTCAGTGGGAGACCATGAATGATCCGGTTATGAGGCCGTTGATCAATCGGGTCAGCGGGGCTACTTATCCACCGGGATCTGTATTCAAGATGGTAACAGCGGTAGCAGCGCTGGAAGAAAAAGTAGTTACCCCCAGTGAAAGGATTTACTGCAACGGATCGTTTCGGATCTACGATGTGATTGCCCGGTGCTGGGTACGAAGCGGTCATGGGACCACCAATCTTCGCAGTGCACTGGCCGAATCGTGCAATGTGTACTTCTACGAAATGGGCAGGCGCTTGGGGGTCGATCGGATTGCTCAGTACGCCAGTATGTTTGGGCTGGGGCAGCCCACAGGGATCGATCATGATGTGGATCGCAGCGGGATACTGCCCACCATTGCCTGGAAATCGGAAAGGCTGAATCAGCCCTGGTGGCCCGGAGAAACCATATACGCCGCTATCGGACAGGGGTACCACGCTTTCACACCGCTGCAGCTGGCCAGTTATGTCAGCACCATTGCCAATGGAGGGACCCGATACACCCCGTATCTGGTAAAAGATATTCAGAATCCGGATGGATCCGTCTCCAGCCAGTTTGTCCCGAAGATTCCGGAACCCACCGTTGCACAGACCGTGGATGTGGATGCAGAAACACTCCGACTGGTCCGAGACGGAATGAGGGGGGCGGCCCAGACCGGAGGAACAGCCGGGTGGATCTTCCGCAACTTCCCCATTGCAGTGGGAGCCAAAACCGGGACAGCCCAAAACAGCACCGGTGATAATCACGGGGTTTTTGTAGCCTTTGCTCCATTTGATAACCCGGAGATTGTGGTGGCAGTACTGGTGGAACAGGGAGGATCGGGCAGCGGTACCGGTGCTCCGGTAGCACGGGCTATCTTTGAACAATACTTCGGTCTGAAAGATCACTCCGGCAACGGAGGGTCTGTCATCCCAGATCAATCGACGCCTACGGGGGTCGAATAGAAAGACAGCAGGAAACCTGCAGAGGATGTGGAATGTAGAAAAGCATTGAGCAATAGGGCATTGGAGGTCATTACCTGAATGTATACTTACTTGGATGGACCTGTCATCAAAGGCAGCCGGGATGGGTTGGTGATTGTGATCGATGGAAGAATGAACCCGGATGTGGTCAAAACGGAACTGCAAAAACGTTTTTCTTCCGCAGAGGATTTTTTTACTGACGCCCAGGCAGCAGTTCGCATAATGCATGATCGGTGGAGTGATGATCAGGTGGAGCAGATCCAGAAGCTGCTGCAGCGATGGAGTATATCTGTCAGCGAGATTCAGATGGAGTGCGAAGATGAATTGGACCAGCCGGAAGACAGACAGACAAACGGCAGCAGCGAATATCGATTGAGTCTGGCACAGGATATTGAGGAACTGCTGTCTGCTGAAATAAAGGACCCGTCTTTACCGGAGCCAGACCATCTATCTCATGAACCCGAAGTCAGTATGGAAAAAAGCACATCATTGATCCGGCGAACACTTCGTTCCGGGCAGCATATACGCTACGACGGGCATGTGGTGGTGATTGGTGATGTCAATCCGGGAGCTGAAATTACAGCCAGCGGAGACATTATCGTGTTTGGAGCATTCCGCGGTGTGGCACATGCCGGCGCCACCGGTGATGAAGGGGCGGTGGTGGCCGCATTGAAACTGCAGCCCACCCAGCTGAGAATTGCCAACTATATTTCACGGCCGCCGGATGGACGGGCAAAGACACCGGAAAAACCGGAAATTGCCCGAATCAAATCAGGGCAAATTGAAATTGACCGTTTTCTGGGCTGATTGTTAGCCAGTCAACTATATCAGGTGTAAGAGGAATGGGAGGGGTCGCGTAAATGGGTAAAGTGTATGTGATCACATCGGGAAAAGGAGGAGTCGGGAAAACCACCAGTGTTGCCAATCTGGGCGCAGGGTTGGCCAAATTGGGCAAGAGGGTGGTTATGGTGGATACGGATATCGGCCTGCGCAATCTCGATGTAGTGTTGGGATTGGAAAACCGCATTGTGTACGATATCGTGGATGTGGTGGAAGGCCGCTGCCGACTCCGACAGGCATTGATCAAAGATAAGCGAATGGATGATTCTCTCTTTTTGCTCCCAGCAGCCCAGACCCGGGACAAGAATTCCGTCACAGAAGAGCAAATGAAAGATTTGACCCAAGATTTGAAAGCTGAATTTGATTTTGTGCTGATCGACTGTCCGGCTGGCATCGAACAGGGTTTTCGAAATGCCGTTGCCGGCGCAGAAGAAGCCATTATTATTACCAATCCTGAAGTTTCCTCTGTTCGCGATGCCGACCGAATCATTGGATTATTGGAAGCATCCGAGCTTCATGATCCGCAGCTGATCGTAAACCGTATCCGTCCTCAGATGGTCAAACGAGGGGATATGATGGATATCGACGATATTCTGGATATTCTGGCCATTGATCTTTTGGGTATTGTCCCGGAAGACGACACCATTGTCATCTCCACCAACCGGGGAGAGCCGGCTGTGCTGGACCATGGGTCCAAAGCCGGTCAGGCCTACCGCAATATCGTCCGAAGACTAAACGGAGAAGAAGTTCCCCTGATGTCTTTGCAGGAAGAGCAAGGGTTTATGCTTCGATTCAAAAAACTATTCGGTCTCAGCAAATAGAGGGAGGAGATCCCAATGTTTGAGTTTATTCAACGATTATTCGGGAAAGAAGAGAACAAAAGCAAAAATGTGGCCAAAGAAAGACTTCGCCTGGTGCTGGTTCACGACCGGGCTTCGGTTTCACCGCAGTTTCTGGATACAATCAAGGAAGATCTGATCCGTGTTATTTCCAAATATATGGATATTGACCAGGAAGCTTTGGATGTTCAACTCACCACGGAGAACAACTCGGTGGCTCTGATTGCCAATATTCCGATTCGCAGTGTCCGGCGGACAGATCGGAAACGGGAGCTGCAGTAACCGGGATGGGTGTCACAAAGGCGGTCAGAGACTGACCGCTCTCTTTTCATACCCTGATCGTAGAGAAAGTGGAGGATGTCATGCTTTTCAACCGCAGGCTGATCAAAAATATGGATTTTCCCATGTGGGTCTCTGTGCTGTTGCTTTTGGGTATTGGTCTGGTAGCCATAAGCAGTGCAACCGGTGCACATAATGTGGCAGGGGGCGGCACGCTTATTTTCGTGCGCAAACAGATCTACGGGATCATTCTGGGATTTGCTGCGGCATTGGTGATCCTGACCATTCACTATGACAATTACCGTCGTTTCAGCACCCTGATCTACTGGGGGAACATGGCTCTTTTGGCTGTTGTGCTGATTCCCGGTTTGGGGGAAGAATCTTTTGGAGCGCAGCGGTGGATCCGTATTGGCGGATTCCAGCTGCAGCCTTCCGAGTTTGCCAAAATCTTTCTCATCATTACCCTGGCGGACCTCTTGTGCCGCAAGCAAGGCCAAATCAGGCAGGTGTCTGACCTGCTTCCTGTCCTGGCCCATATTGGACTGCCGTTGGCGCTGATTCTGCAGCAGCCGGATCTGGGTACCAGCATCATCATTGTTGCCACTGCTTTTGTCATGATGTTTGTGGCCAATGTGAAATGGACCTATCTGGCTGGATTGATGGGATCCGGATTGGCCGCCAGTCCGATCCTATGGTTTCTACTAAAGGATTATCAGCGGAAAAGGCTGGCGGTATTTATCAACCCCGGAGTGGACCCTCTGGGAGATGGATATCAGATCATCCAATCCAGGATTGCTATCGGGTCCGGGGAGTTTTTTGGCAAAGGGCTTTTTGCTGGGACACAAAATCAGCTGAAGTTTCTGCCCATGCGGCATACAGATTTCATTTTCTCTGTCATCGGGGAGGAGACGGGCTTCATTGGAGCCGCCTTGGTTCTGATTGTCTTCATGTTTTTTCTGTGGCGGGGTATTCGGGTGGCGGCAGAAGCAAGGGACTTGTTTGGTTCACTGGTGGCAGTGGGGCTGACTGCATCATTGGCTATTCAAATGTTTATCAATGCCGGGATGGCCATGGGCATTATGCCGGTGACAGGAAAAACATTGCCCTTTATCAGTTACGGAGCAACATCTGTGTTGGCTTGCTTGATTTGTGTCGGTCTTTTGCAAGCTGTGTATATGAGGAGACAGAAAATTCTATTCTGATGGGATATAGCATGGAGGTGTCTCATGAAAGAGATTCAGTTGGAAGCATTCTTGACGGATGTGGAAAAACCGTCACGATATATTGGCACGGAATGGAATTCTGTGCACAAGGAGATCTCTGGGGACATGACCCGATTTGCCCTGGCGTTTCCAGATCTCTATGAAGTGGGAATGTCGCATTTGGGGACGAAAATATTGTATCATACGCTGAATCGGCGCAGCGATGTCTTTGCAGAACGTACTTTTGCTCCTTGGACAGATATGGAACGGGAAATGAGGCAGCGGAAAGTTCCGCTCTTTTCTCTGGAAAGCCGGACTCCTTTGAATCAGTTCGATATGATCGGCTTCACTCTGCAGTATGAACTGAGCTACACCAACATTTTGAATATGCTGGATCTAGCGGGTATACCGCTTCGGGCAGACGAACGGGATCACACGCACCCTCTGATCATCGCCGGTGGGCCCTGCGCTTTCAATGTGGAACCGCTGGCCCCTTTTATGGATGTGATTCATCTGGGAGAGAGCGAGGAAGCGCTGCACGAGATTGTATCCACCTACCGGGAATGCCAGCGGCATGATCCCCGGAACCGGAAATTCCTGTTGGAGAGGCTGCAGGATATACAGGGTGTATACATACCATCCTTTTACGCCCCACGCTATCACAGCGATGGGACACTGGAGGGGTTGGATAAACTGAATGGAAAAGCTCCGGATCGCATCCAGAAGGCCGTTGTTCGTGACCTGGACAAAGTGGATTATCCCACCGAACCCATTGTGCCCTTTTTAGAGATTGTTCACGATCGGATGATGCTGGAAGTTTTCCGAGGTTGCACACGAGGATGTCGTTTCTGCCAGGCCGGGATGATTTATCGTCCTGTGCGGGAGCGATCCAAAGAGGAACTGCTTCGCCAGGCCGAGGCCCTGATCCGGGCAACGGGTTACGACGAGATTTCATTGACATCGCTGAATACCAGCGATTACTCCCAAATCCAGAGCCTTGTGAAAACCATGGTGGACTGCTACGGTCCGGCCGGGATAGGGTTGTCGCTGCCGTCGTCACGGGTGGATTCATTCTCCATCGGGCTTCTGGAGGAAATCCAGAAGGTGCGGAAAACAGGCCTGACGCTGGCTCCGGAGGCGGGTTCTCAAAGGCTGAGGGACGTGATTAACAAAAATGTCACCGAGGAAGATTATCTTTCTGCTGTGAGGGATGCCTTTGGTGCCGGGTGGACGGGTATCAAGCTGTACTTCATGATAGGACTGCCGACTGAAACGGACGAGGATATTGCCGGTATTGCTGATCTGGCGGAAAAAGCGGTGCAGATCTATAACTCCGACCATAAGGGAGGCCAGAATCGCCGGAAACCACTGCGGATTACCATCAGTGTGGCGGGGTTTGTTCCCAAACCCCACACCCCGTTTCAGTGGGAAGCGCAGGATTCCGTGGATGAATTAAAGCGAAAGCAGAAGCTGCTGAAAGATCGGATTCGGAATCGGGCAATTCATTTGAACTGGCACGATGCAGAAGTCAGCTTTCTGGAAGCAGTGTTTGCCAGAGGAGACCGCCATGTGGCAGACGCTCTGGAGCGAGCCTGGCAGTTGGGATGCAAGTTCGATGGCTGGACGGAAATGTATCGCCACGACTTGTGGATGAAGGCATTTCAGGACACTGGCGTGGACCCCCATTTTTACGCCAACCGCATCAGACCCCTAAATGAAGTATTGCCCTGGGATCATCTGGACTCGGGTGTGTCTAAAGATTTCCTCATGGTTGAGAGAGAACAGGCATGGTCGGAAAAAACAACACCGGACTGTCGGTTTGAAGACTGCCAGCAGTGCGGTGTCTGCCCGGACCTACAGGTTGCAATCCAGCTGAAAGGCGGTCATTCGGATGCATAAATACCGGGTGCAGTTTGAAAAAGGAGAATCGGTCCGATATATTTCGCATCTCGATCTGAGCAAACTTTTTCAGCGTGCTTTTCGGAGAGCACATCTTCCGGTGGCTTATTCGGAAGGATTCAACCCGCACCCGAAAATGTCGCTAGCGTCTGCTTTGCGGTTGGGGTTTGTCAGCCGGAGTGAATATCTGGATGTGGAGCTGTCCGAAGAGATGGACCCGGCTTTGGTTCATTCTGTGCTGCAAAAGAGTTTGCCTGCAGGGATTCAGATCCGAATCGTCCGGGTCATTCCTGATGATGCCCCTGCGGCCATGGCGGTTATCAATGCAGCAGAGTACAGTTTGATGTGCTCGGACCTGTTGGTTGCCCCTGAAACCGCGGAGGCTGCACTTCAGGCCCTGCTGGATGAAGACGAGCTCATGGTTGACCGGGAGACCAAAAAAGGGATGAAGCGGGTCGACTTGAAGCCGTTGATTTATGGTGCGGTAGTCTGCAGCGATGAGAAGAAGAATGCATCGATCCATCTGCTGTTGGCCGCATCCGATCAGGGCACGGCGCGACCGGAGGAAGTGGCTGCCCTGCTTTGTCAGAAAGGATTTTGTCCCGGAGAAGGGAATATTCACATTGAGAGGATCGGACTGTATCGAAGGTACCCGGATGGAGAATTGAAAACTCCATTGGAAGTGCTTTCGAAGGATAGTATGGTGAAGCCGGAGTAGATCGGCAGCCGAAGGGGTGAAAGATCATGTCCAAAGAGATCATCGTGCACGTCGATAGAGAAGAAACCCGGGCCGCTGTCATGGAAGATGATGTGTTGGTGGAGTTTTATCTGGAAAGACCCGTCCGTCAGCGCCTGGCTGGAAATATATACAAAGGGAAAGTGGAGAATGTTCTCCCGGGGATGCAGGCCGCTTTTGTCAATGTGGGGCTGGAAAAGAATGCTTTTTTGTATGTCAGCGATGCGCTTTCTTCCCGAAACAATGGAGAAGAGGATGACATACCGGAAGGAATCAAACATGTCTCCATCAAAGATCTGCTCCACCAGGGTCAGTCTCTTCTGGTGCAGATCAACAAAGAGCCCATTGGCACCAAAGGAGCTCGTGTAACCACTCACATTACTCTGCCCGGCCGATACATGGTTCTGATGCCGGATGTAGAGTATGTCGGCGTGTCTCGACGAATCGAAAATGACAAAGAACGAGATCGACTGAGGAGCATTGCTGAAAAAGCCAGGCCCAAAGGAATGGGATTGATTGTCCGGACGGTGGCAGAGGGAAAGGATGAAGAGGAACTGGCCCACGATGCCAAGGTTCTGGCGAAATTGTGGAAACGAATTAAGGGCAAAGAACGCAATGCCTCTCCTCCGGCTTTGCTGCACCGAGATTTGGGACTGATCGAGCGAATGATCCGGGATGTTTTCTCCGAGGATGTGGATCGTTTTATCATCGACTCTCAAAGTGAATATGAGCGAGTGCTGGATCTGGTGGAAATCATATCTCCCGAATTGAAAGACCGTGTGGAATTGTTCAATTACCGTCAAGGCGATATCTTTGATGTGTATGGGATTGATCAGGAAATTGAGCGGGCAACCAAACGGAAAGTCTGGTTGAAATGCGGTGGATACATTGTCATTGATCGAACGGAAGCGCTTACAGTCATTGATGTAAATACAGGTAAATTTGTCGGCAGCACCAGCCTGGCCAGTACTGTGCTGAAAACCAATCTGGATGCAGCTGTTGAGATTGCCCGGCAAATTCGACTCAGAAACATTGGCGGGATCATTGTCACGGATTTCATTGATATGGACTCCAGCGCAGATCAGGACAAAGTGCTGACAGCTCTGGAAGATGCACTGAAAAAGGATAAAACAAAGACCAATATCCTGGGGATCACCCAACTGGGACTGGTGGAGATGACACGAAAGAAAACATCCCAGGGACTGGATGATTTGATGTTCAGACAATGTCCATGCTGCGATGGCCGAGGGAAGGTGCTTTCGGAGGAGACCATGAGCCGAAAGGTGGAGCGGGAAATTCGAAAAATCCTTCAGCATTCTGTCATAGAAGCCATTCTGATTGAAGTGCATCCGTCTGTGGCAGGGCTGCTGATTGGCGCCGGCGGATCCCGTCTGAAGGAGCTGGAAAAGGACACGGGAAAGCATATTTACATTCGAGGGTCCTTGGAGGCTGGTTTGGAAGAAATTAAAATTTGCATTGCCGGCACTAAAGAGGAGGTTGAGCGAAAAGCCCAACCGGTTCGTGTCGGCCAGATTCTTGAGCTTACGATTGACGAACCTCACAGCGGGAATCCATGGAATGGGATTGCCCGGCTGGAAGGATTTGTGGTGGATGTGGAAGGCGGAGGCGAACTGGTCGGTGAACGGGTCATGGTGGAAATTGTGGATGTTCACAAAACTTTCGCCAAAGGGCGCGTATGCGGGGAGTATGTCAATAGTCTGAGATAATGTCACCTAAAAGAGACGAGATTATTCTGAGAAAATGTCACCTTGAATAAGTCAAGAAAGAGTTGAAGAATTTGTGGGGACGCTGTCCCCACCCCTGTCCTGGCCGGAAGGCAGGTGCCTGATGGGACAGGCACCTAAAAACAGGGATGGACAATCACAGGGGACTGTCAAGGGTACACAAGCGAATAAGACCGCTCGCCCTTGACAGTCTGAAGCAAATCCTCTATGCCCATGGACGGACGGAGCTAAACAGATCATCCAACATGGCGAGCATTTCAGCATCTCTCATGAAGCCATAAAGGGGGACAGGGTTTTTAGCACTTTTCGCCAGGGATGATCGGCCGATGGAGGGGACCCCATTTTCAGGGCGGTTGATTTTTCAACCAGATCCATTTTCTTAGGCCTTTGATCCAGAATGGCGGTCTGGAAAAGCGCATCTTTGTAGATGCAGCGGATTCCTTGAAGCGGATGATCCAAGACGGTCACTTGGCCTTCGGCATGGCTTGAACGGGTTTATGGTGCTGCATTAACTGATAATACAGACCCTGGTACGAAAAAGCGCCCTGGTCGATGAGAGTACGGGTATGTTTGATACAAAGCACCGTAGTGAGATCACAAGAAGAATCCACCGGGCGAAAAGCCGGGAGCGAGTCTTGCGGAACCACCGCAAATCGAAGGTTAAAATGGCGGATCATTTCCGGTAAGAAGGCATTGGCTTGTTCCAGGAAGTAATGCCACTGAGTTCAAACATCACCGGCAATCGACTTTGCAGGGTGTTCCAGACCGTTCGATACGGCCCTTGGCTTGGGGAGCGGGCTTTGATCATCTGAATGGCAAGCTCTTGCATGGCCCGTCCGAATTGGGTCAAAGGCTCAGTGACTCCTTGAAGCTGATCTTCTAGCGAGACAGCCGTATCCTTCGGAGAAAAGAGAGATGGTGTGGCGGTCACAGTACAATTTCGCCGGACGGCCATATTCTTTGAGAAGTTGATTCATCACCTGAAGTAACATACGAGACACTCATTTTCCGAAAAATGCAGCCTAAGATGGCCCCAGTGGCATCATCAATGCCCCCATGCAATGTGATGGGCTTTTCATTGGGAATCCAGGCAAAAGGGGAAGCATCCATTTGAACCAGAATGCCTGCCTGGCTCTGTCTTTTACGACGATGGTGTGCCTTTTTCTGGCGATGAATTTGGGGCTTTTAATCCCGCCTGAGTCAGCGTGCGGTAAACGGTGGGATAACTCACATGGATCCTTCCATCTCCGCTAAAAGCTCGTGGAAATGAGCAAATTGGCCGATGGATACTTAGTCTGTTTGAGAGAGACTATGTGTGTGCAAAGCGGATCAGAAACAGCGTGTGCGGGTGCTCGACCTCGATTTTTATGGATGAGAAACGACGGTCCGTGGTTCAAAACCCCTCCTTTTAAACGGAGCACTTGTCGTTCACTGAGGCCCAACATCTGCCGCTGTTTTGATGGTAATTACTTTATCAATCGTTTGGTTAATGACCCGAAGTTTTTCGACTTCTTGTAGAGTCATGTTGAATATCTCCCTTCTCATAGGTGACATTTTATCAGAATAAATTCAACATGACATTATCACAGAATAACTACACGCGCGTATGCGGGAGTATTGACAGGTAAGGGCTCCTGTGATAGAATAAATGTCTGTAAGTGGCTCTTTTGCTGCTTCAACCGCACAGTCCAGGTTCAAAATGCCGATGGTGTTGCCTGGGGTGGCGAGTCGAATTAGGAGGTGCGTCATTTGTACGCAATTATTGAAACAGGTGGAAAACAGTACAAAGTGCAGGAAGGCGATACGCTTCAAGTGGAAAAACTTCCTGCCGAATCCGGTGACACCGTGACGATTGACAAAGTGCTGATGGTCAATCAGGATGGGGAGATTCGTTTGGGGACTCCCTACATCGAAGGTGCCACCGTTACGGCAACCATGGTGGAACAGGGCAAAGGGAAAAAGATCATTGTCTACAAATACAAGGCCAAAGCGAATTACCGGCGCAAACGGGGTCACCGTCAGCCGTACAGTGAAATTCAGATCGAAAAAATCGAACTGTAAACCGGGAGCAGCCCATGATACACGTGAGAGTGCACAGAGAACCTCAAGGTTCGGTCCGGACTCTGACTGTGAGCGGACATGCCGAATATGCTGAAAAGGGTCAGGATATTGTCTGTGCAGGAGTATCTGCGCTGGTGCAGATGATTCCCATCGCACTGGAGCGGCTTTCGTCAGTCCGGTATCGATTCGTTCAAAGGTCAGGGAATTTCAGGCTGAGATTGTTCAGCCCCGACGGGGCAGATGAAAATGAAGTGCAGTTTCTTGTGGAATCGGTATTGTGCGCACTCGCTGAAATTGAAAACAATTATGCAGCATTTATAAAGATTGAAGATAAAGGGAGGTAAAAAGCATGCTGAAAATGGATCTACAACTGTTCGCCCACAAAAAAGGGGTCGGCAGTTCACGAAACGGACGAGACACGATCGGCCGAAGACTGGGAATTAAAAGCCATGACGGCCAGCTTGTAACAGCCGGCAGTATCTTGGTACGCCAGCGCGGAACAAGAATCCATCCCGGAAACAATGTAGGGATAGGTAAAGACGATACACTGTACGCCAAAGTTGACGGATATGTAAGCTATGCCCGTAAAGGGAAAGACCGGAAATGTGCCCATGTAAAACCGGTTGAAGCCGAAGCGGCTGTATAGACAAAGAACTGCGGATGGGAAGCAATAACTGGTGCCGGATGAGTCCGGCACCGTTTTTTCTGCCTTAGCAGGGGAATGTCAGGATTGGAAGGGGAATTTTTTTTTGTGCAGAACTAATGATTGAACGGATCAAACGTCAGGATGTGGTCATTTGAGTAACTGCAGTAAATGCATCGATCTGCTTAGGGTATTGGCTGGAAAAGTACGGATGTGTTTTTCGAACGCAATGAGAGATGTTTTCCAATTATTGATTAAGCTAAAAGAAAGTACGATTTACCTCAGCACTCTGCAGGGATTGACTTTTTTGGGCAGCCGGCGGGCATGGGCTTCTGAACTGGAGAAATCCTCTGATTTTCAGAGAATGGCTCGAATGCACAGCCGGGAAATGACGGAATGGGTGAACACCTGCCGCTCTCTGCACCATGAGTTTATCAATCACATGCAAGTGATCTACGGAATGGTTCAGACAGAAAAAAGTGACAGTGTGCCCGATTACATTCGAAGAATCAGTCAAGACATTGCCATTCGCCACGCCCTCGATGGTGTTGAGCCGGGTCTTTTTGCCCAGATGATTCATGGGATGATGAACGCTGCCCGGAGCATGGCTCTGGACTTTTCTGTTCGTGTTCGGGCTGATGCGCCATGGCTTGGATTTCAGGACCGGATGGATGAAAAAGTATTGCTGTTGAGGATACTCCTTTTGAACGTGATGAATGGATTGTCTCATCAGCCGGATGATATGCGCTGGCTGACAATGACCATTGAGATTGTCCCGGAGATGGATCGTGTGGAGATTGAATTCCCTTCCATGGATGGTAAAGAGCTCAGCACCCTTCCGACAGACATGAAAAAGATGCTGGGCTGGGATGACACTATGAATGCGGCGGACATTTGGACCGGTCTGCTACAAGGACAGTACTGGACGGAGAAAATGGCTGACGGGAAGGAACGGATCATTTTGGTTTCTCCCCGAAATACAGATACATAGAAATGTAGGGATGCGATTGTGTTTATTGATAAGGCTAAAATCAATCTGAAAGCCGGCAGTGGCGGAAACGGGGTCGTTGCTTTCCGTCGTGAGAAATTTGTTCCGGAAGGAGGCCCCAGCGGCGGTGACGGAGGCCGGGGCGGCGACATTGTTTTTTATGTGGATGAAGGCCTGCGGACATTGATGGATTTTCGATACCGCAGGCATTTTAAGGCAGGGCGCGGTGAACACGGCCAGGGAAAGAACATGCACGGTAAAAAAGGTGAAACTCTCATGGTGGCGGTTCCTCCCGGAACGGTTGTCTACGATGATGATACGGGGGAGAAGATTGCTGATCTGGTTCACCCGGAGGATCAGGTTGTGGTGGTGTCCGGTGGACGAGGAGGGCGCGGAAATGCCCGATTCACATCATCCACCAATCGTGCACCGCGAATGGCAGAAAATGGGGAACCTGGTCAGGAACGGTGGGTACGGCTGGAACTGAAACTTTTGGCCGATGTGGGTCTGGTGGGGATGCCCAACGCCGGGAAGTCCACACTTCTTTCGGCCGTATCGGAAGCAAAACCTAAAATTGCCGATTATCCTTTTACCACCATGACTCCCCAGCTGGGCGTGGTCCAAGTCAATATGCACAGCAGTTTTGTACTGGCGGATATTCCCGGATTGATTGAGGGAGCCCATGATGGAGCCGGATTGGGACACGACTTTTTAAAACACATCGAGAGAACCAAACTCCTGATCCATGTTCTGGATGCAGCCCCTCTGGACGGGCATGATCCTTTAGAAGATTATGTAACCATAGAAAACGAGCTGGCAACCTATAATCCGGAACTGGCAGCCCGACCCCGCCTGATTGCCCTGAATAAGATGGACTTGATCGAAGATTCACAGTCCGTGGATCGAATGGCGGCTTACTTTGAGAATAGAGACTTGGAAGTGTTTCGGATATCTGCTGCTACCACCCAGGGTGTGCAGAGGCTGATGGAAAGGGCATATGAGCTCTTGGAAGAGATCCCGGATGAACAGCCGGGCGCCTTGGAGAGCACAGCAGAACGTGTCTACACCATGGACCCGAATCGGTTTTCCATTGAAAAGGAAGACGATATCTACATTGTCCGGGGCGAAAACATAGAGCGACTGGTGGCCATGACGAATTTCGATCAGGAAGAAGCCGTAGACCGGCTGCAGAATGCTGTTCGCAAAATGGGCATCGAGCAGGCTTTAAGCAAGAAGGGCTTACGAAACGGAGATACGGTCCGGATCGGCAAGATCGAATTCGACTACTATTTACCGGAAGAAGATTTGGATTAAAATGATACGCTGGATATCCACGGGATGATGGATACCCGGACGATAAAACCGGTGCGATGGTATCACCGGTTTTTTTGACAGCGGTATCGGATACAGGGTACAATCAGGGAAGAGAAATCGGATGCACTTTGATCTTGGGGAGGATGGCTGGTGGAAAACGATGCGATCGCTGTGATAGTACCGGTATACAACACGGAGCCTTATTTGCACCCGTGCATCCAGTCTATTCTGAAGCAGACTCATCGGAATCTGGAGGTCATCTTGATTGATGATGGTTCCACTGACCAAAGCGGTGCAATGTGCGATGACTTCGCAGAAAAGGATTCCCGAGTCAGAGTGATTCATCAGGACAACCAGGGGTTGTCAGCTGCTCGAAACAACGGGCTTGACTGCAGTGTCAGTCCATATGTGTTTTTTGTGGACAGCGATGACTGGCTTCTGCCGGACTGTCTGCAGCAGCTCATGGAGTTTATGGCGGCCGGACAATCCGATGTTGCCATGTGCCGATTGGAAAGAACGGACGGAAAAGGATATTCTGCCGGGTTATCTGAACCGGAATGGGCGAGGACATGGCAGAAGAAAGAGGCTCTGGAATACATAGATCGTCAATTGTCGGGTCTGATGTCTGTGGCATGCGGTAAGTTATTGAAACGGAATCTCTTCCAAAACATTCGATTCCCAGTAGGCCGCTATCATGAAGACGAGTTTACGACTTATCGACTGCTTTTCAATGCCGAAAGAATCGGGGTCATGAATCGCTTCCTGTACATGCACCGGATTCGAGAAAACAGCATCACCCAATCCCGGCTCAGTGTTACACGAGCCAAAGATGCTGTGGAAGCTTGGATGGAAAGAGGCATGTTCTTCCAGTCTCAGGGCATGGGCTCATTGGCTCTGTCCTCATTTAGCTATGCCAATCATTTGATGCGCGTGTATTCTGAGAGATTGAAAGGGAACATGACGGACAGTGAAATTCAAACGTGGCAGGAATTGAAGCAGGCTTGGGCTGCTGCAGTCAGGACATTGCCGCCGACCATTCGTTTCCGTTTGGCTGCAGGCCGCCTGCGACGGTATATTTCAAAATAGGGGTAGGTTCACTGATCGAATGACACGGTTTCACAGTCGGCCGGGTGGTATAGTATGAATATGGGAGAAGAAAGAATGAAACGAAGAATTCTGTTTATTATGCCGGATATGCATATTGGCGGTTCAGTGCGAAATTTTCTCAGTCTGGTCAGTTTGATGGATCCCCAGCGTTATGACATTACCCTCATTCTTTTTCGGCGAGAGGGTCCTCTGCTGAACCAGCTGCCGGATTATGTGCGAGTCAGAGAGTTTCCTCAAGTATTCAGAGACTTTCAGCTCCCCTGGAAGGAGTCTATTCTAAACCTGATGGGTACGCATCCTTCAGTGGCTTTCTTGCGGTTGATACGGCTCCTTTTTGGACTGATTCCTTCATTCAGGAAGCATCGGTCCCAGAAAGAATGGATATTTTTAAAGAGAATCCTGCCTCCCCTTGAACCAGAGTACGATGCGGCGGTGGGTTACCTGCAGACGGTCTCTGTGTATTATGCGGTGGACAAAGTGACGGCTGGCACCAAAATCGGCTTTATTCGAAATGAATACACCCGGGGGCGGTACGATGCGGAGTTTGATGCCCCCTATTTCCGCAAGCTTGATTATCTGGGTACAGTGTCGGAAAGCGGTCTGGAAGATCTCAGTCGGGTATTTCCGGATCTGCAAGGGAAAATCCATCTGGTCCCCAATGTGGTGTCACCGGTGTTCCTGCGGGACATGGCTGCCCGGGAAGAATCTCCCTTTGATGGAGATAGCTCCTTCCACATTGTCAGTCTGGGCCGGCTGGTGGATGTGAAAGGATTTGATCTGGCTGTCCAGGCGCTGCAAATTCTGCGCAGTCAGGGCATGAAAGTGATCTGGCATGTGATTGGCAGCGGCCCCCAGGAGAAGGAATTGGTTGAACTGATTGCAAATGCGGGATTGCGCGATTCATTTATTCTGGAGGGAGAAAAAGTCAATCCGTATCCTTATGTAAGACATGCGGATCTGTATGTTCAAACCTCCCGGTCCGAAGGATGGTGCATATCCCTGCAGGAAGCGATGGTGCTGGGGAAAGTTTGTGTTTCCACTGATTTTGATACTGCCCGGGAGCAGATTGATCATGAGAAGACCGGCATTCTTTGCGGGAAAAGCGGAGTGCAGATTGCCGAAGCGGTAAAACGATTGATGCTTGACATTCATTTGTATAAGAAGATCCAGGACAATGTATCCCGCATTCCGTGGGATACCGACTCGGCTCTGGCATCTTTTCTGCAGATGGTAGAGCCCATCCATAGAGAATAAGGATGAATGGGGTATCGCATGCAGTCAAAAGACACATCGTTCGCAGCAAAAACATGCATTTAAAAGAAAAAACGGGAGAAAAATGGCATTTGCTATGCTTCCACAGGGATTATGCAGGGAATTGCGATTTGACGTTGAACTAATATCTGTTGTAAAGAAAAGTTCAGACTCAGGAGGGAAATATGGATGCATGACAGATCTGTCGGCATCATGGGAGGTACCTTTGATCCGATACATTACGGCCACCTTGTGATTGCTGAAGGGGCACGGGCGAGATACAACATGGACGAAATCATTTTTGTTCCCAGCGGAACACCGCCCCATAAAGTAAACAGAGATATCACCGATGCGGAACATCGTTATCAGATGACACGGCTGGCTATTCAGGGAAATCCCCACTTTTGTGTATCCAGACTGGAAATTGATCGCCCGGGGTTGTCCTATGCTGTCGATACCATTCGAGCGCTGAGGGATCTGTATTCGGCCAACACAGAGCTGTATTTTATTACCGGCGCGGATGCCATCATGGAAATCCTGTCCTGGAAGGATGTGGGGACCTTGATTTCCATGTGCCAGCTGGTGGCTGCGACCCGACCCGGGTATTCCCTGACCGGTCTGGAGGATATCGTCAGGCGAATCCGCACCCAACACCGCAAGGATTTCGTGGTTCATACCATGGAGGTTCCTGCACTGATGATCTCATCCACAGATATTCGCCGGCGGGTTGAGACGAACATGCCGATCAAATATTTGCTGCCGGATGCCGTGGAACAATATATTTATGATCACGCACTCTACCGGTGTCAGCACTGTATCGTCCGGTAACGGGCCCAGTGTTTTCATATCAACGACCCTTATCCGAAAGTGAGGTGATCCGGATGGCAAAAACCCTGTATATCGGAAATCTACCCTGGGAATCGACGGAAGAAGAACTGGAGAAAGTATTTTCAGAAATGGCTGAGGTTGAGAGTGTACGAATCATACGTGACCGTGAAACGCAGCGGTCCAAGGGATTCGGGTTTGTCGAAGTGGCAGATGACGCGAACATCGAAGAGATCATCGCCAAAACCAATGGTATGATGATGGGAGGAAGAACACTGGTTGTCAACGAAGCGAAACCTAGATAATCAATATGAGAAATCGGCAGGTTAGACGCCTCGGCTCCTCAAACCAACGGGCCGGGGTTTTTGATTTGTTTTCACCGGGGGCCGTTTGTGGTATAATATCTTCCGTAAGTATTGCCAAGGTCCGATGATCCCAAGGCGGCAAGGCTTGAGGCGGTGAAAGACAGTTGTTGAAAATGGATCCTATGCGTAATATGCTTAGAAAAATGATCACCCACAAGCGTTACCTGCATTCACTGGGAGTGGAGAAGACGGCCCGGGAACTGGCCGAGCGATACGGAGTGGATGTGGAGCGAACGACCTTGGCGGGTCTTTTGCACGATTGCGGGAAAGATTTGAGGGAGGAAGTGAAATCCGAGCTGCAGCCCATGCTGGAGAAGTATCGGCAGGAGCAAGACGACTCTCTATACCATGCTTATTTGGGCGCAGAGATTGCAAAAGAAATATTTCAGGTAAGTGATCCCGAGATTCTGTCAGCCATCCGCAAACATACACTGGGTGGAGCTGATATGACGGATATGGAGAAAATCATTTATCTGGCAGATTTCTTTGAACCGGGACGGCGTTTTCCCGGTATGACTACCATCAAAGAAGCGGCCATGATGAGCCTGGACCAGGGTTTGCTGGAAGCCGCCCGGCAGACCATTCGCTACCTCTTGGAAAAAGGGGTACCCATTGAGCCCACAGTAGTTGAGATGTATAACAAAGTGTTAAACGACCTGGAAAGTGAGGAATAAGCAGAAGATGAATTCTGTTCGAAAGAGAATCAGAAGGAAAAAGAGTACTTCTTTGGGAAGAAAAATACTTACGTTTATGGGTATACTGCTGGCAGCAGTTCTTATATTGGTAGGAGTCAGTGCCATTACATTTTTCAGTGGATTGCAAAGCGGTCTGCTGCCGTCTGAAGGGGAGGGTATGCCGAAACCCCAGCCCGGTGAAAAAGTGAATATCCTGGTACTGGGTGTGGATGTGCCTTTGGATTCCAAAGGGAATGTGAACTATAACGTACCTACACGGTCGGATACCATCATGCTGGCCAGTGTTGATTTGGATGATTCCACAATATCAGTGCTTTCCGTACCTCGGGATACCCGGGTGGAGATCCCCGGAAGGTCCGGATTCTACAAGATCAACAGCGCCCATGTTTATGGGGGACCAGGATTGGTGGTAAAAACCGTATCCGAGTTTTTGGATGTCCCAATCCACTACTATGTACGGACCAATGTTGACGGCTTTTCCAGCATTGTAGATATTCTCGGCGGGGTTGAAATCGATGTGGAAAAAGACATGTATTATGTGGATGTCTATCAAGATCTGGTCATCGACCTGAAAGAAGGCCTCCAGGTACTCGACGGCAAGAATGCCATCGGATATGTGCGGTACCGCAGTGATGGCAGTGACATTACCCGGATCGGCCGTCAACAAAAATTCTTAATGGCACTGGCGGATGAATTTTTGGATGTGTCTACATTGTTCAAGCTGCCGCGGTTGGCGGGTGAAATCGTTAAATTCATTGATACCAACATGGAGGCAGGCGAGATGATGAGCCTGGCCAGGATCGTACTGAAAGCGGATCCCAGCGAAATTGCCATGAATATGATACCGGGTGAAGGACGAATGATCAATGGGGCCAGTTACTGGATTGCCGATCGCGACGCGCTGCAGGACATACTGGATCTTCAATTCTACGGTATTAACAAAGAAGAGAATGCTCAAATCAGTGTGGAAGTATATAACGGAACCACAACTGTCGGTTTGGCCTCCCAGGTTGCGAGAATGCTCAGTGACAAGGGATTCAATGTAACTAAAATTGATAATGCCGACCAGCAGGACTATATGGAGACCAAGGTGATTTCCTATTCCGGTGATGACAGCAAAATTGAAGCGCTTGGCCGAGTGTTCTCGGATGGAAAATTGTTTCGGGAAACAGATGCTGAAGCCGAAGCAGATATCGCCATTATTATCGGGCAGGATTTTATAAACTGATATGGAATTGGACAGTAGAGAGAGGAATCTGGAATCGGGAGGTAGATGCATGCACTTACAATCGGAAGAGCTTGCCTTCATAGCTGCCCTGGCAGCCGATGAAAAGAAAGCGGACGACATTGTGGTCATGAACATGAAGGATTTAACTATTATCACGGATTACTTTGTGATATGTTCGGGCAGATCCAGTACTCAGGTTCAGGCTGTGGTGGATGGCATAGAAGAGAAGATGGAAAAAAAAGGAGTCCGGGTCAGTCATCGGGAAGGGTACCGGGAAGCAAAGTGGGTGCTGTTGGATTACGGCAGTATTATCGTTCACGTGTTTCAGGGAGAAGATCGGCTCTTTTATGATTTGGAACGATTGTGGTCCGATGCGCCTCTCATTCCATGGGAAACGCTTTCGGATACGACGGCTTGACGGCAGAGCCACAATCTTGTATAATCAAAAAGGCGTGGGGGTATAGCTCAGCTGGGAGAGCGCTTGAATGGCATTCAAGAGGTCAGCGGTTCGATCCCGCTTATCTCCACCAAAGAAACCAAGTAACCGCGCGGGTTTGCGCGGTTTTTGTTTCCTTATATTTACAAACAAAATCACCTAAAATCACTGAAAATCATGCACGTTGCCATCGTATTGCCATCAAAATTACAGGCGATTGTGAGCAGTATAGGGTGAAATACGACAATTAGATATGATTTTGTTCAAATTGCGACAATTCTCAAATTTAGCGAATTTTGACGAGTAATAATCAAGATCTGCTTCACCCATTTATTGTTATTTGTGCATTTATTTGATTGATGGCTGTCCAACAATGTGATATACTCTCCTACATAGTATCTGATACCCAAATTTATTCTTCATGCCAGCAGGCGGGGGAGCTTCTCCAGTCCGAATTCTCCATTCTACAGCAATCGGAGTGATTGGAATGGGTATAGTATCATGGTTGGCAGCGGGTGCATTAGTTGGATGGTTAGCGGGGGAAGACGTAACAGGAGAAGGACTCGGACTGTTTGGCAATATTGTGGTTGCCGTAGTTGGTGCTTTGCTTGGGGGTTGTTTTGCAGGCACAGTATTTGCAGTTCAAAATCCTATTTCCATTTTTAGCACTATTACTCTGATCTCGGCTTTCTTTGGAGCAAGACTGCTGTTATATATAACAGAAATTTTTTGTTGATAGCCGCCTTGTCATAGGTTTAACAATATAGAAGACACCCTGGACGAACTGGGTCGCCAAATTCGAACACAGTTCAAGAAGAGGTGTCTTTCTAAATAAAGTAAGGATTCAGCATTAACTATTTTCCTCGTTATTGATTTTTCTTTCTATCGCTTCTAATTTTTCTCTTAGTTCAAGGATTTCCTTTCTTAGATCAATTTCTTTCTCAGCTTGGGTTTTGCTCTCCTTCAATTTTCTGGTATAGGCTGGCTGAGTTACAATTGCCCATATGATTCCTCCTAAGAACCCGTAGATAAGGATGAGTGTAAACACGGTCAGATCACCTCTGTTTAGTATTTGGCCACTGAAATCAAATTTTAATCTGGTTGATGGCCTTTTTGAGGGATTCTATTTCCGGATGTGTATAAATGTCTGCTGTGGTGCTGTAATTGGCATGTCCCATGATTTTCTGGATACTGAGAGTGGCAGCGCCATAATCTGCCATGATGCTGCCGAAAGTGTGGCGGCAGGCGTGCGGGCTCAGGCGCCGAACTTTGGCCAACTCAAGTGCCGGGTAATAATACTTGTTGCGGTATACTTTGACGGCCAGTTTTTTGCCTTCATTGCTGCAGATGATCGTGGATCCGTTCTTTGCAGCCCAGGAGCTCACGAATTTTGCGATGGCCGGATGGATCGGGATGATACGGTTCTTGCCGGCATCGGTTTTTACACCACCTGTGATCAGTCCGTTCTCGAGGTCCAGATTGAACTTGGTCAGCTGCAGCATCTCGGACACCCGCATCCCGGTGAGGATCAGGATCAGGACGGTCTGTACCCACGGATCTGCTGATTGGCCAAACAGTTTCTTGATCTCAATATCAGAGAACCTCTCTTTCTGGATCCTTTCCAGTTTCGGCAGCGTAATAAACTTGGCGTAGTTTTTGGCCAGGATGTCATTCTGAACCGCATAATCATAAAGCATGACAAGCAGTGCTCGGATCTTTTCCAGGCTGGATCGGCTCAGGCCGTCACTGTGACAGCGGTCAAGGAGCTTTTGCAGGTGAGCTGTTCGGATCTCTTTAACTTTGGATCCGGCAACCATATCAATGTGATTTCTGGCAGCACGGTAGTTGTTCTGGGTCGATGTTGAGATCTTGCTGAACTTAATATCGGACCATTCATCGTACAACTCGGCCAGGGTGATGCCCGCCCGCGGGGAGACAGGGTTGACCTGATTCATTGCCAGGGCCTGCAGCGCTTCGGTCTTGGTAGCGTAGTGCCCAATCACCTGGCGCTTCAGCTGATATTGGATTTCACCTTCGTCATCCAGATATGCATCACATTTTTGCGTGATCCTGGCTACCCAGGGCTTGCGTCTTTTCCCGGACAGCCGGTAAACGGTACCATAACCATTGGGGGAGCGCATTACTTTCACCTCCATCAAAAAATTTTTACCATATGCAGGAATTTCAATATAATTATAGTAATGTATACATACTTAAAACAAAGGGGGCAATGATATGGAGAAAATAAGTGCATATTCAAATCGGGTTGCTATCAATATTTCTTCCTTTGATGTTATGATCAATTTTATGAAAGTCACACCGGATGTTGACGGTAATGGGAAAATTATTGGTGAATTGAACGATGACCATGTACAGATTATTATGAGTCTTCAACATGCAAAAGCTCTAAGTGATATACTCAACCAACAATTATCTAAGTATGAGAAGGATTTTGGACCTATAAATACATCGAAAAAGGCTGCAACGAAGCAAGATTCTAAAGAATAGGGGTGAATAGATGTTCACAGCCAAATCCCCTACCGGTTATGATATTGTATGTACGACAGAAACATGGGATAATATAGTCAGTACAAAGCATCCTGTAATGAAAGATAACCAAAATAAGGTTGTCGACGCTATTACTGAACCAGTGGCCATCTTTAGAAGTTCACAGGCAGAGAATCGTCATGTTTACTTTGGTGGGAAGACTACTTATAGCCCTTACAAAAATAGCTTCTTCACTAAGGTTGTTGTTGAAGTAGACGAAAATAATAAAACGGGTGAAATCAAGTCTTCTTGGCCCCAGATGCAAATAGCTGGAGGCATTGTTGAAGATGGGGGGTTATTGTATGTTAAGCCTAAAATACGATAAAAATCATGATGTATTATACATCAGTATTGATTATCCCCGTCCATCTTATGGTGATGAGATTCTACCGGGCGTTGTAATACTGTACCACATGGAAACAGACGAAGTGACAGGTGTTACGATCTTTGATTTTAAGAAACGTTTAGATGATAATTCGTTATGGAGCCTAGAGTTACCACCAGAAATTGACTTGCTACAAGCTAATTTTTCAGATATCGTGAGTCACTAAAGTTCACTTTGAACAGCCAAATTGGCTGTCTTTTTTTTTTGGCTATTTTACCTCGCTTTGTAATACAATAAACAGAAGCTCAATCTTGTGACAGCTGCATCCAGGAAACAACTCCAGTGGTGAATCACACACCAGCAACGGGGTTTTTTGTTGGCTGCAACTTTCAGCAGAGATCTAATTGCTATTCTCCCATCAGATAAATATAGACTGTTATTGTACATCACTTTGGAAGAACACGGCTTTCCCGAGTATCTTCACTTCAGAATGGTCCTCAGCCAAAATGTCCATTGGTTTGTATGTGGGATTCTCTGCCCTCAGCTGGATTCTGCCAGGCATTTTGTATACGCGTTTCAAGGTCGCTTCCCCATCAATCAGAACCGCAGCGATTTCCCCATCCTCAACATCGGGCTGTTTCCGGATGAACACAAGATCTCCATCCAGAATTCTTGCATTGATCATCGAATCACCTTTCACCTTAATACAGAAATCAGCATTGATGTCCTGGTCAGCCTCAACATAATACTCGCAATATCCTTCGGCTAGTATCGGTTCCCCAGCTGCAATTGTTCCAAGCATAGGGATTTTTTTTAGCCTTACGGTGTCAAGCTTCTGAGTATGGTCATCTATGGCCATAAGGTAAGAGCCAGTAACTCCAAATACCTTAGCAAGCTTTTCTATCGTAGATCTCTTTAGATTTGTCGTCTGCCCGCTTTCCCATTTTTGCACTGCGGCCTTCCTTACTCCGACTAATCTGCCTAATTCTTCCTGGGTAAAGCCTTTGCTTGTTCTGAGCGACTTAATTCTTTTACTCATTTCCAAGCCTATCACCTCCTCATCGTTTGTATCTAGATTTTACATCAAAATTTTCATTTTATCAATATAATATGAAAAAGCATAAAAAATAGATACATTTATAGTTGACTTTTTAAGTATTGGGTGCTATATTGTAAGTATCTAAATTTGATACTCACAAGAGGTGATACCGATGAATAAAAACAAACTTAAATCAGTCATGGCTTTACATGGAGATATTGGTAAGGACCTTGCGAAGGCGCTAAGCATATCCCAGCAAGCTCTGTCTGCGAAAATCAACGAACGAAAGGGAGCTGGCTTTGTTCAAAGAGAAATACTGATTATAAAGAATAGATATTCGTTAAGCGCAGTTGAAATAGACAATATTTTTTTCGAATGAAAGTATCGAATTTAGATACTCCATATGTTGACAATGACAATAAGGAGGCGATCTGATGGCACAGTTCATCACAGTAAAAGACGCAGCGGAAAGGATGGGTAAATCGCAGATGTTTATTCGTGCAGCTTTGAGAGCAGGATTATTGCCCATCGGGGTTGCGGTAAAGACAAGCTCCCGGTACACCTATTACATTTCTCCGAAGCTCTTAGATGACTTTGTGGGGAAACGAGAGGAGGCTGCAAGATGAAGCTGACATGGGCGAAAGTGAAGCCGAAACAAATGGATCTGGTGGCCATTCAGTACGCCGGCTACAACAAGGAAGCGATATGTGAAATGTTCTGGCGCCATAAGGATACTTTTAAGTCCTTTGAGATCCAGGAAACCTACGGATTCGAAACGGTGAACGGGGAACAGAGGCGGGGCAGCATTGTTGTCATTGAAACCCTAAAATTCGATGGAGTCCGTAACAAATTAGACAGCATTGATATTGGTGATTACATCGTGCTGAACACCAACAATGGAGATGTTGCCGTGTATGAAGAGCTGGAATTTGCACAGAAATTTATGCCGGCAGACTGACTAGAATTAGTGAGGTGAGAGTAATGGCATTATCAAAAACCTGCAATTCTTGTAAAAACAGGTCCTGGTCGGCAGCAACAAAGGGCATATGGATTTGCCCGTATTGCGGAAAAGACCTGACAAAGGAGGAATTTGATCATGTGGCACTACAGAATCCCGAATCCGGATCCAATTCTCAAGTGTGCATTCTGCGAGGAGCGTCCAGCTGAGCATCTGTTCTATAACTTTAAAGCCGGTCCCGAGCTGGGGTTCAAACGAAACGAACTCCCGCTGTGCTCAGAGTGCCTGGACACCATCTTCACCCTGCTAAGTCGCGAGGAGCAGAGAAAGTTTAGGATGATGATCCGGGGAGGTGTCTGATATGGGCAGGATTGATCTGATTTTACTGATTCTTCTGATACTGACAGTGTTCTATGTGTTCGTACAGCAGGCCATCATCAATGACTATAAAGGCCTAACGGCCGAACAAAGTAATCGCCTGCACAGTAAAGACACGACGATCCGGAATCTTTTGGGCACAAACAGCAGCCTGCGGGCGGAGATGAACACTGTCAATGAGCGAATCCGGGGACAATTCGAGGTCAAAACCATGGAAGTCACTTTCTACGCACCGCTGGATCCGGATGCCGTGGAGGGGATGTGCTACTCCGGGGATCCGAACATTACAGCTTCAGGTGAGCGGGTCGTGGTGGGGCTTACAGCAGCAGCCGACAAGAGCATCCCTTTTGGGACCAGGATCTTTGTCGAAGGATTCGGCTGGCGCGTTGTGCAGGATCGAGGCGGGAGCATTCAGGGAGACAGAATTGATATTGCAGTGGCCACGAAAGAAGAGGCGCTTCGCCTTGGCCGGAAACATGCAACCGTTCTGATATGGAAAGGAGAAGCAAAATGACAGAGTTCACATTCGGCATTTTCATGCTCGGGATATTCAAAATCATTGCCATGGCCTTTGCAAACCTCATCTTAGGGATTCTGATCGCAGCGGTATTGGCAGCGGTAATGGTGATGGTGTTATTTTTCAGGACCCGATACCTTCGATCGAAAAGAAGGGCCCGATACATCTGAAAAGGGAGTGGATCATATGGAGACATTGGTCATCGAAAAGATATCCGTACAACCGATGAACGAAGAGGAACTAGAAGCGAGCATTGCAGACACATTGGTTAAAATCCGGGAATCAAAAAAGAAGATCAGCGAACTGGAGCGGGAACAGGCAGAACTTGCCAGACTGAGGATTCGGCTAAAAGCCTTGGCCGTGGGGTACTTTTCAAAATGAGGTCCTTGGCGCTTTCAGACGGCAAACTGAAACTGTATTGCCACTACATGGACCGTATGGCTGCCAGGGAGATCCCGGGCTGCCGGTGGGATCCGGATCATAAATGCTGGGTGTATCCGCTTTCCAGTTACCCGGATATCCGCAGAGTTTTCCCGGTGATCAAGGTTCCGGAAGAAGTGCTGGAGGCAGTCCAGCCGGTGGCCAAGCAGGAGATCTCCCTAGTAAGTGCCAGGAAGGAAGATTGGTCGAATGCAACGCCACTGGAGCCGATCCCGCTGAAGACCAAACCGTACCGGCATCAGGTTCATGCATTCAACTGCGGGATCACGCATAAGAGCTACGCATTCTTTCTGGACATGGGCTCAGGCAAGACACTATCTGCCATTGCCATCGCCGGAAGGCGACACTTGAGGGGGGAAGTCAATAAGCTCCTGATCATCTGCCCGGCCAGCGTCATGGATGTCTGGCGGGAAGAGTTCGCAAAGCATGCTGATTTCCCTTACAAGCTGCAGGTCTTATCCGGTGCGATCAGCAAGCGGGCCGAGATGCTAAGCCGGTGGACAAACGCTAAGGGGCTGAATGTCGCGGTGATCAACTATGAAGGGGCCCGCGGGATGCCGGATGCTTTGGCCGCCTGGGGTGCAGACATGCTGATCGCAGACGAAGCTCACCGGTTAAAGACACCGGGCACACAGCAGAGCAAGAAGATTGCCCGGATCGCAAGAGAGATTACTTACAAGCTGGCACTGACCGGTACACCAATCACAAATTCGCCCCTGGATGTCTACGGCATATACAGGATCCTTGACAGCAACATATTCGGACCCAGCTTCTATTCTTTTCGAAACCGCTACGCCATCATGGGCGGGTACGGGAATCATCAGATCGTCGGATACCGGCGTATGGATGAGCTGATGGAAAGAATTCACCGGATTGCGTTCAGGCTCAGAAAAGACGAATGCCTGGATCTTCCGGAGATGACCGATGTCAGGCGAAGCACAGAGCTCGATGCAAAGGCGAAAAAGGTGTATCGGCAGATGGCCGAAGACTCCATCGCGGAGCTTGCTCAGGGTGAAACTGTAATTGCAGCTAATGTCCTGACCCGGCTTCTTCGGCTCTCACAGATTGCCGGGGGATTCCTGGATGGTGAGTTTATCCACAGGTCAAAGCTGAATCTCCTGGCGGATGTCCTGGATGAATTGGATGGCCAAAAAGCAGTCATATTTGTCCGCTTCACCGACGAAAAAACGGCCATAGAAAAGCTTCTGGAGTCTTTGCAGATATCGTATGTATCACTGGACGGATCGACGCCCCTGAAGGCCCGTGGTGAGCTTGTGGAGCGATTTCAGACAGATTCGGATACTCGGGTATTCGTTGGCCAGATTCAGGCGGCAGGGACAGGAATTACGCTCCATGCGGCCAGTACTGCAATCTTTTATTCAGTCAGTTACAGTTACGCGGATCTGGACCAGGCTAGAAGCCGGATCCATCGGTCCGGACAAAAATATCCTGTCACAAACATATTCTTAACGGCAAGGGGGACCGTGGACGAAAAAGTGCTGAAAGTACTCAGCGAAAAGCGAAACCTGGCTGAAACCATCGTCGATAACTGGCGAAATCTGTTCACATTGGAGGGATCGGATTGAAAGACATTTTCTCATTGGCTGATGACCTAAAAGTGTTGAAGGACCGAAAGGCGGACCTGAAAGACGAGCTGAGCTCTGTTGAAGCAGAACTCTCAGACATCGAGCAACAGCTCATTCAGAGAATGGGTGAAGAGGAAACATCATCATTTGTACGTTCCGGATTTAAGTATTACATGAGCACCCGCGTTTTTGCATCCCCGACTGAAAAAGATACCCTCTACAGATGGCTGAAAGAAAACGGGTACGGGGATCTGGTCCAGGAGACAGTCAACAGTAACACCTTGTCATCCTGGGTGAAGGAGTTCATCAACGAAAACGGCGAGCTGCCGGATGATCTCAAGAGTCTTGTCAATGTCTTCGAAAAAGTGCAGATCAACATCAGAAAGGGGAATTAAGATGGCAAAAAAATCGAAAGAGCTGGCGGTAGTAAATAACTTTGAAGTAGCACTGATCAATACGAATGATTTGCAGGATGAAATGGCGGGTTTGACCATATCGTTTGACCGTGTGAAGATCCCCTCCGGTGGATCCACGGCATTTGAAGTGCCCGGGGATGATCCGGACAGCCCGGATATCGTGAAGGAAATTGTCGGTGTGATTGTGGACCACCATCCGGTCAATGGCTACTGGCAGGACAAATATGCCGGAGGCAAGCAGCCACCGGATTGCTCCAGTATGGACGGCATCACCGGATATACCCGGGCCGGAGAGATGGCCCAGTGTGCAGAATGCCCCTTCAATGCCTGGGGATCGGGAGACGGGAACTCCAAAGCGTGCAAAAACATGCACCGGATCTATATCCAGCGCTCCGGGGAATCACTGCCGCTTTTGCTAACACTTCCGCCCACATCGATCCGCAACTTTTCGGATTACATTGTGAAGCGCCTGCTCTCCAAAGGCAGAAAGTCCAGCACCGTCATCACGAAAATTTCACTCCGCAAAGAACAGAGTAAGGACAATATCCAGTACAGCCAGGCACAGTTTGCGGTTTCGAGCGAACTGCCGGAAAAAATTGCTAAAGATATTGCAGCACGGATCCCCAGCATCAAGGCCATCACCCGCAAGATTGAAGTCCAGACGGGGGATTATGATGCACCGGTTGAAGTAAAAGAAGAAGGTGAAGAAGAAGATCTGCCATTCTAGCCGGAAGAGGGTGTTCACATGGATTTTCTGACAAACCTATACAGTGACGCTTCCGGCTGGCTCACATTATGGACCAAGCAAGACAAGAAGACTCAGTGGTTTAAGGATCGGGGGCAGGCGCAGGAAACTGCGCTTGCCCTGTCTGGGGAAGGATTGGATGTGTACTTCGGCGTTTGCCTGCAGAAAACCAAAGCCCGCAGCGGGCGCGGCAGCGCGGATAATGTCTCTGTCATGCCGGGCGTCTGGATCGACATCGACATTGCAGGGAAAGCCCACGCACAGGGGCAGCTCCCAGCGACAATGGACGAGGCGCGGCAGTTTCTGACCGACTTTCCGCTGGAGGCGTCCTATGTGATTAACAGTGGCCATGGCCTTCACGCTTACTGGATATTCCGCGAGCCGTGGATCCTTGAGACGGATGCAGAGCGAGCAGAGGCGGCGGATCTATCTGAACGGTTCCAGAAGACGATCAGGGCGCTTGGTGCGCGCCGGGGCTGGAAGATTGACAGCACACATGATCTGGCGCGTATTCTGCGCCTGCCCGGCACCGTAAACTACAAGACTGAACCTAAAGAGGTCAAGATCCTGGATGACACCGGGTGCCGATACAACCAGAGCGAGATCGAGGACCATCTGTTGGACGATACTCAAACAGCACCAGCGAAAAAGACTGCTGGCGGTAAGCCGGAACAGTACGGGCCCGCGCGGCTGATCCTTGAAAATTGCAAATACATCCAATACTGCCGGGACCATGCAGCCACAATTACAGAGCCCGAGTGGTATGGAATGATCAGCAATATCGCCCGCGCGGAAGGGGGACCGGAACTTTGTCATGAGCTCTCACAGAATCATTCGAATTACTCTCACAGAGAAACAGAGGAAAAACTTCATCATGCTATCGCACGAGGTGCACCTCATGGCTGCGACTATATCAGAGATACTCTCGCCTTTACTGGCTGCCCTGCTGGAGGATGTCCAGGCGTCACTGCACCGGTCGGCTTTGCGCTCTCCCAAGTGGCCAAAGCAAGAGATATGGTCAAGGGCGTCTGTGAAAAGTCAGCATTTCAGCCGGAGACAATTGGCGCCCTGGCCGTCCTCAAGAAAGAGGATCCGGGAGAATATGCCCAGATCAAGGCTTCCCTCAAGGGATCGGTTAACTTAAACGACCTGGAGCGTGCAGTTAATAAGCGCATTGCAGACAACCAGAAACTCCGCATTGTATCAGCGGATGATGCACCGGTCCCTATTACGGAAATACTTCCCGACATTCCGCTGAAAGAGCTGAAGCTGCCCAATGATTGGACACTGACAGAACGCGGTGTGTGGCAAAACAAGCGCAACAAGGACGGAGAGTTGGTCCCCATCTGTGCCAGTCCGATCCCGGTTATTTTGACCAAACGGATGCGCAATGTCGATTCCAGCGAAGAGAAGGTGGAGCTGTCATTTTACCGGGATGCGAAGTGGCAGACCATATCATCCGATCGCGCCACCGTGTTTTCGCGTCAAGGCTTGGTGCAGCTCGGAAACCGCGGCCTTGTGGTAAGCACTGAGACTGCAAAGTTTCTGGTGCAGTATCTGGACAGCTTAGAGCGGGCAAACTTAAACCACCTCCCTCTTGTAAAGTCGGTGGGACATTTTGGCTGGGTGGACAGCAAACACTTTCTCCCGGGTGTAGAAGGGGACTTTGTTCTGGATGTGGACGAGGGGACGGGTGCTGCCAGCATCGCATCCGGATACCGGATCCAGGGTGACACAGATGAATGGGCAGAGTCTCTCTCATCGATCCGCGAATTCCCCATTGCTCGGTTCATTCTGGCAGCATCTTTTGCAGCACCGCTGCTTCGCATTATTGGCCAAAGGGTGTTTATCATTCACAGCTGGGGGCCCAGCCGGGGCGGTAAAACGGCAGTTTTGAAAGCGGCCCTCTCTGTATGGGGAGATCCGGAAGATCTCATTGCATCATTCAATGCCACCAAGGTCGGCCTTGAGCGTCTGGCAGCGTTCTATTCGGACCTGCCCCTGGGCATAGATGAACGTCAGGTGGTGGGGGATAAGCAGGGCTTTGTGGAGTCACTGGTCTATCTCCTGGGCCTCGGAAAAGGCAAGGCTAGAGGATCCAAAGGCGGGGGACTGCAACAGTTTTCTCACTGGCGCACCATTGCCATCACCACAGGAGAAGAACCTCTATCCACCGGATCGAGCTCAGCCGGCATCCGAACACGGGCCCTGGAGATCTATGGAGAGCCGATTCCCTCGGAGGATCTGGCATCCTCGATCCACGATGCCACATCCCAGCACTACGGTTCTGCGGGCCCGCACTTTGTGGAAAACCTAATCCGGATGATCCAGGAGAACCCGGATGTGATTCGTGACGACTTCGTTGAAATCCGCGATAAGTTCTCCCAGGACCACAAGGAGAACATTTCGACACACATATCTGCAATATCTATTGTCGCATTGGCAGATTATTACGCCGGCCAGTGGCTGTTTGGCCAATCGGAGGAGGACGCTGCCGCGGATGCGGTGGCCATGGCACGAGATATCTTAGCTCGTCTTACCACAGCAGCCGAAGCGGACGAAGGCACTCGGGCGTATGAATATCTGCTCAGCTGGTACGGCGTGCACTCAAGCTACTTCAAAGCTCATGCAAAAGAAACCTACGGCTGGGAGGATCTGAATAAACTTTTCATCTATCCCACCGTATTTGACGCAGCGATGAAAGAGGGCGGGTTCAATCCGGACCGGATCTTAAGAGACTGGGCGGCCAGGGAGATGATTGATGTGGATACCACTGTGAACAAAGACAAGGTACGTTTCAAGGTCCGCAAGTGGAATTCGGATAAGGGGCGGATGGAATACTTCGTTGCACTGAAGCTACTCACCGACAGCCCCGTGAGTAGTGAGTGAGCAGTAGTGTGAGTAGTGAAAAAAACCTTATAAATCAATGTCTTCATGTATTACTACTCACACTACTCACTAAAAGTACATATATCTATATGTAGAATACACCTTCACCTTGGGAGTAAAGGTAAAGGTGTAAGTAAAGGGAGGGTGTCTAATTACATAGGTGTGTATTCTGAAGTTGTGAGTAGTTGGGAAAAAACTGCTGAAACCGTTGATATATAAGGGAAAATTAACTACTCACAAAAAATCGGGTTTGTGAGTAGTTGAGAGGGGAGATGTCAAAAATGTCACTTTCGAAGCACATTCACCCGCTAAAAAGGGAACAAATGTTACCATCTGCACAACACAATATCGTCGCATCCGGTGTCGATATTGCGAAGGATCCGGACTTTGCCACACTGATCGGAGAAAACGGGAAAGTTTACTACGATCCAAGGGGAGACTGGAAAGAAGACTCAGCACTTTGGCTGGAACTTTTTATCCTGGCAGATACCCTGGAGCCGAAACTGTACCAGGCGCTGCTTGCCTGCAGGTGCTGCGGGGCAAAGCTCGTTCTGACTGAATCAGGATGCATAATCAAACCCACCATCTCTGAGGATGGATGGAAGACTATCGAACAATATGAGGAGGACAAGAGACGATGGCTCGTACCACACAAGGACCTTTTAATAAACCTTCTAAAAAAGATCAGCCCCTCGAATCCAGCATAACGCGCTCGATCCTGGACATGCTGAACAACATACCTGGCTGCTATGCCATTAAGACGCATGGAGGACTCTTCAGCCAGGGGCAGCCGGATATAGTCGGTGCGATCAATGGCCAAATGTTTGCCTGGGAGATCAAGCGGCCGGGCGGCCGGGCAACACCGCTGCAGATGGCGATACTCTCAAAGTGGACTGGTGCCGGCGTGAAGACTGAAGTCGTCACCAGTCTCACAGAAGCGAAAGAACTGATCGTCGCCTACGGAGAGGAGAAAAGATCAAAGGGAGTGTGAACCGTGCTATGCAGACGATGCAGAAACGATACTGTAAAGTGCATATACGCCAAAAAGCATCGGTGCTACCTTTGCACTCACTGCGGCAGACTTTACAGGATCCTGGACAACGGTGGATTCGTGGTCATCTGGAAAGGGAAGAGAGTTTATGAAAAGAGGGTGATCTAAATGCTTTGGGATAATGTTCTATACAGGGGCATGATTAGAAAAATTAAGCCAATTGATTTCATCACTAATGAGACTATGAATTTCCATCATTACTATCATTGCGATAAATGTTGGTGGTCTGTATTCCCGCACCATGTTCCAAAAAGGTGTCCTGTGTGCGGCGGACATATGAGTCCTTGGTCAAAGACGGTCGGGGGCGGTTATCAGCCAATTAAAAAGGCTGTTAATCCGAAAGATCCGCCGGCAAGTTTCAATCCGAAACCACCACCCGAAGCTGTTGGAGGTAAATCACCCGCAAGTTTTGCCGGAGAGATTATAAGAGGTGAAAGCTCTGGAAAGGGAAGAAAGTGTATGAAACAAGCAAATATGTATCTTGAAAGGGGGTGCAATCATGGACATTGTGAAAGCTTGCAAGATTGCTGCAAAACATAACTTGAAAATTGCCAGGTTGGATAAAGATGGGCATATTATGTTCGAAAGTAAAATTGAACCGACCGATTTCGATGACCGGCTATGTGAAGTGATGAAGTTGGATGGGACTAACCCAAGACGGAGATGGCAGCCCAGTCTTTCCGACCTTATTGCAGAGGACTGGATTATTTTGGATTAAATCCAACTTCGTAGTTCTTTGACAATTTCATAAAGTTTTTTGAGACGAGGATAGTTTTCAGCATTCGTTATCGCACTTGCATTGAGTGTAACCTGATAAGCAACATTGTCTGCCCAAAGTATAGTGATGAGATTTTCACCTTTCAGTAGGCGCATGGCATCACAGATGAATTCTTCGTCTTCATCAGGGAACTGGGTACGGAGTTCCTCCCAATCAAAAATCTTTTTTCGGGATTTAAAATAACACTGGCCCATATAGGATAGGTATTTGTCTGCAAGTTTTGTGAGCTTCAAATCATCACCTCCTCGTAACCATTATACATGATCTTTGAAGTGGGTCGAAGGTTTTAAACGAAAGGGTGATTGGTATGCGAGAAGTTTGCCAGTACGATGAGAGCCGTAAAGTGGATTTAATTAATGGCAACTGTGTTCATTCTGAGAAGTGTGATGGATCTATGTGCATGCAGGACTGCACATACTGTGCAGTAGGCAGAGGAGAAAATGAAAAGGAGGATCAGTAGATGGGAACAGAATTTATGTCGAAAGCCCCAAGGTTTATCCAGGACTCACAGATGGAGCGAATAGGCACTGGCCCGGTAAAGATCACGACCAATATTGCATCGATGGAGAGGATCCGAGCTGAGCCGGAAAGTATCCGTATTAAAATAACCAACGAATGCATTATTCTCAGCAAAGAAGCGCTGGATCTTTGGAATAAGCACGATGGCCATGATCACTGCAACATATTTGTAGAAAAGGATGGATCCAAAATCGCAATACAGTTTGAACCCGGAGCTGACTTTAAATTGTCGTTGGCAGGGCGTGGCCATGCAACCGGCCGGATCCGGAATAAGTACATGTCGGAATGCCTTGTTGAACGGGGGATAATGGATGGGACGGAATTTGAGTGCCACTGGGAATCCGATAACTTTGCTCTGGTGGGCAAGGCCATCAAGGGGGGGAAATGATGCCAGATATCAACTGGATCACCAGATACAAATATTTAGCTTTTGTGCTCATAGAAGATGATAAGAAATCTATGCGCAAAACATTTATCTACGAGGTTAAGCATAAGGTATCCAACGAAAGACTTGGGACGGTTAAGTGGTTTGCTCCATGGCGGCAGTATTGCTTTATCCGCATGGCAAAACAGTATTCAGTCACACTTGTCTGAATGACATCTCACATTTCATCGAACAACTTAATCTTAGGAGGAGTAACAATGATTAACCTGTATCGATGCAAGTGCATACGTGAATATAAAGCATCCGGGTGCTACACAGTATATGTGGTGGCAGAGTCACCGGAGGAAGCAGTCCGTAAGCTGAAAGATAATGATGAAAGCAATCTGTACGAGATGACGCTGGTCGCATCAGATACTATTTACATCCCGTACACATCCGATGATCCCAGCGTGATTCTTTAGGAGGTGGCGGCGTTTGGCTGATACTCTGCCCAGACATGTCAGAAAGTATGTGGAAAAAGAATTGATACTGTACCAGAGACACAAGCTGGAGCTGGAAAACCTGCGAGCGGATATTCTCGAATCCACTGAGCGGCCGGCAGATATCACCGGGCGCCGTGCAGGAGGATCGCACAGCAATCCAACCGAGGTGAAGGGGATCCGGCTGGAAATGGACAGATACATTTTTCACCTGGCCAAGCGGATTGATGAGATAGAGCGTACCTACGAAAGACTGTCTCCTGAAGAGAAGCTTCTTGTAGATCTCTGCTACTTTGCACAAAGGAATGAAACCAACAATAACTATCGGATCTGCCAGAAGATGTTTATTTCAAAGTCTAAGCTATACCGGATCAAGGGTGAAGTGCTGGAGAAGTTTGCTGTGGCCATGTCACTGATCTGATCGTTCTGAAAATTAATCCCAAAATGTTGAGACTTTTGTGAGACTTTTGACACCAACTTATATGCTATAATGTGTACAGTGGTATAATGCCGGCTAGATATTGAAAGACATTGAACCCGGCAGCGGGATTGCGACATGAGGGCACCTATTGCAGGTGTCCTCTGCATTTAGGGGATTGCTATGCGATATAAAGAGCTAAACCATGCATTCTATGTTTCCAAAGAGTGGCTTGCGCTCAGAAAAGAAGTTCTGAGGCTCGATAAGTATGAGTGTCAGATGTGTAAAGCGAAGGGTTATTACAAGCGGGCGAACCATGTGCATCATGTCAACACCGTAAAGGAGCATCCGGAACTTGCACTGAGTAAGACTTATGTGGACAAGGATGGCCAGGTGCAGCGCAATTTGATCAGTCTGTGCAAGCTATGTCATGAGAAAGTGCACAACCACCGGCAAAAGGATCCTCCGAAACCGTTGACAGAAGAGCGATGGTGATCCCCCCGGTTGAAAAAAACGCATATTAATCATAGGCCGTTTGACTCGGCCGGGTTTCATACAGAAGAGAGAGAGAAAAAAGCTCATGTGAGGGGGGTGCAGGGATGTGGCAGTCAAGAAAAAGACCAAGCAGTATCTGGAGTCGGACCTTTTCATGGAAATCAGAACGGACCTTCTGAACCAGCTGGAGATCGCCGGCACAACTGCACGGTATTACACAGATCTGGTGGATGACTACATGGGGCTGTGGGTTACAAAATGCCTACTGCTGGATGATATACAAAAACGCGGTGTGATGGTGAAGTACAATAACGGGGGTGGCCAAACAGGTTATAAGAAGAATGATTCGGTTGAACAGCTGATCAAGGTGAGCGGGCAGATGCTAAAGCTGTTGTCTGAACTGGGGATCAAGTGGAACAGCATTGCAAACGCTCAGCCACGCGATCCTGGTGGTGAAATCATCGATGAGCTCTAGAATCAATCCTCACATAGCACGATGGATCGAGATGGTGGAAAATGAGGAGATAGAATCCTGCAAAGATCAGCAGCAGCTCGCAAAGTATATCAGAAAGTGTTTTGAAAAGGAAGACATCTACACCGACAATGACCAGATGGAAAAGTATCTGCGTTTGACGAAATATTTCCCCTTTGAACGCCTCTTTGAATGGGAGGCGTTCTGCATTGCGCTCCATCTGTGTACATTTTGGCGCAAGTCCGGTCAGCCACGGTGGCCGGATCTGTTTTTGCTGATCGGGCGCGGTGCCGGGAAAGATGGATTCATCGCTTTTGAGTCATTATGCCTTATATCTCCTTACAGCAATTTGTTGGGATATGATGTTGATATCTGTGCCAATGCAGAAGAACAGGCCATGCGGCCAGTGGCAGATATTGTCGAAATTCTGGAAGACGACAGATTTCGCACGAAGATGAAAAAACACTTTCATTGGACCAAGGAGCGGGTGCTTGGTCTCAAAAACAGAGGCGTGCTGCGGGGTAGGACTAACAATCCAAAAAGTAAAGACGGGATGAGATCCGGCATTGTCATATTCAATGAGATCCATTCGTATGACAATTATAAGAATATCAAGGTATTTGTGACAGGGTTGGGCAAGAAAAAGCATCCCAGGCGATTGTATGCTACGACAAACGGAGATGTTCGGGATGGCCCCCTCGATGAGCTGCTTGTACGGTCCGAGCAGATACTAAACGGAGATATAGGCGACAATGGGCTGTTGCCGTTTATCTGTCGGCTGGACTCGAAGGATGAAGCAGATGATAGCAGCATGTGGGTAAAAGCGAATCCATCACTCCCATACAGGCCGGATTTGCAGATCATCATAGAAAAAGAGTACATTGACTGGAAACGGAATCCGGTGGCCAATGCAGACTTTATGACCAAACGAATGAATCTCCCGCAGACAGATACAGAGATTGCAGTGACAGAGTGGGAAAACATTGCAGCCACGAACCAGCCGCTTCCGAATCTTTTCGGCAAAGAATGTCTGTGCGGAATCGACTATGCATCCGTCACTGACTTTGCCAGTGTGAACCTCCACTTTCGAGACGGAGACATCCGTTACGACATTAACCATTCATGGCTGTGTTTGAGGTCAAAGGACCTGCATCGACTGACGGTGCCCTGGAGAGAGTGGGCAGAGCAAGGGCTACTAACCCTGGTCGATGATGTGGAGATCAAGCCGGAGCTGCTTTGCCAGTGGATATTCGACCATGGATCCAGGTATCAGATTGGAAAGATAGCATTGGACCATTACCGGTATTCTTTGATTGCTGAAAGTCTCAGTAAAATTGGCTTTGATACATCCAGGGAAAACCTGAAGCTTGTACGGCCATCGGACATCATGAAAGTGCATCCGGTCATTGAAAGTGCATTTGCCAACCGACGGTTCATCTGGGGGGACAATCCGGTGCTCCGGTGGGCAACCAACAACACAAAACTGGTCAGGCGCAATCGCGCTGAAGGATCCGACACCGGGTCCTATTTTTATGCCAAGATCGAGGCAAAGAGCAGAAAGACGGATCCGTTTATGGCACTGGTGGCATCGATGGTGCTGGAAAGAGAACTGGAGATTGGCGCCGGCAATTATGATGATTTACCGGTCATTGTTATTTAAGGAGGTGATCACTTGGGTCTTATATCTTGGCTGATTGAACGGTTTGGCGGGACAGCACCTTTGAATCCTTCGCAGGATATCATTGCAGAATATGAAGACATTGTTGCGGATATCTATGTACGGGAGCTGGCACTTTGGAATTCCATTAATTTGATTGCCAATGCAGTCAGTAAATGCGAAATCAAAACATTTACATTAGGCAAGGAGGTAAAAGAGAGGGAGTATTACCTTTGGAATTATGAACCCAACAAGAACCAGAATTCTAGTGTTTTCATGCACAAGCTGATCAGTCAGCTGTATCTGAACAATGAATGCCTGGTAATTGACCAGGATGGCCAACTGTTGGTTGCAGATGCATTCCAAAAAACGCCATATGCTCTCTACGGGGATCGCTTCACGCAAGTCAGGGTGGGCGATTTTATGTTTGCCAAAACATTTGAGCAGGCTGATGTACTGTATTTCCGATTGGCAGAACGCGATATGCGCAAAGTTATCGATGGACTTTATCAATCCTATGCACGGCTGCTTGCATATTCCATGAAATCGTACCAAAAATCCCGGGGGCTAAAAGGCGTGTTCAAGTATGACACAATTCCTGTCGCCGGCACGGATCAGCGTGCTGCTTTTGATTCCTTGATCAATGAAAAGTTCAAGACATTTTTGGAAGCAAACAACGGGGTTATCCCATTGGCCAAAGGTCAGGAATTCACGGAGGTAAGTAACCGGGCGACATATTCGCAAGAGTCGAGCAGAGATATTCGGGCGATGATCGATGATGTATGCGACTTCACAGCAAAAGCAATAGGTATACCACCGGCACTGCTGCGGGGTGATGTCCAGGGCACCAAAGATGCCCTGGATCATCTTCTCACATTCTGTATCGATCCTTTGGTGGATCAGCTGGCAGAAGAAATCAACCGCAAGAGAATTGGGTACCGATGGTTCAGCCAGGGGTCCTATATCCAGATCGATACAAAAGCCATTAAGCATGTTGATTTGTTGTCTGTTTCAACGGCCATTGACAAACTCATCAGTTCAGGAGTTTTCTGTGTCAATGATATCCGGCGTATCGTTGGGGAACCGCCCATCGAGGAGGATTGGGCCAATGAACATTTCATTACCCGCAACTATATGCCCTTCGAAGAAGCTCTGAAAATCATGAAAGGAGGTGAATCGGGTGAGAACGATTTGGGATCTTAAGCAGTCCGGAGAACCGGATACTCTGGAAATGTATATATACGAGAGCATCAATCCGGATTCTTACGATTGGTGGGCAGGAGAAAAAATCATTTCCGAAACATCGGCAAACAAGTTCAAGGAAGAATTGGCCAAGTACCCGGATGTGAAAAACATCCATCTGTATGTGAACAGCTGGGGTGGTGATGTAAAAGAGGCCATGGGCATCCATAGTCAACTCAAGCGTCATCCTGCGTATGTCACCGGATATGTGGACGGGTTTGCAGCGTCAGCTGCATCGTTTGTGCTAACTGCATGTGACAAGGTGGTAATGCCGGGGCCAACCATGCAAATGATTCATGAAATGTGGAACATCAGCATTGGAAACGCCAAGGATCATCGCAAAAACGCAGATGACCTGGACGCAATCATGGCAGGCAACCGCCAGGCATACTTGGAGAAAGCCAACGGTAAACTCAACGAACAGCAGCTTATTGAACTGATGGAAGCTGAAACCTGGCTAACAGCAGAGCAGTGTGTGGAGTTTGGGCTGGCAGATGAACTTTCCAGCAAAGAAGTGGATATGACCAAAGCAGCGCAAGCCTTGAAAGAAATTAACCAAACGCTGAAGAACGAGAATCGCGCGCTGGTGGCCAAATTAAGAAGTCTCCACACCGATCCACCGGCTCAGCAGGATCCGGAGCCAGTGAAACCGGTTGAACCACAGCTTCCGCAAGAAAACAAAGTACTTAAATTATTCAGCGCCTTATCAGGCAGAAAGGAATGACAAAGATGAAAAGCTTAGACATCCTAAAGCAGGAAAAGAATGCGATCCTGCAGCGTATCAATCAGGCAGTAAAAGAAGGCAACGAAGAAATGTTTGCCGAGAGTTTCACGGAGTTTGCAGAATGTTTGCAGGAGGCTGTGCTGGCTGAAGCCCGCGGAATGGTCCAGGCTGCAGATAACACAATCTTGGCCGGCCGCGGTATTCGTGCTCTGACATCCCAGGAAACAAAGTATTACGAAAGCATCATCGACGCGATGAAATCCAAAAACCCACAGCAAGCTTTGACCATGATCGACGAAGCATTGCCGACCACGGTCATTGATGCAGTGCTGGATGACATCCAGGAGGCACATCCGCTTCTGTCCGAAATCAATTTCCAGAACACCGGGATCCTGACCGAGATCATTGTCTCTTCACTGGACGGCCGGTTTACCGCTGTCTGGGGTAAGCTGTGTGATGAAATTGTTGAAGAGCTTACATCAGGGCTGCAGGTGATTGACCTGGAGCAGAACAAGCTCTCTGCATTTATTCCGATCTGCAAAGCAATGCTGGAAATCGGCCCCGCGTGGATCGATCGTTATGTGCGTGCAATCCTGATGGAAGCCATCGCCAATGGCCTGGAAGGGTCTGTAATCGATGGGACTGGCGTGGATGAACCGGTGGGCATGACAAAGGATCCGAATGGCTTGTTTGATCCAGCAACAGGCTTCGCTGATCTTGTTCCGGTTGTGTTGGATGAAATCACACCGGAAACCTATGGGGCTTTGATAGCTGCCCTGGCGGTTGGCCCGAATGGATTGTATCGTGCCATAACTGAGGTGTTGTTTATCTGTAATCCGGTGGATTACTACACCAAGGTTATGCCGGCAGTCATGTATCAGCAGGCAGACGGTACTTGGGTCAGCCGATTCCCGTTCCCGACCAAAGTGATCCAGAGCGTTCATGTTGGTGCAAATACAGCCATTCTCGGGTTGGCTCGCCGATATTTCTTCGGTCTTGGCACAGGCAAGGGTGGGAAGATTGAATTCAGCGACCACTATCATTTCCTCGAAGATGAGAGGGTCTATCTGACCAAGCTCTATGGCGACGGGAAACCGCTGGACAGCACATCGTTTAAGGTGCTCGACATTACCAATCTGGCACCGGTTGTTCCCAATGTCAATATTGTCAATAACCCGCTTCCGATCTCTGGCAGCGTAGAAGTTCTCAATGATCCTCTGAATGTATGGGGCATTGCGGATGCTAGGCTGGCTGGCTTGACCATCGGAGCTTTGGAATTGAGCCCTGCTTTCAACAAGTCCGTGTTTGTGTATGAAGCAGCTACAACCAATGCCACTAACACCATCACCGTTGTTCCGATGAATGGAGAAGCAGAAATCGAGATCCTGAACGGAGTAACACCGGTGGCCAACGGTGCAGCTGCAACCTGGGCCGAAGGCGAAAATACGGTTACCATCACAGTCACGATCGGTGACAACACCGAAACCTACACGGTCGTTGTTACCAAGTCGTAAGGAGGTGCGCTAAATGGCGCTTCCTGATGGATTACTGCTAGAAGTAAAGAACTATCTGGATATTACATGGGAAGATGATGCCGGGGATACTAAACTCTCCGGCATCATTGCCCGCGGCATGAAGTATCTCGACAGCGTAGCCGGTGAAGCATTGAATTACACTGTGGATGATAAACCCAAAGAGCTGCTGCTGGATTATGTACGTTATGTGCGGTCCAATGCACTGGATGAATTTCAGATCAATTACCTGCATGAACTATTGAGCCTGCAGATAGCCCGGGAGGTGGCCAATTATGATCCGGAAGGAGACGATATCCTTTAACGATGGGGTAGTCCTCTTGTATACGGTGACCAATACGGCATCTCCCGGAGCCATGCCGCAGGAAGGTCTAGCTCTGGCACATTCTTTGCGATATCACTCGAGGACAGTGGGGCTGACACGATATTTTACAGCTTTGGCCGCAAAGATCCAGGTCGCGAAAGTACTGCGATGCCCTAAATTAGCGGGAGTTACCACAAAGCACATTGCAGTGCCGGCAGATGGGATGCAATACCGCATCGTACAGATACAATATCCGGAGGGGTTACCGGTTATGGATCTCACACTGGAAGAGATTGAACCGAAGTACCCGGTGCTTCCGGATGGGGGTGAAGACGATGAATCTGAATGATCTATCTGCCGCACTCCTTACAGTTAGCCAGAGTGTGTATCATTATCATGCGTTGAATAAGGAAGTTCCCTACATCGTCTGGGCAGAAGATGGTGCCGGTGCTGCAGTGATCGCCGATGATCATGTCACAGAACAAACCATTACTGGCACTGTTGACTACTTTACTCATCAAGAAAATGATCCTAACTTCGACAAAATTCAGCAGGCACTGAACTCTATCGACATATCCTGGCGGTTGAATTCTGTACAGTACGAGGACGATACAAAGATCATCCACTACGAGTGGGCATGGGAGATGGCAGCATGGCACGGGTAACCATCAAAGCAGGAGATGACTATGCACTCAAGCTATCCAAACTTGCTACCGGTTCCGAGGAGATTGCAAAAAAGGCAATTTATGAGGCTGCCGGCATTGTGGCTGATGCAATCAAGGAAAACCTGTTGGATGTCTTATCGCCCTATGCGACCGGAGAACTTGCAGACTCATTGGGGATTGCCCCTATGGATCATGACAAAACTGGTTGGAACACGAAAATCGGGTTTGATGGCTATGACAAAAAGGGTGTTCCTAACCAGGTCAAGGCTCGAGTACTAGAAAGCGGTTCAAGCCGGCAGACAAAGCGCCCATTTGTCCGGCCGGCATTGGAAGCGACGAGGGGGAAGGCCGAAGATGCCATGGCCAAGATTGTGGATGAAGAAATTAAGAAAATCATGAAATAGGGAGGAATACAGATGGCTACCATTGGTTTGAGCAAACCGTATTTTGCGAAGTATGTTAACAGCGGCGGTTCTGTTAGTTATCAAAATGGCGGGCTTTTAGCCAAAGCGATTGAATTCGGTGCCCAGATCGACAGCGGCGAGTCTAATGACTTGTATGCGGATAACGGGGTCGCAGAATCGGATCGCAGTTTCCAGGGCGGAACAATGACTATGACCACGGACGATCTGACACAGGAAGCGAGTGCAGCATTGTTGGGGATCACTCCTGCAACCATCAGTGTGAACGGTGTTAATGTTCAGGAGTTGATCTATGATGACCAGATGACGGTCCCAGATCTTGGGATTGGTATCATCATCAAGAAGAAAAAAGATGGAGTTTATAAATACCGGGCAGTCGTGCTGACAAAGGTGAAGTTTAACATCCCGGATGAATCAGCCACTACCCAAGGCGAGACCATTGAATGGCAAACACCGGAACTCAGCGGATTAATCCAGCGCGATGACAGCACTTATCACGCCTGGAAACGGGAAGCCACTTTCGATACTGAACAGGGTGCCCGGGATTATATAGAGGCAGTCCTCAATATAGCCATAGGATCCTTGACAGTTCTTTCAGAAGCTGGCCTTGTTGTCGGTAACACTGAGATCACTGTAACACCGGAATTGACAGTTGGCCATTCCTACAAGTACAAAACCGGAATAGATCTGGAATTGCCGGATGTGTATGATCCGATTGGCGCTGGATACACTGCATGGAATGGGACAGATGAAATCACAGCAACTACCGGGGAGGATATTTTGATCGTCGAGGTGGACGCCAACAGTGAAGCAAGAAAAGCTGGGATTGCTACGGTGGTGAGCCTTGGTGCATAGGTTGGTTGAGTGGCAGCTTGCCGGAAAGACTTACTATTTGAACTTCTCACAAAAAGCAGCTCGACTGGTCTCTGAAAGATACGGATCCATCGAAAATGTCTCCGATATCTTTGAAGGAAAGCCGATCCATGAGGTATTGTCTGAAACCAACTGGCTGCTGACTTTACTGATTGACCAGGGCGCTGCTTACAAGAGAGTGGTATTCAATGAGGATGTGCCTACCATCAGCGCAGAGGATCTGGAGGTTGTTATGGGACTTTCTGATTTGAGCGAGATGACAACAATGGTCATGGGTGCCATTACAAAAGGCATGAGCCAAACCGTTGAGGTAGAGCCATCAAAAAACGACGAAACCACGCAGGGCGAATAAGCTTTGCGTGGTTTGATTTTTATGGCTACCTGCTCAATATCCCCAGACTGGAGCTGGAGAGCATGCCAATGGGTAAGCTAATGGATTTAATCGCATGTTATCAGATAGTTAACGGAGCAGAAGAACGGTCCCAAGCGGACGATGATGACATGCTGCCGGACATTCTTTAGGAGGTGGGACAGATGGCAAAAAAATATGACATTGGACCGAAGATTGGCATAGAGGGGGAGAAGGAATTCCGTGATGCCATCAAACAGATCAATGATAATCTAAAAGTCCTAAAGTCTGAGATGGTAGCGGTCACATCTGTCTATGGCAAGAATAATCAAAGTGTGGAAGCTTTAACCGGGCGAAACAAGGTACTGAACACTCAGATCGACGAGCAGCGCAAAAAAGTGGAACAGCTTAATAAAGGGCTGGAAGAGTGCAAAAAAAAATATGGTGATAACAGCACTGTGACTCAAGCTTGGCAAAAGGATGTAAATTATGCCACAGCTGAATTGAATGATATGGAGCGTGAACTGAAAGAGAATGAGGCTGCCATTAAAGGCTATGGGAAAGCACAACTTGATGCAGCAAAACAAACAAAGGAGTTCCAACGAGCACAGCAGACACTGAAAGATACACTCGGTACAGTTGTCAAGGCCGCAAAAATTGCCGGTGCGGCGATCCTTGCGGCCCTGGGTGCATCGGCAAAATCCGCTATTGATTATGAGACGGCTTTTACCGGAGTCAGAAAAACGGTCAATGCCACAGAGGAAGAACTTGCCGCGTTATCGGACGGTATTCGGCAGATGGCCAAGGAGATCCCGGCATCCACTACAGAAATTGCGGCTGTAGCGGAAGCTGCCGGACAGCTGGGGATCGAGACCGATAACATTCTGTTGTTTTCACGTACCATGATTGACCTTGCTGAAACAACCAACCTGGCAGGAGAAGAAGGGGCCAGTGCCCTGGCACGGTTTGCAAACATCACACAAATGAGCCAGGAAAATTTCGACCGATTAGGCAGTACCATCGTAGCACTTGGCAACAACATGGCCACTACTGAAGCAGAGATTGTTGAGATGGGGCAGCGATTAGCGGCAGCAGGCTCCCAGGTTGGCCTGACTGAAGCTGAAATCATGTCCTTTGCCGCATCACTTTCATCTGTTGGAGTGGAAGCACAAGCCGGCGGTACTGCATTTTCAAAAGCGTTCATTGAAATGCAGTTAGCAGTCGAAACAGGCGGAAGAAAGCTCAATGACTTTGCAAAAGTATCCGGGATGTCAGCCGCAGAATTCCAGCGAGCTTTCAAGGAAGATGCTGCATCGGCCATGATAACATTCATCAAAGGACTGAGCGATGCTGAATCACAGGGTATTTCTGCAATCAAGGTTTTAGATGATATGGGTATTAAAGAAGTACGATTGAGGGATTCTCTGCTTCGTGCAGCCGGGGCATCAGACCTTTTTACTGAGGCCATTGCGTTAGGAAACCAAGCATGGGAAGAAAACACAGCGCTGACAGAAGAAGCGGATCTGCGCTACGGCACGGCAGCGGCCCAGTTACAGATTACGAGAAACATCATCAATGATGTAGCTATCGAAATTGGGAACAAACTGGCACCGAAGATCGCGGAGATGAACAAGCGAATCCAGGGGTTTAACTTTCAGCCCATCATTAATGCTTTCGGCTGGCTGATTGACAACGGCGCCACCATTGCATCGATCGCTGCAGCCATTGCAGCCGGTATGGCTGCATGGAAAGTGACCAGTACCATTGATACTTTGATTAAAGGATTTAAGGTATGGCGGGCAGCGACACAAGGTGTATCCCTAGCGCAGGCGGCATTGAATTTAGTGATGAGTGCAAACCCGATCGGTTTAATTGTCACAGCAGTTGCTGCACTTGTTGCCGGGCTTGTGGTGCTATGGAACACAAACGAAGGATTCCGTGAAGCAGTAACAAATGCATGGCAGTCAATCAAAGATATCGGTAGTGCTGTATTTGGAGGCATTGCAGTATTTTTTACTGAGACTGTTCCAAATGCAATAATGAGCCTGTTAGGGTTCATTGCTGGAATCAAGGATACACTAATTGGTTTGATAGTTGGACCCATATTGGTAGCTCTTGATTGGCTGAGCAGCCTGATCCCTAGGTTCAATCAGTGGGTGGCAGACACGGTTCAAACAATCAAAGACAAGTTTTCGAATATGAAAGAAATCGGCAAAGATATCGTCCGCGGGCTCTGGGAAGGAATCAAGGCGATGGGATCCTGGATCACAGACAAAGTGAAGAGTTTCTTCTCTGGCATTACAAAGACCGTAAAAGGGGTACTGGGCATCAGCTCACCATCCAAAGTGTTCAAGGGCATTGGTACTTACACCGTGGAGGGAATGGTCGAAGGAATTGAATCGGCATCCGACAGGCTCTACCAGGCCGCCCAATCCATGGGCAATGTTGCTCTAGCAGGAGTATCTACTGTGAACCATCAGTACTCCGGTATCATCCGGGTGGAGGGCAACAATGATCGAGGCCAGACGGTTAAAGCGGTAGACATGATCGTATCTGAAATGAGAAGGGGGATCCGGATGGCATGATTACAGATAGCTTAGGAAGGACATGTGCCCGGATCACTTTGAGTGTTGTCCCGGGGTACGATTCAATCAAGATGGAAAACCGCCTTCTGGACGGTTCTTTGCATATACAAACGATTGGTACGCCAGTTCGGGTGGCCATTGTCAAGGCAGCCGGTTCAATCACAGAGTATGATTTGTGTCAGATGGCAGCCGCATCCGGAAGCCAAATTTCTGTCATTTTTGAAGGGATCCGGTATACCGGACTGATCATGGGGACAGTAGAGCTTGAGGACTACTCCAGGCGCAGGCCGCGGGCCCGCAGGATCTATCAAATGTCATTTAAGATGAATGTCAGCGGGGAGGTGTCGGTATGAGGAATCTCCCCGCCGGCATGGAGCAGCGGATCCTGGATGCGATACAAACAATAGACAATTCAGCAGACCCAAAGATGAAAGCATTCATACAACGGGTATATCGATACATTCAGCCTGGTGCGATGCTAACACCTATCACGATCCGTACAGGAGACGCTTTGGGACCGCTGGATGTAGCAGTTAAACGTGAAGACCCTGACGGGCCCGCACATGAATTGATGATGGTATATATTGAGGGCGGAATAGCAAAACTCGCAAACTCCACATCTTATGTTATTCAGCCCACCGGAGAACACTGGTCATATATCGGCGACATTGGCCAAGCTATTGATGTGGCCATAGACTACGACGGCTATTGGCTGCGTACTGCATTTGATCCGATGGAGTACGGGACTTACGGCAGGTTCAATCTTATAACAGCCGGGGAACCATGGATTTTCAGAGTAACTCCGGAAGGAACGCTAGTCGCACGCCAGGGCATTCTGGGATCTGATCTTACATTGGTAGAATCTGGAGTAACCAAAGTGGATGCTCTGAGGGGCTGGAAGTCGATCCGGAAGGCAGACGATGACCAGGGTTTGATTGTGGCATACATCAAAAATGGGGATGTGTATTACAGAACATATGCGGAGCAGGTTGGTGGGACATATGCATGGGAGTCTGAGCGGCAGGTAACAGAATTTGACACATCGACTTATGATGCGGTTAACATTGCACTGTTCCGGACCACGGATTACAGGTCAGGGATCCTGGCTGAAATCAATGGGATAATCTATATGCTGGTCACTCATCGCAACTGGTCAGGTATGGCGCTTCCTGATGAGATTATTACGGTGAGCATCACAGATCTTGCCATTGATTTGGTTGAAGTGGAGCATATCACATCGGAGCCTGAAGAGATTATCACTGTTGGAATTGATGCCCTGGCCACATTGCTGCTGTGGGCAGGAGATACTTATGGAATTTCTGCGATGAACATCCCTACGGCCACAGAAGTCACTGCAGAACCGTTGGGCACAGGCGATGGGATCGAGGATGAGTTTCTTTTGTTACACGAACCGGACACAGGTTCTGAGACGATATATGCAGACGGAGTTCCGGTCAGCCCTGAAGATTATACAATCAGCGGTAAGACAATTACTTTTGATACACCTCCAGCTGACACTGCAGTTATCACAGCAGATTATGAATGGGAGAACTGGGGGATTTTCGTTGAAATATCCTGTGATCATGGGGTAACGAATGTATCCGGAAACCATGCTCAGTTTACGATGGAAGATGACAACGAAATATCGTATACACCGATATCTACGGCAGAAGGCGATCCGGTTTCAATGCTTGGGCATTTCAGCGGGCCGCGGAGCATAATTGTAGAATTCTCAGATTTCAACAATGCCTATCCGCCTGGCGGGCCGGTTGGTGATCTGACCATAAGTTATGCAGAGGGCGAAGGGTATATCCAGGGAGAAGCTGGACAAGATCTGAAAACATTCAGCCTAGCATTCACACCATTGAATCTTGATCCGGTTCTGGCAGAACCACCTGTAGTGGAGGCGATGTGGAATGAGTAAGGGACTGGGAACGAAAATTGCGATAAAATTTGATAAGGCTCTAACTGGGGACGTCTCTGGATTGACTCCGACTCCTGTAGGTGGATATAAGACTGATTTAGATTCAAATGTGTCATTGAATAAGCCAGCGGCTGCAGGGCTAACTAGGACAACGGGGTATGAAGCTGGTAAAGCATTCGATAATAATGAAGCCACTCAATGGGAGCCTACCTATCGTGGACTAACATGGTTGAAAGTGGATTTGGAATCTGCACAGGATGTCATGGGCGTAACGCTTCGTTCAGGGTCTGGCGGATATGCGCTTGGGTATTACATTGAAGCCAGTAATGATGACACTAACTGGGATTTGATTTACACTGCAACGTACCCAGATTACAGTTTGGGAAGTCAGGCTTACGTAACGATTGATTTTGGAGAAGAAAAGAATTATAGATACTGGAGGATTACGATAACGCATCGCTCGGGCAACTATCCCGGTTTTTCGATTGTGAATTACCATGGTAAAGTGGGCATTGGTAATGAAGAGGCATTCACGATTGCAGGACAAGAACCGTTGTACACAGAGATTCCGTCAGAAGTTTTGGGTCCACTGGTAGACGGAGACTATGAGGTAGCAAGTGTCGAAGCTCATCCGACAGAATTCAACACGATACTACTAACCATGACAGGGATGGGCAAGTTCCGTAATCTGGAAGGGAACCTGACCGTTACTTATGATATGACGAAAGGGAATCTGGCAGGATTGGGTGGTGCAGTGTTGTCATTTGAGGAAGTGTTCACGCCAGCAGACTTGGAACGCATGATTAATCCGTATCTGGAGGAGATAGTGTCTGCGGAGATTGCAGACCTTGAACTGAGTTTCATTCCTATAGTACATATTGTTTTAGGTGATGGGCCATACCCGAATACGGGTATGAGAAACGAAGAAGATTACCAAGATGGGATTTTTTACTCTGGTCCAGAAAACTATGAAACGATTGCTGCTAGTATCACAGGTTTAGAAATTGACTTGATACACGTTGATGACCTTGATCCATAAAAGGAGGGATTGTTTTGAGCAGAGTGTTGAATTTGAAACAAAAAGCAACACTGCATAATAAATTTCATTTAGTATTGAATGATGCCCAAACTGGTGCTGTTAAACAGGAAGGATACGCTTACAACATTATTCTTAACAAAGGGTTTAGTCAGATAATAAACCATTTTGTCCATAACAGTGGGGCTTCTTTAAGCAATGTAATGTATTGGAGATTGATGCGTGCACATAATGCTTTCACAATGACAATAGGGAAAACGGCGAGATTTGGTGGAGTTATTATGATTGGTGAAGGTATTACAGAACCAACCGTTGAGGATACTAGTCTGGCCGGATTTATTACTAGTATGGGGTCAGATTACTATGACCACGAATATGATTTAGATAATTTGAGAGGGAGTTACACACAGAAAGTTGTTTTTGATGAGACCGTAGCACAGAACAAAAACATCACCGAAGTCGGGCTGGGGTTTGGACCATTATCCACAGACATATCCACTCGTGCTCTAGTTGAAGATGCAGAGGGCAATCCCATCGCTATAGAGAAAGGCACACTCGATGTTTTAACGGTTTATTCTACAGTTTATCTGGAACTATCACATTCCTATGGTAGTGGTGTGTTATTTGTTGAGGGAGATTATGCTAACGCTTTGCTCAGTATGTTTGCACTGAACGCATCTTGTGGTGGTGGTGGTTCAGTTTCTAACCGAGCCCGGCTTCGAGTAGGAACAAGTAGAGATTCTCTTGCTAAAGCGGATACATCCGCTAAAACTAGCGTCACTGATAAAGTTATCAACAACACCCTTTTAGTAACATCTACAGGAAATAAAATTGTCACGATAGGGACACGATTTGGTATATCTGAAGGAAATAATGCTAGCGGACTATCAGAAATTGGAGCTGATTTGTATGTCGGTGGTGCTGAATTCTCACCAGCATACACATCGACTGGGCACGCACCTCATTCGCTATTCAGAGCACTCCTGCCTATCACGGGCGTCTGGGAAGGGCATACAATTACTGATGAAGAACTTGGCACAGGTGATGGGATAGAAGATACTTTCACCACGACATGGGCTTCAATCGTAGAAAACAGCGAAGTGTTGAAAGTGAACGATGTTACCCAAACCAAGGTTACAGATTACACGATTAACTATGCTACAGGGGAAATTGTCTTCGAATCGGGAAGCATCCCAGCCAATGGACATGCTGTGACTTGTACCTATGATGTCGAGTTCATTCCGAAAGACATCAACCATGTGCTGGATATAAGTTTCACCATTCAGTTTGGTGATGGCAATGCAGTGTAAGGAGGCCTCCTTATGCAGTTAACATTTGAACACGCATTTGAGATCGGAGCGGGAAATAACCCGAGGGGTCTGCACAGTCCGGATGAGATTGTGCAGGTTCTTTTTTCTAGTGGCGGAGAACTGCATGCAAAACACGGCAGCACTGCCCAGGGGATTTGGACAGATCTGTCACTTTCTGATGCATACAACATATGTGACGATGAGAATGTGCAGCATCTTCGGTCCAACTACTCACCTGGGAATGCGTACTACATCATGTGGGAATCGGACGATCGGCACCGATGGGTGGCATATCTTCTGCGGATGATTTTGACCAGGATGATTGCAGATGGATCCATTGAGATTCAGCCGCTAAACCCGGTCACAGGGTTGTCTTTAAGCCTGGAAAACCCCATGAGTGAACTGATCAATGAGCAAAGCACGCTGCTGCTGCCCGGGAATAAAATCGTGCTGAACTTCCAGAGCGGGAACTCTCGGCACATGGCTATGGGCGAATACTATCTGGATCGATCAGAATACTCGGTAGGGAGTCCTCAGATTCAGCTGCAGGCAAGAAATATTGTCGGACATGCGCTGATTGACCAGTCTTTGGATGATGATAGCAATTTTGATTACAACACGATTAACCATCACATTGACAGCATCCTGGCGAACTCCGGCATTGCAAAGCGATATGTTGCAGAGACAGAAACGGCAGCGGGCATGGTGTACCCACATAATACCCGGGCAATGGATGCGATAAACGAATTCTTGCGCCTTGTGGCCACATGGCAGGTTCAGGAGGTCATCTACGGGGGTCGGCACGGTACTAAGGTCTGTGTTGGGCCTCCGGATGATCCGGAGTTTAATCAGCCGGCAGCTTACACAATGCAACGGGGGCGGGATGTGTTTGGGCGCGCGGTAGAAAGAGATCTATTGAATGTGTACTCTCGTGTGGCCGTAAAGGCTGTGCAGCAGGGCGGTATTATTAAGCAGTATAGTCCTGCCTGGGTTGAACCGAACAGGAACACGGACTGGGAGATCGTCGGTGATGCAACAGTCGGCTGGGAGTTCGAGGTCACAGAAGAAGGGCTGTTTGCAGAGAAGTTGCTCTACTACCCGCCGCAGACAGGATCGCACAAAGTGCATCTGTGGCATTATCCATCCGGAGAATCCCCTGTGGTTATCGCTACATTCACGCAGAACATGGTTAGGTATTCCTGGCGAACGATGGCATTGGAAGAACCCATTGAGCTGATCGTAGGCGATAAGTATATGCTGTCTGTGAACCTGCCGGATGCGGATTACTACAGCGCCAACTACTCTGCTCCCGAACTGGATCCAGGATTGCTGGACAATGGGGCCTATTATGCTGCAAACCTGGACACATATCCTACGAGCGGCTTCATATGGCGGCCATTGATCAATCTCACATTGTCCAGGATGGTCACACAAGAAGACGGAGAGATTGTGGCCTATTCCGACATTGATCGAGTAGAGAGCTGGGTAATACCGCAAAAGAAAACACTGTACATCGATGCACCAACCGGGACGCCAGCAGCGTCGCTGCAGGTGATTGCCGATGCTGTGGCCCAGAGGGTGTCAAGGTCCGGGATCGTGGAAGCCTTCACGGGTCCATTTCGCCCGCACATCCAGCCGGGGGATACAGCTCAGATTGTGGATCCGGATGGGCAGACACTCATTGGCGTGATCACTGGCATTAACCATCGTTTTGGCAACAACGGCTTTATGACTGATTTTACGGTGGATTCAGGAGGAGTATTGTCATCTGAACAAATTACTACCCTGGTAGAAAAGTTGATCCGGCAAAAACAGGTGGATACTGCTTCGAGATCTTATTAGGGGAGGGGCGTACATGGAAGAGAAAATCAGCCAAAAACAGGCGATCGAGATCAACGAACGGCTGACGAGGATCGAAACCATCTTAACCGAGCGCCTGGGGGGATATCCGGATATGGTGACAATGGTCACGAATCTATGCTCAGAGATTTCGGGCATAAAGAAAGATCATGTGCACCTGGATGAGAGGGTATCTGACATGGAAGAAGATCACAAATGGATCACGCGCCTGGTCCTGGGAGCAGTTGTTTTGGCCATTGTGGCAGTGGTTCTTTCTGGGAAGGGAGGTTTACCATGAATCCAATACAGTTCTACTTGGCAGACGGGTACAGGATTACCAGTCCCTACGGGTGGAGAGATCATCCCATTTCAGGGGTACGGTCCTTCCACCACGGAACAGATCTTGGCGGAAAACCGAGAGGCTATCCACTCAAGACACCGTTTGGGGGAGTCGTCATCGGCAGAGGTTTCACGAAAGTTTACGGTAACTGGATGGCCATTCGCAGCTTGCGCGCGAAGGTGGTCTATTTTTTTGCGCATCTTACAGAGTATACCGTAGCCGTTGGCCAAACAATTAGTTCCGGGGCCGTGATTGGGACCCTCGGTGCAACAGGGTCTGCCACCGGAGTGCATCTGCACTTTGAAGTGAGGCTGGACGATGGCAGCAGCAATGGCGGCGGTGTGTGGGGTGATCCGGAAAAGTATTATGAAGAGATTAAGGGGGTAAGCATGATGCCAGACAAACTGGATCGGAAAGCGCATTCCTGGGAAGTATCAGGCTTGCAATGGTTAGAGGAGATGGGATATCTGGATGAGGGTGCTCATGAACCGCAGGAAGTTATGACCAAGGGGCTCTTCGGGACACTCATGAAACGGATGCGGTTTGCAGTAGATGGCCAGGTCACGCTTGGCCAAGGCCAAGTGGATAAAGCGAAACGATAGGAGGAATTGATAATGATTGCCAGTTTTGAAACATTCTTTCTGGTATTGCTCATCGCAGCCATGGTGGAGGCGGTGTGGGAGACACTCAAAATGGTGTGGCAGGAGGGGAAGTTTTCCTTCGACAAGCTGGGAGCTTTGGTGATCGGGTTGCTGATCGCATTTGGCAGCGGGATCGATATCGCAGAGCTCATGGGAATCCACATGAAATTACCCTATTTAGGGATCGTGCTGACCGGAATACTAATAAGCAGAGGCGCGAACTGGATGCATGATTGGATAGGGAAAGTAAGACAAATTACTGATAATGACAATGCATAAACACATTTGCTTCACAACCCCTCGAAAGAGGGGTTTTAATTTTTCCATAGAATACAAAAAATGTTATTGAGAATCGGACTATTTGAAAAGGAGATGGTTCAGTGAAATATTACAATACTTTCATGAAGATCTTACTCTTTCTTCTTGCAGGATTATTCTTGCTTTTATCTACTCTATATCCTTTTTTGCTTATCGTGGTTATTGGTTTAATTGTAATGGCACTTCGTATCGGCAAACCGCAAAAAACAAACACTGCACAAACAAACACAGTACAAAATGATCATACCCAAACACAGAAAGACTATAACTATATTTGCCCAAAAGCACCAAAAACGGTGGAGCATAAACCCATAACCGACTATAGGGAATTGCCCGATAGACTCGTATTCATTGACTTTGAAACAACAGGATTATATCCTAGCCACGACAGAGTAATCGAAGTCGGTATTGTCATTTCTGAAGAAATGAATATAGTTGATGAATACTGTCAACTCATTAATCCTAAAATGAGCATCAGTCCTGAAGCGACCAGAATCAACAAAATCACAGATGATATGGTTCGAGATATGCCTAAAATCGAAGAAATTGCCGATGAAATATGCAGTCGCGCCCAAGATCAAGTTATTGTTGGTTACAATATAAATTTTGATGTAAGGTTTCTGCTTGAAGAATTGTTCCGATGTGATATTGAAATGGATGATATACGTACCTTTGATGTAATGCAGCTGGTTAAAGATACTATCCCTAGTAAGGATTTACCTGATAGAAAACTAAAGACTGTAAAAAAGTATTTCGGTATCGAGACTGAAAGTCACCGTGCATTAGATGATTGCCATACTACTTTTGAAGTATTTAAACGATGTGTTAAGCTGCAAGAGAACTACGAGATGCAGCTGAAAGCGGATCAGGCTGAAAGATTAGCCAAACTAAATGACATGGAGAAAGCCTTCATCAAAGAAGTTGAGGATCGGTTGAAGTTAATAAATCTCGGTGACAGGCTAACATATGATGTAAAAAGCGATCGAGTAATCAATTTTCAGTGTGGGAACTATCAATTTGGAAGGATAAAACTTCGGGGTAAGCAATTTAAAATGCAACTTTTGGATAAAAACAATGTTATGTGGATAGACATTGACACTTTGGAGGAAGCAATTCTGAATTTGAAGCACTGGATCAAATACTGCGAATATTTGCATTCCTGACTACCGGGAAGGACGACTTCACTTATTGTGCATGCTGGCTGTTAAAATCTATTGCCATCTTATTGCCATCAAATATGTTGCAAACCGTTGATATAGCTCAATCCCTTCTTGAATGGCATTCAAGAGGTCAGCGGTTCGATCCCGCTTATCTCCACCAAAGAAAACATAGAAACGGCGCGGGTTTGCGCCGTTTTTTGGTGTCTTGCAATATGATCGAAATTCGCTCTAATTTGACCCTTTTTTGGGGCGATAGCTTCCAAGTAGCTTACAAAATTCTAAGCAAAGTTAACCTTCTTCAGTTCATCTTTGTAGCTTCTCTGTTTCACCCGACCTGATCGAATAAGTGCCTACTTCAAGAGTCAACAAATCAATAATATATCATCTGAAAAGCTGACGTTTCTTAGCTTGACTATGGAACTTTTTCTAATATTGGGAGTCATAAAATAAACACAATAATAGGAGATGATTACATGAATGCAAATAAAAACAGAATAGCCTTCGTTATCGTACTTGTTCTGACCATTGTCATTACAATAGGTGCCATCTCAGCCCAAGAACCCAATCTAACGATTCCTTCATCACAAATTTCCGATCAGCTTCAGGGAAATGCAATCGTTAAAGCACCCTTGAGGAATGGTCAACTACTAGTTTCTGTGAATGAAATGGATATCTTACTGAACATTTCAGAAGAAACTTTGGTAATTGATTCCATGACAGGCTTATCAAGATCTTTGGAAGATTTAAAAGTTAATGATTCGATTTTTGTCCATTATGTCAAAATAGCGGTGTATAGTATGCCGCCTCAGGCTCATGCAATTGCCATTGTTACTCAAGAGGAAGAGAACAAAAACCATGCGGAATTTTTCATTGTTAAAGAAATCATTTCAAGAGAAGACGGCGAAGTTCGTGCCATAAACAAGGAAGGCAATCTGATTGCTACATTCTTTCAGGAAAACCCTCTGATGTCGTACAAAACTGAACAAGTTATGACACTAGATGACATTGAAGTGGGTACAAAACTCTTTATTTGGTTTGAAGAGGTTCAAACAAGCTACCCAGGTCAAACACGTGTAATAAAAACTGTATTGGTGGGTCAGGAGTAACGGAAATTATTAATAAATTGGTGCCAAATTGTTGCCATTGATAAAACAGTTGCATTTTTTCCATTCAAGAGGTCAGCGGTTCGATCCCGCTTATCTCCACCAAAGAAAACAAGTAACGGCGCGTGTTTGCGCCGTTTTTCATTTTTCTTGGTATTGCAGAACAGCCATAGTATTTATCCAATTTTTGAGAAAGCATACAAACAACATACAAAAATGATATAATCATCATCAAGACAACTTGTACAATACTGTTGTTTCAATGACTTTCTATGGCATGGTGTTTGAGATATGGACTCATACAGTAGGTTTAACCCAATTGTATGCATTCTTGTACAAGAGATCGATTAAAAATATACTATCATCAGTTGAAGAATCGACTATTCCACAAGACGGGGTGATATCATTGAAATGCGTCATAGTTCTGGATGAAACACTGCCTGTTGGTTTACTGGCCAACACAGCGGCTGCATTGGGTTTAAGCTTAGGCAACCATATACCTGGTTTGATTGGTCCAGATGTAATCGATGCCGAGGGGGCTGTGCACAAGGGGATAACAGCAATACCTATTCCAATACTGGCAGTGGATGGAGTTACCTTGCGCTCATTGTATCGATCGGCTATGGACGAAAGTCAAGAGCTGCTGACGATTGGATTTAGCAAAACGGCACAACAATGTAATTCCTATAAGGTCTATTCAAAAGAAATGCAGCAAAAATCCGGAGCTGATTTGGATTTTTTGGGCGTATGTATATACGGATCTGCCAAGATTGTGAACAGGATATGCGGTCAGATAAAACTACTGCGATGATGTAAATGCGTCGCTGATGAAAAACTCAGTTTCGATCGAGGCAGAATATGCTCTGTGACAGTACAGTATTATGCAATCAGTGCTTCAACCAGCCAGATTATCCCAATTTTGTTATTGAGACGGTTTATATGGATCGTTTCATTTTTTAATACCGGACTGAAGCAATCGATGAGGTTCTTTGTATTATGATGCTTTCATCCATTTCGTTTGTGGTTTCAAATGCAACGGATGGTGGTTATATGGTATAATTAAGTGGAAAATTAATTACCTCTCGGCAACTGAAACAAACGAAATCCAACTGAAGTCGGAGAGCACCAGCCCATGAGTTTCCGTTGCGGATTGGTCATACAGCGTTAGCACGAGTGCATTGTTGCACAGAGAAGTAAATCTCATTATTTTTCGCAAGTATTGTTGAATCGACATATTTTTAAGGAGGCTGCTGCATGAGAAAGCATCTAAAAGGCAACGTACACTGGGTGGGGAAGGTGGATTGGGAGCTTCAGTCATTTCATGGAGAAGCACTATCCACTCACAAAGGATCGACGTAAAATTCATATTTGATCCAGGAAGAAAAAAATGTGCTGGTTGACACCGTCTGGATTCCGTTTGCTGAAGAATTTGTTGATAATTTGGCTAAGGAGATCAATCTGAATAAGATTGATTTCATCGTGGCCAATCACGGGGAAGTGGATCATAGCGGAGCACTGCCGGCTTTGATGAAGCACATTCCGGATACACCCATCTATTGCACTGCCGGTGCTGTGAAATCTTTAAAAGGACAGTATCACCAGGATTGGAATTTCAAAGTGGTGAAAACCGGGGATACAGTAAGCGTTGGCAAAGGCAAAGAACTGATCTTTCTGGAAATGGCTATGCTGCATTGGCCGGACAGTATGGCTGCCTATTTGACCCAAGACAATATCTTGTTCAGCAATGACGCATTTGGCCAGCATCTGGCCACCCAAAACCTGTTCAACGATGAAGTGGACCCGTGCGATCTTTTCAACGAAGCTATGAAATACTATGCCAATATTCTGACTCCGTTCAGTTCCATATTGAAGAATAAGCTGAAAGAAGTAGTTGCACTTAATCTTCCAATCGATATGATTGCCACCAGTCACGGAGTCATCTGGAGGGATCAACCGGGCCAGATTATTGAAAAATATGCCCAGTGGTGCGATGCCTATCAGGAAAATCAGATCACTGTCATTTTCGATACAATGTGGAATGGAACCAAGAAACTGGCTGAAAAAATTGTTCAGGGCATACAAGAAGCAGATCCAAAGGTAACCGTGAAAATGTTCAATCTGCCCAAAAGCGATGAGAATGATCTGGTTACGGAAGTATTTAAGTCCAAGATGGTTGTGGTGGGATCGCCTACGATTGGCAACAGCATCCTTCATTCCATGGCCGGGTTTATTCACCTTCTCAAAGAGATGAAGTTTAAGGAGAAGAAAGCGGCATCCTTTGGCTGCTTCGGATGGAGTGGGGAATCTGTGAAGGTGTTGAACGACTCCATGGATGCTGCTGGTTTTGAGATCATTGCCGACGGTTTTACGAATCAATGGAACCCCGATGAATCAGCTCAGGAGAAAGCCATCGCATTCGGGCGGAAGATCGCCAAACTATAATGCAAGCAATCTACATACCTGACCAGAATCGGAGAACCCATTGAATCTTATGAGCAATTAATGTAGCTCACCAGGCAGAAAAGACACTAAAAATTGGGTGCAGCTGGAATTAAAACATCCAGTACCAGTAGAACTCAAGTCAATTTCCTGGATAGCGTGGTCGAATCAAAAATTGTCAGCAAAAACCCCTACAGTGGATTCACTGCAGGGGTTTTCATCCATTGAATCTATTTATATACTTCTTCCTGCATAGCCCGCATGGACATATGACCGCAGCACATCGTTTCATACAACTGCCATTGTTCTTGGGTCGTTGGGGCTGTTTTTATGAAATATTTTTTGACAACATCCCGAGCAAAGTCGTGGGATGTAAAGTGCCCCATATCTGCTGCCAGTTTGCTGATTTCTTCCGAAGTGGCATCTGCATCTACAAAAGCATACTTTTTCAGGAAGGCCAGCGCTTCATCTGCAGTCCAGATGCCGTCCCACACTTTGCGGGTGGCTTCCAGTTTAGCATATCCGGCTGTTTCAATATAGCGGTGCCACAGGGGCATAAATGGGATCAGATTTTCGTTAAGCCCGGCAGGTTTAAAAATGTATTCTCTTTCAAAGTCAGTTCTTTTCTCCTCCGAATGATCGAAACACATATCGATGACAAACCGAGCGGCTCCTTCGGTGAAAGCGGACGATGAAGAATAGAGGGAGACCACAGCCATTTCCGGCCAGCAGGTGTCGATGTAGGTCTGGGTTCTCTTTTCATAATAGGTCAAGTGGCCGGGCTCCATTTCATGGCCGATGCATTCCAGTACATGGTCGGCGGTCCAGATGAAGCTTGTATTGAAATTTCGCTCGTATTCCAGATGATTGTAATCGTATCCAAAGAGGATAGATAGAAATTCCATTTTGGGATTGGGATACGCTCGGACACGAACCCTTGGCATGCTGTTTCCGGTCAGTGTCATATTTTCCATAGAAAGATCGTGGAAAGCTTGTGTGCATTTCTGCATAACCGTCAGCAGTTTGTCGGTTGGAATAATAATTTTCTTCTTGAATTCCCATATCTTTTCTTGAACTGAACCGGGGCCGGGGAGCCCCTGTTCCATTTCCTTCAGAATGTCATCGAAAGCCTGATAATCGTATTCGGGCGCTGTTAAACTATACAGTCCGTTGGTCATATCATTGTAAGACATAGTCTCACCCAAAAGAAGTCGTGTTCGGGTATTCAGATTGACGGTATGGTCCATGATGTAATCGATTCGTGCCATTTCATCCGAACGGGCTGTCTTTTTGTATGCCTGGATGTTTTCGATCAGATGAGCGGATTCATCCACAATGTCTTCTAGTGTTTTTCCATGTTTCATGTCGCCTATTTCATAGTCGGGAAGAATCTTGTACTCTCGTGAAAAACGCATGCTTGTTTTGCGCCAGAACGGTCCTTCCGTGTACCACTGAATATCCGATTCATCGCAGCGGCTTTTGCACAGAGTCAGATCCAGATACTGCTGAGCTAAGGCATTTAATGCAGTTTCCAACATGATAATCCTCCTTCTACAATATAGTGTATGCAGCAGCCTGTCTCGAGGGGTAGGGAAGCACTCAGAGATACCGAATCTTATTGTATTTACGTCCTTGGAGGCAGGATGTAATTTCATAGTAGCAGATGAAAGACCGGATTACAACCTATCAGATCCACGTGCTGTTAATCGATCGGACATTACTCCTTAGAGAGGGGAATGATCAACGCCACCCGATTACGGCATCCGGAATTGAATCAATGGCGCTGCTGTAGGGCTTAATATCAATCACCGGACTGCCATCCAGAGCATCCAATCTCCTGACAGTCAGTGTATTCCCCCTTCGCTGCACCAGATCCGCAATACCGAGACTGACGGGATTGGGACGATTCGGGGAGCGTGTGGCAAATACACCATGAATCTCCTCGCCGAAGGGTGTGGATGATTGATGAATGCTGCGATCTGCTTTATGGGCCCAATACAAAACAATCAAATGACTGACGGTTTCGATGTCTTTCAGACAGTCAGCATATTCAGGATAGATTTCAATGGTGGAGACATCATCTACAAGACGTCCCTGTCGGGGGGCCTCTTCATGACTCCCGTACATGGAATGAATAACGCCGATCTGGACTAGATCCATGCGATCACCCTTTCATGGTATGATAAAAAAACGACCGGTTCTGTGTCGGAGAGCCGGTCGGGAATACATTGTTTGGTTTATGAACGAACTAGTCTTTTATTTTTTCAATCAATTCATCAATATCGAAGTCTTGAAACAATACCGCTTCTCCGTCATTGACCAAGATGCACGGGAATCCGATGCCTCCCATCTCTCGGATGGCTTTAAACTCCGGCCGGCTTTCTCGTAACTGCAGGAATTCTCGTACCTGCCACATTCCCTCGGTAATATCCGCGTACTCATATTCAATGCCGCGGCTTTTTAAAAGATCCAGGCACGGTTTGCAATCCGGACAATGTTTACTGCCGTATACCTTGATTTTTTTCATTGAATAATCCCTCCATTGATTCACTGGTGAGCTATATTTAGTATGATATCTGATATACATATCAAGGTCAATGAGAATTTGCTGGATCAAACCGATAGGAAAAGCGATTCCAGAAGGATATTGGGGATGAACCATGAAATACCATAGATAGATTTGTGCAGGGAATGTTTTTAAGTGATCCTATTGGGAAGAGGTGAGTTATTCCATGGATAATATGCACGAACTTTTCGGGGTAAAAAAGCCAATTATCGCTCTTTTGCACTTGGAGGCTTTGCCGGGTGATCCCCAATACTGCGGCAGCATGGATGAAGTGATGAACAGAGCCAGAGAAGATCTGCAGGCACTTCAGAACGGCGGCGTGGATGCAGTGCTAATTACCAACGAGTTCAGCCTGCCCTATCAGGTAAAAGTGGACGGCGTAATTATTGCTGCCATGGCCAGGATTACGGCAGAACTCAGAAACGATTTAACGGTTCCCTTCGGTGTCCATGTGATTAGTGATCCGGAGGCAACCATCGAGCTGGCTGCAGCAGTCAATGCTTCTTTTGTGCGATCGGTCTTTACCGGCGCGTATGCCGGAGAGGCCGGGATACGCTATCCCGACATTGCCCGGATTCTGAGACGAATGCAGGCGCTGGGGCTGAATGATCTCAAAATGTTTTACATGATCAATGCCGAGTCTGACGGCGATCTCAGCGGGAGGGATCTGTCCGTGGTGGCCCAGGCCGTTATCTTCAAATGTGCTCCAGATGGTATCTGTATATCCGGAATTCATGCAGGCCACGGTGTGGATAGTCAGTTGATTGCCGACATTAAGAAAGTATCCAGACAGACTGCAGTTTTCTGCAATACCGGGTGCACAGCCGATAATATTGCCGATAAGCTCCAGTATTCCGACGGGGCGTTTGTGGGTACTGCCTTCAAGAAGAATGGATTATTTGATAAACCGGTGGACGAAAATAGAGTCAGAGAGTTTATGCAGGCTGTGAATGAATTTCGAAGCAGCAGCCAATCGATCTAAAGCACGTTCCGCAAAAAAGGAGGATCTTCCGTGAAAATGTATTTTATGGGCATCGATGTGGGCACTTTCGCCAGCAAGGGCGTGCTGATCGATGAAGCCTGCCGGGTAATCGCCGAGCACACAGAAAGTCATGGAATGGAAAACCCAAAACCCAATTTTTTTGAGCATGATGCAGAAGCAGTCTGGTGGGGGGATTTCTGCAAAATTTCCCGCAGACTGCTGTCTCTGTCCGGTATAGATCCGAATCAGGTTGCCGGTGTCGGAGCCAGCGCCCTGGGGGCCGATCTGGTTCCGGTGGATTCACAGTGCCGGCCCATGAGGAAGGCCATTCTCTACGGCATCGATGCCCGGGCGCAGCAGGAGATCGCCGATCTGCAATCCTTGTACAGTGAAGAAGAAATCCTGGAATTTAACGGAAGACCTCTCTGTTCCAACGATGTCCCGCCTAAAATCCTCTGGCTGAAGAACAACGAACCGGAAATCTGGCAAAACGCCTTTAAATTCCTCACCGGTTCCACATTCTTAACGGCCAAACTCACCGGTGAGTATGTCATAGACCGTTTTCTGGCTTTCGGGGCGTTTACTCCACTCTATGATCCCAAGACCGGGGAGGTGGATCCTCGCTACATCCATCAGTTTTGTCGGCCGGGCCAACTGGCCGAGGTCAAGGATACCACCGATATTGCCGGAGTGATTACTGAAAAAGCCGCGAAGGAAACCGGTCTGGCTGTTGGTACTTCGGTTACAGTGGGAGCGGATGATTCGGCTGCAGAAGCCATCAGCACCGGCGTTTATAGGGTGGGGGATATGATGCTGCAGTTTGGATCTTCTCTGTATATGATTGGTATATCTGACCGCATTGTCCGAGACCGGAGGATCTGGAGTGGAGGGTTCATCATACCGGGTACTTGCAGTGTTCAGGGGGGCACCAATGCAGCAGGGACACTCACCCGGTGGTATCGGGATGAGATATTTGGTCTGGAAGAAGAAAATTCAGACGGACGGAATGCTTACGAAACCATGATGGATGGATTGGATACCATTCCTCCCGGTTCCGACGGTCTGATTACCCTACCGTACATTGCCGGAGAAAGAACTCCATTGAATGACCCCCAGGCCAAAGGCGTTATTTTCGGTCTTTCCATGCATCATACCCGGAAGCATCTGTATCGATCAGCGCTGGAGTCCATCGGATACACAGTGGCCCAGCACTTGCAGATTTTCAGGGAAAACCAGGTAGAAATCCGGCGGATTTTGGCTGTAGGGGGAGGCACGAAAAACAAAGTCTGGCTGCAGATGATTGCTGACATTACCGGCTGCCCCATTGAAACGGCCGGAGTCACCATTGGGGCTTCGTATGGCGATGCGGTGATGGCTGCCATTGGCACGGGGCATTTGGAGGGATTTTCTGCTTTGGATACGATCATACAGTCCGGTGAAGTATATATTCCGGATCCGGGACGGCATGAAACATACCAAAAATATCAGGAAATCTATCAAGAAATCTATCAGTCTACTAAGGATCTGATGAGGAAAATCTAAATAAAAGACCTGACGGCGGAGACTGCCGCAGGTCTTCTCTTTTTTGCACTATCTGGATTCCGTATCCTCTTGATGGATCCGATCCAGAATGGTTTGGATTCTTTGCATTTCCGCTGGATCGGTGACGAGTTTTCCGGAGCGGTAATGGGTGACGCTGCCCTTCTTCTCGCTACAGCAGTCATCCATGCTGACCTGCCGGAAAAGATGATTGACGGTTCCTTCCGCTCCGTCCACCATCATGGTCTGAGGCGGAAACATGCGAGATATGGCGGAGCGATAGATGGGAAAATGAGTGCATCCCAGGACAACGCTGCCGTATTGATCCAGGGACAGATGGGAAAAACGGTCCGCTAGATAGGTTCGGATAGTATCTTCATCCAAACAGGGTTGCTCGGCCAAATGAACCAGCTCCGGCAGAGCTACGCCATCTACCCGGTCTTCAATACCCAAGGTCTGCAGCAGTTTTCGATATTTCTCCTCTTTTAATGTGAGCTGAGTGGCCAGTACCAGGATTCTTTTGCTGGGATCGGTCATGAGCCGATGGGCCAGACTGACGGCGGGTTCCATACCGATAACGGGAATGGGCAGATGGCTGCGCAGACCGTTGATGGCGGCACTGGTGGCGGTATTGCAGGCAATGACAATGGCTGCAGCTCCTTGATTGTAGAGGAATGTGGTGGCTTCATGCACATACGCCCGTATATCTTCTTTTCGTTTTTCCCCGTAGGGAAGGTGGTCCGCATCATAATAGTAGAGATAATCTACAGAAGGGCAGTGCTGTATTGCTTGACTCAGCACGGTCAGGCCGCCCATTCCGGAATCGAAAAAGCCGATAATCATAATCATACCTCACTTTTTTGGGTCGTAGATTGTTGAATTCATCCATACTTTATATCTTCAGATCCATGCTTGTCTCAAAATCGGAAACATGGGAAGGGTGGGAGCAACTGTTCTGAAGGGTCATTAGGAGAAGATTCTTCATTGAATCCCTTTATCCTTTCCCAATCGACAGCTTCTCAATTTCTGGGTTTTGAAAGGAATATGACTCTTCTGTTTAGAAACCTGCATGTAATAAGAAAAATATGGGCAGCAAAATAGACTGAACTGGAGGTGTGACCATGCGAATTGCCATGCTTTCCTCCATTGCCTGGCGGACACCGCCCCGAAAATATGGACCGTGGGAACGGGTTGTATCGCTGCTTACGGAAGGACTGGTATCTGCAGGGGTAGATGTAACCTTGTTTGCGACCCAAGATTCTGTGACGAAGGCATCCCTCCACGGAACCGCGCCGCATCCATACGAAGAGGATCCCAATCTGGATCCCAAGGTGTGGGAGTGCCTGCACATTTCTGAAGTATTCGAACATGCGGACTCATTTGACCTGATCCACAATCATTTTGATTTTCTGCCGCTTTCCTATTCGAAGCTGGTATCAACCCCGGTTATGACCACCATTCATGGCTTTTCTTCCCCCAAGATTCTCCCTGTTTTCCGTAAGTACAATGATAGCGGATACTATGTCTCCATCAGCCATGCAGACCGATCCCCCCTGCTTAATTATTACGCCACAGTGTATCACGGAATCGATCTGGAGAATTTTACATTCTCCAGTACACCGGAAGACTATCTGTTGTTTTTCGGCAGAATCCATCCCGATAAAGGGCCGGTAGATGCCATCGATATAGCAGAACAAGCCGGAATCCGCCTGATCATGGCTGGCGTGATTCAGGATAATCAGTATTTCATGGAAAAAGTCCGACCGCGTCTGAAAGAGGGACAGATCGAATACATCGGAGTGGCAGGCCCGGAGCTGAGAGACCGTCTAATGGGTGGAGCTTTGGCTCTGCTGCATCCGATTTCCTTCCATGAGCCCTTCGGGCTGTCTGTGGTGGAGGCCAACGCCTGCGGAACTCCGGTGATCGCCTATCCCAAGGGATCCATGCGGGAACTGATTGAACCGGGAGTCAACGGGTTTCTGGTGGAAAATCAGGACGATGCAGCCGCTGCTGTTGAGAAAGTCAGTGCGATCCGACGCCAGGACTGTCGGGATACGGTTGAAAGGCGATTTTCACAAAAAAGAATGGTCAGTGATTACCTGAAGCTCTACCGATCCATACTCTATGGAACGACAGGAGGGAATCAAGAATGAAAAATGCAGGGAAATTGATCCAGCGTTTTGAAGGCAACCCCATTGTGACCAAAGACGATATTCCGTATTCGGTGGTTACTGTGCACAATGCTGGGGTTGTAAAGTCTCGTGGACGATACTATATGCTTTTCCGTTCCCATCGGCACAATGGCCGTTCTGTCATCGGACTGGCGGAAAGCGAAGATGGATATCGTTTTTCGGTGCATCCACAGCCCTTTATGGAACCGGAAAAGCAGGGCGTGTTTGCCGATTATGAAGAATACGGGGTGGAAGATCCCCGCATCGTGGCTTTGGATGGTTATTTCTACATTACTTACAGTGCGTATTCTCGCCGCGGCGTGCGGGTGGGATTGGCTCGGACGAAGGATTTTCATTCGGTAGAGAGGGTTTCGCTGATTACCCAGGCTGATCAGAGAAATGTGGTTCTGTTCCCGGAAAAATTGGGAGGGAAATATGTGCGTCTGGATCGTCCTCATACAGAGATCAATCCCTGGTCCATCTGGATCTCATATTCTCCGGATCTGATTCATTGGGGAGATTCCAAAATGCTGGTCAGACCGGCGATGTATCACTGGGATGAAATGAAGATCGGTCCCGGGGCAACACCCATACGAACTGACCGCGGTTGGCTCAGCATTTACCACGGTGTATTTAAAACCATGGATGGGTCGGTATACCGGCTGGGGGTCATGCTTCACGACCTGAAGGATCCGTCCATGGTATTGGGTGTAGCGGATGACTGGATTCTTGAACCCGAGGATCCATGGGAAGTTACTGGCTATGTCCACAATGTGGTCTTTACTTGTGGGGCGGTGGCGGAGGATGATGGAACGGTCAAAATATATTGGGGTGGAGCGGACAAAGTTATGTGTGTCGGAACCGCCCGGTTGGATGATTTGGTGGACCTGTGCCTGAAGCACAGCCGGGAACCTTTTTAAATTATGGATTTCAGCGAAATAAATGTAGGAAACTAAACATTTATTTCGCAAATCATCAGGTATGAGAGGTAAGAAAGCGGTTTATTCAATAAAATATGTTGCAAAATACATATCCTTGTGTATAATATAGTTAGGAGGCTAACTAAATGGAGCGACAATTTGACCTTCATATCGGATATTATATACAGGAAATAGCGCGGGCTCTGACCCGGGTACACAACGAAATGCTGAGCAGGCACGGAATTAGTTTTGCCCAGTTTCGAGTACTGAACTGCCTGTGGGAAGAGGATGGGCTGAATCAGTCGGATATTGCCGAGATACTTCATATTAAACCGTCCAGTTTAAGCACACTGGTCACATTGCTGGAGAAAAAAGATTTGATTGAACGGAGGATCGGTGAAACCGACAGCCGCAGCCGTACGATCCACCTGACGGAAAGCGGTGCATCACTGAAAATGGTCTCCTGGGACATCATTATGGCGTTGGAAAGCGTTTTATCCCAGCCTTTCTCGGAAACCGAGAAAGCACTGATGCTGGAGTGGCTGAAAAAAATTCTGGGGACCATTCTCAAAGAAGAAGAAATCCATCAAGGATGATCAGTATCCATTAAAAACATTGGGGGAATCAGAATGGAGAGACATTTTCGAATCGATGAATCTTTTGCACATGAGCTGGATCAGAAGGATCCAATCAAAGAATTCAGGAATCGTTTCTATCTGCTAAACGATTCCATCTACATGGATGGGAATTCATTGGGGTTAATGTCCAAAGATGCAGAAAAGGCGCTGCTGCGGGTCATGAATGAATGGAAGACCATGGGAATCAATGTGTGGACGAAGGCTTCCACCCCGCTGTTCTATTATGCGGAGGGACTTTCCAAGAAACTGGCTCCCCTGGTAGGAGCCCATGAAGATGAAGTGATTGTGCATTCTTCCACAACCATCAATATTCACACAACCATTGCCGCATTTTACAATCCCGATGAAAAGAGAAACAAGATTCTGGTGGATGAACTGAACTTTCCCACAGACCGTTATGCCATCGAAAGCCAGATTCGCCTGAAAGGACTGGATCCGGAAAAACACATGGTGGATGTAAAAAGCCGCGATGGGCGGACCATACAGGAAGACGATGTGGTGGCGGCCATGACCGACGATGTTGCAGTGGTATTTCTGCCTTCCGTGCTGTATCGCAGCGGGCAGCTGCTGGACATGGCTTATTTGACAGCGGAAGCTCACAAGCGGGGTATTGTAATTGGATTTGATCTCAGTCATTCTGCTGGAGCTGTTCCTCATAAGCTCAGCGAATGGGATGTGGATTTTGCTGTATGGTGCAATTACAAATACCTGAATGCCGGTCCGGGCAGCGCCGCTGCACTCTACATAAACCGGAAGCACTTTGGGGTAGAACCGGGATTGGCCGGATGGCACGGCTACGTGAAAAACAAACAGTTTGATCTGCTGAATGAATTTGAGTATGAACGAAATGCCGGCGGCTGGCAGACCGGAACAACCCATGTCTTCAGTTTGGCTCCTTTGGAAGGATCACTGAATATTTATCATGAAGCCGGCATGGATCGTCTGAGAGAAAAGTCACTTCATATTACCGCCTACTTAATGCATCTGATCGATGAAGTACTGGCTCCGTACGGATTCTCCGTGGGAAATCCCCGGGATGATGCCCATCGGGGCGGTCATGTAGCACTGGAACATGAGGAAGCGATACGGATCAATGAAGCATTGAAAGATCACGGCGTGATTCCGGATTTCCGGTTTCCCAATGTCATTCGTCTGGCACCGGTTCCACTCTATACCCAGTATCACGAAGTATGGCGGGTGGTACAGATCATCAAGAAAATCATGGATGATAAGATTTATGAGAAGTATTCCAAAGAACGAGGAGTCGTGGCGTAAACGGTATCATGCTGCGGGAGACGGCTGTATTGCAGCTGTCTCCTCGCTTTTTTGATATGAACTGCAAGCCCGTGAAAAGAAGTGCAAGAAAGTATGCAAATCATAATAAAATGATAGAAAAATTTCATAAATTTGAAATTAGGGCGGGAAAAGGGCTATAATGCCGATTTTTGAGGTTTTTATCAGTTGCATTTCCTGTGAGGAATAGTATAATTATTATTGTGATAAAAATCACAACCCATTCTCACAACGGCAGATAAGGAGGCGAAGCAGATGGGTCTGTTTATCGGTGTAAACGGTTTCTTCGTACTGGTTGGTATAGGAGTTCTGGTTAAAGAATTATTAACCGGGCAGGTACAGCACTAATTCTAGAAAATCCATGAAAGACCGACTTTTGGCTCCGGAATCCCGGGGCTATTTGCTTTCTTTCGGGGAGGATCATGGATGATATTCGCCAAAGGCTGCTGTCGTCGGAAGAGACAGGGGGCATGGTCACCCATCGGGCTTCAAAGCTAAAGATAGGGATGTTGATCCGTACTGATGGGGACTGAGGTGCAATTGATCCGATTCACGCCCAGCAGGACTGTTTGACGCCAAGGAGGTATTTTGATAAAATTTAGACAGCGAAGTAGTTGTCTGAAGTATGTTGTATCGACAGAAACAGATAGTGAAAAGCAAATTGGTAGAACTGGGGCTTGTTCAGGGTCCAATGGGCAATGAACCGGACGAATTTTGTTTGCAGAAGCACTCTAACTCTATGGGAGTTGGTGTGCTTATTTTTTTGGAGGTGAATCTATGCGGAACGATATCGACAAAATTGTGCTGAGTGAAGATCAAATTCAGCAGCGCTTGAAGGATATGGCCCAGGAAATGGAGTCCGATTTTGAAGACAGTGCTGTTTTTATCGGCGTTTTGCGGGGAGCTTCGGTTTTTGTGGCGGATCTGATGCGCTATATATCCAAAAGCGTTGCCTTGGATTATGTACAGGTGGGGCGTAGACGCAATGGTGACGGTGGATGGGATCTGGATCTGATCAAGGACATTTCCACCGACGTAGGCGGCGAAACTGTTTACATTCTGGAAGATACTGTGGATACAGGAACAACACTGAAGTATCTGAAAGAGCTTCTGCTGAGCCGCGGTGCGGCCGATGTACGCATCTGCATTTTAATGGACAAGTCTCAACGGGTGGAAGAAGAGAGTGCAGCGGATTATGTAGGATTCAGGGTCACTGATCTGGAGGGCCAATGGAACTACGTGGTCGGATACGGTATTGACTTCAATGAACGGTATCGGAATCTACCCTATGTGGGTGTACTCAAAAAGGAGCTCTGGGCTCCTTTGGAGATATAGAGTCAAAAAGAATAAAGCGAGAGGTGAATGCAATTGAAGATTGGAGTTTTATGGAGACCGGAACGAAATATTAATTTGGACAGGGAATTTGCCCCGGAGGATATTCAAGATGATGCATATGAGGAAGCGCTTCAGCATGCCAAGGCTCTGAAAAAAGCCGGGTACGAAACAGTGATGATTCAGTGGGAACGGGAACCGATGAAGACGATTCAGCAAATTCGTAAAGGCAGCGTGGATTTTGTATTTAATGCCGCCAGCGATGAGGAAGTGGCTTTGCTGGAAATCATGGGAATTCCTTTTGCCGGATCTGGACTGGATTTGACCCCTACGGATAAAGCGATTCGAAAACAAGTGATGGCGTACCACGGAATCCCTACTCCCGATTTTGTGGTGGTGCGGGATCCTGATCGTATCCCAAAGATTAATATCGAGTACCCACTCTTTGTCAAAGCATTGCGGGGTCGGGGAAGTGCCGGAATCAGCGACGACAATATTGCTGAGAACAGAAACGATCTGGAAAAAGCGATTCGCAAAGTCATTCGGACTACCGGGCAGGCAGCCCTGGTGGAGAAGTTTATTGAAGGCCGAGAGATCAGTGTTGGAGTGATCGGGTATGAGGACAGCGTGCAGATACTGCCTCTTTTGGAAATCGAGTACAATGGAACCCGAACCAATACCTATGAACATAAAATGGACGATGAAGAGATTATTCATTGCCCGGCAAATTTGCCGGAGAAGACAGAAAAGAGGATCCAGGATACGGCGCGCAAAATATTCAAAGTTCTGCATGCCCGGGATTATGGGCGCATGGATATGATTCTGGGCAAGGACGGTACCCCGTACTTTCTGGAATTCAATACATTTGCCGGATTGACTATGGCCCCTGAACAGGGAGAAAACTATGTGCACAATAGTTACATGGGGTTTATGGCTGAGGCTGCCGGGATGAACCGGACTGAATTCATCCAAAACATCGTGGATGCTGCATTAGACAGGAATAATCTTGTGAAGGAAGAAGAAAAAAAGGTGGGGTGATCTCACTTTAAAACGAAAAGAAACCGGCAAATCAGCCGGTTTCTTTAATTTCCATTTCTGATTTACGCACCCGCTACACTCATGGATCGGATCAACAGACTGGGAGAGCCCACTGGCTGAAAATAGAAACGAAGATTGTTTCCAATCCCATCGATTTCCTTCAGCAGAGTGAAAATGTTGCCGGACAGGACAATTTGGTTGACCGGATGAGCGATGCTGCCGTTCTCGATCCAGAAACCACGGGCGCCCAGGGAAAAATCTCCGGTAATGGCGTTGGTTCCAGAATGGAGACCGTCAAATTCGGTGATGAGCAAACCGCGATTCATCTGTGCCAGCAGATCCGACTGGGTGAAGGTTCCTTTTTCAATGAATGCATTGAAATGAGAAACACCGATATTCCCTTTGTACCCTCCGCGGGATGCATTTCCGGTGGTTTCGCGGTGGTCTTTATGGGCTGTTTTCAGATTGTGCAGCAGTGTTTCCAAAGTTCCCTGGTGGACCATATATTTATGCCGGCAGGGGACGGCTTCTCCGTCAAAAGGAGCGGACGCCATCCCTCCGGGAAGAAGAGGATCGTCCACGACGGATACAGCGGATGATGCAACAGATTGTCCTTCTTTTCCCTTGAGCAGGGACATGCCTTTCTGGGCAGCTTCTGCGCTGAAGATAGACATATGGGCAGCCAGCAGGCTGGCGGCCGCTGTATTTTCCAGGACGATGGGATACTGGCCAGATGCAACCGGACGGGACCCTTTTCTGGCAACCACTTTTTCAACTACCGTAAGACCCAGAGGGCTCTGTTCCAGCGCATCAAAGTCCGAATTAATTTCGTATTCTGTCGCCGAATACGTGGACTGACTATCCGATGCAATGACTTCCATGTACATCATGGCCAGGTTGTGGTCGTAGGACAGATCGATGCCGTGGGAATTGACAGTTCTCTTTCGTGTATATCCATCGTTATAAAATGTGCCGTAGATTTTATCCAGTTTGCCGGTATCCCACGCCTGTTGTTCATTTCGCAAGACCAAATCAATCTTTCTCTGAATGTTCGCCTGCTTCAGAGCCGGATGCACCAGATCAATCTGCGGATAGGTACTGCTTGTGCTGTAGATATAGACCGGATCGTCCACTTCGGTCAGACGGGCCGATTCTTTGGCGCGCAATACGATGGTTTCAGCGCTTTCGTCATCCAGTACTTCTGTGTAAGCACTTCCTGACTGGCCCTGAAAAATGCCTCTGAAATTGACTCCCTGCGTGCGGCTGCTGGAGTAGTCAATGATTTCTCCTTTGAAAGCCTGCAGTTTGAGTGAATCGCTGTCTTCAAAATACAGCTCCCACTCAGAAAATCCAGCGCTTTGGGCCAGATTGGATATTTGGTCGATAAACCGATCGTTGGTCAAAGTCATCCCTCCTCCTATTTCCCGCCCACTGTTAAGGACGATACGCGAATCATGGGCTGTCCCACGAATGCAGGAACACTGCCGCTTTCTGCCCCGCACATGCCGGTGCCAAATTCCAGGTTATTACCAACCATATCAATCCGCTTCAGTATCTCGGACCCTTTGCCGATCAGGCTGGCTCCCCGGACGGGGTTCTGAATTGCTCCGTCTTTGATCATATACCCCTCCAGAACCGCAAAGTTAAATTCTCCGGTGGAAGGATCGACGGATCCTCCCCCCAGTTTCTTGGCGTATAATCCCTCGTTGACCGAAGCCATGATCTCTTCGGTGGAATGGGTGCCGTTGGCAATGTAGGTATTGGACATTCGGGAGGTAGGAGCCAGCTGGTACGACTCGCGTCGACCGCTGGCGGTGGATTCCATACCCATGCGGCGTCCATTCAGTCTGTCCACCAGATATCCTTTCAGGATTCCTTTTTCAATTAATACACTTTTTCGGGTCGGGTACCCTTCATCATCGATATTCTGAGATCCCCAGCCGTGGGGGATCGTTCCATCGTCAATAGCCGTTACCCATTCGGAGGCCACCATTTGGCCAAGTTTGCCAGTAAATTCGGATGTTCCTTTGGCCACTGAGCTGGCTTCCAGGGAATGTCCGCATGCTTCGTGGAAGATGACGCCGCCAAACTCGTTTTCGATGACTACCTGCATTTGTCCGGCCGGGGCGTAGGGAGCATGAAGCATAGTCACAGCTGTTTCTGCCGTTTCCCTGCCCAGAGCCTCCACATCGATCAGCTGTGTGAACATTTCGAAGCCCACATGCCGGCCCGGTGCGCTGTATCCGACCTGGTTTTCGGTTCCGTTGGAAGCGATGGACTGCCCCAGAATCCGGGAGCGGATTCTGCGATCTTCCGTATAGAGCCCCTCGGTATTGGCAATAAAAATCTTCTGGTCGGTGTCCATCAGACGGGCCACAACCTGCACAATTTCCGGTGAGTATGATTTGGCACTTTGGTGCAGATCTTTCAGTACCCGGATTTTTTTTGCCGCGTGAACACTGGAAGGTACGAATAGGATCGGGTGGACATTGGAGTGGACCCGTTCCTCCAGATCCAGGACATCTTTCTCCGACTCAGAACCATCTCCAAAGGCTGCGGCAGCTTTACCGGCTGCATCCAGGAGTCCGTCTCGGGTTACGTTGTTGGTGTGAGCATAGACACTGCGGTTCCCTTTAAATATGCGGATGCCGACTCCGTAGATGCGGCCGGAGTTCATTTGATCCACTTTCCCGTCAACGAGAGCAATGGAATTGGTGGTGGTATCTTCGCCAAAGATCTCTGCGAAATCACCGCCTGTGGATAACGCTCTGTGCAGGACATCCGACAAAACCGATTGTTTGACCATGGATTTCACCTCTCGATGTAAGTTTCACCTATCGTGCAGATGGAGTATTCTATCCACTGACTTCGCTTTCAAACAAAATTTCCCTGCTGCCCTTTGCATTTGCATGGAAGTCCTCTGCGGCTTGTGGTAGAATCATAGGGAGGGGGAGTCAGCATGAAACGAAGAGTAATTCCAAGTTTGGGACTGCTGGTATTGGCAGCGCTTCTGTTGATTTCTGCTTGTGTACCCATCCAGTCCAACGGGAACATTCCTGACTCTTATCCGTCTGAAGATTGGACTTCTGCGGTGGTCAAAAAGGTCGTGGATGGGGATACCGTGATCCTTCAGTCCGGAGAGAAGATCCGGTTAATCGGGATCAATGCTCCCGAAACGGAGGGGGATGCGGAGGAATACGGTATGGAAGCCAAACGGTGGCTTCAAGAGAAAGTGGAAGGACGAACCGTGTACCTGGAAAAGGATATATCCGATACCGACCAATACGGTCGTACGCTCCGGTATCTGTGGCTTGTGGTCCCGGATTCAACGGGTGATATGGAGATCCGTACTTGGATGGTGAATGCTATGATGGTTGCGGAAGGGTACGCTCAGCCGTATACATTCCCGCCGGATGTTCGTTATGCAGACCGGATTATGCAGTTGGCGCGAGAAGCCCACAGCCAGGGGCGTGGACTCTGGGGCATTAATCCGGAGGGAACCACCCGGGGGACACCATTGTATAAATAGTTATTGATGCACGGAATTTCAGGAGGATTTATCCAACATTCCGCGAACACTCTTTCGATTGTGATTTTTAAAAAAGCAGGACCATTTTTCATGAGTTTGAGGTGCATTATGTTAAATTCAAAGATGGAAAGCAGACTCAATAAAAGCAAACAAATGCGGACAGTCTTTATATTGCTGGCTGTTGTTGTGGTGTTTATGGTCATTTTCGGGCGCGGTGGATTTGGGACCGAAGCGGTCATTATCAACGAAGTCATGCCCAGCAACCAGTCCACCATAGCAGACGAGGATGGGGAATTTCCTGACTGGATCGAACTGTACAATTCCGGGGGAATGGCTGTCAGCCTGGACGGTTTCTGGCTGTCCGATGACCCGGCGCAGCCGCTGAAGTGGCAGTTCCCCGATATTACGCTGCAGCCGGGTGAATACCGGGTTGTTTTCGCATCTGGAAAAGATCGCTTTGGAGCGCAAGGAAGTCAGCTTCACACCAATTTCAGGCTGAGTGCTTCGGGTTCGGCCGTCCTTTTGTCTGCCCCGGACGGCAAAGTCACGGATAGTGTGCGGATCGGCGCTCTGCTGTCCAACATTTCCTATGGAAGGCGCCCGGGACGAGCCGGAAGCTGGCTGCAGTTTATGGATGCAACACCGGGTGCAAAAAATGCCAATCAGGGGTTTCGATCCATTGAAATTGGGTACATGGACGACGAATTTCCAGTGTATTTCCACGAAATTCTATCCACTAACCGATCATCTATCCATGACAAAGACGGGGATCTGCCCGACTGGGTGGAAATGTACAACAGTGGAGAAGAGTCCATTCCTTTGAAAGGATACTGGCTGTCGGATGATCCCACCGATCCGTTCAAATGGCGGTTCCCGGATGTTACTATTGAACCTGGGGAGTATCTGCTGATTTTTGCTTCGGGGAAAGCAAAATCCGCTGCGGATAAAAATGATCTTCATACCAGCTTTGGGTTGAACGATACCCAGGATATCCTTACCTTTACCACTCCGGACGGCAAAATCATTGAAACGAAGCCGGTCAGGAATATGATTGAGGATGTATCCTTAGGGCTATTACCGGGCGACCGGGAAGAGTGGCGGTATTTCCCTGAGCCGACGCCCAAGAAAGCCAATACGACAGCGGCCTTCCAGGCCGATGAACTGACCGGGAAAGAAGTGAAAACCAGCTTCAATTTGAAGATCAATGAAGTCATGGCCATGAATTCAAGTACATTGAAGGATGAAAACGGAGACTACTCGGACTGGATTGAGCTGTATAACGCCGGCGAGGTCGCCGTCAATCTGGCTGGATTCGGTCTTACGGATGCTGAAGAATCCCCCTTTAAATGGGTTTTCCCGGATGTGACCATGGACCCGGGAAGTTATCTGGTGGTGTATGCTTCCGGTAAAGACCGGGCAGTAGCCGGCCGGAATCTTCATACGAATTTTTCTCTCAGCTCCAAAGGGGAAACTCTGGTGCTGTCCGCCCCCAAAAGCGGCCCTGTGGACTCCATTTCCACCGGTCTGCAGTCGGGGGAAATAACGGTGGGTCGTTACCCGGCGGGAGGGAAAGAACGGTTTTTTTTTACCAATCCTACACCCGGGCGTGAAAACCCATCCACCCGTTATACTGGGATGGCGATGATTCCGACGGCGTCCCATCTGGCTGGGCGTTATGAGGGCAGCTTGGATGTGACTCTGGACAATCCCCAGGAGGGGGCGGTTATTCGCTACACAGTGAACGGGAAGGAACCGGATGCCGATTCCAAACTCTATACCGGTCCCATTCGAATCAGCAAGACCACTACACTGAGGGCGCGTAGTTTCCAGCAAGGATCACTGCCCAGCAAGACCATGACACAGACATATCTCGTCAATGAGACCACTGAACTGGCTGTTCTTTCAATTATCATGGATCCCCGGGATCTGTTTGATCCGTCTGTGGGTATTTACGTCAAAGGGTATGGAGCATCTTCTGTGTTTCCGTATGTGGGAGCGAACTACTGGAAGGATTGGGAACGGCCGATTCATTTCCAGCTGATTGAACCGGATGGAACACTGGGGTTCAGTACTGATGCCGGAATTCGAATCGGCGGACAATACAGCCGGGCTATGGATCAAAAGGTATTCAATATATTTGCCCGCAACCAGTACGGTTTTGATCGGATGGAATATCCGTTTTTCCCTGATAAAGAGCTGACTACCTACAAAGCACTGACCATCCGGCAGTCGGGACAGGATGCTGTTCTCAGCCGGCTGCGGGATGCCATGCAGACCAGTCTGTTGGACGAGACCGATCTGGATTACCAGGCGTATCGGCCGATCATTGTCTATATCAATGGAGAGTACTGGGGTCTCTACAACATCCGGGAGAGACTGAATGAATATTACATTGCCTACAATCACGATGCGGTCCTGGACAAAATCGATATGATTCAGGCCAACCGACGGGTTCGATCGGGCTCCATTGATGATTATGCGGCTCTGCGGGATTTCATCGGTGGCCATGATATGCGCATTGCGGAGAATTACGAATATGTGAAGACCCAGATGGACGTGCAGAATTACATGGACTACTGGATTGCCGAGATCTATTTTGCCAATACAGACAGTGCCAACATCCGTTTCTGGCGGGAAAGGGACAATCCGGAGTCTCGATGGCGCTGGATTGTGTATGATACGGACTGGGGTTTCTTTAATGTCAATCACAACACTCTGGATCATGTCACTCATCCAGAGGGAACCGGGGTGGGACGGAATCTGTCCACGGTGATTATGGTGAACTTGCTGAAAAACAGTGAGTTCCGCCGTGAGTTTATTGAACGGATGGCATATCATCTTAACAACACCTTTACGCCGGATCGGGTTATTGCTCGCATTGATGCCATGGAAAAGGTCATTGAGAATGAAATGCCTCGGCAGATTGAACGCTGGGGAGGATCCATGGATAGCTGGAGACGGCAAGTAGAAAAGCTCCGGACCTTTGCCCGCAATAGGAACAGGATTCTAATGGGGCATATTCAGGCCAAATTCAACCTGAGCAACAAGGAAATGGAGATATTCAACGACTGGTCCAATTAATTCGAGTTTTCTATAGAGATATGAGTGTGGGGGAGTGAGTGATTCGATGCTGAGTAATTTTTTATCCATGTTTTTCATTTCGGGGGATCGGATGCTGGGGCTGGTTGTTTCCATGCTATTGGCCTTTTTGATGGGCCTGGCAATTGCCCGGGTATACCGTGGGACACACCGGGGACTGAACTATGAGCAGTCGTTTCTGACAACCTTGGTTCTACTGCCGCCCATTGTCGCTCTGGTTATGAACTTTATCCGGGGTGACCTGGTGCTTTCTCTGGGGCTGGTCGGATCACTATCGATCATTCGATTCCGCACACCCATTAAGGATACCCGGGATATGGCGTACCTGTTCGGGGTGATTGCAGTGGGCTTGGGCTGCGGCACCGACAGTTGGACTCTGGTGATTCTGGCAACCGTGATTTTATCAGTGGGCGTTACTTTCCTCTACCTGATGGAATACGGTCGCCCGGTGCATTCCGATTTTGTACTGGTGGTATCCGGTCACGGCGACTATCCGGCACGGGATGTGGAAGGCATCATCCGAAAACACACTTTGACTGCTCGAATCCGCTCCCAGGAAACCAAAGACAGAAACTGGGAGATGGTCTACGAGCTACGACTGTCGAAAACCCAGGAGAGAGAATCCAATCGAATGGTCCAGATGATTCGTGATCTGAACGAGATTGACCGGATATCCCTGCTGGCACCCCAGTTGGCACTGCCCATGTAATCCGGGTTTTTTGGAAGGAGGGGGACTATGAGGCCTCTTTTGCTAAAGCGGGAGATCTGGAGTACCTGGCGCTTTGAACTCAAGTATCAGGTGCCGATTCAGCGCTATTATGAGATTCGCAATGCCATGGTCATGCATATGGAACCCGATGAATTTACCCGGGATAAAGAGCATTACCTGGTCCGCAGTCTCTATTTCGATACCGACAACTATCAGGCGTATCATGAGAAAATCAATGGAGACTACGGCCGCATCAAGATACGGGTACGATCCTATACTGACCAAAAAAGCATGGATGCACCGCTGCGTGTAGAGCTAAAAACACGGCGGGGCGCTGCCATGGAAAAATTCAGCAGTTTCGTTCCCAATTATCTTTATGAAGAATTCATGAGTAAGGGACATTGGCCGGAAGGTGAGGACAATCCGGTGCTGTCGGAATTTGCCCGTCTCTATTACTTAAGAAACCTGAAGCCCAAACTTCTGGTCCAGTACAATCGGGTAGGGCTGGTTTCGCGGAAAAGGGAGGATCTCAGGATCACATTTGACCGGGATGTAGCCAGCTGCAGCGCAGAAGAAGTATTCCCCCGGGAGACTTTTTTCCACAAGCATCATCCGGAACTGGTCATTCTGGAGATTAAGTGCAAGCAGGACCAACCACGCTGGCTTTCCAAAGTGGTTCGGGATCACGGACTGAAACTGATCGCCAACAGCAAGTACACCCAGGGAGTGGACTTTTCCCGACACGATGTAGTGACTCCCATGTGGTCGGTGGGACACGCTGGGTCAAAATGAGTGTATAGAAGATAATAAAACACCTGACTGCAGTCTGTGAATGAGCTGCAGCCAGGTGTTTTTGCTTTGGGTATTTTGCCGGGCTATCCTTCAGAAAAGATTCCTGTGCTGACATACCGCTCCCCGGTATCCATGAACACGGTGGCAATGGTCTTGCCGGGATGGTCTACGGCGAGTCGGATGGCTGCGGCTGTCACCATTCCGCTGGAGGGTCCTGCCAGTACTCCTTCCTTTTGGGCCAGGAGCTGGGTAAAGCGGACGGTCTCCGCGTCGGGGATGCGAATAAAGTCTTCAATGATGGAAGAGTCGAACACAGCGGGAAAAGTGCTGTCTTTGTGGTACGCTCCGACGCCCGCTACCTTAGTGGGATATTCCGCCGGTGATACTGCATACACTTTCATCATTGGGTAAAACTCCAGGAGTCCTTTGGCAATACCGGTCAGGGTGCCTCCGGAGCCGGCACCGGCTAGAAATATGTCAATGGGCCGGTCAGTCTGTTCTGCAATTTCCCGGGCCGTAGAACGAGCATGACTCTCTGGATTGGCCGGATTGCTCATGGAGTTGGGATAATACGAATCAGGGTTTTCTTCACACAGCGCTTTGGCTCGAGCAACGGCTCCAGAGACCCGTTCGCCGGCAGGGGTCAGAATCAGTTCGGCGCCGTACGCCCGGATGACTTGTTTACGTTCTTCACTGGCGTCTTCCGGCATGACAATGGCCACGGGATACCCTTTGACAGCGCCGACGGCGGCCATGGCAATCCCGCCGTTGCCGCTGCTGGCTTCCACAATGAGACTGCCGGGTTTGAGAATTCCTTTTTTTTCAGCGTCTTCCACCATATACAGGGCGGAACGGATTTTGGCGCTGCCGCTGACATTCATCAGCTCTAATTTGGCCAGGATATGGGCTTTGTCAGCTCCGGGCAACCGGGTTAATGCCACCAAGGGGGTATTGCCGACAGCGGAAAGAATGTCGGGGTGAATCATGATCATCACCTTCCTTGTATGATCTGGTTCGGAGGGATTGAGAATGGCCTCTGCAGTACAGAATGGATAACAGATCCGTAAACCGGGGGTTCATCGACCCGTAGTTTGTAATCCGCCGTTTCCATCCGGCTGTTTGGGTCTCAACGGGTCGGAGAAGGTCTGGGCAGCAGACAAGAAAGTGTTCTGCGGCAATGTGGGCGACCTCATTGAGAGGTTTCATATTATTTCACTACCCTCTGACTCCATCTTACGAGATTGAAACAGAAAGTGCAAGATTTGACAATGATTTGGATTGAGAGTACGATAAAGTCAGTTATGAACGACATTGAAGAGTTATCGAGAGGAGGTTCACCTTGATTAAGATCGAGGCAGTAACTAAACAATATCGAAGCGGGAAAGGGATATTTGATGTTAGCTTTTCGGTTGAGGAAGGAGAAGTCTTCGGGTATCTCGGTCCTAACGGAGCCGGGAAGACGACTACGATACGGGTTCTGATGGGATTTTTGAAAGCGGATCAAGGGAGAAGTTGGGTCCGCGGGTTTGACAGTTGGAGAAATCCGGAGAATATTCATGAAGACCTAGGATACATTGCGGGTGAAATTGCTTTCTTCGATGATATGGATGGCAGAGAATTCCTTGATTTTATGCACCACATGCGAGGAACAAAAGATCGCCGTCTGGAAAAAAAGCTTCTGGAACGATTCGAGTTGGATCCTCACAATAGAATCAAACGTATGTCCAAGGGGATGAAGCAGAAACTGGGTGTGGTGGCAGCGTTTATGCATAATCCATCGGTCTATATTCTGGATGAACCAACCAGTGGGTTGGATCCACTGATGCAAAACGAATTTATCCATCTCGTTAAGGAAGAAAAAGAAGTAGGCAAGACTTTTTTGATCTCCTCTCATAGTTTTACTGAAATTGAAAGAACCAGCGACCGGGCGGGAGTAATACGCGAAGGGAGACTGGTGGCCGTTGAAAATGTAGTGGACTTGAAAGCAAAACATCAGAAAACATACTCGGTCACAGTGGGAAAGGATGCGGACCTTCAGACGCTCCGGCAAAGCGGCCTTTCTCTAGGCCGGATATCCAACCATACTGTGGAAGTGGTAGTCGGAGATGAATACAGCCAGTTTTTGTCAGTTCTCAACCGATGCACCGTCACAGACCTCGATGTTGTTGCGCAAGGATTGGAGCAAGCTTTTCTCAAGTATTACGGGGAGGTGGAACCGGATGAATCTCGCATTGTTGAAAGCCAACATTAAATCAAACTGGGTTCTGTTTGTTGTTCTTTTGCTAATCGGGTTCATGTACATGTCTGTCATTGTGAGTATGTATGAGCCTGGAACCACCGATGTTTGGGAGGAGCTTCTAGATTTGTTGCCTGTATCTTTGACCAAGGCAATGGGGTTTGAAATGATCGGTGAAGGACTGACAGGATTCATTGGAAGCTATTTTTATGGATTCCTCATCATTCTATTTCCTATTATTTACTGCATTATGATAAATATTCGTTTGGTCTCCAAACATGTGGATTCTGGATCTATGGCGTACCTGTTATCCACACCTCATAAGCGGAAAACCATTGCAATTACACAAGCTCTATTTTCTTTATTGGGGATGGTTCTGTTGATCAGCCTGGTAGCCCTGCTGGGATTTGCCATAAGCGCAACTATGTTTCCTGGGGAACTGGATACGAACACATATCTGATGCTAAATGTGGGAGCTGTCGCACTGTTTACAGCGATAGGGGGAATTTGCTTTTTTTTCAGCTGCTATTTCAATGAGACAAAAGGAGCAGCTGCTTTCGGAGCAGGTATCCCTGTGCTGTTTTTTCTGATTGATATGCTAACTGGAATTTCTCCACGATTGGATTTTCTTCGCTCAATGACACTTTTTACTCTGTATGATACAGCAGATATTTTGGCTGGAGAACCGGTTTGGATTCCGTTTTTGGCTATGCTGGGAATCGGTCTGATGTTGTACATTGCCGGTATCCGACTATTTACTCGAAAAGATTTGCCGATTTGATTCGGAATACAGGCCATGGCCTGTTTTTTTTGTAGTAGGGTTGACAAAGATAGGTGAGAGTGGTAATCTATACATGAAAAGGGCAAATGCCCATAACTAAATCAAAAAAGGAGGGACTTTACAATGCCGAGATACGATGGAACCGGCCCGATGGGAATGGGGTCGATGTCCGGTTGGGGTGCCGGTTACTGTGGAAGAGGCGTAAGAGGCAACTACAGTCGGGGTATGGCTGGATTCTACGGAGGCGGTCGCGGATTCGGGCGGGGAGTTCGATGCGTACCCGCTGGCTGCGGCTGGGGTGTGGCTCCGGCAGGAAACAGTGCAGAAGCGCTGAAGCAAGACATCGCCTATCTGGAGAATGAGATCCGTATGATGAAAGAAGAACTGAAAGCAGCAGAAGGAGATTCCGAATAGCCAAAGCTCCGGCTTTGGCTTTTTTTTGCATTTGCAGGGATGGAAATTATCTGTTATGATGGTGAAAACAGATAAATGAGGTGGTCATATGCCCAGACCGACCAAGTGGCGGCGTGTGGAGTTCATACCCGGGGTCCGGCATTTTCTCCCCAGCGGAATACCTCGAAACATGCTGGAAGAGAATATCTTGAAAATTGAGGAACTGGAGGCACTGCGGCTGAAAGATCTGGAGGATCTGGAGCAGGAAGAGTGTGCGGAGCGAATGGAAGTATCTCGCCAGACTTTTCAGAGGATCTACAATTCGGCTAGAAAGACCGTGGCCGACAGTTTGGTGAACGGAAAGGCAATACGGGTAGAAGGTGGCAACTTCACCCGAAATATATGCCCGGTCCAGTGCCAGAACTGCGGCCATGAGTGGGAAGAGAGTTTTGAGAATTTTGAACGAATCCTGGAAGGTGATTACACCTGTCCCTCCTGCGGTTCCAGCGATATCGTCTGTTCGCACGGGCGAGGCCGACGCTTCTGCGGAGGCCGCTGCTGGCGGGGCGGCCGGGAAAGTGAATGATATAGATGGTCGGTGGGCATAGTGAGTTATTGACATATGCCCATTATTATTGTAGAATCCACCTAGAGGCTTTATTGAGAATTCATTTCAGTAGAGAGAGGGAGATTGTTATGGCTGAGGCAAACAGAGCACAGGCAGGAAGCGCTGGACCATTGGAAAAAAGCGAGTATCGGTATGGAACCATTAAGAAGATTGTTGGAATCATCAGCGGAAAAGGCGGCGTGGGCAAATCGGCTGTTACCGGGTTGCTGGCTGCTGCCATGGCCCACCAGGGACATGCAGTGGGCATTTTGGATGCGGATATTACCGGACCGAGTATTCCTCGGATGTTTGGGATTCATAAAAAAGCACAGACAGCCGGTCCCGTGATTCTGCCGGGGGTGTCGGTTGAAAAGATAAAGATCATGTCCATCAACCTGATGCTGGAAAATGAAGATGATCCGGTAATTTGGCGCGGACCGCTGGTGGCCGGCGCAGTGAAACAGTTCTTCACCGATGTGGACTGGGGTGATCTGGATTACCTGTTCGTGGATCTGCCGCCGGGAACCGGTGATGTTCCACTGACAGTCATGCAGTCACTGCCCATTGACGGTGTTGTTATTGTGGCCACTCCACAGGAACTGGTGGGAATGATCGTTAAGAAGGCCATTCATATGGCGGAAATGATGCAAGTCCCGGTACTGGGTGTTGTGGGGAATATGAGTCATGTCGTATGCCCGGACTGCAATAAGAAAATCAACCTGTTCGGAAACAGCAGCATGGATTCCATTGTTCAGGAAACAGGGGTTAAACTATTGGGGAATCTACCTCTGCTGCCGGATCTGGCCCAATTGGGAGATGAGGGGAAAATTGAATTGGTGGATCATCTCTACCCTGATTTTTTCGAATCTACCCGCGATTCGTTTATTGAGGCCATGAATGAGTTGGATGCGAGCAAAGAAGGTGACCTTCAATGAGAATTGCTGTATCGGCTGTGGAAGGCAGTCCGGATGCAGAAATGGAGCCGCGTTTCGGTCGAGCTCCCTACTATATGATTTTTGATACTGACATAAACGAGTATGAAGCGATGGCAAACCCTGCCGTAGAGAGTGCTCACGGGGCAGGGGTTCAGGCCGCCCAGCTGATGCTGGACAGCAACATTCAAGTGGTTTTGTCCGGCCGGGTAGGTCCCAATTCCTATCAGATCCTTCATGAAGCCGGAGTGGATATCCGGGCCTGTCCCAAAGGAACGGTGAAAGAATTGGTGGACCTTTTTATGAAGGGAGAATTACCAGCCATTACCCAGGCCGGGCCCGCACACGGCGGTACGGGCAAAGGCATGGGGCGGGGGAGGAACGGCTGATGTGGATCGGTGTTCTCAGTGGAAAAGGCGGAACCGGTAAAACTTCTGTTGCGGCCATGCTGGCCAAGGCGTGGGAGGACGCCCAGTATGTGGACTGTGACGTTGAAGAACCCAATGGATACATCTTTCTCAAACCCGATTTGAGCCAGAGCAAAGATGTCATGTGTCCGGTGCCGCAAGTGAATACCGACCGATGTACTCTGTGCGGAATCTGCAGCGATACTTGCGAATTTAACGCCATTGCCTGTCTAAAAGACCGGCTGCTTTTCTTCCCGGAGATCTGCCATCACTGCGGTGCTTGCGTGTTAGCCTGTCCGGAGAATGCATTGTATGAAAAAGATCGTTCCATGGGTGTCATTGAGTGGAACCCGGAAAAGACTTTCCTGCAGGGAAAGTTGACAGTGGGAGAGCCTATCGGTATCCCCATTATCCGGGCTTTGAAAGAAGAAACAGACAAGAATCGTCCGGCTGTCTTCGATAGTTCACCGGGAGCCTCCTGTGCCGTCGTTCAAGCTCTGGATGGTGTGGATCTGGCACTGTTGGTGACAGAACCCACGCCGTTTGGTCTGCATGACCTGAAAATAGCGGTGAACCTGGTTCGGATTTTGGGGATTCCCTGCAAAGTGGTGATCAACAAGTCCACCGAGTACAGCCGCATCATTCGCCGCTTCTGCCGGGAAGAAAATCTGGAAGTTGTACTGGAGATTCCCTTTGATCTGGAAATCGCCAAGAAATATTCCACAGGGGATCTGCCTTGGGAATATGGGGAAAAACTGAAAGAAAAAGTGCTGGCCGGATTCAGCAAGGAGTGAGTCATTTGAAAACACTGACTGTGATCAGCGGAAAGGGCGGTACCGGAAAAACCACCATTGTCTCCGCAATCCATGATCTGATTGATCATGCCATCACGGCCGACTGCGATGTGGATGCGCCCAATCTGCACTTGCTGCTGGAAGGAGAACCCATCCTGACGGCGGATTTTTGGGGAGCCAACGAAGCGAAGATTGATTCCAATCGTTGCATTGAATGCGGAAAGTGCCTGCAGGCCTGCCGTTTCGGAGCTATTGGAGAAGATTTCACAGTAAGCAGCCTTCTGTGCGAAGGATGCGGGGCCTGCCGGGTGGTTTGTCCGGCACATGCCGTATCCCTGGGACCGGTGGTGACGGGAACGCTCACTCTGGATCGGACCCAACGAGGCCTTTTTGCCCACGCTCTGCTGAAATGCGGGGCGGAAGGATCGGGAAAACTGGTAACGGAAGTTCGGCAGATGGGTGAAAAAAATAGGACCAATGAGGATTGGATGGTCATTGACGGGGCCCCCGGAATTGGCTGTGCCGTCATTGCATCCATATCCGGTGCCGATATGGCTGTCATCGTCACGGAACCGACTTTGTCGGGGCTGAGTGATCTGGAACGGATCCTGGGGACCACTGCACACTTTGACGTACCCTCGGTTGTGTGCATCAACAAAGCAGACATCAATGGGGCTATGTCCGGAGAGATTGAAGATTTTTGCAAGGAGAGCAACATCCCGGTCATCGGGAAAATTCCCTTCGACAAAGGAATTTATGACTGCCTTCAAAAAAAGCAGCCACTATCTAGCTATAACGGACCTGCAGCGGTGGAGATTCGAAAGATGTGGAGCGAAATTAAAAAAAGAATGGAAGGAGATCATGTAGGATGAAAATAGCGATGCCTGTGGACGGAGGGAAAATATCTCAGCACTTTGGCCACTGCGAAAGCTTCGTAGTGTATGAAATTGAAGAAAACCGGGTAAAAAACAAGACTGTCATAGCCAACCCGGGGCATGCTCCGGGGGTTCTCCCTCAACTGCTCATCGATCACGGGGTCTCCTGCCTGATTGCCGGAGGAATCGGGAGCAATGCGCAGCGATTGTTTAAAGACGCTGGAGTTACCCCCATGGCCGGAGCTTCGGGAGATACGGATCAAGTGATCCAGGAGTATCTGGATGGGAAATTGGAAATTGGCGAGAACAGCTGCGATCATTAGGAGAGCAGCTGTTCTCCTTTTCATACCGAAATCACCAAGATTGGCAGGATTTTTCTGAGAAAGGTTGAATCAAGAAACTGAAAACCGGATAACCATTCTCCGAGTCTGCAGTCCTACGGGATCTCCTATGGATGCAGACCGATAGGTTTCTCTGGAAACGGCGAAGCCTCCCACTTGGAAAGGAGTTGATGCATCATTATTGGGGGTCTCTTTCTGTGGGAAAGGGATTTTTTCATTGGAAACTTACTTTTATGAAGGATGGTGCAGATATGAGAATGCGAAAGTCCTTTTTGGCTGTGACTGTGCTGCTGATCCTGATGATGGTTCTGGCCGGCTGCAGCAGCCCGGAGCCTACCGAAGAAGCAGAAAAAATCGTGATTCGTCAGGTAGGAATGGATGATCAGGAAATCACGGTGGAGCAATTGAAAGAATACGAAGCGGTTGAAGAAGATGTGGAATCGGTCAACTCCAGCGGAGAAGTGACCCCCTACAGCGTAAAGGGAGCGCTTCTTTCGGATGTGCTGGCGGATATGGAGATTGTCCAGGGAGAATTGGATGCGATCCGTCTGATTGCCGGTGACGGATACTCCATTGAAGTTAACAATGAGGTTCTGATGAGCCGGGACATTATTCTGGCCTATGAGATCGATGGGGAGCCCCTGTTGGAAGATACTCGCCCCATCCGAATCATCATTCCGGAAGAAAGAGCCATGTACTGGGTCAGAAATCTGGTTACCATTGAAATTGTTCAATTGGAAGCTTCGGTCCCGGTTACGGAAGTAACCATTATTGAAACGGCTGTACAAGGATTGGCGGAAAATGACTACCTGCTGGATGGTGAAACTCAAAAGGGAGTGAAAACTACCGATCTAGCTGTCTGGGATGGGGATACGGATCCGCGAGTGCACTTGCTGTCCGTGGACGATCTGGAAAAGTTTGAGACCTGGGAGAACTTCAGCAAGGGTCTAATCCTTTGGACAGGCAGTGAAGCACCCGCTTTTGTATCAGAAGATCTCCCGCTGGGTATGCATGTGAAAGAGATCTACTGGTTTACCGTGGAACACCAGGGATATCTATCTGCAGTTCGTGCGGATGAGAAACTGGATGAAAAGATGGTGGGTGAACAAAGCGGTGTTTCTTTGCAGGAGGCTCTCAGTGCCATGGGCTTCAGAGATAATGCCGGAATCCGCCTGGTTGCGGCCGATGGCTACTCCGTGGAAATTGCAGCAGGGGATATCGAGAAGGGAATTCTGTATGTGGATGATGAAGGCAGAGCGTGCACTGCATTTTCCGATCTGGCTAAAAACACCAGTGTCAAAGACCTGATGAAGATCGAAGTTGTAGAATAAAAAAATGGAGGGATTACGATGAAAAAAGCATTACTATCGGTTTTACTGATTGCGGTTCTGTTGATGGCAGCGGCTTGTTCGCAGCCGGCTCCTGAAGAAGCCAAGTGGACCATTACCATTGAAGCTGCAGATGGGGAAACTTATGAATTCACCGATCTGGATGCTGCGGATCTGACATCCGTAGTTGTCGAAACCAATCGGACGGACAAAGAAGGCAATCCGCTGGATCAGTCCTGGACGGGCCTTCCTCTGAAAGCAGTGCTTGAATCGGTAGGTATTACCGAGTATGAAAGCTGTACCATCGAAGCGTCTGACGGATACAGCAAAGACTATCCGAAAGAAGTGGTCGACAACGAAGAAACCATCATGGCCTGGCTGCTGGACGGAGAAGAAATGGACGAAGAAGCCGGCGGACCGGTTCAGATGATTCCCAAAGGCCAAGCCAATAATATGTTTATTAAGAACCTGGCCAAAGTCATCGTAAAATAGAAAGAGCAGGTGGATTCAATGAACCGGTTTCTGTCGCGTTTTACCATGTTTGACCTGGTGGTCCTGGCACTGATGGCTTGTCTGGGGATTGCCTCCAAACCCATCATTGTGCCGCTGACCCATATCATTACGGGGCCGCTGTACATACCCGGCGGTGTCATTGCCGGAGGGTTCTATATGATGTGGATTGTCCTGGGGGCCGGGCTGGTGAAAAAGATAGGATCCGGCACATTGGTGGCTGCTGTACAGGCGATTATGGTCATGGCATTGGGAATTTACGGGACCCACGGTTTAATGAGTCTTTTTACCTACCTTCTGCCGGGTATGGCGGTGGACGCGGTTTTGGCTGCTACCGGGAAAAAGGGAAACCTGGCTGTATTCTGTTTTGCTGCCGGGATGGCCGCCAATACCAGCGGGGTGTTTCTGGTCAATGTGGTATTCTTCAGACTGCCCTGGATTCCGCTGCTTTTAAGTCTCTCCAGTGCGGCCCTTTCTGGTGGCTTGGGCGGGCTGGTGGCCTACACGGTTATCCGCCAAGTGGAAAAAAGCAGCCTGAAAAACATCCTGATGAGAGGAGATGCGTCATGAAGGTTATTTGGAATCAGCGAATATGGGGGCTGATCGTCGTCCTGGCCATGATTTTTTGCGGTGCCGGTTGCAGCAATTCAACGATCGCGGATGGTTATGTGCCTCCTTTGGAGATAACCGGTGATGTCAGCCAGCCTCTGATCATCAGGGATGTATCTGATTTGGAATGGACGGAATTTCGAAAAGGGGAAGCCTCGTTTCAGGGGCTTCCTCTGCAAGATCTCATCGCGGCTGTGGAGCCCGTATCCGATCAGTATGATGTGTATCTGACTGCCCCTGACGGACTCGCGGCGAAACTAAACGGTAGCGGACTGGACAGCAGCTATATCGTACTCAGTAATGAAAATGGATGGGAAGCCATTCACTTGTATCATCCACCCAGTGCAGCTGTAAAACACATGGGACGCATTGTGGTGGTGTGCAAAACGGATCGTCTGGACCAAACTGTCAATATTGTAAAAGAGGATTCCAATTTGATTCAATTATCTCCGGGGAAAATGTTTGCGGATGGACTGCAGGAAATTCCCATCGCCGAAGGGACTTCGGAACAGGAAGTGGATGGGAAGAAATATGGGGTTTCGGTGTATACTCGCCGACTGGGTGTACCGGTCCGCGATATACCAAGACTGAAAGATGTTGACAATTATCTGGTGGTGGGAAAGGAAGGCAAAGTGGTTCAAGGCACTGCGGATGCATTTATTCAATGGCAGGGGAGCCAATTGCGCTATGTGTCTGCCAACGGTCGAATCACAGTGGATAATCTGGCCGGAATATTTATCAATCCGCCGAAAAACGCCATCACCGATTTGTATAGTATCACCAATCAGGCGCTGGATCAGTCCCAAAAGGTCCTGATTATTTTGCTGGACGGGTTCGGCTATCATCAGTATGTTTATGCCAAAGAAAACGGGTTTGCTCCGTATCTGTCTTCTCTGCCAGATGCTGTACCAGCGTTGGCGTCATACCAGCCGGTAACCAATGCCGGCATGGCGGCCATGCTGACGGGGCAGTGGCCCAATGTCAATGGCGTGTTTTCACGAAAGCAGAGAGAAATGAAAGTTCCGACCCTATTTGCGTATGCAATGGAGAAGGATAAAGATGCACTGCTGTTAGAGGGACCTATCGGTATTCTGAAAACCGAGATTGAACCGACTCTGCATCTGGATGATAACCTGAGCGGAGACTCGGACGACGAGATCTTGGCCTCTGCCCTGGACAAGATCGGAGATGGCCCGGACCTTCTCATGGTGCATTTTCACAGTATTGATGATGCCGGTCATGACAGCGGCGACCTGCATCCGACCACCATGGAAACCATCCGGCGAAATGATCAGTATGTCAGAGCACTGGTGGAAGAATGGGATGGCAAAGTGATCATTCTGGCGGATCACGGCATGCATGCTGAAACCATCGGAGGAGCTCACGGGGTTTTTCGATATGAAGATATGCTGGTGCCGCTGATCATAACGGAAGGGGGAAATACACCATGAAAAAGATTGGTATCATCGTTTTTATACTGCTGGTAGCCGTGGGAGTTACCGCCTGGCTGAACAGCGGCGATCTGGAGGAGAAAAAACGCAGTCAGGAAGACGCCGTGCTTCTTTTGGTCCAGGGTGAAAATGAAACAGAAATTCAATTCGAAGATATTCTGGCCTTGCCGCAAAATGAATTTGATGCGGTTTTGCGAAGCAGCGGCAAAGCTCCGGTGGATACTTCGTACAAAGGAGTCCAGCTGAAAGACATTCTGACAGCAGCCGGGATGAATGTAGCGGAGATATCTGCTGTTACCACCATCGCAGTGGACGGGTATACCGTGGCGCTGACCGGGGAAGAGATCCGGGTAGACGACAACGTGTATGTGGTATACGAACGGGATCAGGAAGATCTGGGAACCCGGGAATCCGGCGGAAGCGGGCCGTATCAGCTGGTGATCCGTCTGGACGAATTTGGCCAGCGGTGGAATAAGTATCTGATGAGGATTGAAGTAGAGTGACGATTCCCGTAGAAGTATCGAATCTTTCATTTTCCTATGAAAAAGACGGACGGCAGATCCTCAAAAATATATCACTGACTGTCCATCGCGGTGAAGTACTGGCCGTGGTGGGGTTAAGTGGAATCGGAAAATCCACGCTGTGCTACTGCATCAGCGGGATTATTCCTCACGTCTACAACGGCCATCTTACCGGACAGGTATTGATCCAGGGGGAAGATACCCGGAAACTAACTCTCCCCCAAATCGCGACCCGCCTGGGGGTGGTTTTTCAAAATCCCGATAATCAGCTATTTTCTCCTACTGTAGAAGATGAAGTGGCTTTTGGACCGGAAAATCTTTGCCTGCCTCAAGTGGAGATCCGGCAGCGAGTGGATGAAGCGCTGTCTCTTGCGGGAATTCAGCATCTGCGCTATGCGTCCCCCCACCGTCTGTCGGGAGGTCAGAAGCAGCTGGTGGCATTGGCTTCAGTTCTGAGCCTGAATCCCCAGATACTGATCTTTGATGAGGCCATGTCCCAGTTGGATGAACAAGGAAAGAAAAGTGTCAACGACCTGATTCTGAAACTCAAAGAAGAGAAGCGGACCATTTTGATGGTTGAGCATGACCTGTCCAATCTGAGTGCGGCCGACCGGGTGCTTTTGCTGCAGGATGGGATGATTACAGACTGCACCGGTAGTGCGAGCCCCTTCGAGGAGGTGTCGATTTGATCCGACTGGAGGGAGTACAGTTTGCATACGGCCGCAAAGGGCCCATGGTGATTCAGCCGACGACTTTGATACTGCACCCCAATGAGATTACTGCACTGATTGGTCCCAACGGATGCGGAAAAACCACCCTGGGGAAACTGATGGCGGGGATCCTAAAACCGGATGCAGGAACGGTTCACGTGGATGAGATGGAGACCAAGACTACTGAACTGAGTGAATTGGGTCACCATGTGGGGTATTTGTTTCAGGAGCCGGAAAGACAGCTGTTTGCCTCCACCGTCAGGGATGAACTGTCTTTTGTCTTCGATTTGATGGGTGAATCCAAAGAGTTATACTCTCAAAGGGTGGATCAGATGATGCAGCGGTTTCACCTGCTGGAGCTGGCCAATGATTTTCCGTTTCAGCTGAGTCGGGGGGAAAAGCAGCGTCTGGCCATAGCCGCAGTTATGATCCAGGATCCCGCTTTCTATATTTTCGATGAACCCACCACCGGGCTGGATGATGTGCGCAGGAAAGAACTTTCTGCCATTTTGGCGGATCTGGCTGATCGAGGAAAGGGCATGCTGATGATCAGTCATGACCGGTCATTTATTCAGCGTCACGCCCAGAGGATCATCCGAATGGAAGGAGGGAGAATCGTTGAAGACAGGATCATCGTTGGATCCCCGCGCTAAGCTGGTGATGGTACTGGTCGTTTCCAGCCTGGCTGTCTTTACCCGCGATGTGGGCATACTCGCCTTTTTGTTTCTCCTTTCTTTGCTGGCCAGCCTGTGGGTCGGGAGCGATCTGGGGGGACTGGTGAAAAAGACCCGGCGCTTCTTCTGGATTTTTATTGCCATGGCGGTGATTCAAAGTGTCTTTGTATCCGGAGGGACTCCCCTGCTTTCCATCGGACCGCTGGTGCTGGTTACGGATGTGGGCCTTGTGCGGGGTATCCAGATCGTGCTGCGGTTTTTGATTATTGTCACATCGGCTCTGGTGATGACATCATCCCATTCCCGGGAAATCATCCAGGGATTGGTCCAATGGAGAATTCCGTATGAACTGGCTTTTATGGTATCGGTGGCCATTCGTTTTCTGCCGCTGCTGCAGGAAGAGATGACAGATATGCTAACGGCCATTCAGCTGCGGGGTGTGAACCTGAAAAAGATCCCGGTTCCCCGGAGACTGAAGACCTACTCCTATTTGCTGATGCCCATGATCGCCAGCGTCTTGATGAAGTCCAGGGATCTTTCCATGGCCATGGAAATGAGGGCATTTCGGGCTTATCCCCGGCGGACCAGCCTGAGGATCCTCATACTCGAGCCGCTGGATTATGCGGTCATGATCGGCAGCGGTCTTGTCTTGGCCATCACTGTATATTGGATGCTGAATGTCTAGGAGGGATGAACGATGCGCATTTTTTCAGTGTTTGGGATAACCAAATCGGGAAAGACTACCACAGCGGAGAACTTGATTCGAGAACTGACCCAAAGACGGTATTCAGTGGGTTCCATTAAGGAGATCCATTATGAAGCATTCGCCATTGATACGGAAGGTACCAATACTGACCGGCACAAAAAGGCCGGTGCCCGGCTGGTAACTGCCCGGGGAATGCATGAAACAGATATTCTTTTCCCGGAGCCTTTGGCACTGGAGAAGATTCTGTCTTTCTATGACCATGATTTTGTGGTCATGGAAGGGGTCGAAGATACCTGTGCGCCCAAAATCATTACGGCTCACAGCACCGATGAGGTGGATGAACGGTTGGATGAGACCGTGTTTGCCCTTTCGGGGGTTTTGGCCAATACCATGAGCGAATACCGGGGACTGCCGGTAATACATCCGGTCCACGATGCACAACGACTGGCGGATCTGGTGGAAGAAAAAGTGTTCCAACGGCTTCCAGATGTTCATCCGGACTGCTGTCGGGCCTGCGGATTTACCTGCCGGGAACTGTCAGGTCGGATTCTGCGCGGGGATGCAGTGCGAAAAGACTGTGTTCTGGACCGGGCGGCCATACAGCTTCGGGTGGACGGCCGGGACATACCCATGGTTCCGTTTGTTCAGAGTTTGCTCCGGAATGCCCTGCTGGGTGTCGCCGGTGAGTTGGAAGGATACCGTGAAAATGGTGAGATTCAGGTCATCATTCGGGGGAAATAGCGATGGATAACGAGAATCAGAGTGCAAAGATCCCTGCAGAAGGGATCATGAAGAAGGTCTTCAGCAGCAAAAAGAACTGGGTGGCCATGGTGCATTTTCCGGAGGGAATCTATCCCCATCAAACCGTGGTGATGAAACGGTTTACTCACCCAGTGAATGCCGTTCGTGAAGCGGGCTTTTTAGATCGTCTGCGGGGAAGGGCTGCGGTGCCCAGGGTTTTTGCCTGCCGGGGCACAGAGTTGATCCTGGAATATGTACCCGGTCTGACTCTGGCGGAATGGCTCGAAGCCCAGGAAATGAATCATCCAGACACGATTCCGCCGGTTGTGGATCAAATGCTTCTGAAACTTCTGGATTGGCTGTCCCGGTTCTATGCGGCCCTTTCTGGGAACGAGGGAGACACCGTGGTTATGGGGGATGTGAACCTGAGGAACTTTATCGTGGGGGATACCCTAACCGGGATTGATTTTGAAGATGCGGCCGCAGGAGACATTGAAGAGGATCTGGGCAAGATCGCGGCATTCATGCTCATGTACCGGCCGGAGAAGACCCGCTGGAAATCGGCTCTGGTGGATCGTTGGCTGGCGGCTGCCAGTCAGCAGTTTGACATCCCTAGAGAGCGCATTCAACTGGAGATGGACGCAGAAATGGAAAGAATGGCACTGCGCCGACCCAAAAATCAAGGCTGACCATCGGATTCCGGACTTGATCCGGAGCACCCGCTGGACAGCCTTTTTTCATGCTGTATCTAAAACATGTTGTTTGTCCCTGGGAGTCCCGTTCGTGCGGAGGATAGTGTACACTTAAGTTCGCAAAAGTGAAAAGGAAAACCATCGGCCACTCCGAAAATGGTAAGTACTGAGCAAACCAAAAAAGGAGTGTAAGCCGATGGTCTACCCTAATTCTAACGTAGATTTTGAGAAAATGCTATTGCAATTCATAACAGAAGATGATCCAATGCTGTCTATGCTTAGATGGTTGTGTGATCAGTTGATGGAAGCAGAAGTCTCATCCAAAGTGAATGCCGGAAAATCAGAACGCAACCCGGAACGATCCGGGTACCGCTGCGGATACCCGCCCGAGGCGGTTTGATACCCGCATGGGGACCATGTATCTGTTTGTCCCCAAGCTACGCAAGGGCGGATACATCCCCTTCTTTGTCAGTGAGAAGAAGCGATCAGAAGCAGCACTGATGAATGTCATCCAGAAGCGTATATCAATGGCGTATCCGCTCGCAAAATTGACCGTCTGGCAAAGAGTTTGGGGATTGATTCCATTTCCCGGGGACAAGTATCGGAAATCACCCGGGAGCTGAATGAACAGGTAAAGGCATTCCGGCAGCGACCACTTCAGAAGACCTATCCAGTGATCTGGGTGGACGCTTTGTATGAAAAGATCCGGTACGACCGGCAGATAAAGAACATGGCCGTGCAGGTAGTCATCGGCATTGACGAACAGGGTCGGCGGAAGTCCTGGCCATAGAGCCCATGCTAGAAGAGTCCGAGCCTACTTACAGTAAACTGTTTGACAATCTCAAAGCGCGCGGCTTGGAAGATGTCTGGCTGGTAATCCAGACGCCCACAAAGGACTGGTCAAAGCCATTCAAAAGTCATTCATTGGCTGCAGCTGGCAGCGGTGCAAGGTGCACTTCATGCGCAATATTCTGGCCCATATTCCTGCGAAAGGCAAGGCCGTCTTTGCAGAAAAGCTGAAGCAGATATGGCTGCAGCCGGATCTTGACAGTGCCAAGACATATGCCCGCATGCTGATTGAATCCTTCGAGCAGCAGTATCCGGAAGCGATTGAGGTGTTGGAATCAGGATTGGAGGACTCACTGCAGTTTTACTGCTTTGAACAAATCGATTCCAGAAAGATATCATCGACCAATATGCTGGAGCGTCTAAACCGGGAGATACGCAGACGGACATCGGTTGTCGATATTCCCCAATATGGATTCATATTCGCCTGGTTACATCCTATCTGATCGAATACAGCGAAGACTGGTCCAGCGGGCGAAGTTATATATGCAAAGGAGGTCATCGAAACCATTCAGACAGATCGCAAGCGTGCAGCTTAATGGGGCTCCGCCCCAAACCCCGTCCTCGCCGGAGGCAGGTGGTCGTTGAAACAGACCACCTGATAAAAGGATTTGGGACGAGTGAGGGGAATCAAGGGTCAAGATGAATTCACTATCGCTCACCCTTGATTCCCGCGATACATTAGCCTTTACAATAATGAGGAGTAGCTTGATGGATTTTGCGAACAATACTTGACACTAGCGTGCGGAGCCGGGCGGGGAAGTCAGCTTCTCTTAAAAAACCGGGCAGCGTTGTGGTACAGCCATTTTTCGATAACATCGTCCGGCAGGGGCAGCTGATGCATCTGCTGGATCAGATCTTCCAGAGGTGTACACTGCAGCATCCAGTTGGAGGCAAAGCAGAAGCGGTCCGGAATGGCTGTCTGCCCATAGTGCATCAGGGTATCAAATCCGGTATTGGGGATACCCAGATTGGCCGGTTCATGCACCTCGGCATTCAAATACACATTGGGATGCCGCCGGACGACGCCGATCATTTCCAGAACCCACGGCCAACCGCCCACGGTTGCCATGATTCTCAGTTCGGGAAAGTCCCGGGCTACCTGGTCAATGTATCGGGGATGACCGATGTCCATGGGAACCGCAGCGCTTAAATTCATGCAGGAATAGATGAACACGGGGACATCCAGTTCGATGGCCTTGGCGTATATGGGGTAGCAGCGAGGGTCATTGGCCGCTACACCGGTGCGGAATGCGGTCAGATACGCAGCCGACAGATTCAGCTCCCTGACGGCGTATTCCAGATCCCGTACGGCTTTCATGGGCTTTTTGGGATCCAGATACGCAAATCCCAATAGTTTGTCTGGATAGCGGGCGACGATTTCCGCTGTTTTTTCATTGTCGTGGTCATGGGTGCTGGTAATTCCCCAGGCTACATCGATTTCGTCCAGATGGCGGATGAAATCATCCAACGGAGTAACATGACGCTTTGCGGCTTCTGTCACCGTGGCCATGAATTCATCCGGACCTTTCTGGGCCAGCAGATCATCCAGCATGGCCATGCTCAGTCCGATGGAACGGGCTTGTTTTTCTCCGAATGTGTATTTGTAGCCTTTGTAGCTTTCTGCCCCTTCACCCATACAGTACCAGCTGAGTGTTTTCACCAGGTATTCCTCGGTTGCCGGTAAATCCAGGTAGAGATCAATGACTTTGCTCATGGTACCATTCCTCCTTGGTTTCAATATTGGGTATATTTGTTGATCCAAGGGGAAATCCCTGCAGGAACACGCATGATGTTCCAATAATGGGGAATTGCCGGATGCCGGGTCGGGTGCATTTAGTCCGGAAGCATCGGATGAAGGAAAAGGAGCAGGTAATCTGCTTCAAAGTTTCTTCTGCCAAATGGATGCATAACGTGAGGGAAAATGGGGAGGATATTATTCCGTGGAATCGAATTGCTTGGATAGCGGGGAACGATGACCCGAATCATCGGAATGGGGTGATGAGGTGCGTGACTATATGTATCAGAGAATCGGCACCGATGTGCGAAGCAGCCTGATTCGTCTGAGCATCCAGCGAGCGCGGCAAGGAGAACGGACTTTGTACCTGGCGCCTTCCCGGGAAGTCATTTTTGCTGTGCGCCGGCAGATCGAATCCGACCTTGGCGGTTTACTGCATATTCAAGTCGGCGGCATGGAAGACCTGGAGGAGCTTCTTTTATCTGGATCCATCCGGTGGAATGCACCGGTGGATCTTTCGGTTTCTGTGGGACTGGTGTCTGCGATTCTTCTGGATCTGCAGCAGCAGGGTGAAGCACCTCTTTTTGCTGCTTCCATTGAAAAAGAGGGGTTGGCCCGCCTCATGTATCACCAGATTAAACAGATTAAAAGAAACAATATACTCCCGGATGCCATGGGATCCATACTGGCGTCTGCCGGGCAGGACGACCCTACACAAGCCTGGGCTGTCTTGCATCGAGTGTATGCTGCATATCAGAAGCTGCTGGAAAAAGGACGAATGACAGATGTGGATGATCGATCCATGGCTGCCGCACGGGCTGCGGATGTAGATATTCGAAAACTACCGCACCTTTTGATTTTGGATGGTTTCATCAATATGGATCCGGTACACCGGGATATGCTGAATAATCTGATGGAGAAGCATCCGGCTTTGGACTGTGCGGCCGGGATTCCTTTTTACACAGAATCCGCCGATCCTTTTATCTCCCGGGAAATCATCCGGGACCTGGATTTTATGGGATGGCAGCGAAAAGAACCGGAGCCGGAACTGCCAGTCATCCCCCAGATTGCGGAGGATCTGGCGCTGAACCTGTTTGATATGGACGCCCCCCGGGCTTCGGATCCCGGGATGCTGGACATTGTGGATGCTCCATGCATGGCGGATGAGGTACGGCAGATCCTGCATCGGGTGCGGACACTGCTGATGGATTCTCATGTGCCGCCGGAACGGATTGCCTTAGTCATCGGCGACATGACCGGGTATCAGCCATACCTGACTGATCTGGCAGAAGAGATGGCGATCCCCCTGGACTATACACCCATGGAACCTCTGCGCAGCAGTTATCTGGTGAAAGATGTCATGCGGACACTACAGGCCCGCCTTACGGTCGGGGCAGAATCCAAACTGGATTCCGGTGGATTCAGCATCTTCGAAAGCGCTTGGGGATCGGAAGACTGGGCTTCAGTTTGGCCTCTTTGTACGTCGGTGGGGTCTTTCTGCCAGCTTTTAAAGGGAAGCCTGGACTCGGTCCCGATCATGGATGATCTCTGCAGTCTGCAACAGGAGGGAAGCATGGATGAAGACCGCCTGTACAGAGAAATGAAGGCTTTGCAGATTTTTGTAGGACTGCTGGAACGGATAATCTCTACGGGAAGAATCCTGGGGGATAACCGGGAAATCACCCGCGAGAATTGGCTGGATATTCTGCTGATGGAGATAGATCGGCAGTCCCTTCCGGGGATACGTTCTGCCGGAGGGGTTAAAGTGGTGGATCCGGATTGGGTCCGAGGAGTGTCTTATGACCATGTATTCTGCCTGGGGCTCAACGACGGGGTTTTCCCCCGGCTCCAGGAACCGGATTTCTTCTCACGCTTTGGCGGGGAGACTCTTCGGGAGCTGCGCCGCCCCGGACCGTCGTGGGAGCTGGATAGGGAGAAGATTCGTTTCCTGATGATGATCGCGTCGGCTGCCCGGTCCCTGACTTTCAGTTATCGTACAGCCAATGAGGATGGCTCGTTTTTTCTGCCTTCACCCTTTTTACAGGATGCCGCGGACTATCTGCAGAGGTCGCTGATCACTACTCGCACCATGCGGGACCGCTTCCATATTCATCCTCATCAGATCCACAGCCGCAAGGAAGCGGTTCGGTACGGTATCCTGCAGCAAAAATGTCTGGATGATTCGAAAAAAAGTTTACTCGAATCCCAGGGCTGGGATGATTTGCTTCCTGCAGAAAGCCGGAAAAAAATTATTCGGGCTGCGGTTATGGAGGAGGAGCGTTTCAGCAACCATCCACCGGGCCTCTATGACGGCAGTATCCGGATGATGGATTTGGCGCAGAAAGACAGTCTCTATCCATTCAGTGCATCCCAGCTCAATGACTTTAACAAATGCCCCTTTTTGTATCTGGCCAAACGGATCCTTGGTCTGCAGCCGCTGGATGAAGAAGAGGAAATGACTCCCATGTACCTGGGCAATCTGTATCACGGTATTCTGGCGGACTATCTGGGGACATATCCCCGGGAGAGGACACTGAACCTTTCGTATCTGAATGAATCCATCCAGCGACAGCTGGATAAAATGGAGGAGTTTCAATACAGTGAGCTGTTTCTCCAGGCCAAAGGTGAGGAAATCAGGGATAATTTGCAGTCTTTTTTGGCCGATGATCTGGCGTACCGACTGGAGTTCGAAGGCATTACTGGAAATATGCTGGTCCCGACCTTTTTGGAGTGGCCTCTGGATACAACGGATATCATGGACGGCTGCCGCTTTCGGGCCAATATCGACCGGGTGGATCTGGAATTCGCATCCGGAGTCCCCACGGGGCGCTACGTACTCTATGACTACAAGACAAAGAGAATCCAAATTGCATCCGACATACTGAAAGGGGATGATCTGCAGCTGCCTCTGTATGCTCTGCTGGCGGATCATGCCCTGAAAAAGGAACTGGGGCAGGAGAAGGCTGAATGTCTGGGTGTCTTCTTTTACAGCATAACCAAGCGGGAGAAAAAGGGCTTGTACCGGGATGACTGGCGCAAAGCCCTGGGGATGAAATCCCGGGGGATCCACCCCATCCAGTGGGGGTTGCTGATGGATGCGTTCCAGGACCGGATACGGCGCGTGGTGGAGCAGATCCGCAGCGGAGAGTGTACACTGCCTCGCCATTGTCCGTTTGCCAATCCTTTTTCTTCTTTCGGGTGTGATTACGAGACCATGTGCCGCTACCAGCCGGAACGGATGCTGTCCAAAGAAAGGGGGCCTTTCCATGACAGCTGAGAATAGGATGAATCCAACATACTTTTCAGTGGATGAGGACCAGTGGGCAGCCACCGATCCGGGGCGAAACCTGGCAGTCACCGCAGGGGCAGGGTCTGGCAAAACCCGGGTGCTGACTACCCGGTACATTCGGCTGCTTATGGAGCATATGGATCTTTCACCGGATCAGATTGCTGCTGTTACATTTACAGAAAAAGCGGCTCTGGAAATGAAAGACCGGATACGAAAGTTGATGGAAAAGGAGATTCGTCAAGCTGAACACCGGGAAGCGATGCTGCGCTGGCAGAATTTCAGGGACCGGATCGGGACGGCGCCCATTGGAACGATGCATAGTTTCTGCAGTCGTCTGCTGAGGGAAAATTTTTACCGGATCGGTCTGGCACCGGACTTTCAGGTGCTGAACGACGGGGAGCAGAAAACGATACTGGCAGACTGCGCTGACGGAGCCCTGGATCGATTTTTATCGGACCCGCAGCACAAGGATGCTGTGAGAGAACTGGTGCAGATGGAAAGCGCCGATGGTTTGATCAATGGTACTCTTTCTGCGCTATTGAGGGCTTTGTATGGGAAAATGCGCGAACTGGGCATGGATGCCGCTGCTGCGAAAGAGGCTACCCGAAGAAAACATCCGGATGGAAATCTCAGTGGATTTGAGGAAGCGCTGTCTACTATGATCGTCATGCTGGATGAGGACTACCGGATATGGAAAAACCGCTACAATCGACTGGACTTTTCCGATTTGGAGTTGCTGACGGTTCGTCTGCTTCAGGATCCGGATGTCCGTAGCCAGGTCCGGCAGCGCTATCGGTTTGTCATGATGGACGAGTTTCAGGATACCAACCCCCTGCAGAAAGAAATTCTGTACGGTCTGGTGGGGGATGGGCAAGGACTGGAAGACAATCGCCTCTTTGTTGTGGGGGATTCCAAACAGTCTATTTACGGGTTTCGGGGTACTGATTACCGGATCTTTACCCAGGTCTGTGCTGATATGGAGGAGGATGCGGTACGGTCTCTATCTGTGTGCTTTCGTAGCACAGAAACACTGATTCAGGCAGTCAACCACATTTTTTCTCAGCGCATGGATCCCTACGATCCGCTGCAGCCTTCTGCGGATCACCGGGACCAGGGCGGTGATCCGGTGGAATTCATTGTCTGTCCAGCCCAACCCGGGGGAGATCCCCGCAGCAAAGCGGTGGGGGAACTGGCCAAGCTGCTCCAGAATGGCGATACAGACCATGAGTTGATTCAACGGCTGCGGGAATTGGATGCAATGGATTCAGTAACAGAAAACGATGATCTGGAAGCACAGGTGCTGGCTGCACGCATTCGCCAGTTGCACCGAAACGGGGTCCCCTATGGGGACATGGCCATACTTTTGCGGACGCGTTACCCTCTGCCAAACATTGAATTTGCTCTGCGCAGGGACCGGATTCCGTACTGCGTGCTGGGCGGTACCGGGTTTTCTCAACGACAGGAAATCAAGGATTTGCTGAATGTCTACAAAGCTGTGACGGATTCGGAGGATGCAGTAGCCCGAATGGCAGCTCTCAGATCTCCCTTTTTTGCCCTGTCGGATCCGGATTTATTCTGCCTTGCACAGGCTCTGGATCATGGAGACGACCCGGGCGATGGTGCATCGACTGAAGCAAAGATGGACTCCTCCAAAGAAAATTTTGTGGCGGAAGCCTGGTCAATCTTCAAATCCCTTCGCCAAAAATCGACAGCTGACAGTGCTTTGGGGATTCTGAAACGAATGGATCAGGAGCTTTTCTGCACAGAAATCCTGCTGGGGCAGGAAAACGGAGCTCAGAAGGTGAGAAATCTGGAACAGCTTATGGAAATGGCCGCAGAATTTGATGGGGCGCATTTGTTTCACCCGCGGCAGTTTCCTCGCTATCTGGCGGAGATGACCAACGGCCAGCGGGGAGGCAGCGAGGCGGCCCTGGATACTGAAGACAGCGATGCGGTAAAGATATTAACCATTCACGGAGCCAAAGGGTTGGAATTCGACACAGTTTTGGTTCCGGGGGTTGGGCGCAGTTTGATTTCTGATTCCCGCAGTGACCCAAAGGCACTGTTCCATCCTCACTGGGGAATCACGGTGCAGGAGGCCGATGAAGAAAAATCGTCAGATTCCCTGTTCCGGACCGTGCTGACTGAACAGAAAGCAAAAGAGTTGGAAGAAGCGTTCCGTGTCATGTACGTGGCGGCTACACGGGCCGAGAAGCGCTTAATTTTTGTAGGTACGGAAAAAAAGAGCTCCGCCGGGACTGATTCATTTCTGGATGTGTTGAAATCCGCTGCTGATGCGGATCCGGTTTCATCGGCCTGGATGATTGAAAAGACAGCGGGCCAAGTGCTGGAAGATCGGGTCCAAGAAGACGATGAATCATGCAGTGCAGCTGACACTGTGTCTGTAGCACAGCAGATCCAGAATGCGGCGGATCGAATTGGATGGACCTGGCAGGGTCTTCTGCCGCTGCAGTCCAGCATCAGCCAATACCGGATGTTTCGGGAATGTCCTCGGCGGTATTATCTGTCAGCCCGGATGGGACTGCAGGGCTCGATGATCCCGAGCAGCCAACACACTCTGGATCAGCCAGAGGGAGGAGACCCTCTGGATGCAGCATTGCGCGGAACCATGATCCATCAAATCATCTCATCGCTGGAAGAAGATCCGACCCGGACTGCCGAAGAGCTTCTGCACCGGCAGATCCAGTCGATGGAATGGGAAGGATCCTCGTATGATGTCAGTCGGGTGCTAGAGTCTCTTTTCGTCTACCTGAAACATTATGAGGCACTGCAGGCAGATTTCAATCAGCTCTATGGCGGAACGATTGTGGAGCGTCTGTCGGAGTTTCCATTCCGGATCCCCCTGGAAAGAGGGGGTCCGGTGGTGCTGACCGGTGTGGTGGATCGATTGATTGCTGCAGAATCGAATGGTGAACTGACGGCTCATATTGTGGATTTCAAAACCAACCGCATTCGTTCTGAGGCCGATGTTCTGGCCGCTGTGGATGCCTATTATCCCCAGCTGCTTTTGTATCGACACGCTGTCATGCATCTGTATTCATACCGAGGGAAGAAGCCAACTCGCTGTCGATCTTCATTGTGGCTGCTGGATGTTGGGCGTTCCGTGGAGATGCCGGATGATCCCCAGCGGGAAAAAAGCCAATGGGATGATTGGAAAGAGGCCTTTATGTACATGGCGGGGCACAGCAGCATGAACGACTATCCACCGTGTTTGGGTTCATGGTGCGGGTACTGCATGCATCGGGGAGGCTGCCGACCGTAAGAGCTTCCAGGAAGGAAATGAGGAAAAGTGGTACAATATATATAGGGACCATCCCGTGTCAGTAAACGGGAAGCGTTGCAGCCTCCAGGAAAAAGCGGAAAACCTGACATGGAAAGGCTGCCGGTATGGGTATTGTGCATACTGCCGATGAAGCAGAGTTTAATTCTGCGAAAGAGGGTCCACTACGAACTCTTGGAGGTGGCGGCATGGAAGAAGAAAGATCCCTGGATGAAAATACGGTATCCCGACTGGAAGAGTTTGCTCAGGGGATGGAGCGGGTTCGATTCCAAGAATATGTGGAGTATTCCACCAACATGAAAAAGCTGATCTGGACCAATTTTGTGGCTGGTTTGGCCCGAGGATTCGGGATGGCCATTGGTTTTTCCGTCCTGGCAGCAGCATTTGTCATGTTCCTGCGGCGGCTGGTTCTTTTGAATCTTCCGCTGATTCACGATTTTCTGGAAAACCTGCTGAACATGTCCACGGGAAGTTTTTGACTTCCTTGACAAGCCGACCAAGTGCATTTATAATACAATTGTAATTGGTCCAAAAATAAAATATTTGACAATGTATTACAGATTTGGAATGGAGGGGCATGAATGGACGGATCCAAGATCAATGTGGAGGCATATTTGAAAGAACACGGTATCAAGCCTTCATACCAGCGTATCCGCATTTTCGAGTATTTGATCAAGCATCAGAATCATCCCAATGTGGATGCGATTTACCGGGAACTGTCCCAGGACATTCCGACACTGTCGCGGACAACGGTCTACAATACCATGAAATTATTTATGGAGAAGAAAATTGTCCAGATGATCACCATCGAAGATACCGAAACACGCTTCGACGCCGCTATGGATGCTCACGGCCACTTTAAGTGTACCGTATGCGGCAGGATTTTCGATGTCCATGTGGATTTGTCCGGAATGAAGGTGGACGACCTCAATGAATTTCGGGTGGATGAAACCCACCTCTATTTTAAGGGAGTCTGCGACGACTGTTTCGAAGAGAAAAATAAAGAATACAATTGATGGATGGTTGTTTCATTGCATGAGGGATAACCTTGTTCTGTTTTTCAGTCGATCTGCCGGCACGATTCGGCAGGTCATTTTATTTTCCATTTAGCGGATTCTTTGACTGTTTTCTTGAAGTGGAGGGAAAATCGTGGTAGTATAAAAGGAAAGTTGTCTGATTTTTCTTGAAAATGTCTTCAACAAACAGGGAAGCCATCCCGAGTATCGGAGTGAAGACCATGAAATTTCCATCGCAGCCGATGCGGGCAGCACTTGCCGTCGTTATGGTGATTGCACTGGCGGTATTTCTCCCAGAACTGAAAAATTCAAATCCGATGGATTGGATGATGATACTTCCAGCCTCCCCCGGGATGGCCGGTATGGTTCTCTTTTTGCTTTTCTGCATAAAATCGATTGTTCTGATTATTCCAGCCACACTGCTTTATCTGGCCGCCGGCCTTGTTTTTCCTCCCATGACGGCGGTAGTGTTTACCGCATTCTGTCTGGTGGTGGAGATGACCATTGGCTATTATTTCGGCCAGCAGCTGGGGGAAAATCGCATCGAAGCGTTTTTATCCCGGTATCGGTTGGCCGGGCGCGTCACGGAATACATTCGGGGGAACAGCTTTCTCAGTGTACTGGCTGTCCGGCTGATTCCCGGGACGCCACCGGACCTGGTGAGCATGCTCCTGGGAGCCGCCCGGATTGATTATCCGGAATTTCTGACTGCGTCCATTCTGGGGCTGATGCCGGCCATGGTATCCGTGATCCTGATCGGAAGTGCCCTGGTCCAGCCCAACTCCGGGGCGTCTGCCGCTATGGTTGCCATTAGCGCCGTTTTGATGGGGGGAGCATTGATTATCGGCAGGTATCTGATCAACGATTACCGCCTGCAGGAGCAGGTTGAGGAATCTTCCGGCTAGGCTGGATTTCACAATGGATAATTGACACTCCGGCGGATGTGATGTAGAATATCTATATATTTCATACGGTTGATGATCGGAAGCAGTAGGAGCTGACTTCGGCTCAGAGAGCCGCCGGATGGTGCAAGGCGGTACGGAGCGGTTCTGAACTCGTCCGGGAGGCATGGCTGGATAAACCGGCTGCGGATAACCTCGTTATCGGTTCTGAAGTGGGCTGGCAGTCAGCCAATCAGGGTGGTACCGCGGAAGAATACTTTCGTCCCTTACGGATGAAAGTTTTTTTGATTAGAGAATGGGGGAATAATTGATGGAAGAACGCTATCCTTTTGAGGAATGTGAATCCAAATGGCAGAAAATATGGAAAGAGAACGGACAGTACACTACCTACGACCATATGGACCGGCCCAAATACTACTGTCTGGAGATGTTTCCTTATCCATCCGGTAAAATGCACATGGGACATGTGCGCAACTACTCCATGGGGGATGTGGTGGCTCGTTTTAAAACCATGAAAGGATTCAATGTCCTGCATCCCATGGGATGGGACGCATTCGGGCTTCCGGCAGAGAATGCTGCCATCGAACGGGGCATTCATCCGGCAGATTGGACCCAGAACAACACAGCCGCCATGCGGGAACAGATGGAACAGCTGGGCTTTAGCTATGACTGGGACCGGGAAGTGACTTCCTGTCTGCCCGACTATTACCGCTGGACCCAGTGGCTGTTTCTTCTGATGTACAAACGGGGACTGGCGTACAAGAAAAAAGCAGCTGTCAACTGGTGCCCGGACTGTGCCACGGTGCTGGCCAATGAGCAGGTGGTCAAAGACAACCGGTGCTGGCGGTGCGATGCTGAAGTGACCCAGAAAGAACTGGAACAATGGTTCTTCAAAATCACCGATTATGCCCAGCGGCTGCTGGATGATCTCAGTCTCCTCCAGGGATGGCCGGAACGGGTACGGGTCATGCAGGAAAACTGGATCGGCCGCAGCGAGGGTTTGCGGATGCGTTTCCCCATTGTGGGCAAGAATGCCTCCATTGAAGTGTTTACTACACGACCGGATACGATTTTCGGTGCCACCTATATGGTGCTGTCACCGGAGCATCCTCTGGTGGATGATCTGACTGCCGGTACTTCGTATGAAGGGGCTATCCGGGCATTTCAGGAGCGCATGAAGCGCATGGATGATATCGACCGCACTGCGGCTGATAAACAAAAGGAAGGTGTGTTTACCGGCACCTATGCTCTGAACCCGGCTACCGGGGAAGAAATTCCTGTGTGGATTGCCGATTATGTATTGATGCAGTACGGGACAGGAGCCATTATGGGGGTGCCGGCCCACGATCAGAGGGATTTTGATTTTGCCCGGGCCTACGATCTGCCCATTCGGGTAGTGATTCAGCCAGAAGGAGAAGAACTGGTGGCAGACCGGATGACAGAGGCTTACGCCGGAGACGGATTGCTGGTTCGATCCGGAGAATTTGACGGGATGACTGTGGACGAAGGAATTGCAGCCATTGGCAAGGCATTCGGTGCCGACGGCAGCGGCCAGCTGGAGGTCAATTACCGGCTGCGGGACTGGCTCATATCCCGCCAGCGGTACTGGGGCGCACCGATTCCCATCATATATTGTGATCACTGCGGAACAGTGCCGGTACCGGAGGAGGATTTGCCGGTGGTACTGCCCAGGGATGTGGAGTTCCGAGTCAAGGGGGGCTCTCCCTTGAGCAAAGTGGACAGCTTTGTCAATGTACCCTGTCCGGTCTGCGGGAAAGCGGCCCGCAGAGAGACTGATACCATGGATACCTTTGTCTGTTCTTCCTGGTACTATATTCGCTATGGCGATCCCAAAAACGATCAGGAAGCGTTTTCTACAGAAAAGGCGGAATACTGGATGCCGGTGGATCAGTATATTGGGGGAATTGAACATGCTGTGCTGCATCTTCTCTATTCCCGTTTTTTCACAAAAGTACTGGCAGATGCCGGGCTGTTGAATGTCCAGGAACCGTTTACCAACCTGCTGACTCAGGGGATGGTGGTGAAAGACGGAGCCAAGATGTCCAAATCCAAAGGGAATGTGGTCAGCCCGGAACACATCGTTGCCCAGTACGGAGCCGATGCAGCCCGCTTGTTTATCCTCTTTGCGGCACCGCCAGAACGGGATCTGGAATGGAGCGACCAGGGTATTGAGGGATCGTCCCGCTTCCTGCACCGTGTCTGGCGTCTGGTGCGAAGCCTGATACCGGTCCTGGATGAATCTGTCGACCGCCCGGCTGGGGAAGAGGATCTGGAAATGAGGCGGGTGATACACCGGACCATCCAGAAAGTGACTCATGATGTGGATGATCGTTTCAATTTTAATACGGCCATCAGCGCCATTATGGAAATGGTCAATGCCATGTATCATTATAGGGATCAGCAGGAGAATCTCCATCCGGGCATTGTCCGGGAAGGGGTTGAAATGCTGCTTTTGCTCTTGTCTCCTTTTGCTCCTCATCTGACCGAAGAGTTGTGGATGCAGCTGGGTCATACTGGAAGCATCCATTCGCAAAGCTGGCCGGAATATGAAGAAGAAGTCATCACTCAGGATGAAGTGGAAGTGGTGGTCCAGATCAACGGCAAGGTTCGGGATAGAATTCAGATCCGTGTGGAAGCCAATGAGGAAGAAGTGCTGGCAGCTGCATTAAGCGCGCAGAAGGTGCAGCCCTATGTGGAAGGGAAAAAACAAGTGAAAACCGTGTATGTCCCCGGAAAACTCATTAATATCGTCGTGCGTTAAAGGGTACTGTCACACCGGGAGGAAACTCCCGGTGTTTTTACTGTATGGATCGTGCCTGGGGTGTGAATGCAGGAGGTGGGTCGGATGAACCGATTGGACACAGTCTGGTATACCCTTTTTATGGCAGCCATTCTTCTGGTCTGGTTCTGGTTTCTGTGGAGCCGGGTTCGGGGCAGCCATTTGTGGCTGCAGTCAGGGATTGTTCTTCTGACAGCGATTGCTTTTTCTCAGCTTCCCGTTTGGCTGGCTCGCTGGTTTCCGCTTTTGGGGGGACTGAACCACAGCCTTCCGTTTTTATCTCTGACGCTCCTGATTGTAGGGGCCGGTATCGGCGGCTGGATTGTTTTGAGGATGAAACCTTCATCATGGCCGGATCCGTTTTGGACAGCGACCACAGCCGCCTCAGCCTGGGCGCTGGGCAGGATGGTGCTGGCATTTCCGGTGTACTGGGGAGGCGGTGTATCTTCGTTCTGGCTGGTACGGGCATATTTTTTGGATCTGGTATTGTTTTCTGCCGGCGGATTTATGGTTCTGCTGATGCCTTGGGGCATGCTGAAAAACCGACCGCCCATGCGGACCGGAAGGATGATGATCGCTGCAGGGACTGTGGCGGGGATGCTGCTGGGAGCAGAATTTCTGTTTCTGCAGTCTTTGAGCGGAGGTACCCTGGGGTTGGTGATGCTGGTGGTCGGAGGATTCCTCTCATTGGCCGGGGTGGCTGTGGGGATGATCCTGACGGCGGCTCATCGGAACATTCCCGGGACTTACCTGGGAACCGGAGGAACTTTTTTATGGTTTCTGGTGATCATTCTGTGGGGGTTGCTGGGGGCTCCTTGGTTTCCGTAATGGATTTTTCCGGATCTTTGGTTTGAGAAAGGAATCCTCTTTTACGGTGTAGAACTAAAGGACAGACACGAACATGACCCGAAAATGCGGGAGGATATCATCGTTGCACACAACCCAGCAAGAGCGCCTGCTCATCATTGTACTCGTTGTCGTTATCATGATTGGATCCGCCATAACCATCCAGCGCCGCAGCCGGGGTATCATCTTGAATCCGGATGCACCGACGCAAAGGACTGACCAAGAACCATCGGATTCTGAGGATACTGTGCCGGATCCGCTGGTTGTGCATGTCACGGGGGCAGTGGTAACCGGCGGGGTGTATGTTCTGCCTCCCGATTCCAGGGTGATGGATGCCGTGGAAGCGGCCGGAGGGCTGACTCCCGAGAGTGATCCTCAGCGGATCAATCTGGCTGCATATATCAGCGACGGGCAGCAGATTTTTGTCCCTTATCTCTCTGTCAGCGATGGGGATGATTTCAATTCATCAGGGAAGCTCCCGGAGAATCGGCCGGCGTCATCTGCGGGTATCGGCATCAACACGGCCAGCCGCAGTGAATTGGAGCAGCTGCCCGGAATCGGGCCGGTGCTGGCGGGTCGGATTGTGGATTATCGGGAAACCCATGGGCCCTTTTCAGAAGTGGACGACCTGTTGAATGTGAATGGGATCGGGCCCCAAAAACTTGAAGATATTCGTGGGCATGTTTCACTGTATTGACGGATGCGCACAGGTCAGGAGGCCTTATCATGGGAAAAAGAACGCAGCGAATGTTGTTGGATTTTCTTCAAGTCATTGTCATTGCCTTCATCCTCTCTTTTGCAGTACGTACCTATGTGGTGGAAGCACGGATTGTCCCCACTGAATCCATGGTGCCGACGATCCAGGTGGGCGACCGGCTGATGTTTGATAAACTTTTTTACCGGCTAACGGATTTGAACCGGCAGGATATCATTATGTTCCTGCCTCCGGAGGCAGCCCAGCAAACCAACGATCAGTTTTATGTCAAACGCATCATCGGTCTTCCGGGAGATGTGGTGGAGGTCCGGTACGATCCGGCTACTCGGACAGGGACACTCTTTGTCAATGGTGAGCAGTGGGTGGAGGATTACCTGGGAAGCCCGCTGAATTACCCGTACGGGCCGGAGACGGTTCCGGAAGGGATGCTCTTTGTCCTGGGGGATAACCGCAGCGCCAGCTTTGACAGTCATGCCTGGGGATTCCTGCCGTTGGAAAATGTGCGCGGGCGGCTTTTGTTCCGGTTTTTCCCCTTGCGCAACTGATTCAAAAGTGACCCGATAAACAGTGTCGGTGCACAAAAACCCGGACCGTGGTAAATTATGGGTTCCAATAACGAAAGAAACAGAAAGAAGGATGCTTCATGATGTACGATCTGATCATTGTCGGCGCAGGACCGGCCGGCATTTTTGCCGCCCTGGAGGCCAAAAAACTACAGCCCGATCTTCAGATACTGATGCTGGAAAAGGGGAAACCCATTGAAAAGCGAATCTGTCCCAAGCGAGAAACGGGGCGCTGTGTTAACTGCATACCCTGCCATATTACCACCGGCTTTGCCGGCGGCGGAGCCTATTCGGACGGAAAGCTGTCCCTTTGTCCTGAAATCGGCGGCGTGCTGCCGGAATACATCGGGTACGATGAAACAGCCGCCCTGATCCGGTATGTGGATCAGATTTACCTGGAGGAGGGTGCCGACTCGGTCATTTACGGAATCGGTCAGCCGGATGTGGTTGAGAATATTCGACGCAAAGCCATTGAAAGCAACCTGAAGCTGGTGGAGTGTCCCATTCGCCACATGGGGACGGAAGTCAGCTATCAGATCTATCAATCTTTCCAGAAAAGACTGGTGGAACTGGGTGTGGATATCCGTTTTGACTGTCCTGTCCGGGACCTTCTGGTTGAAGACGGCCAGGTTCAGGGTGTCCGGACTGACGAGGATGTTTTTTACGGTAAACGAGTGGCTGTGGCTGTGGGCCGGGAAGGGTCAGAGTGGTTCCAAAGTATCTGCGACCGGCACGGCATTGCTACGACATCCGGAACTGTGGATATTGGTGTGCGAGTGGAAACCCGCAACGAGGTTATGCGGGAGCTTAATGAGGCGATGTATGAAACCAAACTGATTTACTATACCCCCACATTCGATGATAAAGTACGTACTTTCTGCACCAATCCGGGGGGTGAGGTGGTTACGGAATACTACGATGGGCATCTGGCGGTGGTGAACGGGCACAGTTACAAAGCTGAAGATCGGAAAACCGACAACACCAATTTTGCTCTTTTGGTGTCGAAAAACTTTACGGAGCCATTCCGATCCCCCATCGAATACGGAAAATACATTGCCCGGCTGGGCAATATGCTGGCAGGGAACAAGATTCTGGTACAGCGCTACGGGGATTTTCGCCGGGGGAGGCGGACCACGGTGGAGCGGCTGTATCGCAATAATATCGTTCCGACGCTGAAAGACAGCGTGCCCGGCGATCTCAGTCTGGTGCTGCCGTATCGGATCATGACAGATATCGATGAAATGGTGCGGGCCCTGGACCATATTACACCGGGCCTGGCCAGCGACGAAACACTTTTGTACGGTGTGGAAGTAAAATTCTATTCCAACAAGGTATCCGTCAGCGGCAATTTTGAAACATCCATTCGTCATCTGCATGTGCTGGGCGACGGCGCCGGAATTACCCGGGGCCTGATACAAGCCAACTGCAACGGCATCGATTTTGCTCGAAAGGCGTACAGCTGATCGACTGTTTGAGATTGGAGAGGAATCATACCATGGATACGATGGCCAGCCGGATGAGGCTGGATGGGGTCGTCCAGAAAATCATATATCGATCCGAGGCCAGCTGCTACACGGTGGCTCTGATCCAGACATCCGCAGGCATCACGACCGTCTGCGGCTGCTTTTATGTGCTGCTGCCGGGGGATGAAGTGACCTGTTACGGTGAACTCAGCCATCATGCCAAATATGGGGAGCAGTTTCAGTGCATCCGGTACAGGAAGCTCTTCTCACCTCATGGAAGCAACCGGAGTGCCGGACCTGAGCACTGGCAGCAGGTGGAGGACATGCTGATTCAGATTCAGAGCTATGGGTTGACCATGGCTGAAGCGCTGAGGGTCTATGAACACTACGGAGAGGATGCCGAAGAAGTGTTGGTGGACAATCCCTACCGGCTGACCGGAAATCCGGTTCATTTGTCTTTTGCATCTGCAGACAGCGCAGCCGAATATGCGGGTCTGCCGGAAGAGTCTGAATATCGACTGCAAGCGGCTTTGGCTGAGGTGCTGGAGGATGTACTGCAATCGGGCCATACACGCGTTCAGCGCTCCGATCTGTACAGCCGGACGGGGCGGCTCCTGGCAATGAGACCGGGTTCAGCCAGTACCGTCAGTCTGGACATGGAACTGGACAAGATGTTGGAAAATGGGCAGATCGAGACGGATTCCCAGGGATTTGTGTATCGGATCGATGCTTATCGGGCCGAAGCAGGCATCTCTGCAGATATCCATCGGCTGCAGCGGACATGGAGCGGTCCTTTGCTGACGGAAATGGATGCGGCTGTCCGGCATGGAGAAGAAAAACTGGCTCTGAATTTGTCCCGCCTGCAGAGAAAAGTGCTGGAAAATGCGCTGACTCATCCGGTAAGCATCATTACCGGAGGACCGGGTACAGGGAAAACCACGCTGTTGAGAGGTCTTTTGGAAGCTCTGGAATGGGGAATGGATCAGGCCTCTGTACTTTTAGCTGCACCAACGGGCCGGGCGGCCAAACGCTTGATGGAACTGACCGGGCGGACAGCGTATACCATCCACCGGCTTTTAGGGGCCCGAGGAACGGACGAACAGACATCGTATGAGTTTCATCGGGAAAATCCTTTGAGCGGTCAACTGTTGATTGTGGATGAGATGTCCATGGTGGATATATTCCTTTTTGCTCAGCTGATGGAAGCGCTTCCGGACGGCATGACACTGATTCTGGTGGGAGATTCCGATCAGCTGTCCAGTGTCGGGCCGGGGCAGGTTCTGCAGGATCTGATTCGATCAGAGGTTATTCCGGTTTCTGCCCTTTCCCAGGTATTTCGACAGACTGACCGTTCCGCCATTGTGGAGGGCGCCCACTGCATCCGTTTGGGAAAACAGCCGCCTCTGCAAAGACCGGACGGTGAATTCCGCTTTCTGTACCGCAGCACCCCTCAGGAGATTATTGAAACGCTGATGGATGAACTGGACGGTTTTCTGGAGCAGGGTTATGTCCTGGAAGAACTGCAGATACTATGCCCGTTTCATCAAGGTGAAACCGGAACGGTGGAGTTGAACCGCTGTATTCGCGACTGGGCCAATCCCTGGGAGCCGGGAGTCCCGGAAGCCCGGGGCATGTATGAAATCTTTCGACGCGGCGACAAAGTGATGCAGATGCGCAACGACTACGATAAGGGCGTGTTCAACGGCAACATCGGGCAGGTCATCCATGCAGAATCGTATCCGGAGCCCATGGTGGAAATTCGTTTTGACGAAGATATGGTGATCTATCACGGGGAGGAGATGAAGGACTTATCCCTGGCCTATGCGATTTCGGTTCATAAGTCCCAGGGCAGCGAATTCCCGGTGGTTCTGATGCCTGTGTACTGGGCATCGAGAGCCCCGGTTACCCGGAATCTGCTGTACACGGCTGTAACCCGGGCTCGTCAGCAGGTAGTACTGGTGGGTCGAAAACAAGATCTGATCTGGGGGATCCGCAATTTGCGTTCCCGGGAACGGTGTTCCGGGCTGGCGGATCTTCTGCAAATTGGTTAATATTTATGCAGGAATTCATTTTTTTATGAAGAATAGCACCCTATTGCCATGTGAGAGGAGAATGAAAATGGACATTCGACTGGCCCCATCGCGCTATATCCGGGAAGAGAATGTGCTGCAGCGGCTGGACACGTATCTGGCGGGACTGGGCAAAAAAACCATGTTGGTGGGAGGGCATACCGCACTGTCGGTGGCAGCCGAACCCGTCAAAGAAAGTCTGACACGTGCAGGAATCGAGATTGCTGCGCAGCAGTGGTACGGTGGTGAATGTTCCTGGGAGAATATTCATGCCTTGAAGGACGATCTGGTTCGTCATGGAGTTGATTTTGTCATCGGTATCGGAGGCGGAAAAGCATTGGACACGGTGAAGGGAGCCGCGTACATAATCGGGCTGCCGGTGGTGACTGTTCCAACCATTGCGGCCACCTGCGCTGCCTGGACACCGCTTTCCATTATCTACAGTGCAGAAGGAAAATACCTGGAGTCCTGCCGTCGTTCTGCCCAGCCCCGGATGGTCTTTGCAGATGAATCCATCATTGGCAGGGCCCCGGTACGCTATCTGGTATCGGGGATGGGGGATACCTTGGCCAAGTGGTATGAAACGGATGTGGCTGTGAAAAAGAGAGGATTCAATGCAGCGACACTGTCGGCTCACCGGCTGTCGCTTCTGTGCAAGGATATGATTGATCAGTACGGTCTGGCGGCCAAAAATGCGGCGGAATCTGGGGATCTTTCAGCGGACCTGGGTCACATCATTGATGCCATTATTGCGGTCAGCGGAATGGTCAGTGACCTGGGAGGTGAAGGCTGCGCATCGGCAGCTGCTCACCCGGTGGCGGCCGGATTGACGCTGATTGATATTGTCCACAAAATGTATCACGGTGAAGTGGTGGCATTTGGAGTGCTTTGCCAGCTCATGATGGAAGGAAAACCGGATGGGGAAGTCCATGAATACCTGTCCATCTGCCAGCGCCTGGGACTGCCCATGACCCTGGCGGATTTAGGAGTAAATGCCCTGACCGATGAGGAGATGGAGCAGGTTTCCCAAAAAGCCATTGAAGCGGAAAATATCCAGAATATGCCTTTTGAAGTCAGCCGGCAAATGGCCGCCGATGCGATCCATGCCGCCGATCAAAAAGGCCATGCGTTTAAAAAATAGACTGAGGTGAATGGTATGCAGCATCCAGACCGATTGATCAAGCCCACTCTCAGGGAGCTGGAGCCATACAAGGCGGCTCTGCCGGATATGACCCCGGCGATGCTAAAAAAACATCTGAAGCTTGAGCATGTGGCAAAAATGTCATTTAACGAGAATCCTTTCGGGGCTTCTCCCAAGGCCATCGAAGCCATGAAAGGAGCCCTGGATGAACTGCACATCTATCACGATGTGGATGACAGTCCGCTCAAAGAGATGCTCTGCCGTCTGCATCATGTGGAACCGGAGCAGATTTTGCTGGGAAACGGTGCTGACGAGCTGTCTCAAATGGCCGCGATGGCTTTTCTAGGGGAAGGGGATGAAGCCATAATCCCTCAGCCCACCTACATCCAGTATGAAGTTTCCACCCTGACCATGGGGGCCAATCCGGTGTTTGTTCCGGTGAATTCGCAGTTTGCCATTGATCCGGACGATCTTTTGAAAAAGATTACAGACAAGACCAAACTGATCTTTCTGTGCAATCCCAACAACCCCACCGGGACTTACATCACGAAAAAAGAGATGGATGCTTTTGTGGACAAGCTGCCCGACCGTGTGGTACTGCTGATGGACGAAGCCTATTTCGATTATGTGGATGCCGATGATTATCCATCTTCCACCGACTACATCAACAGCGGGAAACTGGTCATGGGTGTGCGCACATTTTCCAAAAACCATGGACTGGCGGCTGCCCGGGTCGGGTATGCCGTGGGACCCAAGGTACTGATCTATACGGTAGCTCGGACACGGATGCAGGTCAATGTCAACTCCATCGGCCTGAGCGGTGCAGCCGCCAGTCTTCAGGATCCGGACCATCAGGCTGCTGTTATTGCGCAGACGGCGGCCGGGAAAAAATATCTGTACGATCATTTTACGGAACTGGGCCTTTTCTTTGTTCCTTCCCAGGGCAACTTTATCTTTGTGGATACCGGCAAGGACAGCGCCGATGTGGTGCAGAAACTGGCTGCAGATGGCGTGGTGGTCCGCCCGGGGTATCTCTTCCATTTTCCCACCTTCCTGCGGGTGACCGTGGGGACTCCGGAACAGAACCGGGCTCTGGTGGAAAGTCTGGCAGGAATCCTGGGGAAGAACTAGAAATATACAGTACCGGTTCAGAATTCCTGGTACCGACAGGCACCGGCTCGAGAGCCGGTGCTTTTTTAAATCACAGGAGGGATGGCGTTGAATGCAGGACGAAGAAATCTGATTTTGGTGCTGGTGCTGATAGCCGCTTTGCTGGTGATCATCGTTCCTCGGCTTTTGGCTCCAGAGCCGGAAGAATTTGCCCCGACAGAAGATCCGGGACGGGTTCTGGAAGAATCTCTTGCGGAAGGGAAAAGTGTCTTTCTGGAATTCTATTCCGAAACATGAACCCCCTGCATCAGTATGCGGCCGGTGGTATCGGCCCTGGAAAAGAAATATGAAGATGAAAATATTCAGTTTATCACGGTGGATGTCCGCACATCCGATGGTTTGATGCTGGTACAGAAGTATCGGATTACCGCAACACCCACTTATGTTTTTGTGGATACGGACGGCGATGTTATGGACACCCTGCTGGGACGGCAGGAGCAGGCGGATATGGAAGTCCTGCTGGATGCCCTTTTATCCGATCAGTCATAAAGGAGTCCGGGCAAACCAGGCGGGGTAGGGAGATGGACGGATGGGGATCAGCGACTTTGTGGACTATGTGTATACGGTGCTGGAAACAGGCAGCTGGTCAGTGTTTGCCTTGGTATTTGCTTTAGGGATTGTTACCAGCCTCAGTCCGTGCGTTTTGTCGGTGCTGCCCATCCTGGTGGGCTACATTGGCAGCCAGACTGAAAAAGGGCGGGCTCGAGGATTCATGCTGTCGCTCCAGTTTGTCGTGGGGATGGCCATTACCCTCACTATTTTGGCGGTGATTGCGTCCGCCTTCGGCCAGATTTTTCAGCAGGCGGGAAAAGCCTGGTATTTTGTGTTGGCTGCTGTGGCCATCGTCATGGGGTTGAATCTGCTTGGGGTTATTCCTCTCCGTTTTCCCACCCTTACCACCATGCCGGTATTTCGCCGTTCTTTTTTGGGTACTGTGCTGATGGGGATGGCGTTCGGATTGATCATGTCGCCCTGTACAACACCGGTATTGGCTGTGCTTTTGACTTATGCGGCTGCCCGGGGTGATGTGGTCTACAGCATGGGGCTGCTGTTTTTCTATGGGCTGGGGCATGGCCTGATTTTGCTGGCTGCCGGTACATTTACATCGGTGTTAACGACGATTCCGGCTTTGCGGTCCAAAACCGGTTTCATCAATACAGCCAGCGGGATTCTACTGATTCTGGAGGGTCTGTATCTTTTGACACTGACCCGGTAATGGATAACGGCGAAAATGGTCACTGTACTGTCATCGGATGCTGAAAACAGGAGACTAACTATATGAAGTCAAGAGAAACTATGAAAAGAACCTGACGATTTCAAAACAAGTATAGTTTGCACACCAAGAAGGAGTAGGAAAAGCTACTCCACGGTCGAGTTTATGTGAGATGAATTAACTCTGAGGAGTAAAACTAAGCTGATGAATTAGCAAATGGTGAAGAACTCTAACAAGTTTTTTAGCAACATGAGAAGTAGCAACAAAGTGATGCTTGCCTTCCGCTTTCTTCTTGAGGTAATAAGCCCTGAATCTAGGATCTTTTACGCTGATCAGTCGTGCCGCTTCCAAAAGAGCCCACCTGAGATAAGGAGAACCTCTTTTGACCATTTTCACTATCGGTTGCAATAAATTTACCAGACTCGTAAGTCGAAGGTTCAAGGCCGGCAAAAGCCAGGAGTTTTGAGGGAGACTCGAATCTGGAAATATCACCGATTTCAGCCAGGATGATTGAACCAAGACCATAAGATATACCTGGCACAGAGAGGATAGGACTTTTCATTGCGTCCATGATAGCTTTGATTTCATCATCAATTTTGCAGATTTCATAGGTATACGTTTCAATGAATGAGAGGACCTGCAACAACTCAAAAGATAAAGCCCGACTATCCGAACCAATCGATACAGCAGCTGTTTTCTTGATCAGAATGGCTTTTTCTCTGCCATACTTACCGCGTGAATTTTGGCAAAGAACATTTGTGAGTTTTGTCAGATGAGCGGAAGCGAGTGCATTTTTAGACGGAAACGCCCGTAGTAAGGCATAGGTAGAGCTTTTGATTAAGTGAGTAAACCAAGTCACCAAGCTCTGGGAACATAATATCCAAGATTCTGGTAAGAGAGATTTTATACTTTGACAAATTTTCCTTAATTCTTGATTTGTGTCGTGTGAGTGACTTAAGCTCCTGAAGATGGTAAGATAAATCTGAGTGGAGTTTGAAGTTGCCTGAATGCAGCATGATCGCAATGAGTTTAGCATCGATTTTATCCGTTTTGCTCTTTCTAAGGGTTTGAGCCTTTCTGAAAAGATTGGTTTGAAGCGGATTAAGGACGACTAGGGGTAGTTGGTTCTCGGTGACAAACCGCATGAGATTGATGCTGTAGTGACCAGTCGCTTCCAGCCCCACTCTTATTTTGTCTTTTGGAACATCTGGGATGGAGGAGAGCAATAAGTTGAAACCATTGATGTTGTTTGGGATAGTAAAAACATCCTTGATGATTTCACCTTCTGAGGAAGTAATGTAACAATCATGTTTGTCCCTGGCAACATCAATACCGACATAGATCATAAAATCACATCCTTATAGAATTTTGGTTGCGGTCCACATACATCTATGTCATGTATCCTTGCCCGAGATAAAACGTCGAAGCGTTATCTAACTCATAAACAAAAAGACATAGAGATGTGGTTGGATCCTCTATCAAACAGTCAAGCTGTAGGTGAGCACACCAATCCACAACACTCATGTCAATTATACAGTAAAAAAGAAAGGGTAATGGACTGTAGCTTGACTACGAGTTCATTATACAAGGTGAGAGAATGAGCGATAGCTGCAATCGTCCGGATCTGAAAACCATCACAATTTGTGCTGGAGGAAGGGAAATCACCACTACGGTGATTCAGGAAGGCGACGAACTGCTGATTCCGGCGGAAGTTTTATCCGAAATCCTGCAGAGGAATCTGGTTGTGGATTACAGCCAGGGAGTGATCCGGGTGCAGGAGCCACCGGGCCATGATGTGGGACTGGCAGTTCCGTTGAAGGATATGATTCGAACATCGATTATGGAGAGCAAAAACCGCCTGTGGGAGATCTTTTCGGGAATGGGAGATGATCCAATCCGGGAAGATTCAACCGATCAGGATACGGCTCACTGGATGGATTGGCTGGAGAAGGCAGGATTTACAGTTACTCGTGGTTTGACCGCAAAAAATCCAGAATCGGGGGAAAGTTTCTGTCTGGAAACCGCTTTTACCGCAGAAGCAAAGGGAGACAGAGAAGGTCCTGCGGTGGCTTTCATCCTTGAACACGAAGGAACGCCGCCGGCAGTTCTTTCTGCTGCTGCGGGGATTTTCAGTGTACTGGACAAACTGTCCGGCCGGATTCTGATTATGGGTATACCGGCCCAAGAAAGCCTTCCATGGGGGACGGTCGTGCCCCTTTATCTTGCCGGTCATTTTGACAACGTGAATGTGGTGATGATTCCCCATGCCGGTGATCGGTGGAATACCGGACTATCCTTCCTCTCATCTGAGACGGTGGAGGCAGTATTTTATGGTCGACCGGCTCACGCGGCCGCTGCTCCCCACGAAGGGCGCAGTGCGCTGGATGCTCTCATTCTTTCCTACCACGGCATCGAGATGCTGCGGGAGCATGTGACCGATGATGTCCGGATTCACGGGATCGTCAGCAACGGAGGTGCCGCTTCCAACATAGTTCCGGAAGAAGCATCGGTCCTTTATGAGGTAAGTGCGCTGAACTATGAGTATCTCCAGGATCTGAAATTGAGGGTAGAACAAGTGATGCAGGGTGCGGCTCTGGCCAGCGGATGCACGGTCCAGTGTACATGGCAGCATGCCCGCCTGTCTCCAGTGCGGATTCCTCGTCTGGATCAGCTGGTGATGGAACAGGTGCGTTCCTGGGGGGCTTCGCCCATCCAACCCATGACGGAGGTGAAAGCGACGGATTGGGGGAATCTTGGTACAAAAATACCCACCGTTCATCTCTGGTTCGCAGCAGGTCGCAAAAGAGACGAGCTTCCCGCAAACACGGTGAGGGAGGATCTGAAACCCGGAGAGGAATTCGAAGCAGCCTTGCTGGCGGGGTGTGTACTGGCCGCGTCTGCAGCAGTGCTGTTGTCAGATCCCGATGAGGTGACGAGAATACAGAATGATTGTAAGGAATGGATGCAGAGTGATGATAAACGGGAGGGATCGGGTTGAACAAAAGCGTATTCAAAAAAATTACAGCCTCAGGTACCCCTTACGAGATTGGTCTGACCCACGGGCGGGAGGCCAAAGAACAGATCGATGTCAGTATTGCCACTTACAAAGACATGTTCCAGGTGTACGCCAAAGTTGACTGGGATCAGGCTCAAAAGGAAGCGGAAAAATATATTCCCTTCATTGAGGCGTACGATGCAGATTTAATGGAGGAAATTCAGGGGGTTGCCGATGGATGCCAGCGTCCGCTGCTGGAAATCGTCGCACTGAACGCCCGCAGCGAGATTGCTCTGACAGAGAAGATGCTGGATGGGTGCACCTCATTTGCCGTCACTCCGGAAGCGTCGGGGAAAGACACCTTTGTCGGCCAAAACTGGGACTGGAAAGGGTCTCAACGACGATCCTTTGTGGTGCTGAATATTTTGCAGAAGAACAAGCCGGATATCTGTATGGTCACGGAAGCCGGGATCATTGGGAAAATCGGGTTTAACAGTGCCGGAATCGGGGTCTGTCTCAATGCTCTGGTGGCCAATGAGAATGTGCCGGGCACCCCTCTGCACATTATTCTGAGGGGCATTCTGCACAGTGAAATCCTCAGCGATGCCATCAAAGCGGTGGCCAGCACACGGATCGCATCGGCCGCCAATTTCATGGTCTGCCATCAAGACGGCGAGGCCATCGATATCGAGGCCGCTCCTTCCGATTATGATGTGCTGACTCCGGACCAGGGGCTATTGCTGCATACCAATCATTTTACCACTTTGCGGTTGGCGGGGGTTCGGGATGTGGGCAAGTACGCTTTCGTGGATACCCAGATTCGTCTGGCGCGGGCGAAGAAACTGTTCGGCCAAAAGCGGGGCGATCTGGATTTGGAAGGGATTAAAACCATTATGCGGGATCATTTTAACTACCCCAAATCCATCTGCCGCCATGACGATCCCAGGGACGAGCCGGGGAGACGTTCGGAATCGGTATTCTCCATCATTATGGATTTGAAAGGAAAATCCATGCACCTGACCGACGGTCCCCCCTGTCAGGCTGAGTATGCCCGCATCCGGGCAGATTTTTCCTGATCAATGGATTTGATTTTGCAAAAAAAGAGTGCCTGCGGGTACTCTTTTTTTATGTCGCCCCATCCGAAAGATCCCGAAAGTTGCTGCAAAAAGCAGGTAGGAAGCATGGGGTGTGTGGAGTTTCGACAGAGGTAGTATGGTATGGTGTCACTGACCAGAGCATCCAGCAGAATGGATGCAAGGAGGGATGCCCATGCCTATACCCGCGGCTGCTGTATCTGCATTGATACTGGGGATTATTCTAGGGACCCGGTTTGGAATGGCAGGAGCAGGAGGATGTATAGGGGCTGTGGTTTTGCTGGGGATTGCGGCACGGTGGAAGAGGATACCCATACCCGCGGCCGTTGGACTGATTGCCGGAATGGTTGTACTGGGATCAATCCTGTCTTTTCAGGCCGTATTGGAATCGAAAGGACCGGAACAGTGGCCGGATTCCGGCAGGATCTGGACAGCTTCGGTCTGCGGGATGCCGCGGTGGGGTCCCAACCAAACCCGATTCGTGGCTGCATCCTCCTGGGGAAAGGTCCAGGTGACTGTTCCGGAGTCCATGGAAATCTATCCGGGAGATCGAGTGATGCTGAAGGGGGTGCCTCAGCGGCCCACACCGCCCACCAACCCAGGGGAATTCCATTACAAAGCGCATTTAATGAGGCGGCGAATCGGCTGGGTCCTCTGGCTGGAGCACAGAGGCGAGATCCAGCGTTTGGACGGAGGATGCCGGAGTTTGTATTCTCTGGCAGCGAGAATGTCGTACCGCTGGCAGAATCTATTTGTCCGGACCATGCCGGAAAGGGCTGCCGGACTCTTGTCGTCTCTGGTGCTGGGACAGAAAGACTTCCTGGATCCGGCTGTGGAGGAGGCCATCACGCAAGTCGGGCTCCCCCATCTTCTGGCGGTATCCGGATTTCATGTAGGATATGCGGTCCTTCTGTCCGGGGCACTGGCTGGGCTGCTGCATCTGAAGAAAAAACAGCGTTTTCTGGTGCAGGTGGCATCCACTTGGATATTTGCCGCAGTCTGCGGGCTTCAGAGCGGGGTGGTGCGGGCCGCGGTTATGGTGACGGGGGGATTGGCAGCTCGCTGCTTTCGCCGCAAATTCTCTTCGGTGAGTGTCCTCAGTATCGCTGCTGGAGTAATACTCTGCAGGGAACCGCTCTTTTTGTTTGATCCTGGTTTTCAGTTGTCTTTTGCAGCAGCAGCGGCACTCTTGGCTGGAAATGCGTTCCTTCCCAAGATCAAACCGGGCGTACTGGGATGGTGCCATCGTTCGCTGTGTCTATCTGTCATTGTCCAGATTGGTCTCGTTCCGTTGATTGCCTGGCATTACTCTCGCTTTGCCTGGACTGTGCCGGTGACACAGATTGTGGCCGCCCCTTTGATCGGAATACTGATCTTCCTCGGTCTGGCAGCAGCCTGGCTGGGTCTGATCTGGATGCCCCTGGCGATATTTATCGGGGCTTCCTGCAGCCCCGTGGCCAATGCATTTATCACTTTGATAGAATGGTTGGCGCGGTTTCCCTACCACGGTGTATCGATTCCTACCCCTTCCTGGTGGCTGATGGCGATCTGGTACGGGCTTCTTTTCTGGATAGGTCGGCAGAGAAATTTTGCCGGGTTTTTCAGAATGAATGCTGTACAGAAGGCGGCGGTATGGATGATTCTGCTGGCTGCAATTTTTTGGCTGCAGCACCTATTCTACCCGTTTCCGGAAGCACTGCGGGTTACGGCGCTGGATGTGGGTCAAGGGGATGCCTTGGTGATTCAAACCCGCGGTGGCCAATGCCTTCTGATCGATGGAGGGGTAAGAAGGGTTACCGAGACAGGCGTCTATGATCAGGGTCAGCGCATTGTGCTGCCGTTTCTCCGTCAGGCCGGCGTGAATGCACTGGATATCCTGTATACCCATGCCCACGACGATCATATCGGCGGGCTCATTTCCGTGGCCCAAACAGGGATGGTCCGAAATGCATGGGGTCCGTGTATACCGGGAGAGACAGACTGTGAAGATCAGTTGAAAAGCGTGCTGAATTCAAGGGGGATTCCCGTAAGAGCTCTGAAGGCGGGGGATACGCTGCAGATTGGTCGGGAGGGTATTCTGGAAGTATTGAGTCCTCCGGGATCCGGAATACCCGAGAGTACAATGAATCTGAATGATCATTCTCTGGTGCTTCTCCTGACCGTGGGATCCCACCGCATGCTGTTTACCGGTGACCTGGAGGCTGAGGGTATCCGGTGGCTGATGACCCGGGAGAATGGTCCAGCCGCAGATATCCTGAAAGTGCCGCATCACGGGGCGGATGAATCCATGAATCGGGCCTGGTACAGGGCGGTTCAACCGGATTACGCTCTGATATCGGTGGGACCCAACCGGTACGGGCATCCAGGTGATGCAGTCACTGGCTACTTCAGCCGAGAAAGCAAACTGCTGCGGACGGATCAGTCCGGTGCTGTTGTGTTTCGCATGTTTGATCACGGCATTGAGGTGCAATCTTTCCGGTGACAGGGACATTCATGACTCCGGGACTCGGAGCGTCTCGATTCAGTATCCTGAGGATCATGAAGAAATTCGCTAATCAATCAAGAAGAGAGCAGAAAAAGAACCAGCGGTCAGTGCCGCTGGTTCAGATTGTCAGGATCTTTTAGCGTTTTTTGCGAATGAACTGTCCAAGGCCCAGCAGGAGCAGTCCGGTAACAGATGGCCATACATCGGCACCGGTATCGGGCAATTCTTCCTGGGGGTCGTCGGAATCACCGGAACCTTCAGCCCATGTCACCGGATGTTCCGATTCCATGCCGGTGTTTTCTCCGGCTACCAGCAGCTCCACACGGATGGTATCGGTGCCGACAGCGGCCCGCCGGTAGGTAAAATGAGCCTGCCCGTCAATGAGGGGAAGGGTTTCCTGATGGATTGGATCCCCCAGAACGGTGATCTGTACGCTTAGCGCTCCTGTGCCGACGATGTCCCCTTCGCTGTTGATCAGGGAAATGGTTACGGTCTCATCCTTTCCAACGGTCAGGGTTTCCGATCCGGTGGTCAACGATAGATGGGACAGCCAGGGAGCATAGGTCAGCAGACCGGCTACGGCATCACCGGCGTCGGCCATGGCCGTGGGAATAGCGGGTTCTTTCAAAGTGGGTCCATCCGGATGTCCCCACCAGTTATTGGCCGCATCGATGGGTTCAAAGTCAGCGGCCACAGATCCTCCGGCTTCATACCCCAGCCAAGTCAGCAATCCATAGGGATTGTTTCCGTAGATGCTGTTGAAGTGAACTACATCGCCTTCTCCAGCATTGATCCCACCGCCGTATAGTTCCGAATCCTCGCGTTCATTGTATCGAACCGTATTGGAGATAATCAGGTTGCCGCCGCGACTGTCAATTCCGTAATCACCGTTGTACTCACAGACATTGCCGGAGATGGTGGATCCGGAATTGCCGGTAACGATCTGGATGCCGCTCTGGCCGTTTTCAGAAACTTGGTTATCGGAGACTGTATTGGCCATGCCCCACAGGTAAAAACCGCTGTCCCGGTTATTCTCTACCCGATTGCCGACGAACACATTATTGGATGACGGATATTCGTTGGATGTGGAAGTCTCAATGCCGGCGCTGTTGTTTCCAGTGACAGTATTGCCCAGGATTTCATTGGACGATCCATACAGGTGGATGCCTCTCCATCCGCCACTGAATCCGTTATCGGATGCGTGATTGTCGGTAATGGAATTGAAATCTCCTTTCAGAAAGATACCGATCTGATGATTATTGTCCGCGGTATTGCTTTCAATTTCGTTACCATCTCCCTGGACAGTAATGGCACCAAGCCATTCACCCGGAATATTTACACGGTTGGCAGCCGTGACCGTATTGCCAAAAAGATAGTTGGTATTTCCTTCTACGTAAATGCCGGAATACCCAGACCCAGCAATGTTGTTGGACAAGAGTTGATTTCCATTTCCGATGATGATCATGCTGTGCAGCAGTGCATCAGACGAGGTGTTACCTGAAATCAAGTTATGGCTGCTGCTTGACTCGATATCGATTCTGTTTTGATAGAAAAGACATGAAGAGATTATGGTACTATCTGCGAGTGTTTCAGCGATGCTGATAGCCACGCTGCTGTTGATGTAATTCCAGTTGTTGAATGTCAATCCGGATAATGCAACATTGGCGGCATTAATCTGCAGACCGGCAGAATTTGAAAAATCATTACTGCCATCCAGAATGGCTCCACTATCACCCATGATCATGATGGTGGAGGTGGTGATGGTTGCGGCCTTATAGTTTCCGGCGGCCACATAAACGGTTCCCCCCATGGCGACAGCGTTGACACCTGTCTGCAGAGAATCAAAATGGGTGATTCCCCATCCGGGTGTGGCTGGGTTGAAATCGTCATCGACCCACACTTCGTCTGGCAGAATGGTTGCGGTCTCGGCCGCCAGGATTGGTACTGCCAACAAGGCGATAATCAGAAAGAGTGCTTGTAGAAAGAAGATGGTTTTTTTCAAATAAGACACCTCTCTTTTTTGTGATCTGGCATGATACGGATGGTTGCGATTTGGATGGTTTTTACTGTAAACCCATTTTGTACTTCGCGGGATTCTAGAATTTTCCTTCAAGTTTCATATACACGATGGAATTTTTATCTGGAGACCTACATGATTTTGGGGAGGAGTGAAGTGTGCCGTCTGCGAATGTATTTCAGCGTCAGACAATTCGGATTCGTGGGTTTTAGACAGTGAGGAGAAGGGGATGGACAAAATGAGGTATACTGCTTGGCGAATTGGGATGATCGTACTGCTGATGGCCGGTTTTTTTGCGGCAGGTGGCATTTGGTGGCCGCCTGTTGCAGAACAGCTGGGATTCGGCGGGTACATGCAAATATCTCGGGAGATCGAAGAGATTGAAGGCCGACTGGATCATCTGGAGTCTGGTCTATCACAATTGGCCGCATTGGAAATGGAATTGGATCGGTGGGCGGATCTGCTGCTGGGATGTGATGCGATCCGATTTAGAACGGTTTCTGTGTCAGCCATGGATTGGGCGGATGGGGAACCGGTTCTGACGGTACGGTTCCATGACTCGCAAGATGAAGCTTCCATCGATGCAGGGTCTGCGGGCGTGTATCTGCAGACGGAACTGGGATTGATGGAAGCCGATGTGGGAGCTCTCTACGATAAATTTCTTCAGGATCAGGAAGGAGGCCTGGAAGATCCCTACACACTGGTATTTACCGATCAGCGGCTTCGACATATTTATCAGGGAGACTACGGCTTACGATGAATCATCTTGCCGAAGAGGCAGCCGTGCAGATATAATGGGGGTAGACGAATTGTGAGGAGGCGCTAAGCATGCAAGTGGGAGTGGTCCTTTTCGATCAGGTGGAAGTACTGGATTTCGCCGGCCCGTACGAAGTGTTGGCCGGTGCTCGGGACGAAGACCGGCCGCTGTGCACCTTGTCGGTGGTGGCTGAAAAAAGCCCTGTGATTTGTCGGGGTGGTCTTCAAGTGATTCCGGATGCACTCTTTCGGGAAAAACCGCTGTATGATGTGCTGATTGTTCCCGGCGGACCCGGAACCCGGGTCAGCGATGACCTTCTGGAACCCATTCTGGAATATCTGCGTTATGCCGGTCCCCAGGCCGAGATTACCGCCGGTGTATGCACCGGAACATTTTTAATGGCCAAAGCCGGACTTTTGACCGATAAACGAGTGACCACTCATTTCCGCTGGCGGGAACGACTGCAGGAGATGTTCCCCGATTTGAAAGTGGTGCCGGAAAAAATTGTGGACTGCGGACCTCAGATTACGTCAGCAGGAGTATCTTCCGGAATTGATATGGCTCTCTATCTGGTGAAACGGCTGTGGGGCGGGGAAATCGCCCAGCAGATTCGGGAGAATATTGAGTACCATGGATCCAACTCAAAAGAAACGGCAAATCCGAAGGGCTGATCATGTGGATACCTATTTAATTCGAAATGAGATGGAAAAAAAGGATGGACGGCGTATTTTCCTATTCTACGGGCAGGAGTCATTTATCTATCAGGAAATGATTCTGGCGGCACGGTTGTCTTTGCTGAGCAAAGATCTGGCGGATTTCAACGATACCCGACTGGACGGCCGCCAGTACAGCCTGGAGGAAGTGCTGAACATGGCCCGGACACCGCCCGTGAAGGATCCCTATCGGTTGACGGTGGTCAGCGACGCTCCCTACTTTCAGAAAACCAAAAAAGATGGAGCCGCCTCCAAGAGCAAAGACTCCAGCGACCCGGTGCAGCTGATGCAGGATTTTATCCGGGACCGGATCTTTTTTTCCTGTCTGGTTTTTACCGCCGACGAAGTGGAAAAAGGCTCAGCAAGCGGCAAGAACATCACATTGTACCGATTGATTGAAAAACACGGCATGGCGGTGGAATGCAAACCGCTGAAGGGGACGGAACTGACTGGATGGATAGACGGCCGTATTCGGCGGTTGGGCAAAACCATTACCCGGGATGCCGTGCAGGTGCTGGTGGAGCGAGCAGGCAATGATCTGCGCTTGCTGCGGCAGGAAATGCAGAAAGCGGCAGCGTATGCCGGCGACAAAGGGAAGATTGAGAGGGAGGATATTCTGGCGGTGGGTAGCCGAACTTTGGAGAACAACATTTTTTCGCTGATTGATGCAGTGAGTGCAAAAAACCGGAAAACGGCGCTGCAGCTGTTGGCGGATATGCTTCTGATGAATGAGCCGCCAGTCAAGATCCTGTTTATGCTGATTCGGCAGGTCCGAATGATGGTTGACAGTGCGCTGCTTTTGGCTGAAGGGGTTCGTACACAGGACCTGGGTCCGCTGCTGAACGTGAAATCGCCTTATGAAATTCAAAAGACAGTGGCACGTCTTTCATCCTTTCCGATGGAAAAAATGCAGAGGATGCTGGCTGAACTGCTGCAGGCGGATGAAGACTTAAAGACAGGGTACGGTGAACCGCGGATGATCCTGGAAAAAGTGTTGATACGAATGAGCGCATGAAAAACCCCTGACTGTTTCGGTGTCAGGGGTGGATGGTCTCTTACTGATCCTGGGTGGCTGTTTCGCTGTGAGCGGCCACCAGTTGGTTGTACTTTTTGGCCAGCCTGGATTTTCGGCGGGCCGCAGCGTTTTTATGGATAATCCCTTTGCTGGCGGATTTATCGATTACACGGGTTGTCTGCAGAAGAACATCTTTAACTTTTTCGGGATCTCCTTCTGTCATCGCAGTCTGGAACTTCCGGAGGGAGGTTTTCAGCAGTGATTTTCGCATGTTGTTACGGCGGTTTCGGGCCGCATCTTTTTTCATGCTTTTGATCGATGATTGAATATTCGGCACAGTCTTCACCTCCTTTGGTTCCTACACACGCTGCCGAGAGTATTGATACCGTTCGGCAACACATTACATTCTAACATGATGGTGAAAAAAATGCAATATAACCAATGACAAATTTTCGGAATCCTAGCACCGGCAACAAGAACTTGCGAGGCGGTATGGCAAATGCTATAATGATGTTCGATGTATCGACGAAAAAGCAGGTGAAACCATGGCCAAACAAACGGAGAGGACCGGATACAATCCGGAACGCATCCGGAATTTTTCCATCATAGCCCATATTGATCATGGAAAATCCACGCTGGCGGACCGGCTTCTGGAGTATACCGGAACGCTCAGCCACCGGGAAATGGATGAGCAGGTCCTGGACCGGATGGATCTGGAGCGTGAACGGGGAATCACCATCAAAGCCCAGGCGGTTCGTTTGAATTATACGGCTCGGGATGGTAATCTGTATACCCTGAACCTGATAGATACCCCCGGGCATGTGGATTTTACCTATGAAGTATCCCGCTCTCTGGCGGCCTGCGACGGGGCGCTTTTGGTGGTGGATGCCGTGCAGGGTATCGAGGCGCAAACCCTGGCTAATGTATATTTGGCGCTGGATCACAATCTGGAGATTGTCCCGGTGATCAATAAAATCGATTTGCCCAATGCGGATCCAGACCGGATTCGCAAGGAACTGGAAGATGTGATCGGCCTGGACGGCAGCGAAGCCATTTTGGTGTCTGCCAAAACCGGTGTTGGAATTGATGATGTGCTGGAGGCTTTGATAGCTCGAATTCCGCCGCCTGCCGGGCATGCCGAAGAACCGCTGAGGGCCTTGATTTTCGATTCGCTATATGATTCCTACAAAGGGGTTATCCCATACATTCGCGTGGTGGACGGTACCATTCGAACGGGCATGCGCATCCGGATGATGGCCACAGGAAAGGAATTTATCGTTACCGATGTGGGTGTTTTTAAACCCGATATGGCTCTGGTGGACGAATTGTCCGCCGGGGAGGTGGGGTTTTTGTCCGGCAGTATCAAAAATGTCAAGGATTCCCAAGTAGGGGACACCGTAACCGGAGCAGAACGTCCAGCGGTCCAACCCCTGCCGGGGTATCGAAAGATCACTCCCATGGTCTACTGCGGCCTGTATCCCACCGAAACCAATGATTATCCGGAATTGCGGGATGCTTTGGATAAACTGAAACTCAACGATGCGGCGCTTAGTTTTGAACCGGAGACATCGCTGGCGCTGGGGTTCGGTTTTCGCTGTGGTTTTCTGGGGCTATTGCATATGGAGATCATTCAGGAAAGGCTGGAACGGGAATACGATCTGGATCTGGTCATCACAGCCCCCAACGTTCTCTACCGGGTGGCATGCCTGGACGGCCGTGTCTTAATGGTGGAGAATCCGGCGGCGATGCCGTCTCAGGTGGAGATCGAAAAAATTGAAGAACCGTTGGTGAAAGCCACGGTCATTTTGCCCAATGAGTATGTGGGGGCAGTCATGGAGATTGCCCAGGAACGACGGGGTGTGTTCAAAAACATGGAGTATATGAACACCACCCGGGTCCTTTTAAGCTACGAACTGCCTCTGAGCGAGATTATGTACGATTTCTTTGATCAGCTGAAATCACGCACCCGGGGATACGCATCCTTTGACTATGAGTTCAGCGGGTATCAGGAAGCGGACCTGGTGAAACTGGATATTTTGCTCAATGGAGAGATTGTGGACGCTCTCTCCTGCATTGTTCACCAGGACAAATCTGTGCTTCGAGGGCGGCAGCTGGTGGAAAAACTGAGGGGAATCATTCCCCGGCAGATGTTCGATATCCCCATTCAGGCGGCCATCGGCAACAAGATTATTGCCAGAGAAAGCGTCAAGGCCATGCGCAAAGATGTACTGGCCAAATGCTACGGCGGGGATATTACCCGAAAGAGGAAGCTTTTGGAGAAGCAAAAAGAAGGAAAGAAGAGAATGAAGCAGGTGGGCACGGTGGAAATTCCCCAGGAAGCCTTCATGGCTGTCCTGAAACTGGAGTAGAGGTGAATATCATGATGCAGACACCCGGTATTTACCTCCACATTCCCTTTTGTCTGAAAAAGTGTCATTACTGCAGTTTCTGCTCGTATCCGGTATCTCCGGATTCGCCCCAGGTCCATGACTATGTGCAGGCGCTGATGCTGGAAATGGAGCGTACGGCGCGGCAGTGGGGCGGGAAAGTCAGGACGGTCTACATCGGCGGCGGTACGCCGTCCATTCTGCCTGAAAAACTTCTGGGCGCACTGCTGGACAAAGCCGGTGCGCTTTTTTTCGATGTTGCCGAAGGAGAATGCACCCTGGAGGTAAATCCAGGCACTCTGAGCCCGGGAAAACTAAAGACCATAACCGGCAGCCTCATTAACCGCATCAGCCTGGGGGTCCAGTCGGCCAATGATGAATTGCTGGCCCGGATCGGCCGTATTCACACCTGGAAGGACGCCCGAATGGCGTACGATGCATGCCGGGATGCCGGCCTGGACAACATCAGTGTGGATCTGATTTACGGTCTGCCCGGACAGGATCGGGCCGACTGGCGAAGAACCCTTTCTCAGGTGGTGGCGCTGGAGCCGGATCATGTCTCTGCCTACAGCCTGCAGGTGGAAGAAGGAACCGAGCTGGAGCGGCGGCTGCAGAAAAGGATCTGGACGCTGCCGGATGAAAATGAGGAAGACGAGATGTTCAGCGCTACCCAAAAAGGACTGTCTGAGGGCGGACTTATGCAATACGAGATCTCCAGTTACTGCCGGGGAGGCCGGGAAAGCCGGCACAACCGGATCTACTGGCACAACGAACCCTATCTGGGACTGGGTGCTGCTGCCTTTTCATACACGGACCGGGTTCGCAGCAGCAACAGTTACGATCCCGATATCTATATTCAAAGGATCCGCCGGGGACAATCACCTGCGGTCTGGAAGGAAACACTGAGTCCGGAGGCAGAAATGGAAGAAACCATGATGATGACGCTGCGCATGACTCAGGGTTTTTCACTGCAGTGGTTTGAAGAGCGGTTTTCAGTCGATGCCCGTATCATTTTTGCCAAACCCCTGGAAAATTTGCAAAAGCAAGGGTTGATTCATCAGGAAAATGGGCGGATCATGCCGACAGATCGGGGCTTGCGATTCAACAATCGGGTGGGCCGTGAATTTTTAGGCAGCCTGGGCTAAATTCTCCATGGGTCTCTTGACAAACAGGATGACACATGGTATTTTTTTAATAGTACCTTAGCACTCATTAATTAAGAGTGCTAACAGCGAGGTGATGAGAATGTCACTGGATGAACGGAAAAAGCGCATACTGCAGGCCATCATTGACAGCTATATTGACTCTGCAGAGCCCGTTGGATCGCGCTTTATTGCCCGCCGGTACGACCTGGGTGTCAGTCCGGCCACCATTCGAAATGAGATGTCCGATCTGGAAGAACTGGGGTACCTGGAACAGCCCCATACTTCTGCCGGGAGAATCCCTTCGGACAAAGGGTACCGTTTCTACGTGGATTTTCTGCTGGAAATCCACAAACTGGCTGCCCGGGAAGTGGCCCACATTGATGACTGGTACCAGAACCGCGCCCGGGAGATTGATCTGCAAATCCAGCGGACGGCAAAAATTCTCTCTCAGATGACCAACTATACGTCGCTAATTATGGGGCCGACCCTATCCGAGCAGGAACTGCGCTATCTTCAGATCCTGCCCATCGGCGAAAGTACAGCCGTCATTGTGCTGGTGAACGAAACCGGTATCGTGGAGCACCGGAATGTGGATCTGCCGGATGGAATCCGGGAAGAAGAACTGAATGCCATCGCTGAAATCATGAATGAACGGCTGCGGGGAAAAACTCTGGACGATGTGAAAGAAGCGTTGTTCCGGGAACTGCATCAGGAACTGAGCCTGCGGCTGGACCGGATCCACCTGGCTCAGCAAATGCTGGAGCAGGTATTTCAGATCATGGATGAGACTGTCCTGGACTGCCAGGAGGAAAGAATCTATTTGGGCGGGGCCACCAATATCCTCAGCCAGCCGGAATTTAAAGACATTGAAAAAGCGCGTCTGGTGCTGGGTCTTTTGGAGGAAGAGAAAACCCTGCGTCAGGTCCTTACCGACCTGGCTCCGGAAGGCATCACCATCCGTATCGGGCATGAAAATACGGCGGTTGAGATGCAAAATCTCAGTATGGTGACAGCCCGTTACGAGATTGGCGGGAAGCTGGTGGGCACCATTGGTGTACTGGGACCCACCCGTATGGATTACGGACGGGTTGTGTCCGTTATGGACAGAATCACCCGGCATCTAACCAATTCCCTGGCTGGAAAGAAGACGCGCTGCGAGAAATGATTTGAATGAAGGAAATCAACAAGGCGGTGAACCCATGAAAGAGAAGAAGGAACCCAAACATAAGAAGGATCCCGGCACGGAACCGGTAGCCGATGACCGCGTAGATGCTCAGACTGATGTCGGAGAAGAAACCATGCCGGATGACAGGAAAGACAGTGGGACAGCAGAACTCGACGCCTGCCGCAATCAGCTGTACCGGCTGCAGGCCGATTTTGATAATTATCGCAAGCGGATGATCAAAGAACAGTCCGGCACCTATCAGCGGGCCGTAGACAGTATAGCGAAGCCGCTTTTGGATGTGGTGGACGATCTGGAACGGGCCATTCGAGCGGCCCGGGATGTATCCGCCGATAAGGGGCTCCTTTCCGGAGTTGAAATGATCCACCGCCGGCTGCTGAATGTGCTGGAGAAGGAAGGAATCCTCCCTATGCAGTGCATCGGAGAACCCTTTGATCCGGACTGCCACGAGGCGGTTCAGCGGATCAGTACTCCGGGACAGCCGGAAAATATTGTACTGGCAGAAACCCAGCGGGGATACCGACGGGACGACCGGGTGATCCGGGCAGCCAAAGTAGTGGTATCCGCGCGGGAAGAAGAAATCGATTAATACATTGATACAGGGGGTAGCATACATGGGAAAAGTTATCGGTATTGATTTGGGAACAACCAACTCGGTAGTCGCCTTTATTGAAGGGGGAGAACCTACGGTCATCCCCAACGCGGAAGGGAACCGACTGACTCCATCTGTGGTGGGATTCTCCAAGAGTGGGGAGCGGCTGGTGGGGCAAGTAGCCAAACGGCAGGCCATCTCCAATCCGACTCGTACTGTCAGTTCCATCAAAAGAGAAATGGGAACCAACCACAAAGTCCATATCGACGGGAAGGATTTCACACCACAGGAAATCTCGGCCATGATCGTGCAGAAACTGAAGCAGGATGCTGAAGCTTTTATCGGCGAAAAGGTGGAAAAAGCGGTCATTACCGTACCAGCCTACTTCACCGACAGCCAGCGGCAGGCCACCAAGGATGCCGGCGCCATTGCCGGACTGGAAGTCATGAGAATCATCAATGAACCGACGGCTGCCGCTCTGGCGTACGGACTGGATAAAGAGGAAGACCAGAAAGTCCTGGTGTTTGACCTGGGCGGAGGGACTTTTGATGTATCTATCCTGGAACTGGGCGAAGGCATCATCGAAGTAAAAGCCACCAGCGGAAACAACCGCTTGGGCGGCGACGATTTTGATGAAAGAATTGTCGATCATCTGGCGCTTGAGTTTCGGAAAGAAACCGGTATCGACCTGAAAAAGGATCGAACTGCCCTGCAGCGTCTGCGGGAAGCGGCAGAGAAAGCCAAAATTGAGCTTTCCTCTTTGATGACCACCAACATCAACCTGCCCTTTATATCGGCAGGGGAAGAAGGCCCGCAGCATCTGGACATGAATCTGTCCCGGGCGAAATTTGAAGAACTGACAGCGGACCTGGTGGAAGCCACTATGGGACCCACCAAAAAAGCCATGGCCGATGCCGGCTTAAAAGCGGCCGATATTCATAAAATAATCCTGGTGGGCGGATCCACCCGAATTCCGGCGGTGCAGGAAGCCATCAAGAAACTGACCAACAAAGAACCGTACCGGGGAATCAATCCCGATGAAGTGGTGGCCATGGGGGCTGCTATTCAGGCGGGGATCATTGCCGGGGATGTAAAGGATGTCCTGCTTTTGGATGTTACTCCGCTATCATTGGGAATTGAAACCCTGGGCGGTGTGTTTACCCGGTTGATTGACCGCAACACGACCATCCCGACTTCCAAGAGCCAGGTATTTTCGACAGCCGCAGACAATCAGACCAGTGTCGAAATCCATGTTCTCCAGGGAGAACGGAACATGGCTGCCGGAAATGTGACGCTGGGTCGGTTTACACTGGACGGTATTCCGCCGGCACCCCGGGGTGTCCCCCAGATTGAAGTGACATTTGATATTGATGTCAACGGCATTGTCAATGTGTCCGCCAAAGATCTGGGCACCAAGAAGGAACAGAAGATTACCATTACTTCCTCCTCCGGACTGTCCAAGGATGAAATCGAAAAGATGGTGAAGGATGCTGAAAAGCACGCGGAAGAAGACAAGAAGCGGCTGGAAGAGGTGGAAGCCCGCAATCAAGCTGACTCTTTGGTCTACAACGCCGAAAAGACGGTGAAGGATCTGGGTGACCAGGCCGACGCCACGCTGGTGGACAAAGTGAAAGAAGGAGCCGAAACCCTGAAGAAGTCTCTGGCCGGAACGGATATTGAACAAATCAAAAAGGATACCGAAGCACTGACCAAGGTGCTGTATGACTTGTCATCGGCGGTATATGCCAAAAATGCCGAACAGCAGGCCGGTCCGGAAGGGAATGCTGACGGCGGCCAATCTGGAAGCCAGGATGAGAATGTGTATGATGCCGAGTATGAAGTAGTGGATGAAGATAAAAAGGACGAGTAATCCGTTGAGCGGTGAGAGGTCAGCGCGGCCTCTCACCGCTTTTCGCAAATCTGACAAGTAGGTGATACGGGTGAGCAAGCGGGACTATTATGAAGTACTGGGAGTCGGCCGGGACGCAACGGCGGAGGAAATCAAAAAAGCGTATCGGAAACTGGCTCGACAGTACCACCCGGATGCAAACAAAGAAGATCCGGATACGGACAAAAAATTCAAAGAGATTAACGAAGCCTATCAGGTCCTGAGCGATTCCACCAAGCGGACCCAGTATGACCGGTTCGGCCATATGGATACCGGTGCCAACGGATTTGGTTCCGGAGGGTTTGACAGCGGCGAATTCCGCGGATTCGGCGACTTTGGAGATATATTCTCTGAGTTTTTCGGCGGTGGTTTTGGCATGCGCTCCCAGCAGAGAGGTCCCCAGCGAGGCGCGGATCTGCAGTATGAAATGGAGATCTCATTTGAAGAGGCCGCCTTTGGGGTCGAGCGGGATATTACCATACCGAGAACAGAAAACTGCGGTGAATGCGGCGGTACCGGTGCTAAAAAAGGCACTCAGACCCGGACTTGTCCGGACTGTCAGGGTACCGGTCAGCAGCGCAAACGGCAGCAGACACCGTTTGGTGAATTTGTCAATGTCCAGACCTGCCCGACCTGTCAGGGACGCGGTGAAATCGTCGATGACCCCTGTACGGTCTGCAGCGGGACCGGACGGGTACGGGAGCGTCGAAAGATCCACGTAAAAATACCTGCGGGTGTGGATCATGGCGCTCGCATGCGCATGTCCGGTGAAGGCGAAGCCGGTGAAAAAGGAGCCCCTCGGGGCGACCTGTATATTCTGATCCGAGTCAAGCCGCATCCGGTGTTCCAGCGGCATGACTACGATGTATATTCCGAAATACCCATCTCTTTTGTCCAGGCTGCCCTAGGAGACGATCTGGAAGTGGATACTTTGGACGGGAAAGTGAAATTAAAAGTCCCGGCCGGTACCCAGACCGGATCCCGTTTCCGCATCAAGGGTAAGGGGGTACCCCATATGCGCAGTTCCAGTCGAGGGGATCACCATGTCCGGGTGACTGTGGTGACACCGCGGAAGCTCAATGATAAACAAAAAGAGCTGCTGCGTGAATTCGGTTTGGAGGGCGGCCAAGAGGTCAGCAAAGAGGATAAAGGGTTTTTCCGGAAGATGAAAGATGCGTTTGGTATGAACTGACAGGAGTGACACGCAATGAAAAGGCGGGAAGTTGAACTGTCCCTGACTCATCCGGCTGCAGATGCGCTGGCTGTGTATCTATCGGATACGCTAGGCGTGGGGGTGTCCATGGATGACCCGGCCGCACTGGCGCGTCTGGTGCAGCGAGGCGGATGGGAAGCGGAAGATTTGATTCAGGCGGAGGATGCGGGCGAAGAAGTCCGTCTCCGCTTTTATGCTGCTCCGGAACAGAATGTGGACCACATCGTCCAACAGATAAAACTTGAGCTGGACAATCTGGCGCGAGCCGGAGTCGCTGTCGGATCCGGTGATATCCGGATGCGGGAAGTGGATGAAGAAGACTGGGCGCATGCCTGGAAAGCATATTACACTCCGATGGCTGTGGGACAGAGGCTGTGGATCCAGCCGGTTTGGGATGAGAGTGAAACGCCCACGGGGCGGATTCGGATTTGGATGGACCCGGGAATGGCGTTTGGAACCGGATCCCATCCCACGACCCGGTTGTGTCTGGAAGTGCTGGACCGGCAGGTGAAAGGCGGGGAAACCGTTTTGGATATCGGCACCGGATCCGGGATTCTTTCGGTGGCAGCTGTTCTTTTGGGTGCCGAACAGGCTTTGGGTGTGGATATCGATTCAACGGCTGTGACAGTGGCCCAAAAAAACAGTCTTCTCAACGGAGTAGAATCAATGACGAATTTTCAGGTCGGTGTGTGTGAGGATGCCCGCGGTCCGGCCGATATTGTTGTAGCCAACATTGGAGCCAATGTGATTATGGACATTCTGTCCTGCGTGCGGGAGAGGATGAAAGAGAATGGTCTATTTATTGCTTCCGGGATCATTCGAAGCAGGCAGGAAGAAGTTTGCTCTGCATTTGTCCAGCATGGACTGCAGCTGGAAAATGTCCTGGAAGACGGCGACTGGGTCGCTTTAACGGCCCGCAGGAGGGATGGGTCGTGAACCGTTTCTTTATTGACCCGGCATTTTCCGATCCCGGCCAATTTCGAATTGGTGGAAGTGACCTGCATCATATACGAAAAGTACTGCGTCTTCGAGTTGGAGAGATCATCACAGTGGTCACCCCCGATGGACGGGAATGGGAAGCCCGGCTGGATCGAATCGATGGCAGCGAAGCGGCGGGAACCTTATTATCGGATGTATCCATCCAGCGGGAAGCGGATCTATCCCTGACACTGGTCCAAGGGCTGCCCAAGGGAACGAAAATGGACGATATTATTCAAAAAGGCACGGAGGTGGGTATGACAGCGTTTATCCCATTGATCTGTGAACGCAGTATCGTCCGCCTGGATAAAGATCAAGGGGCAACCAAATCGGCACGATGGCAGAAAATTGCCGAAGAGGCGGCCAAGCAAGCCCGGAGGACTGTGATTCCATCCGTATCCTTGCCCATGTCGTGGGACCGGGTGCTGTCGCAAAAGCCGGACGATACGGTGGATATTCTTTTGTGGGAGCAGGAGGAAAAGGTGTCGCTGAAGCAGGTTTGGCAGCAGTACGGACCGATGAAAAAGGTGCGGATCTTCTGCGGTCCGGAAGGGGGATTTTCCTCCGGGGAGGCAGAAAAAGCCATTTCTTCAGGAGCCCATGCGGTAACGCTGGGACCCAGAATTTTGCGTACGGAAACTGCCGGGCTGGTGGCTGCGGCAGCACTCTTGTACGCCTCCGATGATTTGGGGGGTCGACGATGAAAACGGCGGCTGTCTATACACTGGGCTGCAAAGTCAATCAGTATGAAGCGGATGTTATGAAGGAGATGTTTCAGCAAAGGGGCTATCGGATTGTGCCATTCCATGATCCGGCGGATGTGTACGTGGTTCATTCCTGCGCTGTCACAGTGGCTGCCGAACGTAAAACGAGGCAGATGATTCGGCGGGCACACCGGCAGAATCCATCGGCAAAGATCGTGGTCTCCGGCTGTTACGCCCAGGTGGGAAAAGAAGCTCTGCAGGAAATGCCCGAGGTGGATCTTATGCTTGGAACCCACCGACGCCGGGAAGTTGTGGACATGGTGGAATCCCTGGCGGCGGGTCAGGGTATTTGTGCTGTGGGGGATATTATGCAGATTCATGAGTATGAAGAAATGCCCCTGCATCTGGGATCTGAGAGAACCCGGGCGTTTTTGAAAATACAGGAAGGATGCAACCAGTTTTGCTCCTACTGCATGGTTCCTTACGCGAGGGGGCCCATCCGCAGTCGCAATATCGATCGCATTGAAGAAGAAGCCCTGCGTCTGTCGGAAGCCGGTTATCAGGAAATCGTACTCACGGGGGTTAATCTGGGGCTCTACGGTCTGGACCGACAGGACGGAAGCTGTCTTCGGACAGTTCTTGAGCGGATTCATCCCCTGAAGCACTTGAAGAGAATTCGGATCAGCTCCATTGAACCCACCGAAGTGACCGGTGACCTGCTGGACGCTGTCTGTGATCTGGGAAAAGTGTGCCGCCATTTCCACATTCCTCTGCAAAGCGGCGATGATGTAATCCTGCAGAGAATGAACCGGCGCTACCGGTCCGTTGATTTTTTGAAAGTTGTGGAATCTATACGCACCCGTTTTCCCCGAGCTGGGATCAGCACCGATGTGATTGTCGGTTTTCCGGGAGAGTCCGATGCGCAGTTTGAAAACACTCGGCGGGTTGTTCGGGAGGCGGCTTTCAGCCGAACCCATGTGTTTTCCTATTCACCCCGCCCCGGCACACCGGCGGCAACCATGCCGAATCCGGTTCCGGGACCTGTGAAAGATGAACGCAGCCGCATTCTGCACGAACAGGCTGCCACTCAGTCTTTGGCCTTCCATCAATCTTTTCTGGGGGAAACCGTCCAGGTGCTGGCTGAAAAAGCGGATGCGCAAACGGGCAGTCAGGAGGGCTTGACTGGAGAATACATTCGCGTGATGTTTACCCCCGGTTCCGATGAACTCACCGGCGAAATGGTTTCAGTTCATCTGACGGATGCGCACACAGAGTTTATGGGAGGCGTCCGGGTATGATCGTTGTACCTGCCTTGTACTGTGATGGCGGCAGGATTTTCAGCATCAACTGCAGAATGTTAACGCAGTTGCAGCTGGGAGACTAACTATATGAAGTCAAGAGAAACTATGAAAAGAACCTGACGATTTCAAAACAA
>JAXGQE010000005.1:0-226895 GCA_040766585.1 Candidatus Sumerlaeota bacterium
TTGGAATTGCTTGTCGAACCGGCCTTCATTGTGCACCATGGGCCCATGAGAGTCTTGGAACCTATCCACAAGGTACCGTACGGTTCAGTATTGGCTATTTCAATACCGAAGACGACATTATTTATGCGGCCGATGCAGTAAAGCGATTGGCGTTGGAGTAGATGTCTATTTGAACAATACAAGGGTCTATGATACAATGACTATCTGGCGGAATAAGAAGGCGGTGTTTTGAATGGATAAGAAGATCGAGCTGCCGCAGCCAACTGCAGAGCGGCTTCCTCGATATTATCGCTATATATCGCAGCGAAAAGAAGCCGGGCAGCAGACAGCCTCTTCGGAGGAAATCGGTGCAGCCCTGAACCTGGATCCTGCGCAAGTCAGAAAAGATCTCAGCATGATCTGGGGTAAAGGGCGCGCCGGGATTGGTTACGCTGTGGCACCGCTGGCGGTGAGACTGGAAGAGTTTTTGGGTGCTGGTACCGAGAAAACAGCCGTATTGGTTGGGGCTGGAAAATTAGGAACGGCGCTGGCCTGCTACTCCGGGTTTCAGAGGTTTGGTTTGAGGATCACCGCATTGTTTGATCGCGATCCGGAAAAAATCGGAACCTCGGTATGCAACATTCCTGTGTTGGATGAGCATATTTTGCAGCAGTACCTGGATCAGAACCATATTCTTCTGGGTATCATTGCAGTCCCGGCGGCTTCTGCGCAAGCAGTGGCGGATAAACTGGCTAGCGGTGGTGTTCAGGCAGTCTGGAATTTTGCTCCAGCTGTCATACGGCTGCCTCAGGACCGTATTGTTCGCAATGAAGATCTGGGAGCGGACTTGGCTGTGCTGGCGTACCATTTGATACATAAAGAGGGCCGAGAGACAAATCCCTCCGTGAAGGATGAGTAACCTGCAGGAGATGTAGAGATGGAATATATGCGGAATCAAACCAATGAAAGTGAAATGCTTCCAAAGAGAAATATCGGCTTGCTGCAAAAAAGCCTTATTTTACTGATCGTGATAGCCCTGGTGGGAGGATCTGCTGCGGGTATGTGGGTGAGTGTATCAAACTATCTGCGGAACCGTGCCATCGGATGGGAAGGCCTGGCAGAACGGGGCGATGAAGCCCTGATGACCGGCGACTATACTATGGCCATTGAACACTATCGCAAAGCCATTGATCTGGAGCCTGCCCATCCGCAGAACGCTTCAATCTACGCCCAACTGGGTACTGCCTACTACTACGCAGGAGACATGCAGTCTGCACTGTATGCTTTCCAGCAAGCGTTGAATCTTGAGCCGAATCACTGGGGTGCTTTGTACAGCACCGGAGTAATCTATCATTACCATTTGAAGGATTATCGGCAGGCTGCAGCTGTTTGGCAGAGAATGATGGAATTTGAGTGGAATGATACAGAGATTGAAAGCCATATTGCTGAACTGCTGCAGGATGCAGAAGAAAATTTGCAGCAAATCCGCTGACATGCACACTGCCGGTTCAGTAAAACTACAGGAGGGTTGACTATGGAAACAAGAGATGCAATTATTGAACGAAGAAGTATACGAAAGTTTACGGATAAAAAGATCGAAAAGGAAGTATTGGATCAAATTCTGGATGCGGCTGGTTGGGCACCTTCTGCCCATAATCAACAGCCATGGGAGTTGATTGTGGTCCGAAATCCGGAAACCAAAAAGAAGTTGGCTCTGGGACATCGTTACGCCCGGTTTTTGCCAGATGCCGATGTGGTTGTAGCAGTTTGTTCAACATTAAAGATGGTGAAACCGGGAAAGAATGACTCGCCAGCCATTTCGTATTTTGAAGTGCAGGATACGGCAGCCGCCATTCAGAATATGCTGCTGGCAGCATGGGATCTTGGTGTAGGAAGCTGTTGGGTGGGTGATTTCTACGATGAAGAAGTGCGGGAAGCACTGGGTATTCCCGATGATCTCGGTGTCATGGCTCTGATTGCACTGGGATATACGGATCAAATGAAAAACTCAGCTCCCGCAAGACGTTCTCTTGAGGAATATGTCCATTATGAGAGCTTTAACGAGAAATAGGAAGAAATGCAGCAGACGTGTGCCCTTTGTCTGCTGCATCGTCTTATTGACATGAAAAAGATCACTGTGCTACACTAAGAGCGTTATAGTACCAGGTCATAATACTCTGATATAAAGATTTTTTATTTTAGGAGGGAAAAATATGGAGTATTTTTTCACTGAAGAGCAGCAGATGATACGAGAGCTATCTCGAAAAATTGCCGTAGAGCGAGTTGCTCCTGTCGCGGCGGAATTGGATGAGAAAGAAGAATTCCCCCGGGAAATTCTGAAAGTCATTGCCGACTCTGATCTTTTCGGAATTTATATTCCGGAAGAGTATGGTGGATTGGGCCTGGGTGTTTTTGAAAAATGTCTGATGGTGGAAGAGTTGAGTCGGGCGGATGCGGGTGTTGCGGTTACCATGGCTGCCAACGGGCTGGGGACGTATCCGATTATTCTGTTTGGTACGGATGAACAAAAAGCTCGTTATCTGCCGGATCTGGCATCCGGAAAACATTTGGCTGCTTTTGCTCTTACTGAAGCCAATGCAGGAAGTGATGCCGGGAACATTCAGACCCGTGCAGTGGAAGATGGCGATGAATACATACTGAATGGCACAAAACAGTGGATCACAAACGGCGGAGAAGCTGATGTCTATGTGGTAATTGCTATGACCAACCCATCTAAAGGAGTGCGGGGTGCTACGGCATTCATCGTTGAAAAAGGAACACCCGGACTGAAATTCGGTAAAAAAGAAAAGAAGATGGGCATCCGTTCATCAGCCACCACGGAAGTGATATTTGAAGACTGCCGTGTGTCCAGACATCAGATACTCGGTAAGAAGGGTTCGGGTTTTGTTGTTGCGATGAAAACATTTGACATGACTCGACCGGGTGTTGCCGCACAGGCAGTGGGTATTGCCCAGGGAGCTTTGGATGAAGCCCTGCAGTTTGCGCGGGAAAGAGTGCAATTTGGTCAGTCTGTTTCTTCATTCCAGGCCATTCAGCACATGCTGGCCGATATGACCACACAAATTGAGGCGGCTCGCTCTTTGCTGTATCATACAGCGCGGATGATCGATGCCGGTGCTAAAGACTTTACCAAAGAATCGGCCATGTGCAAACTTTTTGCCTCCGACATGGCGATGAAAGTCACCACGGATGCCGTGCAGATTATGGGTGGATCTGGATATATGCGGGATTATCCGGTAGAAAGAATGATGAGAGATGCAAAGATTACACAGATTTATGAGGGAACCAACCAGATTCAGCGCAATGTCATTGCCTTGGAACTGATTAAGCAAAGCATTGGTAAGTCTAAAAATTAGCGGTGGTGAATGAATACCATGAATATTGTTGTCTGCATCAAGCAGGTACCGGATACGGCCGAAGTAAAAATTGACCGGGAAACCAACACATTGATTCGCGAAGGTGTTCCGGCGATCATCAATCCATTCGACCTGCATGCGCTGGAAGAGGCGGTCAGAATACGAACTGCCCAGGATGGAAAAGTAACTGCAATAACCATGGGTCCTCCTCAGGCGGCCGATGCATTAAAAGAAGCCATTGCCCTGGGAGCCGATGAAGTGCTGCATCTCAATGACAGAGCATTTGCCGGCGCAGACACCTGGGCTACATCCTATACTCTGGCTGCTGCCATTCGTCACATGGGTGTTCCGGATCTGATCTTCTGCGGGAGACAGGCCATTGATGGTGATACTGCTCAGGTTGGACCGGGCATTGCTGAACATCTAGGGATTCCTCATGTAACCAATGTCCGGAAGATCGAATTGAAAGATCATGGGCGAGCCGTAATCGAAAAGATGACGGATGATGGATACGAGGTTTTGGAATCCTCGCTTCCGCTGCTGGTTACTGTGGTTCGTGAAATCAACCAGCCGAGAATGCCTTCTATGAAAGGTCTGATGAAATCCAAAAAAGCGGTTATCCCGGTATTGACCCATGATGATCTCCACCTAGATCCTCAGAATATTGGTCTGCAAGGATCGCCGACCTGGGTCAGCCGTGTCTTCAGTCCTGTGCTGCCGGAAGCTGCCGGACAGATCTTTGAAGGGGAGAAGGAAGAATTATCTGAAGAACTGATTAAACTGTTTGGCACTCTGAAGATTGTCTGACAGGAGAATGGAGAGGACTGACATTGCAGGGTATTATCATAAACGATCAATGCAGCGGATGCGGGGTATGTGTTCAGGTGTGTCCTTTTTCTGCCCTGTCCGTGGACCAGAATACAGCTCGGGTAAATGAGAATTGTCAGCTCTGCGGGGTATGCATTCAGGCATGCCCTGAACAAGCTATTGCGCTGCCGACTCTTGATTCCAAAATAAAAAAGGATATGAGTGATTATCAAGGTGTATGGATTTTTGCTGAGCAAAAAAACAGCCATCCTCTGGCTGTTACCTATGAGTTGATTGGTGAAGGTCGGAAAATCGCAGATGCATTGAAGGAACCATTAACTGTGGTCCTCTTTGGGTATGAACTCTCTGAGGCGGTTGAAGCTATTGCTCGCTGCGAGACCGACCGTGTTATCGTAATGGAGGATGAAAAGTTAGCCAGCTACCACGATGAATACTATGCTCATGCTTTGACCGGACTGGTGAACAAGTATCAGCCGGCTGTGCTTCTGATGGGAGGAACCACCAACGGCCGATCATTGGCTCCCCGCGTAGCCGTCCGACTGGGTACCGGTTTGACCGCGGACTGCACGGAACTGGAAGTGGATCTGGAAAGACACTGCCTTTTGCAGACTCAACCGGCCATGGGCGGAAATATTATGGCCACCATTGTCTGCCAGTATCAACGACCGCAAATGGCGACTGTGCGGCCGAAGGTGTTCAGCCGGGTGAATCCGGGACCGGAAATTCGAGCAGAGATTGTTCATGAGAGCATGGATCTTGCCCTGCTTCCGGTAAAACTCAAGCAGATTGAACGGGTAGAGGAACATCTGGATTCGATTCCCATTGATGAGGCCGATATTGTTGTCACCGGCGGTCGTGGGTTGGGATCCAAAGAAAACTATCATAAAGTGGAAGAATTGGCGCATCTTTTGGGAGGAGCAGCTGGAGCTTCCCGTGCTGTGGTGGATGAAGGATGGGCACCCTATGCACGGCAGGTGGGCCAGACTGGTCGTACGGTAAGTCCCAAAGTATATATTGCCTGCGGGGTTTCTGGAGCAGTTCAGCATTTAATCGGCATGCGATCTGCCGAAACCATAATCGCCATCAACAAGAACCCCGATGCCCCCATCTTCCAGATCGCGGACTACGGTTTCATCGGGGATGTCAATGAAATCCTGTCTGAATTGATCAAGGATCTGAAAAAGAGATAATGCCGGTGCGAAAGCGGAGGGGATCCTCCGCTTTTTCTTTGTATGACGGGCATGCCGTCAATCTGTGGTGAAAGTCCACAAGGGGCGTAGTTGCCGACGAACCCCAAAGCGACTTGCAAGTTTCACATCGTGAGGTGTGGGAGAGAAGAAGCAATAGCGAAATCGTAGTCTGACGAACAGGAACCTGATACCAAGGCCTGCATGGCGGATAAGCTGGCAAAGAGCAGTGAAGTCCAAAAGGCAATCGTAACCGATGGAGGTAAATCAGGCAGGTAGACGAGGAAAGATAGACGACTTATCCCGTGAGGTCTCACAGGCGGAAGAATCCGCAGTAACAACGAACTGTGAGAAGTCAGCAGAGACCATAGTACTGAGAAATCAGGAATGGTTGAACAATTCAAGGTCAATTGGACTTAAGAATGTGAGTGTATAGGCCTGACGAGAATCGGAGTAGCAAAGACGTAACGGAGTGAAAGATTCATAGGAGGTAGGGCTAATAGACACGAAAGCAAACAAGAAAAGGAGACGAGTATGAGCAGGCTAATGGAGGAGATACTCAGTCGGGAAAACATGGCACGAGCCTACAAGAAGGTGAAAGCCAACAAGGGTGCCAGCGGGGTAGACGGGATTTCCGTGGACGAAATTCAAGAATATCTCAAAGAAAACTGGCCGGGTATCAAGGAGAGGATTAAGCAACGGAAGTACAAGCCACAACCGGTACTGCGGGTAGAAATACCAAAGCCGAACGGAGGAGTGCGGAAGCTGGGAATCCCGAGCGTAGTGGACAGAATCATAGAGCAGGCAATCGTGCAGGTGGTAACGCCAATCGTAGAGCCACATTTCAATGACAACAGCTATGGATTCAGGCCGGGCAGAAGAGCAGAGCAGGCAATCATCAAATTGCTGGAATACCACAATGACGGATACACCTACATAGTAGACATTGATTTGGAGAAGTTCTTTGATAATGTACCACAGGACAAGCTGATGAGCCTCGTAGGAGGAATCATTAAAGACCCTGACACGGAATCACTGATCAGTAAATACTTGAAAGCGGGAGTAATGGTAAAAGGAAGATATGAAGAGACCAATGTGGGAACCCCGCAGGGAGGAAACCTATCGCCAATCCTCAGCAACATCATGTTAAACGAGCTGGACAAAGAACTGGAATCAAGAGGCCTGAACTTCGTTCGATATGCGGACGACTGTGTAATTGCAGTAGGAAGCAGTGCCGCAGCAAACCGGGTGATGAACACCATAACGAAGTGGGTAGAAAGAAAGCTCGGATTAAAAGTGAACATGGAAAAGATGAGGGTGACAAAACCAGGAAATCTGAAGTATTTAGGATTTGGATTTGTGAAAATGGGGGACAAATGGGAAACGAGACCGCATCAGGATTCAGTAAAGAATTTTGAGCGAAAACTCAAGAAGCTGACCAAACGCTCCTGGTCAATCGGTATGGACGAAAGAATCCAGAGATTAAACTGGGTCATCAGAGGCTGGATAAACTATTTCCAAATTGGAATGATGAGGCAGAACTTGATACGCATTGATAAGCGCTTGCGAACGAGGATGCGAATCGTGATATGGAAGCAGTGGAAAACAAGCCAAAAGAGATACTGGGGGCTACGGAAGTTGGGAGTACCCGAATGGATGGCAAAGAAATCAATCGGATTTGCAGACCATTACCATGCGGCCGTAAAGACTACAGGACTCCGTAAAATCTCAAAAGAAATCCTCGCAAAGCGAGGACTCATTAGTTGTGTGGAATACTACTTGAATTGAACCGCCGGGTGCCGAACGGCATGCCCGGTGGTGTGAGAGGGGGATTTCATTTCCCCCTACTCGATTTCAGCAGGGGATCTTTGGTTCATGGCGAAAATCTACACGATTGTGACTATCATTGGGGAGGAGCCTGGAAATGACAAAAGAGCAACTGAAAGAAAAGGTGTGCGCTGCGATTGATCAAAGAGCGGCTGAGATTATCGAAGTGGGGGATCGAATATTTGAAAAACCGGAGCTGGGATTTAAAGAATGGAATACTTCTGCACTGGTTAAAGAAAAATTCGAGGCGTTGGGACTAAATTATAAAGATAAAGTGGCAATTACCGGCCTGAGAGCTGAACTTCCGGGAAAATCCAGTCAGATGAGAGTGGCAGTCATGGGAGAACTGGATGCGGTGATCTGCCATGACCATATTTCTGCCGATAAAGAAACCGGGGCTGTTCATGCCTGCGGGCACAATGCCCAGATTGCTGCCATGCTGGGGGTTGCCATGGGATTGAAAGATTCGGGTGTCATGGAATATCTGGATGGGAATGTAGCACTTTTGGCTGTCCCGGCAGAAGAGTATGTGGAAATTGAATACCGAATGAAACTTCGGGAGAACCATGAAATTCAGTTCTTAGGGGGAAAACAGGAATTTATTCGTTTGGGTGTTTTTGATGATGTGGATATGACCATGATGATGCATTCCAGCTCCAATATGCCTGGACGCTACGCCCGCGTTGGCGGAAAGAGCAACGGGTTTATTGGAAAAGCCATTAAATATACCGGGGTAGAAGCCCACGCCGGTGGTTCACCCCATCAGGGTGTCAATGCATTGAATGCAGCCATGCTGGGTCTGATGGCGATTCATGCAAACCGGGAAACCTTTAAAGATGATGATGCCATCCGTGTTCATCCCATCATTACCAAGGGCGGCGATCTGGTCAACATTGTACCGGCGGATGTACGCATGGAGACATACATCCGGGGCAAGACCATGGATGCCATACTGGATGCCAATGTAAAAGTCAATCGGGCCCTGGAAGGCGGTGCCATGGCGGTAGGAGCTGAAGTGGATATTACCGAGATTCCAGGATATCTGCCGCTCATCAATGATCCGGATATGTCTGAACTGTTTAAAGACAATATCGGTCAGCTTATCGGGCACGACAATGTATCGTACGGGAAACATATGGCTGGATCCACCGATATGGGGGATGTAACCAACGTTATGCCGGGTATCCATCCTGAAATCGGAGGGGTGACCGGAAGAGCTCACGCCCGAGATTACACAATAGTGGATAAGGAAATGGCCTACGTGGTGCCCGCTAAGGCTATGGCGATGACTGTGATTGATCTTCTCTACGACAATGCCGCCCAGGGTCGAAAGATTAAAAACGACAACAAGCCACCCATGACTATCCCGGAATACATGGCCATGTGGGAAAATCTGTTCAATAAATCGTAAGAGAAAAAGGCGGGTGAAGAATCCATGCGTATACTGACACGTCATGATGTGCAGAACGCTGTCACAATGAAAGAAGCGATTGAGGCCGCCGGTCGTGTATTTGCTTCTTCTTCAGCAGGAAAAGCGGATATCCCTTTGCGAACGCAGATCGATATTGAGAAAAATCAGGGAGTTATGCTGTATATGCCCGGATACTTGAAAGATCTGGATGCATTGGGTGTAAAAGCTGTTTCTGTTTTCACCAACAATGCCAGCAAAGGGTTGGCGACAGTGCAGTCTGTGGTTATGCTTCAAGACTCAAAAACAGGAAGCTCCCTGGCTTTGATGGACGGGGTGTTTTTAACAGCTTTGAGAACCGGAGCAGCATCCGGCGCTGCCACACGAGCTTTGGCTAAGATCGATGCTTCCACTGTGGCTGTATTCGGGGCCGGTCAGCAGGCAAGGACCCAACTGGAAGCTATAGCCTGTGTCCGAACCATTCAGCAGGTATGGGTGTATGATCCCAACGGGGATGCAGTGGTTCAGTTTATAAACCATATGAAAGATAAACTCCCTGTCGAAGTAAAGATGAGTCCGGCTGAAAGCCCGGCACAAGCTGTGGCAGAGGCCGATATTGTCATTACTGCAACGGTATCTTCTACTCCGGTTTTTCCAGGGAAAGCCCTAAAAAAGGGAGTTCACATCAATGGAATCGGGTCCTACAAGCCGACCATGAGAGAAATGGATGTGGTTGCTTTGCAAAGAGCCGACAAAGTGTTTGTGGACAACCGGCATGCTGCTTTGGAAGAGGCAGGCGATCTGGTGATTCCCATAAATGAAGGTTTGATTACGGATGCACGGGTTACCGGTGAAATTGGGCAGGTGCTGAACGGGGAACTGCCCGGACGGGAAAGAGACGATGAGATAACGATTTTTAAAACTGTGGGCTTTGCCGCTCTGGATATGATTGTTGCCCAGCTTGTCTACGAAAAAGCGCTGGCACAAGGTTTTGGAAGCGAGATCGATTTGAGCAAATAGAGGAGGTTCGGTATGAAAGAGAAGATTGTACAGTGGGTGGATGAGAATGAACCGATATTCATGAAGCGCTGGGAAAGGCTGGTCAACATTGACAGCGGCACATACTGCCCTGAGGGAGTCAACCAGGTAGGAAAGATCCTACAAGAAGTATATGAAGAGTCTGGATTTCATTTCGTATCCTATCCTCAAAAAACACTGGGCACACACCTTGTGGGGGTGCGCAAGGGCACTGGAAAAGGAAAGCTGCTTTTAGTCGGACACATGGATACTGTGTTTGCAGAAGGTGAGGCTGCAAAAAGACCCTTTCGTCTGGAGGCGGGAAGAGCTTATGGGCCCGGCGTTCATGATATGAAAGGCGGTCTGGTGGTTATGTCAGCTGCCTGTGAGGCCTTAGCGGCCTGCCGCTATGAGGATTATGAAACGCTGACTGTGTTACTGAATAGCGATGAAGAAATTGGATCTCCCACATCCCGCGCCATCATTGAAGATGAAGCAAAAAAAGCGGATTATGTGTTTGTCTTTGAACCGGCTCGTACCGATCGCTCATTGGTTACGGCGAGAAAAGGGGTGGGTATGTATGGTATGGAAGTGGAGGGGAAAGCAGCACATGCAGGGGCAGATCCCCAAGCTGGGATCAGCGCCATCGAGGAGCTGGCTCATAAAACCATTGCCATGCATAAATTGAATAATTATGAAACCGGGACGACGGTGAATGTGGGAGTGGTTCAGGGAGGTACCCGATCCAATGTAGTGGCGGCAGCAGCCAAAGCGGATATTGATGTACGCATATTCACTCCGGAAGAAGCTCAGCGAATTCAGGAAGAATTGCAGAAAATTGCAGATAAAGAATTCCTGCCCGGGGCTAAAACAACATTGACAGGCGGCTTAAATCGACCCCCCATGGTAAAGGATGCCGGGACCATTCGCCTTCTGGAACTGGTTCAGGAATCCGGGAAAGAATTGGGTATAGCCATTACGGATGTGGCCAGCGGAGGCGCTTCTGACGGCAATTTCACCAATGCAGTCGGAGCTCCCACCATTGATTCTATGGGAACGGTGGGTGGGTTGGCGCATGGAGTCAGCGAATACTCGGAAGTGGATTCTTTGCTGGAGAAAATCAAACTGACTGCTTTGACCGCCATGAAAATTCACCAAATTATTTCATAAGTATGAGGCGATAAAAGCCCACTCGCTGTAATGACGAGTGGGCTTTTACTTGAGCTAGACCAGTTATATTCGGATTCCGCTTGAATAAGGCGGTTTGATTACGCCTTTTTCAGTAATGATGGCGGTGATTAAACCGGCTGGGGTCACATCAAAAGCAGGGTTTTCAACTTGAATCCCTTCAGGGGTAATTTGAATTCCCTGAATGGAGGTGATTTCCTGGGAAGGACGCTGCTCAATGGGTATGTATGTGCCCGAGTCCAGAGTGAGATCGATGGTGGAAAAGGGTGCTGCTACGAAAAATGGAATTCCATGTTTTTCAGCCAGTACAGCCAGAGAATAAGTGCCGATCTTGTTGGCTGTATCCCCATTGGCAGCGATGCGATCTGCCCCGACAACAATCTTATGAATACGGCCGGCTTTCATAAAGTGACCGGCCATGTTATCGGTTATCAGAACAAATGGAATTCGTTCCATCTTCAGCTCGTAGGCGGTGAGCCGCGCTCCTTGCAGGAAAGGCCGCGTTTCGCATGCCATAACGGATATTCCTTCCCGGAATCATGAGCTGCCCGGATGACACCCAGGGCAGTGCCGTATCCTGCAGTAGCCAGGCTACCCGTGTTGCAATAGGTCAGAACACAGTCCCATTTGTCAATTAAGGTTGATCCGTGCTGGCCAATCATTCGATTGGTGGCGACATCTTCCTCCATGATCCGGATTGATTCTTCTTCCATGGCAGTCCCGATGGTTTGGGGTGAAAAGTGCATCGCTTCTGCGACACGAAGCATTCGCTGCACCGCCCAGGCCAAATTGACAGCAGTAGGACGGGCGGACTGAAGGATCAGAGCGGTTTCCCGCATGCGTTCTTCCACCTCTTGAGCCAAAATTTCAGGCGTCAGCGAAAGTGCAGCCAGTGCCATGCCAAATGCGGCCGTGACACCTATGGCTGGAGCTCCCCGAACCTGCATGGATCGAATGGCCTGGGCAGCTTGCAGCGGGTCTCTGCAGATGATCTCACGGGTTACAGTTGGCAGAGCAGTCTGATCCAATAGATACAGGGTTTTAGATTCCCAGCGGATCGGTTGCATAGAAACACCTCTTTCTACATTCGGCCGGATTCTAATGCAGTTGCACAGACACATTCTCTGGGCGCATGAATGTCCATCTCGCGGATAATCCGGTAGAGTAAGGATTTGATTTTTTCCGTGTTTTGGTTGAATACTTCAATGACTTCAGCATGAGTGACCGGCCGGATATCTGGATTGCCTTCTAACCCGGCATCGTAATCGGTGATCAGAGCGATGTTGGTATAGCAGATATTCAGTTCTCGAGCCAGAGGGCATTCGGGATACTGGGTCATATTGATGACTTCCCATCCCAGACTGCTGAACCAACGGCTTTCTGCCCGTGTTGAAAAACGAGGACCCTGGATAACCACGACAGTTCCCTTGGGATGAACGGAAATTCCCAAATCTACTGCACACTGGTAAGCCAGATTGCGAAGATCGGGACAGTACGGGTCTGCCAGTGAGATATGGGTAGTGATGGGCCCATCATAGAATGTATCTTTTCGGCTGTTGGTTCGGTCCACCAGCTGATCTGAAATGACAAAATCTCCGGGTTTGATGTGGGGCTGCAGGCTTCCGGCGGCTGTGGGAGCCAGAATACGGGAAACTCCCAGCTGTTTCATGGCATATAGGTTAGCCCGGTAGTTGATCTGATGCGGTGGCAGCCGGTGATCTTTTCCATGGCGTGGAAGAAAGGCAACCCGCTTTCCTTCAACATTAGCCAGGGCAATACGATCACTGGGAGCGCCGTAGGGGGTTTCAACCCACACTTCTTCCACATCGGGCAGAAATGTATAAAAACCGGATCCGCCAAAAACACCAATATCTGCTTTTTTTTCCATTCAACAACACCTCGCTTTAATGTGGCAGTACAAACGAATATACACTTCTGCGGGCGTTTTAGTTTTCCTCCATGGGATCATTGGATTTGACAATGACTGACCCGGTCATTATAATAAGGTTGATTTGCAGTAATGAAGGTTTTCATGGAGGGAGTCCTATGAGAAAAGTAAAAGCAGCGTGTATCCAGATGGATGTAAAACTAGGAGAAGTCGAGGCAAATATGAATGCAGCCAGATCGATGATCCAACAAAGCGCAGATCAGGGAGCGGATTTTGCGGTACTGCCGGAAATGTGGCTGACGGGCTATTCTTTTCGAAATCTACCAGAACTGGCGGGCCAGTATACCCAAGAGGCATTGAATGAGATAGCAGAGATCGCCCAAAGGCTGAATATTCATATCATCGGAGGCTCATTTCCAGAGTTAGAAGGAGAAAGAGTCTACAACACAGCATATGCATTTGACCGCAGCGGTCGTATGACCGAAAAGTATCGGAAAATTCACCTTTTCAGCTATACCGGAGAAGAGCGTTGGATCGGGGCTGGTGATAAGCTGCCCGATCGGATTTCAACACAGGAAGGAAGCTATGGAATTACCATCTGCTACGATATCCGTTTCCCGGAAATTTTTCGCCCACTGGGAGTTCAGGGTGCTGAAATGATTTTTGTCCCGGCTCAGCTTCCGCATCCTCGTCTGAATCACTGGCGTGTTTTGCTTCAGGCTCGCGCCATAGAGAACCAGTCATTTATCATTGGCTGCAACCGAGTGGGAACTGTCAAGAAATTGGAATATTTCGGACATTCGATGATCATTGACCCTTGGGGTGAAATACTGGCTGAAGGCGATGAAACCGAGGGGATCGTTATGGCAGAATTGGATCTGGATCTGGTGGCGGATGTCCGGGAGAAGATGACCGTTTACCGGGATCGAGTACCGAGTATTTATCAGACATTTCGAGAATAATTGGAAAGGGTACCTTCCGGTACCCTTTGTTGCTGTACTCGGATTCACAACGGGTGGGTACCCACGCAGGAATCTGCCGATTTATCAGAGAATTAGATGGGCGCAGTGATCGGTTGGGATGGTAACCTTGGAGGTGCTGGCGTGAAGAAAACATTAGTCATTGTGGAGTCACCGGCAAAAGCGAAAACAATTGAAAAATTCCTCGGCCGAAAATACCAAGTGAAGGCTTCTTTGGGTCACGTTCGTGATCTGCCGAAGAGCCAGCTGGGAATTGATATTGAGCAAGGATTTGAACCTAAATACATTACAATCCGCGGTAAAGGCGAAATTCTAAAAGAGCTGAGGGACGCGGCCGCAAAAGCCAAAGATGTTTTGCTGGCTACAGACCCCGACCGGGAGGGTGAAGCCATCTCGTGGCATCTGGCTCATGCTTTGAAGCTGGACATGAATAAACCGTGCCGGATCCGGTTTCATGAAATCACTAAACCGGCGGTGCAGGCAGCCATGGAGCATCAGGAGATTATCGACAGACCCTTGGTGGATGCACAGCAGGCCCGCAGAATTCTGGATCGGCTGGTGGGTTACCGGCTGAGTCCTTTGCTATGGAGAAAAGTCAAGAAAGGGCTGAGTGCCGGCCGGGTTCAGTCGGTGGCGGTTCGCATCATTTGCGATCGGGAAGATGAAATCGACAGTTTTGAACAGCAAGAGTACTGGACATTGCACGGGAGCTTTCAAAGCACCAATGAGAATGGACTGTTTGATGCACAGTTGATTGAATACAACGGGAAGAAAATCGATGTCAGCAACGGTGATGAAGCCCGGGATCTGGCCAATCGTATGAGGTCGGAAATATATTCAGTGAGCTCAGTTAAAAAAAGAGAGCGGAGACGATTTCCGGCTCCTTCCTTTACGACGAGCACCTTCCAACAGGAAGCATCTCGAAAGCTTAACTTCGGTGTGAGAAAATCAATGATGCTGGCGCAACAGCTCTATGAAGGTGTGGAACTGGGCAAAGAAGGCCGAGTTGGTCTCATCACCTATATGAGAACGGATTCAACCCGGGTATCGGATCTAGCGGTACAGTCCGCTCGTCAGGTTTTGCTGAGCCGCTTCGGGAAAGAATATTTGGGCAGCATTGGAAAGAAAAAGAGCAATCAAGATCAGGAAGGGGCCCATGAGGCTATCCGCCCCACATACCCAGATAAAACACCCGACCAGATGAAAGAGTATTTGTCCAGGGATCAGCTGCGTGTCTACCGGCTGATCTGGGATCGATTTATGGCCAGCCAAATGGCCCCTGCTGTGTTTGATACGGTGACCGTTTTAATTCAGGGAGGCCCTTTTCTTATGCGGGCATCTGGAAGCCAGATCCGCTTTGCAGGCTTCACAGCTTTGTATGTAGAAGGAACGGATGAAGACGAGAAAGATGAATCAACCCTTTTGCCTGAGGTTGCAGAAAGACAGGAACTGAAGTTAGATCAGGTGGAACCCATTCAGCATTTTACACAGCCGCCTCCTCGATACAGCGAGGCTACGCTTATTAAAACAATGGAAGAAAACGGTATTGGCAGGCCCAGCACTTATGCTCCGACTATTGATACTATTCGCCAGAGAGGATATGTTTTCTTGGAGGAGAAGCGGTTTTATGTCAGTGAATTGGGCCGGATCGTCAATGACATCCTTATTGCCAATTTCGGTGAGATCATGAACGTAGAGTTCACAGCCAAAATGGAAAGTGACCTAGACCGCGTTGAAGAAGGGAAAATGGGCTGGCAGCAGGTTGTCGGACTCTTTTACCAGGATTTCGAGACAGCGCTTGTGAAGGCAGAACAAAATATTGAGGAAATCGAGATCGAAGATGAAGTCAGCGATGTGGTTTGCGAAAAATGCGGCCGCATGATGGTCATAAAATGGGGACGATTTGGAAAGTTTTTGGCCTGCCCGGGGTTTCCAGAATGCAGAAATACAAAATCATTCTTAAAGGAGACCGGCACTGACTGCCCGCTGTGTGGCGGTGCTGTGGTGGAGCGGATCAGCAAGAAAGGGCGAAAGTTCTACGGTTGCGAAAATTTCCCGGAATGCGATTTTATCTCCTGGGATAAGCCTGTGGACAAGAATTGTCCTGAATGCGGTGCGTATATGGTTGAAAAGAATACCAAACGACGCGGCACATTCTATCGCTGCAGCAGCAAGGAATGCGGGCATGAGGAAACGTTCGATGATGAAAATGAAAACGGGGTGACATCATGAAACCGGATATCATCGTTATCGGAGGTGGACTGGCCGGATCTGAGGCGGCTTGGCAGGCTGCGCAGATGGGGAAAAAAGTCTGTCTCTATGAGATGAGGCCCGAGAAAAAAACACCGGCTCATCAGACCGGATACTTGGCTGAACTGGTATGCAGCAATTCTTTTCGGGCGTCATCCGTGGAAAATGCGGTTGGGCTGCTAAAAGAAGAAATGCGCCGGATGGATTCTGTCATTATTCATTGTGCTGACATGCATACGGTTCCAGCAGGAGGAGCTTTGGCTGTGGATCGTGAATTGTTTTCAAAAGAAGTGACTCGCATGCTGGAACATCATCCCCGAATTGAGATCAAACATGAAGAGATTGCCCATATCCCCTGGAGTGGAGTCCCGGTGATCATTGCGACGGGCCCGCTGACATCGGATGCATTATCCACAGAGATTCAAAAAGTGACCAATACACAAGCGCTGCATTTCTTTGATGCGGCAGCACCGATTGTCTTGCGGGAGTCTGTCGATGATACAAAGGTCTATTATGCTTCTCGCTACGACAAAGGGGGCAGCGACTATCTGAACTGTCCCATGAATAAAGAGGAGTATTTGGCTTTCTGGCAGGAACTGAAAGATGCAGCAGTCCAGCCGCTGCAGGATTTTGAGAACGATCGATTCTTTGAAGGATGCATGCCCATTGAGGAACTGGCCAAACGCGGAGAAAAAACACTTCTTTTCGGTCCACTGAAGCCCGTCGGGCTGGATCATCCCAACACAGGGAAACGTCCGTACGCGGTGGTTCAGCTGCGCCAGGATGATGCAGCCGGAAAAATGTACAATATGGTTGGATTTCAAACGAAACTAAAATGGCCGGAGCAAAAACGAGTATTCCGTATGATTCCGGGTCTTGAAAACGCAGAGTTTGCTCGATATGGAGTGATGCATCAGAACACATACATTGACTCGCCGCGTTTTCTCCTGCCTACACTGCAGGCGAAACAGTCGAAACAATTGTTTTTTGCCGGACAGCTAACGGGAGTGGAAGGATATGTGGAGTCAGCATCGAATGGGCTTGTAGCTGGAATCAATGCTGCGCGTCTCAGTTCAGGACTTTCTCCAGTGGTATTTCCTCAAGAGACTGCCCATGGTGCTCTTTGCCACTATATTACTACAGCACTAGCGGATATATTTCAGCCCATGAACATTACATTCGGTCTGATGCCGGACCTGGAATTTCCGGTCAAAGATAAGAAGCTTCGCCGACAGAAATTGAGCCAGCGAGCCTTGGACCACATTGAAAGATTGTGGAACAAGATTCAGATGGATAAGGAAGATGATTCGGAGTAGAAAGGAAGCGTTGAGCCATGAACACCACCATCGGTGAAATGATCAGGCAGTTCGAACGCTACCATTCGGTTGAAAAAAACTCATCGGAAAAGACCATTATCAATTATCGTAACGATCTGCAGCAGTTCTTTGATTATGTGTTTGAAAAACCTTTCCATCAGGAACCCATATTCCAACCCCAGCGTCTTCAAATACGCGGATACATGGCTTATCTGAGAGAGAAAGACTATGCCCGCAGTACCGTGGCTCGAAAACTGGCTGCCTTAAGATCTTTTTACCGATTCTTGTGTCGAGAACAAATCATCGGTGTCAATCCTTTTTTGCATGTTCCAACACCCAAGAAAGAAAAAAAACTGCCATCGTTTTTGTACATCCAGGAAATCAATGAGCTGATGGATGCACCGGACTGTACAACTCCCGCCGGAAAGAGAGATCGGGCTGTTCTTGAAATGCTCTATGCGGCGGGTATCCGTGTAGGGGAGCTGATGGGACTGGATCTGCAGGATGCGGATCTGGAGAGAGGTATGGTTTTGGTATTCGGGAAAGGATCCAAAGAGAGACTGGTCCCCATGGGATCCAAGGCGATTGAAGCATTGAACGACTATCTCCAGAACGGGCGGCCGATTTTGCTGGAAAAGCGGAAAGAAACTGGCGCTGAAGAAGCGTTATTTCTGAACCAAACCGGCAGGCGCCTTTCGGACCGCAGCGTACGGCGAATTCTGGACAAATATGTACACCAAGTTGCCATTCTACGAAAAATCAGTCCGCATACCCTGAGGCATACTTTTGCTACGCATATGCTGGATGCGGGTGCGGATCTTCGAACTGTGCAGGAACTTTTGGGTCATGTCAATATTTCAACTACTCAGATCTACACCCACGTGACCCGGGCCCAGCTGAAAAGTGTTTACCGCAAAGCGCATCCTCGCGCATAGAAAGGGGCGGTTATCGATGTTTGATGGAACAACAGTCATTGCTGTCCGCAAGGGGAACCAGGTGGCTATCGGAGGAGATGGACAGATCACTTTTGGCGGAAATACCATTATGAAGCACAAGGCCCGAAAGATTCGACGTCTCTTCGATGGCCGTGTTATCGCGGGGTTTGCCGGTTCTGTTGCAGACGCCGTTACTTTGTTTGAAAAATTTGAAGAAAAGCTGGAGCAGTATCGGGGGAATCTAACCCGGGCGGCGGTAGAACTGGCCAAAGACTGGCGAACAGATCGAATGCTGCGCAGGCTGGAATCCATGTTGGTTGTGGCCGATGCGGAATCCCTTCTGGTACTGTCGGGCAGCGGTGAAGTGATTGAGCCTGATCTACCGGTGGCGGCCATAGGTTCCGGTGGATCATTTGCGTTGGCAGCTGCCCAGGCACTGATGAAACACACGGATCTTTCAGCGGAGATGATTGTCCGTGAATCGCTCTCGATTGCAGCATCCTTATGCGTGTATACCAATGATTCCATTCAGATCGAAAAAATTGATCAAGCATAAATCTCCTTGGATTCACAATCATCAAAACCAGAATCACCGCGTGCAAGGGATGCACGGGTTAATTTGACTTTATGCAGGAGGTGGGGAAATGGAAGATCTGACCCCCAAAGCAATAGTATCTGAGCTGGACAAATATATCATCGGTCAAAACAAAGCCAAAAGAATGGTGGCAGTCGCCCTGCGTAATCGATACCGAAGGCAGCTTCTGTCTGATGATCTCAAAGATGAAATAATCCCCAAGAACATCCTCATGATCGGTCCAACCGGTGTCGGTAAAACAGAAATCGCCCGGCGTCTGGCACGGTTGGTGGGAGCCCCTTTTATCAAAATAGAAGCCACTAAGTTTACTGAAGTGGGGTATGTCGGCCGGGATGTGGAAGCTATTGTCCGGGATCTGGTTGAGTCCGGGATTCGAATGGTACGAGGGGCGAAAGCGGAGTATCTGGCACCGAAAGCTGAAGAAAAGGCCGTAGAAAGAATCCTGGACTTGCTGGTACCGCCCCTGAAAAAGGAAGGGAAACAGAAGAATCCGTTTGACATGCTGTTTGGTTCCGCACAAAATGATGAGAGCGACAGCGACGAACGGAAAAAAGACGAACAGGATCGATATTTGCAGAAAAGATCCCTCTTTCGGGAGAAGCTGATTCAGGGGCTGCTGGATGATGAGTATATTGATATTGAGGTAGAAAGCACTCTGCAGCCAAGCATTGAACTGTTCCCTGGATCTGGGATGGAAGAAATGGGCATTAATTTCCAGGATGTACTGGGAGGTCTTTTCCCAAAAAAGAAGAAAACTAAAAAAGTAAAAATCCATGAAGCCAAAAGAATTCTGGCGCAAGAAGAGGCACAGAATCTGGTGGATATGGATGAGGTTTCTCAGGAAGCCATAGAGCTGGTAGAGCAATCGGGCATTGTTTTTTTGGATGAGATGGATAAGATTGCCGGAACTCAGGGAGGTGCCGGCCCAGATGTCTCAAGGGAAGGCGTACAACGAGACATTCTGCCGATTGTGGAAGGTTCCACTGTGATGACCAAATACGGACCGGTGAAAACGGATCATATGCTGTTTATTGCAGCTGGCGCTTTTCATGTGTCCAAACCTTCGGATCTGATTCCAGAACTGCAAGGTAGCTTTCCCATTCGAGTTGAACTGGAAAGTCTGGGGAGAGAAGATTTTGTGCGAATTCTGACAGAACCGGAGAATGCTCTGGTCAAGCAATATACCGCTTTGCTGGAAACAGAAGGAGTGCATCTACATTTTCTTGCGGACGGGATTGATGAGATGGCTGAAATTGCCTGCCAGATCAACGATCAGACAGACAATATCGGCGCCCGGCGGCTGTATACCATCATGGAGAAAGTCTTGGAGGATATTTCTTTTTCAGCCTCGGAAATCAGTCCGGCGGATATCCGTATTGATCGCAGTTTTGTACAGGAAAAACTGGCGGATATCGTAAAAGATAGGGATCTAACCAAGTATATTCTCTAGACGAAACCAAGATAAATATGGTAGTGTATAGGATAAGGGGGAATTGCGCATGAGCTCGATACTGGAAAAAACGAGACTGATCAATAAACTGCTCCAAAAAGCAGAGGGCCTAAATGTTGACTTCAATGAGATGGCTGTTGTGCTGAGCAATGTCATTGACGCCAATGTGTATATTGTCAAAGAAGACGGAACCATTTTAGGACACGCTTTGTGTGAGGGATACTCCTGCCATGTTATGGATGAAGTCGTTTTGGATAATGAAAAATTCCCACCGGAGGCGAACATGCAGTTGCTGGAGGTCTCGGAGACGGAGGCTAACCGGGAATATGACGACAAAAAATGTGTATTTCGCGATGACATAGAATGCATGTTCAATACTCAGTTTGTAACGATTGTTCCCATTGTCGGCGGTGGGGAACGTCTGGGTACACTGGTGCTGGCAAGTTTTCGGGATCGTTTTGAAGATGAGGATTTGGTTCTTTCCGAGTATGGGGCTACTTTGGTGGGTATGGAGATTTTACGTACCAAAGCGGATGAGATCGAAAATGAAGCCCGACAGAAGGCTTCTGTTGAGATTGTGCTGGGGACTTTGTCTTATTCGGAACTGGAGGCCATTGACAGCATCTTCAGGGAATTGAACGGAACGGAGGGATTGCTGGTGGCCAGCAAGATTGCCGACCAGGTTGGAATTACTCGTTCTGTCATCGTGAATGCTCTGAGGAAACTGGAAAGTGCGGGTGTCATTGAATCCAGATCCTTAGGGATGAAGGGGACATTTATCAAAGTAATTAATGACAAGCTATTGGTTGAGTTGGAAAAAATGAAAGCGTAACTGCTAGATAAAATGGACCCTATGTCAAGGATACTTAAAAAAAGAGATTAACAATGTTACCCTCATGTCGTTAAAATGATGTGGGGGTGTTTTCTATGCTGTTATGGGATATTCACCCGTCTTTAAGTAATTAGTATACCGAGTCCTTGACTCTTTTTTTGGGAAATTGATTGAACCACCCATTGTATCGAAGAAAGAAGAACCAAATGTAAAAAATATATGATAAAATGCAATATATATTTGACAAAATGTAATTAATACTGTACAATAACATGGAATATTGCATTAAGGGGGATCAACATGAGAAGAGTTTTTAAGAACATGCATTTGGATGAACGAGTTGAAGGGTTGCAAAATCGGTTGTACAGAGAAGCATACTATCTGATGATTCTAATGGCTGCAGTATCGATTGGTATCAAATTCTTCCGTAGTGGAATCCAGTCCATTTTTTTTGAATTAGCAATTATCGTTTTGCCTTCTGTATACATAGTGCTTCGTGGCCTATGGATAGGAATTTATGCTGACGAATTGGAAATGCAAGAAAGAAAAGCCAGAAAACCGCTGGCAGGGAATAGATTGATGACCGGGCTTGGGTTGGGCTTGCTGATTTCAATTGGGTTTGGAATTCGTAGTGCGTTGGTTTATGGAGCCGCTGGAACCTATTTGTATTTTCTCACAATTGTGTTTGCCGCCGCCATGATGATTTATATTCCAGTATTTCTAGTACTGATTATGACACCATATCTGATGGCGAAAAGAATGCAGAGGAGTCTTCTTGAAAATGACGATTCATAGTGGAGGGCACGATCATGAAAAATCTCAAGATGAAGATTGCCCGTATGGAAATGGATCTTTCCCAGCAGGAACTGGCAGAGATAGTCGGTGTTACCCGGCAAACCATTGGTTTGATTGAACAGGGGAGTTATAATCCGTCATTGAACCTGTGCATTGCTATCAGTCGGGCTTTATCCAAAACACTGGACGAATTGTTTTGGGATCCACAGTAATACTGAAGAAACATATTCGACCATAGAGGATAAAAGAAAAAAAGAGACGGGTATACCCGTCTCTTTGGGAACTACCCCATATCCGGTATCAGAGGGGGTGCTTTGGGTGTATAGTCCATGACCAGATCGTCTGCGGATGGTATGATTTGTACCCATGTCTTCCCTGCCTGGAACAGGTAAGGTTCATCGCCGACTTTGTATTGGAAATGACTATCTGGTCCGGATTTGCTCCAAGTACCGGTATGAACCTTCCCGTCAGAGAAGAAGTAGGCATCCCCGGATCCAATCAGATGAATGTTGGAGTAGGTATTGCCGTCCGCCTTTTCGTAAGTGGTTCTAATGACCATGACGATGACATTGCTGACTGACAGCGGTGCGCCTGTATCATTGGTGAAAGGACGTCCGTTGACTTGTTTGTAGTAACGGCCGCTTTTGTAAATAAATTGAGAAGCGTAAGAGCGACTGTATGCTACTTCCAGGAAATCAGCTGGTTTGCTGTCTTCATTCTCCCCAAGCGGTAGCGCAGGCGGCGGAGCTGATGGTGTAATCTTTTCTTTCCGCTTCATCCAGAATTCGCTGAGCGCTGGTATAGAGATTATGAGGCATACGACGATCGGAAGATCGCCAGAATGCTCGGGAAGCATTGTAGATTTCGTCCAGGTTCTCGATACCCAGGGTTCGGACAGAGGCTAAGCCGGCGGTGCTTCCACCGGCATGGGCCAGAGGAGAATTGTACGCTTTGGCAATATTGGTGAATGCCGGCCGTACACTTCGAACCGGGCCGATCTTCTCTGGAGATTTCCAGTAAAATACGGCCAGAAAACGTGTAATGCTTCCTTCACTGACCATTTCATAGACAATATCTGCTTGATCCAGGCCACTCTGCGGGCGCGCATCTGAGTGGTTTTCCACAATCGTCAGCAGGGCTCCGGGTAGTGCCGGTTCAAGTACAACGGGCTCCGGTGGAACATAATCCCCCTGACCATTGTCCGGAGGATTGGGTGGCTGCTGTCCGCAGCCGCTTATGAACACCAGCAGTATGATCAATGCCAGTATCAGTCTTTTTGAACGAGTATGCATAACGGTGGCTCCTTTCTAGGGTCGGCTCAGTACCGAGGGGTATAGAAAGAATTCTTCTCCATACTCTTGACAAATCCTTTGCGTCGGGTATGATATATGTATATTTCAGATGGCTGTGCGATGAATAGGAAAAAGACTGCAGCGGGTATCGGCAGAGACTCGGGGAGGGTGAGAACCCGGGGATATCGGCAGTTGGGGGATCCTGGGAGCGCTGTTTTGGAAAGAGGGCCTTTGGCCAATAAGGGTGGAACCGCGGAAGATTCCTTTCGTCCCTTGGGGACGAAGGGTTTTTTTATTGAATACGATATGAGGGGGGAACCATGATGAATGAGAAGGTGACCATGGAAAAAATCGTAGCTCTGGCCAAATCACGAGGGTTCGTTTTCCCAGGCTCGGAGATCTATGGGGGATTGGCCAATACCTGGGATTACGGTCCGATGGGCGTGGAGTTCAAAAACAATGTGAAGAAGGCTTGGTGGAAAAAGTTCATTCAGGAATCTCCGTACAATGTAGGTCTGGATTCTGCCATACTGATGAATCCCCAGACCTGGGTGGCATCCGGTCATGTGGGTGGTTTCAATGATCCTTTGATGGACTGCCGTCAGTGCAAATCCCGTTTCCGGGCAGACAAACTGATTGAAGATACTGCTTTTGAAAAAACAGGCGAAGAGTTTTCCACCAGTGGATGGAGCGATGAGCAGATGATGGCATACATCCGGGATCAGGGAATCGCCTGTCCCAAATGCCAGTCTCAGGATTTTACCGACATACGAAAATTCAATCTGATGTTCAAAACATACCAGGGAGTCACCGAAGAAAGCAAAGCAGAAATCTTTTTACGCCCAGAAACGGCCCAGGGAATATTTGTCAATTTTAAAAATGTACTGAGAACCAGCCGCAAAAAGATTCCTTTTGGGATCGGACAGATCGGAAAATCGTTCCGGAATGAGATAACACCCGGTAATTTTGTTTTCAGGACCCGGGAATTTGAGCAGATGGAACTGGAGTTTTTCTGCAAGAAAGGCGAAGATATGGAGTGGTTTACTTACTGGAAAGAATTCTGCCATCAGTGGCTGCTGGATCTGGGACTGCATGCGGACCATATTCGACTACGGGATCACAAAGCGGAAGAACTGTCCCACTACAGCAATGCGACCACCGACATTGAATATGCCTTCCCATTTGGATGGGGTGAACTCTGGGGAATTGCCAATCGAACTGATTTCGACTTGAGACAACATGCCAATCATTCGGGCGAGGATTTCAGTTATCTGGATCCTGTGACCAATGAAAAATTTGTCCCTTACTGCATCGAGCCTTCTGTGGGGGCTGACCGGGTTGCTTTGGCCTTTTTGGTGGATGCATATGATGAAGAGGATTTGGGCGATGGTGACAGCCGAACTGTCCTGAGACTTCACGCTGCCCTGGCTCCGGTGAAGGCTGCTGTATTCCCGTTGTCCAAAAAATTGAGCGAACCGGCATATGAACTGTATCGGAAACTGGCGAAGCACTTTTTCTGTGAATACGATGAATCCGGCAGCATTGGGAAACGGTATCGCAGACAGGATGAGATCGGTACGCCGTTTTGCATCACATTTGATTTTGATTCTTTGGAAGACCATAGTGTTACCATTCGTCACCGAGACAGCATGGAACAGGTCCGTGTGCATATGGACAATCTTCATTCATATCTGGAAGAACATCTGGAATACTAGTATGTATAAATGAATGAATACTGTGAGGCAACCGGAGTTTTTTAACCGGGAAAACTTCAGCCCACTATGCACATGCAGGATGTAAAATGATTGCACAGCGTTATTTGTTGTGATATAATCACATGTGGTGTAAATGCCAATACACACGCAGGAGGACGGACATGCCGGTGCCTGAGACTGATGTCAACGGTGGTATGGATGGATGATTGCTGCGGAGGAACAACCAATGGGAGGAGGTGAAAGAATGGCTGTAATATCAATGAAGCAACTGCTGGAAGCAGGTGTTCATTTCGGCCATCAGACCCGTCGCTGGAATCCAAAGATGAAGCCGTATATCTTTACTGAAAGAAACGGAATCTACATTATTGACCTGCAAAAGACTGTCCGGAAGATGGATGAAGCGTACCGTTTCATTAAAGAAGTGGCTGAATCCGGTGATTCCGTAATGTTTGTGGGTACTAAGAAACAGGCTCAAGAGTCGGTTCGTGAAGAAGCAGCTCGCTGCAGCATGTTTTATGTGAATCAGCGTTGGCTGGGTGGAACACTCACCAATTACGAAACGATTCGAAAACGGATTAACCGCCTGCATGAACTATCCAAGATGGAAGAGAACGGAGTGTTTGATGTTCTCCCCAAAAAAGAGGTCATTCAGCTGCGGGCCGAGCAAGAGAAGCTGGAAAAATTCCTGGGTGGAATCAAGAATATGAAGAAGCTGCCCGGTGCCCTGTTTGTTATCGATCCGCGGAAAGAACGAATTGCGATTGCAGAAGCCAGGATCTTGGGTATTCCGATTGTCGCCATCGTTGACACCAACTGTGATCCGGATGAGATTGACTATCTGATCCCCGGCAATGACGATGCCATCCGTGCTGTAAAACTGATTACTTCAAAAATTGCAGATGCTGTTTTGGAAGGGCGTCAGGGGCAGGAAGAGGCAATGCAGGAAGCCGCTGCTGCGAAGCAGGAAGCGTCCCTGGAAGAGTTGGCTGCGGATGAAGACGCAGAGGACGAAGATTTCGAAGATGAGGACGATGCAAACTAGTATTGTGGAGAGTTAGGTGGACAGGGTTGATTTCCCCTGTCCACACCTTTGCCAACGATCATTAAAAGGGGGGAAACCGATGGTAACTGCTGAAATGGTAAAAGCGCTCAGGACCAAAACCGGCGCTGGGATCATGGACTGCAAGCGGGCATTAGCCGAAACTGACGGAGACATGGAAAAAGCCATTGAATACCTGAGAGAAAAGGGTTTGGCCGCTGCTGCCAAAAAAGCCACTCGAACGGCTTCCGAAGGAATCATCGATGCATATATTCATTTAGGCGGTAAAGTAGGCGTATTGGTTGAAGTAAACTGCGAAACAGACTTTGTGGCCAAGAATGAAGAATTCAAGCAGCTGGTTCATGATGTGGCTATGCAGATTGCCGCTATGAACCCACTGTATATTGACCGAGATGATGTACCTGCTGATGTGCTGGAAAAAGAACGGCAGATCGCCAAGGCCCAGGCTGTGAATGAAGGCAAGCCGGAGCATCTGCTGGATCGAATCGCCGATGGCAAGATTGAACGGTACCTGAAAGACAGCTGCTTGCTGCTGCAGCCTTTTATTAAGGACAGTGACAAAACAGTGCGTGATCTTTTGACGGATGCAGTCGCCAAAATCGGCGAGAATATACAAATCGGACGGTTTGTACGATTTGCTGTTGGAGAGACTCAGGATACGGGCGAGAGCGAACCGAAAGCCTGACGATAAAAAGGAGAACACGTCGTGTTCTCTTTTCCCGTTTCAGGGATCCCTGCAGTGCTGGAAAAAGGATTTTCCTGGACTCTGTAGAAAATACTTGTCATGGAATGGAGGGCATATTATGGGAGATGCAGCATACCGGCGGATCGTGCTCAAACTTTCCGGCGAGGCATTGGCGGGATCAAAAGGGTATGGGATCGATCCGGATACAATTGATTCCATCGCACGTCAAATCTCAGAAGTGAAGGATATGGAAGTGGAAATCGCCATTGTAGTCGGCGGCGGAAACATCTGGCGGGGTGTAGCCGGCAGCCGCAAAGGAATGGACCGTGCCACTGCGGATTACATGGGAATGTTGGCCACAGTGATTAATTCACTGGCTTTGCAGGATGCACTGGAGAAATATGAAGTGGAGACCCGGGTTATGTCCGCCATTGAGATGAAAGAGATTGCTGAGCCGTATATTCGGCGAAGGGCTATTCGACACCTGGAAAAGAAACGCGTTGTCATTTTTGCCGCAGGCACAGGAAACCCGTTCTTCTCTACGGATACCACTGCAGCATTGAGAGCTGCGGAAATTGAGGCGGAAGTTATCCTGAAAGCAACGAAAGTAGATGGTGTCTACGATTCGGATCCAATGACCAACCCCGATGCACAAAAATATACTGAACTGACATACATCGAAGTGCTGCGTAAAGGATTGGGCATCATTGATTCAACCGCCACATCTTTGTGCATGGACAATAAGCTTCCCATTATTGTGTTTGATCTTCAGATTCCCGGGAATATCAAGCGAGTAATTATGGGTGAAGCCATTGGGACATTCGTAAAGGGGGATGATCGGTAGTGATCAAGGAACTGATGAAAGAAACAGAAGACAAAATGAAGAAAGTCATTGATGTGTATCGGAAAGATCTGGCTACATTGAGAGCCGGGCGCGCAACCCCTGCCCTGCTGGATAAGATTGCGGTGGATTATTACGGCTCCATGACGCCCATCAATCAAATGGCCAATATTTCGGCTCCGGAACCGCGACTGTTGATTATTCAGCCTTGGGACAAGAAGAGCATTTCGGATATCGAAAGAGCCATTATGAAGTCCGACTTGGGTATGACACCGGTCAATGACGGGAATGTGATCCGTCTCAGTGTGCCGCATCTGACAACCGAGCGGCGCAATGATTTGGTGAAGGTGATTCGGAAAAAAGCCGAAGAAACTCGGGTCATTGTTCGCAATATGCGCAGGGATTCCAATGATTTCGTGAAAAAAGCGGAAAAAGACAGCGATATTTCTGAAGATGATGCAAAAAAGGCTCAGGTAGACATTCAGAAACTGACTGATAAATATATTAAGGAAATTGATGATGTGACCACCGGCAAAGAAAAGGAAGTCATGGAGGTTTGATGACGGATTCAGAAAGTATGGATATTACCGGGTTCAAGCTGAAAGCAGCTTTGAAAAGATTACAATCTGAAGGGTATACAGTAGAGAACATCACGGAAACATGTCCACCGGGCCAGAGTAAAGGGCGAGGGGATGTTCGTGTTGTTCGGCAAAAATTAACCGGACAACAAACGATTGATTTATTGGTATCTGATGAGGAGTACCCGAAGGAGGTGAAATAAATGGCGTATAAGATTGGTGACAGCTGCATAGCATGCGGGGCATGTGCATCGACCTGTCCGGTGGGTGCCATATCAGAGGGTGACATTTATGTGATTGATCCGGAAAAGTGCATAGAATGCGGTCTATGTGAATCAACCTGTCCGGTTGGAGCAATCAGTAGTGACTAATATCTGACCCCCTCCTAGGAGGGGGTTTATCTTTCGAGTTTGCAGGAGGTGTTGATGTGGCAAATTGGTTAAAATGGCTGCATCTTGCCGGAAGAAAAACGACGGATTCAGACCGGTTGCAGCATAATCTAACCGGACCTGTACCGACTCATATTGCCATCATTATGGATGGCAATGGTCGATGGGCTCAAAAACGAGGACTGCCTCGATTAGCAGGACATAAAGCGGGCGCGGATGCCATTCGTGATATTGTTCGCTTTTGCGCCGAAATCGACGTTAAAATGCTGACATTGTATGCATTTTCTACTGAGAACTGGAATCGTCCCAAAGACGAAGTCGAAGGGTTGATGAAGTTGCTTTTGGAATATTTGGGGAAAGAAACAGAGGCTCTTCATGAAAATGGGGTTCGAATCCATTTTCTTGGCGATATGGATGAATTACCTGCCGGTATTCAAAAAGCGGTCCAGGTAGCACAGGAGTACACAGAAAAAAACACTCGGTTGCAGCTGAATATCGCGTTGAATTACGGATCGCGTCCTGAGATGGTTCGAGCGGTACGCCACATTGCAAAAAAGTATGAAGATGGCGAAATTGGCGGATTGGATGATATCACGGAACAGACGGTGTCTGATCATCTGTTTACAGCCGGGATGCCGGATCCCGATCTGATCATTCGACCGGGCAAAGAGATGAGGTTGAGTAATTTTTTGCTTTGGCAGTCTGCGTATGCTGAGTTTTATCCTGTGGATGTGCTCTGGCCGGATTTTAAACCGGAACATCTTCGAGCAGCCATTGCGGAATACAGTCAAAGAGATCGACGTTTCGGCTCCATCAAGGTGAAGGCAGGTGACAGGACAGTTGATTGAAAAAAGGATTATCAGCGGATTGGCATTGATTGCCTTGGTTCTCTTTGTCCTCTGGTCCGGAGAGGTAGCATTTCTGATCCTGGTCCTCAGCTTCGCACTGATCGGTACAGAAGAGTACTTGAGGATGTGGAAGAGCAAAGACATTCATGCTGTGTCGTGGCTGGCCTATATGGGGACTGCTGCTTTTGCACTTTCAGCCTTCTATTATGGAGATCAGTATTTTGGGGGGATTGTAACAGCTCTGATTCTTGTGGGTTTATCCCTGCAGGTTTTCTCTTTTTTTCATTATAATGTGGGAGACACCATTGTATCGCTGTTTGGAGCTTTGTATGTCGGTATGCTTTTGAGTTATCTGATTCTTCTTAGGCAGATGCCAGGGCATCTAGCCATCCTCGGGCTTGTTTTTGGAGGAACGTGGGGGTGCGATACTCTGGCCTTTTTCGTAGGGATTCGCTACGGCCGGCACAAGTTGTGCCCGCAAATCAGCCCCAAAAAGACCATCGAAGGGGCTGTCGGCGGTGTAGTGGGCAGCATCTTGATCACAACGGTCTTGGGAATGGCCATATCCGTACCGGCCCGGCATTTTATTCCACTGGGATTTTTAATAGCAGCCGCAGCACAAATGGGTGATCTGGTGGAGTCCGGTTTGAAAAGATATGTAGGGGTTAAAGACTCCGGCAACCTGATTCCCGGGCATGGGGGCATGCTGGATAGGGCAGACAGCTTGATTTTTGTTGCTCCTGTCGTGTATTATTATATTAAGATTTTCATATCGCTGTAAAAATGTGTCAGGAGGCATCTATGACAAAGAAAATTGCCATCTTCGGGTCAACCGGATCCATCGGAACACAGACCCTGGATGTAATCGATAACCAGCCCGGAGAGTTTCAGATTACTGCATTGGCGGCCGGGCGCAATATAGATTTGCTGGAAAAGCAAATTCGTCAGTACCGTCCAGAGGCTGTTGCGGTGAGCCATGGCGATGATGCTGCCGAACTGAAAAACCGAATCCGTGATCTGAGTATACGAGTGTACATTGGGAAAGAAGGGCTTCAGACGCTGGCTGTTGAGGCCGAGTATGATCTTATGGTAATGGCCTTGGTAGGAAACATCGGGCTAGAGCCTGTTCTGGAAGCCTTGCAAAAGGGTGTTGATGTTGCCATTGCGACCAAGGAGGTACTGGTGGCCGCAGGGGCACTGGTTATGGCTCTGGCGGACCAAAGCGGGAGCCGACTGATTCCGGTGGACAGTGAACACAGTGCTATCTTTCAATGTCTGCAGGGACAGCGTCGGGATGAGCTGGAAGCGATTATTCTCACTGCGTCCGGAGGCCCTTTTCGAGCCCATCCATTGAGTGATTTAGCTTCTGTAACTGTGAATGAAGCCTTGAAACATCCTAACTGGAGGATGGGACAAAAAATTACCGTTGATTCTGCAACGCTGATAAACAAAGGACTGGAGGTACTGGAAGCCAAATGGCTTTTCTCTGTGGAACTGGATCAGATCCAGGTGGTGGTTCATCCTCAGAGCATCATCCATTCCATGATCCGATTTCAGGATGGTTCTGTACTGGCTCAGATGGGGCTGCCGGATATGAGAGGGCCCATCCAGTATGCACTGAATTATCCCTGGAGAAAGAAGAACCGGCTGGAACGACTCCGGCTTAGCGACATTGGTTGCCTGACCTTTGAAGAACCGGATTTGGTACGTTTTCCCGGTTTAAGGCTGGCGTACGACGCAGGTAAAGCCGGTGGAACCATGCCGGCCGTTTTTAACGCAGCCAATGAAGTGGCTGTGGATCGATTTATACGGGGGGGACTTTCATTTTTAGACATACCGGCATTGATTGAGGATGTGATGAGTCTTCATTCCAATACGAACAATCCGCTCTTGGAAACAATTCTGGAAGCGGACCGCTGGGCACGGGAGACAGCGTTGAAAAGGTCTGAAGGGAACAAGGGAAGGTGATATTATGGAGTCTGTGATCATTGCAGTGGTCATTTTTGGTCTGTTGGTTTTTGTTCATGAGGCCGGACACTTTACAGCAGCAAAAAGAGCCGGTATCGATGTCCATGAGTTCGGTATTGGTTTTGGTCCGAAGATTGCTCAGTTCAAGTACAAAGAAACAGCGTATACACTGAGGGCACTTCCGCTGGGAGGATTTGTCCGGATGGCCGGTACCGAACCGGATGACCTGGACAATGATTCAGGTTTTGCCAAAAAGTCAGTGTTAAAACGGATGGTTGTCATTGCAGCCGGGGCAACCATGAATTTTATTATGGCCATGGTTATGTTTGGGCTGCTTTTGGGTATTACCGGTGTTCCAACGGGCGAGTTTTCTTCTGCACCGGAAATCGGTGAGATTATCATTGGGGATCCAGCCGATCAGGCTGGGCTGCTGCCCGGAGACCGGATTTTGGCCATCGACGGGAAGCCGATCAATACCTGGGAAGAGCTGGTGCAAGGGATCAGCAGTCAACCGGAGACGACCCTTACCCTGAATGTGCTGCGGGATGGAAAAGAAATTGAACTATCCATTACTCCGGAATACCTGGAAGAAGAAGACCGGGGATGGATCGGCATAACTCCGGTGTATCTGGTTCGCCCTGCCGGGCTTTTTGAAACCATTATCTTTGGGGTGCGCCAAACTTTTGCTGTGGCCGGGCTGATTCTAACCGGGCTCTATCAGATGATTACCGGGCAAATGGCGGCCGATGTGGCCGGGCCCATCGGAATCACCCGGATCATCGGCAGGGCTGCCCGGTTGGGATTCCCGTACTTGCTGAATATGGCGGCCATCATAAACATCAACATTGGACTGTTTAACCTGATTCCCATACCGGCTTTGGATGGCAGTCGCCTTGTCTTTTTGGCAATCGAAGGAGTCCGGGGGAAACCGCTGGATCCGGATAAAGAAAATATGTTTCACATGGTGGGGTTTGCCCTGCTGATGCTTCTGGCGTTGGTAGTGGCGTATCGCGATATTATCAACATTGGTACTTTTTAATGCAAGCTGTAGTGGAAATGAGGGAGTGGGATGAAGCGCAAAAGAACGAAAGCGGTTCAGCTGGGATCCGTGACCATTGGCGGGGGAGCTCCCATCAGCGTACAGTCCATGACAAAAACCGATACCCGGGATATTGAAAGCACAGTCAAGCAGATCCTTTCCCTGGAAGAAATCGGCTGTGAGATTATCCGTCTGGCTGTACTCGACCGGGAAGCCGCAGAGGCTTTGGGGCCGATTCGAAAAAGAATCCATATTCCTTTGGTGGCTGATATCCATTTTGATTACCGTCTGGCACTGACTGCGGTTGCCAACGGCGTGGATGGACTGCGCATCAATCCAGGTAATATTGGATCTGAAACGGGAGTGGAAAAAGTTGCCCATGCGGCCCGTGCTGCGGGAGTTCCCATTCGCATCGGTGTCAATTCAGGCTCAGTAGAAAAGGATTTGCTGGAAAAGCATAAAAAGCCGACAGCCCGTGCTTTGTTGGAAAGTGCCATGCGTCATGTCGGTCTTTTGGAGAAGTATGGTTTTGAGGATATTGTCCTGTCGCTCAAAGCGACGGATGTTCGGACGACAGTTGAGGCATATCGAATGGCAGCCGCGAAAACAGAGTATCCTCTGCATGTAGGTGTGACAGAAGCCGGCCCGTATGGATCAGGCACTGTCAAATCGGCGGTGGGGATTGGAACGCTTCTGTATCTGGGGATCGGGGATACTATCCGAGTTTCCCTCACAGGAAAACCCCACGAAGAAGTCCATGTAGGCTGGGATATTTTAACTTCCCTGGGGCTGCGTGTGCGGGGTCCTGAAATCATATCATGCCCCACCTGCGGGCGATGCCAAATTGATGTTTTGGGGATTGTGGAGAAAGTCAAAGCGGACACAAAGAATTTGAAGGAACCGCTGAAAATCGCGATTATGGGCTGCGTAGTCAATGGTCCGGGTGAAGCCCGGGAAGCCGATGTAGGGGTAGCGGGTGGACGCGGATCCGGGGTACTGTTCAGCAAAGGCGAAATTATCCGTACAGTGCCGGATGACCAGCTCTGCGACGCGCTTCTGGAGGAAATCCATCGACTGACCAACTGTGACAGGGTTCAGTAATTTAACCGTGAGGAGAGAAATCGATGAGAATGTCAATGATGTTAATGCCAACTTTAAGGGAGATCCCGGCAGAAGCTGAGGTCATCAGCCACCAACTGATGGTACGAGCCGGTATCATACGGAAAGTGGCATCCGGTATGTATTCCTATCTTCCGCTGGGGCGCCGGGTAATCGAGAAGGTGGAGAAGATTATTCGTGAAGAGATGAATGCCAAAGGCGGGCAGGAAGTGCTGATGCCCATCGTTCAGCCGTCCGAAATCTGGAAGGAGACCGGTCGGTGGGATGTCTATGGAGATGAGATGTTCAAGCTGAAGGATCGTCACGGCAGAGAATTTTGCCTGGGTCCGACCCATGAAGAATTGATTACGGATCTCGTCCGACAGGAGGTCAAGTCATACCGGCAGCTCCCGCTGCTTCTGTATCAGATTCAGAACAAATACCGGGATGAGATTCGCCCGCGTTTTGGTGTAATGAGGTCCCGGGAGTTCATTATGAAAGATCTGTACTCATTTGACTGCGACGAGGCGGGTCTGGATGCAAGTTATGAGAAAATGTACGATGCGTACAACCGCATCTTTCAACGCTGTGGTCTGGTGTATCGAGCGGTGGAGGCCGATTCCGGCGCCATTGGCGGCAGCGGGTCTCATGAGTTTATGGTCACTGCGGACAATGGGGAAGCTGAAATAGCGTACTGCCCTGCCTGTCAGTATGCGGCCAATACGGAAAAAGCGGAAGGGAATCCTTCAGATGAAGGACAACCAGCAGCAAAAAATGCCGCTATGGAAAAAGTTCATACTCCAGGGATGCGGACAATAGAAGATGTAAGCAATTATTTGAAGGTAAATGCTAAAGATATTATAAAAATGGTCGTTTATGAAGCCGTTTACTCGGAAAAAGCAGAAATTGTGGCAGTGCTGATCCGAGGAGATCAGGAAATCAATGAGATTAAGTTGAAGAATTATCTGGACTGTCTGCATTTGGTCATGGCGAGCGATGACGTGATTGTGGCTGCTGCGAAAACTTCGGGCGGATTTGTGGGCCCGGTGGGATTAACCGGTGTTCGACTGATTGCGGACAAGACAGCAGCGGCCATGGGCGAGGGAATCACCGGAGCTAATGAAGCGGATTATCATTTCCGGCATGTCGTGCCCGGGCGTGATTTTATCATCGGCGAAACGGCGGATTTGCGTACAGTCAAAGCGGGGGATGCTTGCCCGCACTGCGGAAAAGCTTTGGAAATTACCCGCGGAATAGAAGTTGGGCATATCTTTAAATTGGGGACCAAGTACAGCGAATCCCTGAAGGCTGTTTTTCTGGATGAGAACGGCAAGGAAAAAAAGATGATCATGGGCTGCTATGGAATCGGGGTTACTCGTACCATCGCAGCGGCCATTGAACAAAACCACGATGAGAATGGAATCATTTGGCCGGTACCGATTGCCCCCTATCCAGTGATCATTGTTCCCATCAGCAGCAAAGATGAAGTGCAGATGAAAAAAGCCCAGGAACTTTATGATCGTCTGAATTCCATGGGGATTGAAACCATTTTGGATGATCGCAATGAACGGCCCGGTGTCAAATTCAAAGATGCCGATCTCATTGGTATCCCTTTGCGCATTACCGTTGGGAAGAAGGCTGCAGATGATGATCTGTATGAACTGAAAGTCCGCAGCAATGGTGAGGATCATTTGCTGGGACTGGAGGATTTGCTACTCACAATAAAAAAAGTGCTGGAACCGATTGGCTGAGGGGGTAGGAAAAATGAAGATCGCAGCAATCATTCCTGCCTACAACGAAGAAAAAACTGTTGCCAAGGTGGTCAATACGGTGGTTTTGATGCCAGAAATCGATGAAGTGATTGTTATCAACGATGGATCCAGGGATCGGACGGCTGAGAGGGCTCAGGAAGCTGGAGCCCATGTAATCGATATGGAAAAGAATATGGGCAAAGGGGCCGCTGTAAAGAGGGGAATCGACAGTTCCGACGCGGAAGTCTTTATCCTCCTGGACGCTGATCTTCTGGGACTGAAAAGAGAGCATGTGATGTCCATGTTGGCCCCGGTAATGAACCAAGCAGTGGATATGACCATCGGGTTGTTTCGAAGCGGTCGGTTGCTGACGGATCTGGCACAGATCCTGGCTCCCAATCTTTCGGGTCAACGAGCATTCAGGCGGGATCTGGTCACTTCAATTTCTGGGATTGATATGACCCGCTTCGGAGTGGAAGTGGCAATGACCTGCTATGCTCAGGATAACGGAATGAGAGTACTCAAAGTACTGCTTCCTCATGTATCTCATGTCATGAAAGAAGAGAAGCTTGGAATTATAGGGGGCTTCATATCCCGGCTGAAGATGTATCGAGATATTGTCCAATACCGTCTGCATCGCCGGACGGACCGGGGAGCGTGGAAAAAATGATCACGATGGAGGCCGTTATTATCCGTATGACACTGGCCGCTCTAATGGGTGGAATTGTTGGGTTGGAGCGGGAAACGGTAAATCGGCCGGCGGGATTTCGCACACACATTCTGGTTTGTGTGGGTTCTGCACTGATTATGATCATTTCCATGAATATGTACTATTCGTTCCCGCCGGGTGTACTGGATCCAGCCCGAATTGCCGCCCAGGTTGTCAGCGGGATGGGTTTTTTGGGTGCTGGTACGATTCTGCGGGAAGGTGTCAATATCAAAGGTCTGACCACCGCTGCCAGCCTGTGGGCGATAGCCGGAATCGGCTTGGCAACCGGTGCTGGGATGTTTGTACCGGCAGGATACGGTACTGTACTCATTTTTCTCACGCTGGTTGTATTGAAAAGAATTGAATTCTGGGTTGCATTCAAAAAACGCTATAAACAAATTACTCTTCTCATCGATGATGTACCGGGACAGATTGGCGCTATTGGTACAGCACTGGGCAAAATGAGGATTAATATTAAAAAAATTGAGTTCAAGGAGATAGAGGAGAGCCGACAGGCGGATCTGATCTTGCTGGTGGAGGTGCCTTCCTATCTGGATATGTCAGCCGTGGTGGTTGAATTGTCCGATTTATCCGGTGTGTATGAGGTGGAACATGAAGAACACTGAACGCTGCCCGATTTCTTGATGCTCTGGTTGTCAGGACCAAAGACGTGTGGTATAATAATTCTGTGTTAGATTTCTGCGGCGACGAATGCGTTATTTTTGCGAGGTAAGAGTGGGTACATAGCCCACTCTTTCATTGTTTATCCGTGATGATTACCATGGACATCTCAGTAGGGATGCAGGTAATGGGGGGATGAAAGTGAAAAATTCAGTCAATCTGGGGGAAAGAATATTTTCCATACTGGAAGAACCGGTGGCCGAGGAAGGATTGGAACTGGTGGATGTGGAGTACATAAAAGAGCACGGCGGCTGGCTGCTGCGGTTGGTCATTGACAAAGCAGGCGGCGTGGATCTGGATGACTGTGCACTCATCAGCCACAAGGCAAGCGATTTACTGGATCGTCATGATCCCATCGATCATGCCTACCGGCTGGAAGTATCGTCACCCGGACTGGACCGCCCGTTGAAGACCAAAAAGGACTTTGTCCGGTTCCAGGGGGAATGGGTGGAAGTGCATTTGTACGCAGCTTTACATGGAAAAAAGACGTTGGTGGGAGAATTGGTTTCATCGGACGATCAAACTCTGTGCATTCGACCAGAAAAAGAAGATGTATTGTGTGTCGAAAGAGAAAAAATATCCAAAGTGAATCTGTACATCCGCTTCTGATGTACCTAGAAAAGGAGGTTTCATGATGAGTTCAGATTTTATTCTGGCGCTGGATCAGATTGAAGAAGAAAAAGGGATCTCCAAAGAGATCCTGCTGGAAGCCATTGAAGCGGCCCTGATATCTGCGTACCGCCGCAATTTCGGTTCAGCGCAAAATGTGAGCGTAGATATTAACCAGGAAACCGGGGTTATTCATGTCTATGCCAAAAAGACTGTGGTTGAGCAGGTTTCTGATGCACGCCTGGAAATTGCACTGGAGGAAGCAAGAGACATCAATCCTCGCTACCAGCTGGACGATGTGGTGGAAATGGAGGTTACGCCCAGAAACTTCGGGCGGATTGCTGCCCAGACCGCAAAGCAGGTGGTCGTTCAGAGGATTCGAGAAGCGGAACGCGGCATCGTCTATGAAGAGTATGCCGGCCGGGAAGACGATATTGTTACCGGTATTGTTCAGAGGTTTGAACATAAAAATGTCTTTGTGGATTTGGGCAAGACGGAAGCGGTTTTGACTCCCCTGGAGCAGTCCCCCAATGAGATCTATAAACAGGGAGATCGAATTAAAGCGTATGTGGTGGAAGTTAAGAAGACCACCAAGGGGCCTCAGATCATTGTATCGAGAACCCATCCGGGGCTTTTGAAGCGTTTGTTTGAGCTGGAAGTACCGGAGATTCACGACGGTACTGTGGAAATCAAAGCGATTGCCAGGGAAGCCGGACACCGCTCAAAAGTAGCTGTGACGTCCGACGATGAGAATGTGGATGCAATTGGTGCCTGTGTCGGGCCCAAAGGAGTCCGGGTCCAGACCATCGTCACCGAGCTGAGAGGGGAAAAAATTGATATTGTTGAATGGGATGAAGATCCCAATCGTTTTGTAGCCAATGCTCTAAGTCCGGCTAAGGTCGTTTCAGTGGAAACGGATCCGGAGCACAAAATTGCCCGGGTGGTAGTTCCTGATTATCAGTTATCGCTGGCCATTGGCAAAGAGGGACAAAATGCTCGTTTGGCGGCCAAACTGACCAACTGGAAAATCGATATCAAGAGTGAATCCCAGGTATCCGTGCCGGTACAAAGTGCTCCCAATAAAGAGATGGAGAAATCTGAAGAAGAGAATATCCATAGCTCGGAAGAATATTCGAGCCCGGAAGAAACTGTATCATGATGGACAGGTAGCAAGAAAGGAGCGTCCGCACATGGCCAAAAAGAGAAAAATTCCGTTGAGGATGTGCCTGGGCTGCCAGGAAATGAAACCAAAACGTGAGATGATGCGGGTCGTGAGAACTCCGGAGAACACGCTGGTTCTGGATCTGACGGGGAAAAAGTCCGGAAGAGGTGCTTATGTATGTCCCACGGAAGAGTGTTTTGCCGCAGCTATTAAAGGGAAACGGCTGGAAAAGGCATTGGAATGTCCGGTTCCGGAAGGGCTGCTGGATGAGTTAAGAAAAGAGCTGGAGAAACGATGACGGATTCGGTACTGACTTTGTTGGGCTTTGCTCAGAAATCTGGCAAGTTGGCCACTGGGCACGAAGGAATAATCCGACAGGTTAAAATGAAAAAAGTGGCACTTTTCATTTTGGCCAACGATGCACCGGATAAGCGGGTGAAAGATATTGAAATTTTAGCTGATACCAACCGGATTCCCCTTATTCGATACGGAACATGCGAGGAATTAGGCCGATCCATCGGTCGTTCGGTCAGCGGTGGAGTTGCTGTTATCGATCCGCGGTTTGCGGAAGCCATACTACACCATACAGATGGGAGAGAAAAAAAGTGAGATAACACGAAAAAGACACGGGGGTGGAAGAATGGGTAAGATGAGAGTTCATGAAGTTGCGAAAGATCTTGGCCTGGCCAGCAAAGAAGTATTGAACGCGCTGGCTGAGATTGGCATAGAAGCAAAGAGTCATATGAGTATGTTGGATGAGGATGCGGTTACTGCCGTATTGGAACACCTCACCGGAAGCAAAAAAGATGAGACTGAAAAGAAAACTGCTGTTCCTGATCCGGAAGATACCAAGAAACCGGAGGCTCCGGCCAAGGTTTCCACATCGGGTGCCGCCAAGGGGAAAAGTAAAAAAGGATCCGATCGAAAAAATGACCGCAGCCGGTCCGGACAACGGCCAACAGGCCGAACCCGAACTGAGCAGCGGGCTCCGGCGGCAGCAGTGGATGGAGAGCCCAGAATCATTATGCTGGAAGGGGCACTCAGTCTGAAAGACCTTTCAGAGAAGATGAATCTGAATCCTGCAACCGTAATGAAAAAGCTCATATCTCTCGGTATGATGATCAGCATTAACCAAGAGGTTGACCTGGATACGGCTGAAAAAATTGCGTCCGAGTTCAATGTCTTGGTGGATAGCCAAAAAGCGGCCGGGAGAGGGACTGAGCTGGAAAAGGCTGTGGAAGACAGCTTTGCATCCGGGGCGATTGTGGATGATGATGAACAGGAATGGAAACCCCGCCCGCCGGTTGTAACGGTTATGGGGCATGTTGACCATGGGAAAACATCGCTTTTGGATATGATTCGCAAAACCAATGTAACTGCTCAGGAAGCGGGAGGAATCACCCAGCATATTGGGGCATATCAGGTTACACTGGATGGGAAAAGGATCGTCTTTTTGGATACTCCCGGCCATGAAGCGTTTACGGCAATGCGTGCGCGGGGAGCCCAGGCTACCGATATCGCCATTTTGGTGGTAGCGGCAGATGACGGAATAATGCCTCAAACCATCGAAGCCATTAATCACGCAAAAGCGGCCAATGTACCCATTATTGTAGCGATTAATAAGATTGACCGGCCTACGGCCAATGTGGAACGGGTCAAACAGCAGTTGACTGAGTATGGACTGGTAGCCGAAGAATGGGGCGGGGATACCATCTGTGTACCTGTCTCAGCCAAAGAGAACATCGGTATCGATCATTTGCTGGAAATGATCCTTCTGGTGGCTGAAATGCAGGATCTGAAGGCTGTACCGAATCGGCCGGCCAAAGGAATCATCATTGAAGCGGAACTGGACAAGGGCATGGGCCCTCTGGCTACGGTTCTGATCAAAACCGGAACCATTCGGATCGGCGATGGGATCATTGCAGGGTCTTCCTACGGCAAGGTCCGGGCCATGATTGATGATAAAGGACGACGAGTCAAAGAAGCCGGACCGTCCACTCCGGTGGCTGTTTTAGGTCTTTCAGATGTCCCCCAGGCCGGCGATATGCTGTTTGTGGTAGGAGATGATCGAGCGGCCCGTCTTTTGGCAGAAAAGCAGGCTGATAAGCAGCGTGAAGAGCTCCAGTCCCGAGCTGCCAAGGTCACTTTGGACAATCTGTACAGCCAGATTCAAGAAGGTGGAATGAAAGAACTGAATATCATTGTCAAAGCGGATGTCCAGGGATCGGTTGAGGCGGTTCGTCAATCCTTCGAAAAACTGTCCGACAGCGACGTTATGATTAATGTCCTTCACGGTGGAGTGGGCACGATCACTGAATCCGACGTGATGCTGGCGGCAGCATCCAACGCCATCATTACCGGTTTTAATGTGCGTCCCGACAGCAATAGCCGCCGGTTGGCGGAACAGGAAAATATTGACATTCGTACTTATCGCATCATCTATGATGCTATCAACGATATTAAAGCGGCGATGGAAGGGATGCTGGATCCGGAATTTAAGGAAGTCATTCTCGGCCGCGCTGAAGTAAGGGCTACATTCAAAGTCCCCAAGGCAGGCACTGTGGCCGGCAGTTATGTTCAGGAGGGAAAAATTACAAAGAGTTCTCAGGTTCGCCTGATTCGCAACGGCAGCGTGATTCATCAAGGGAAAATCGATTCTTTGAAACGGTTCAAAGATGATGTGCGCGAAGTACAGGCCGGATTCGAATTTGGCATCAGCCTGGAAAAATTCAATGATGTCAAAGAAGGGGACATTATTGAAGCATTTGCCATTGTTCAGGTGGAATAGCAGGAGTGTGATGGACCATGTATGTGGGCAGTGTGATGCTGACTCTGTATCTGCCAGAAAGCAGATCGCTCAAAGATAAACGCCAGATTCTCCAGAGCATGCTGTCCAGAATCAGGAACCGGTATCAGGTGGCGGCGGCGGAAGTCTCCGATGAAGACATCTGGAATCGGGGGGTTATCGGGTGTGCCTGCGTGTCCAACAGCCACAGCCATGCCCAATCCGTATTGGACGGAATCGTTGAATGGGTTGCTCGAGACTGGGATTTGGAAGTATCGGAGCAAGTAATCATCACTTTGTAGACAAAAGGAGGATGGATGATGGGCGTTCACCGAACGAATCGATTGAAGGAAGCTATGAAGGAAGAGATCAGTGACATCATCCGCAAAGAAATCAAGGATCCTCGTATTGGGGAAATGACCTCCATTACGGCAGTGGAAGTAACCAATGATTTGCGGCATGCCAAGGTTTATGCCAGTGTATTCGGGGATGAGAAAAAACAAAATGATGCTATCCGTGGACTGCAAAGCGCTGCCGGTTTTATCCGCAGTGAAGTGGCTCGCCGGATTCGTCTACGTCACACCCCGGAGCTGGTATTCCATTTGGATACATCCATTGCGCATGGAGCGAGAATATCGGAACTGATTCACCAAGTCAAGAAGCAGGAAAGCGGCGAGAAAGGATCGGACAAGGATGGGAACGACTGATTTGAAGAGCATCATAAAGCTTCTGAATGAATATCGCGTTATCATGATCGGAACCCACGAAAGACCAGACGGAGATGCCGTGGGTTCCGTCCTGGCGTTGGCGAATTTACTGCGACAGGATCCGGAGAAGCGGATTATGGCCTGTGTGGATGCTGTTCCGGTTTCCATGGCGTTTTTGCCCGGTGCGGATTCTCTCATAGAGTGGAGCCGGGTATCTGAGGATACCCGTCCCGATATTTTTGTTGCTGTGGATTGCGGCACTTCTACGAGGCTGGGAAAAGGGTACCCATTCTTTATTCAGGCGTCCGTTCGAATCAATATTGACCATCATATCAGCAATGATTTTTACGGGGATTTCAATCTGGTGGATCCTCACGCATCGGCCACCGGCGAGATCCTGTACCGGATTATTCAGGAAATGGATCGTCCTTTGGACGTGAGTATATCCACATGCCTGTATGCAGCCATTGCCACCGATACAGGTTCTTTTCGCTATGCCAATACGACATCAGACACTCATCGGATAGCAGCTGAACTTCTGCAGTCCGGATTAAACGCGTTTGAAACCAACCAACTGCTTTTTGATACGCGTTCGGCAGAAGAATTGCATCTTCTGGCATCTGTACTGAGCACCTTCGAGCTGGCTCTTTCGGGTCAGGTCGCTCTATTGTCCATACGACAATCCATGCTGGATGATCATGATATCATGGATGCAGAGGCCGAGAATTATGCAGGGTTTGCTCGTTCAGTTCGAGGCGTTCGTGTTGCTGTGCTGCTGCGAGAGCAAGAAGAACTGGTGCGAGTCAGTTTTCGCTCCAGGGATGATACCGATGTCAATGCCATTGCCCAGCTTTTCGGCGGAGGAGGACACCGGAAAGCTTCCGGAGCGGTGATCCGTGGGAATCTGGAATCGGTTCGACAGCGGGTCCTGGATCGGATTGAAGCCTATCTGGCCGGAAGTGAAAGCCATGAAGTTTGAATATGAAGGGTTCTTAAATGTACTGAAACCGCCTGGAATGACATCCCATGATGTTGTGGGGTATCTGCGGCGGTTACTGTCCATGAAGAAAATCGGGCATACTGGCACCCTGGATCCCAATGCATCCGGTGTGCTGCCTGTATGCTTGGGTCGGGCTACCCGGCTTTCCTCGTACGCATCGGACCAAAATAAGGGATATCGAGCAGAGATGACACTCGGGTGGAGCACGGATACCCAGGATGCATGGGGGAGTGTGCTTCAGAAACATCCAGCGGATTGGGTACAAAAGCAAGTGAGCAAAGAACGGGTGCTTTCAGTTATGAAAGACATGACAGGACCCCAGTTGCAGACGCCGCCCATGATTTCTGCAGTCAAAGTGGGGGGCAGGAAACTGTATGAATGGGCCCGGGAAGGTAAAGAAATAACTCGAGAATCTCGACAAGTCGTGATTCACAGCTTGCAGCTGGTGGATATGTATGCCGACAAATCCGGGTACCCGTGTATTTTGTTCGATGTAGAATGCTCCAAGGGTACTTATATTCGTTCTTTGTGTGCAGAAATGGGAGAGAGGCTGAATACAGGTGGTCATATGTCGTATCTCCTGCGCACATTTTCCGGGCCATTCTTTCTCCGGGATTCATTGTCTCTGGAAGAGATTGCTCGTTCAGCCGCCAAGGAGGAACTGCAGTCGATGCTGAAAGATCTGGATTTTGTGCTTCAGAACCGGTTTACCTGGTTTTTGGATTCAGACCAGTCGAAGGATTTTCAGCTGGGGAAAAGCATTTGTCTGGATGCACAAAGCACCTGTTTCGATGAGATTTTGCGAGTCTATGGGCCGGATCATGATTTTATTGGCCTTGGACAGTTGTCAGAAGGCTGTCTGTATCCGAGAAAAGTCTTTCTTAAGGAGTAGATCATGCGTACTTTGATGTGGAATAGAACTATCCAGGAACCTCGACATAGTCATATTGCCGCCGTGGGGGTATTTGACGGTGTTCACCGCGGCCATCAGATGATTCTTCAGTCTGTTCGGGATGATGCGAAGGCAGCCGGTGGTAAAAGCATGGTGATCACTTTTGAACCACATCCCCGGGAGAGGTTATCCGGTGGTGAAAGAATCAAACGGTTGACGCCTTTGCATGAAAAGCAAAGGCTTTTCGAGAGTTTCGGATTGGATACAATGGTATGCATTCCCTTCACAGAAGAGTTTGCGCAGTTTTTGCCTGAAGAGTTCATTCAGAATGTGCTGGTGGAGAGTTTGGGTGTGGCATCCGTGGGAGTAGGATTCAATTTTCGATTTGGCAGAAACGGTTCGGGGGATGTCCGGATGCTGCAAGAGCTGGCTGAAGAACATGGAATCGGGACTCGAGTATTCCCACCATTGGAAATTAACGGGAAACTGGTCAGCAGTACATTGATCCGGGATACTCTTTCTGCAGGGGATGTGGAGGATGCTGCCCGATATCTGGGCTATCCGTACCGGCTGAAGGGTACGGTGGTACACGGGGACCAGCGGGGCCGGACACTGGGCTTTCCTACGGCCAACATGCGGGTAGATGATGAAATCATGGCTCCGGCATTGGGGGTATACGGGGTCTGGGTGTACCATCATTCACGGCGATTTGCCGGAATGGCCAATCTGGGGCTGAGGCCGACTTTCGCCGGAAGCACTGCATCTGAAGTGAGGCTTGAAGTATATATACTGGATTTCGATGAGGACATTTACGGCGATTGTCTTACGGTGGAATTCATCTATCGGGTTCGGAGTGAGAAAATGTTTTCCAGCGCAGATACATTGAAAACACAGCTGATGGCTGATGAATCATCGATCCGCAGCCGTCTTTTGGGTCTGCAACCGTAAACATTTACAACAATCGGGATGTGTGATACAATGTCAGTGGTTTCAGCAGCGGTTTTGACAAAGGAGGGTTTGGCATGCAGGTATTCTACAGCGGCAGTGATGAAGAAATGAAGACCATTGTGAACAAAATATCCACCATCTGTCTGAGCACGGAATTCAGAAGCCTGTGCCTGGAGCTGGAAGGAGTATACCGGCAGTGTCGGATTGACAATGCCACGGCTCTTGCATTCCAAGATGCTCTCTACGCCATGCTGATTCAGGAAGAAGAAGGGACTCTGGATAATAGCGAACTGCACTAACATCCGGACTCTTCCAACTGCGGCGCGGTTTACCGACTCTCCGACGGTTTACTTGGCCGGCAGGGTTTTAAAAAACAAGGGAGGTGAAAGACATGGCATTGACAACATCTACAAAAGCGGAAATCATTGAGAAATATAAACTGCACGATCACGATACCGGATCCCCGGAGGTGCAGATTGCGATTCTTAGTGAGAAGATCAGTTATCTAACGGATCATCTGAGAACCCACACAAAAGATCATCATTCGCGACGTGGCTTGCTGAAAATGGTTGGTAAAAGACGTAATCTACTAACCTATCTGCGGAACAACGATGTCGAGCGGTACCGCAGCATTGTGTCACAACTAGGGCTGCGAAGATAGCAAGGGTGGATTTCCACTCTTGTTCTTTATGTGCCCGAATCGGATCCGTATCCGTTCGGGGTGGAGAAGTAATGAGGAGGTGGCATCATAGGTGGAAAGCTTTACAATGGATTTTGCAGGAAGAGAGATGATCATCGAAACCGGTGAAGTGGCCAAACAGGCCGGCGGTTCTGCACTGGTTCGCTACGGGGATACCGTGGTCTTGGCAACAGCAACATCATCGAGTGAACCGAGAGAAGGAATCGATTTTTTCCCGTTGACTGTCGATTACGAAGAGCGTCTCTATTCGGTGGGGAAGATTCCAGGGGGCTTTATCAAACGGGAAGGGCGTCCTTCAGAAAAAGCCATTCTGGCCGCCCGACTGATTGACCGGGCTATCCGCCCGTTGTTTCCCAAAGGGTTCCGCAACGATGTTCAGGTTATTGCCACGGTTTTATCTGTGGACCAGGATAATGCGCCTGAAATTGCGGCCATGATTGCCGCATCGGCAGCACTGAGCCTATCGGATATTCCCTTTAACGGACCGGTGGCTGTGGTTGAAATGGGCCTGGTGGACAACACGCTGATTGTCAATCCTACATCAGCCCAGTCGGAAGAAAGCAAGCTCAGTCTGTATGTAGCCGGTACCCGGGAAGCAGTGATGATGGTGGAAGCTGGAGCTCAGGAGGTTCCGGAAGAGCAGATGCTGGAAGCCATTGTCAAAGGGCATGAACAGGTGCAGAAGATGGCGGAATTTATTCAGAAGATGGCGGAGCAGGTGGGCAAACCCAAACGGGAAGTTCGTCTATACAAGGTGGATGAGGTGCTGGAAGCTGCCGTTCGCGAGTTTGCAGCTGCAGATATGAAGCAAGCTATCATGAACGCGGATAAACTGGAACGGGAGCGGCTGATGGCTGATGTGGAAGAAAAAACCGTCGATCATTTTCTGGTGGACTATCCGGAATCCATTAAGGATATCAAGAGTGTCGTAGAATCCATTGAAAAAGAGATTGTACGGGATTCCATTCTGGATCGGGGCTATCGCCCGGATGGACGTTCCATCGAAGAAGTGAGACCGGTTAGCTGCAAAACAGCCTTTTTGCCCAGAGTTCATGGAAGCGGACTGTTTACACGTGGACAAACACAAGTTTTGACGGTTGTCACATTGGGACCTCTGGGAGATGTTCAGATTCTGGATGGTTTGGGCGAAGAGGAATTCAAGCGCTATATGCACCATTACAATTTCCCGCCGTACAGCGTCGGAGAAGCCCGGATGCTTCGGGGTCCGGGGCGACGGGATATTGGGCACGGTGCTTTGGCAGAGAGAGCTCTTTTGCCAATGATTCCGAAAGAAGAAGATTTTCCCTATGCCATACGGCTTGTGTCAGAAGTGCTGGAATCCAATGGATCTTCATCTATGGGGAGTGTGTGTGGAAGCACACTGGCTCTGATGGATGCGGGCATTCCGATTAAGGCTCCGGTTTCAGGAGTAGCCATGGGTCTTGTCAAAGACAATCACTCGGATCGGTTTGTGGTTTTGACGGATATCCAGGGAATTGAAGACCATCTCGGAGACATGGACTTCAAAGTTGCAGGTACCGAGCAAGGAATTACGGCTCTGCAGATGGACATTAAAACTCAGGGTGTTTCTGCTGAAATACTGGGGAAAGCACTGGAGCAGGCTCATAAAGGCCGTATGCATATCCTGGGCATTATGCTGGATACCATTGCCAAACCGCGGGAAGATCTTTCTCCATATGCACCCAGAATTATTACCCATCACATTGATCCGGATAAGATCCGCGATGTCATTGGTCCCGGCGGTAAAACCATCAACAAGATCATTGCAGAAACCAATGTAAAAATTGATATTGAAGATGATGGACGTATATACATTGCCGCTGTCAATGTGGAAGATGCTCAAAATGCTCTGGCCTATATTGATCGACTAACCCGGGATGTGGAAGTGGGCACCGTATATAAAGGGAAAGTAACCCGTCTGATGAATTTCGGTGCTTTTGTCGAGATTCTACCGGGGAAAGAAGGCCTGGTCCACATTTCTCAGTTGGCTGAAGAAAGAGTCAATAAAGTTGAGGACGTTGTCAGTGTCGGTGACGAAATAACCGTGAAAGTAACCGAAATTGATAAGCAAGGGCGTATCAATCTGTCCCGGAAAGAAGTACTGCGGGCGGAGCGGAACCAAAAGAATTCATAGGACAGGACTCGTAAAGACAAGACGAGAAAGACAGAGCGGAAAATATCTGCTCTGTTTTGTTTTCTTCGACATAAAGCACGAAAGACCCACCTATGCGGTGTAAAGCCAGAGGTGGGTCATGCTCTAGATATGACTGGTTTAGTCACAGATTGGATGCAGGCAGGAAAGACAGACCAACCGTTACAATCCCAAAAATGCACTGGCTACATTGAAATAGACGATCAGGGATAGGGCATCCACAATGGTGGTGATCAGCGGGCTGGCCATAATGGCCGGATCCACATTCAGGCGCCTGGCCAGTATGGGAAGGACACCGCCAATGATCTTGGCCATCATAACTGTGGTAAACATGGTGGTGCTGACGATCAGGGCGATGGTGACCGGGTACCTTTCCAGATAAGCAATACGAATGTAGTTCAATACAGCCAGCCCCGCGCCAACCAGTGTGCTGACCTGGATTTCCTTTCGAATGACGCGAAAGATATCCCTCATCTCAACCTCACCCAAAGCCATCCCGCGGATGATCAGTGTGGATGACTGGGCACCTGCGTTACCGCCGGTATCCATCAGCATGGGAATAAATGCAGTGAGCAAAACAAGGGACTGCAGGATGTTTTCGAAATGCTGAATGATACGGCCGGTGAATGTGGCGGAGATCATGAGGACCAGCAGCCAGGTAAACCGCTGCCTGGCCAGAGCAGTAATGCTGGCGTCCATATATTTCAGGGTAGAGCGCTGCAGCGCGCCCATCTTGTGAAAGTCTTCGGTGGCCTCATCATCAATGACATCCACGATATCATCGATGGTGATGATGCCCACCAGCCGATTTTCTTTGTCCACAACCGGCAGCGCCAGAAAGTCATATTTTTTAATGAGAGACGCGACTTCTTCCTGGTCGGCCAAAGTATTGACAGCAATGAATTCGGTAGTCATCAGATCCGATACGGTCTGATCATCCCCGGCAATGAGCAGTTCACGCAGGGAGAGGATCCCCTCCAGTTTGCGGGAGGCATCGACCACATAGGTGGTGTAGATCGTTTCTTTATCAAATCCGGTCTTTCGGATGTAGGCAATGGCTTCTTTGACAGTCATGGCTTTTTTTAGTTCCACATACTCGATGGTCATCAGGCTGCCGGCTGAGAACTCGGGGTAATTGAGGAACTGGTTAATCAGGTTGCGTTCCTTTTCCACGGTGTTTCGAAGAATCCGTTTCACCAGATGTGCCGGCATTTCTTCCAGAAAGTCGATCTTGTCATCCAGGTAGAGTTCTTCCATGATCTCCTGAAGTTCTTTTTCGTTGAAAAGTTCAGTCAGTTCCTCTTGTTTTTCAGGCTCCAGGTAGGAGAAGACTTCCACCGCCGTGTCTTTGGGTATGAGCCGGAAAAACAAAAGGGCATCCTTTGGACTTAAATCGTCCATCATCTCTGCGATATCGGCCGGAGCAATGTCTTCCGCCTGCAGTTTGAAGGAACGGTAGTCTTTGCTTAGGAATAATTCCAAGAGTGTGTAGTCCATTGTATTCCTCCTTCGATACAATTACTCTTTCGCTGGAGGCATGTACGGGCAGTGCATGGACCAGCAAAAAGGATTGACGATTCGGTTTGTCAACTGAGGGCCGGGATCCATACAACCACCTCTTTTCCAAAAATTAAAGCCTTCTCCTCAAAACAGGTGAAAGGCTCGTATCCCAAGCAGTCACCTGTCGGGGTTTAGCACTGCACAACTAGGATATCCAGCTGCACTAGATAAGACTTTGCAATCAAATCTGTTGGCCCGTTGGCATCTCACGATGTTCCCGGGCAGCAGCATGTTACTGTGCAGGAGCCTCGCCTAACCAGGTTATTTGATCCAATATATATTTAAGTATAGTACAGTTTTTTCTACTTGGCAACCGACAATCATCCGTGATATAGTGTTTTTAATATCCATGACAGGGAGGGTCTGTTTTGAGTGACACAATCCAGGTGAAAATCAGACAACTGGCACATGGAACGAATAAGATTCCGTTTTACGCAACAGATGGATCCGCCGGGATGGATTTATCAGCCGCCCTGGAAAAACCGGAAACCATTGAACCGGGAGGGAAGTTTACTGTTCCGACAGGAATCGCATTGAAAATTCCTGAGAAGCATATCGTGGGACTTGTATTCCCGCGCAGCGGTCTGGCTGCCCGGCAGGGACTGACTCTGGCCAACAGTGTCGGGGTCATCGACAGCGACTATATCGGAGAGATTCTCTGTCCGATGGTTAACTTAGGTCCGGCTTCCGTAACTATACAACCGGGAGATCGCATTGCTCAAATCATATTTATGCCGCTCTATCGTGTGAAATTTGTTCCGGTGGATGAATTGGATCATACAGAGCGAGGAGACGGAGGATTTGGGTCCACCGGAATTCGTTAAAGTCCTCGTACAGTATTACGAATCAGGGGAGGTTTTTAAATGAAAAAGTATCATGTAGCTATACTCGGCGCTACCGGAGCGGTGGGCCGAGCCATGTTAGCCAGTCTGGAAGAACGACAATTTCCGGTAGGCCAGTTAACCCTTTTGGCATCGCCTCGTTCTGCAGGAACTACACTGGTCTTCGCCGGAAAAGAGTATCCAGTGGAAGCTGTGACTCCCGAAGCATTTGCCGGGGTCGATATTGCTCTGTTCAGCCCCGGGGCATCAGTCAGCCGGGAGTACGCCCCTGCGGCTGTGAGCCATGGCGCCATCGTTATAGATAACTCCAGTGCTTTTCGTATGGATCCGGATATTCCCCTGGTTGTACCGGAGGTTAATCCTCATGCGGTCCATCGTCATCACGGTATCATTGCCAATCCCAACTGCAGTACCATCCAAATGGTGGTTGCACTGAAACCGATCCATGATGCTGCCCGGATCCGCCGGGTTGTCGTATCGACTTACCAGTCGGTTTCCGGAGCCGGCAACAAGGCAATGGTAGAATTGAAGGAACAAACTGCAGCGCAGTTATCCGGTCAGGATACAACCCCCCGGTATTTTCCGCACCCCATTGCGTTCAACGCAATCCCTCATATTGATGTGTTTCTGGAAAACGGATATACCAAAGAAGAAATGAAGATGGTATACGAAACCCATAAGATCATGGAGGATGATCAGATTGCTGTGTCTCCCACCGCTGTTCGGATTCCTGTCCTCATTGGGCACTCTGAATCCATCAACGTGGAAACCGAATCACATCTTTCACCGGATGAAGCCCGCAAATTATGGGAACACGCACCCGGGGTGGTTATTGTGGATGATCCCAGCTCGAATCTCTATCCTTTGGCGATTCATGCGGCCCATCAAGATCAGGTACTGATTGGTCGGGTTCGTCAGGATCCAACAGTCCCCAACGGTTTGAATTTCTGGATTGTGGCCGACAACCTGCGTAAGGGCGCTGCCACCAACACGGTACAAATTGCGGAGCTTCTGGTGAAAGAAGGACTTGTGTAAGGTGGCTGAGAGAATGCAGGATATTGTTCATGATATTCTTGAGTGCACCCGCTGTCCGCTGTCAAAGACCCGAATTCAGGCTGTGGCAGGGTCCGGGCCGGTTCCCGCACGGCTTATGCTGATCGGCGAAGCCCCCGGCAAGAATGAAGACGAGTTGGGAATGCCTTTTTCAGGAGCTGCAGGGAAGGTATTGGATACCATGCTGGTGCAGGCGGGCCTCAGACGGGAGGCAGTCTTTATTACCAGTGTTGTTAAGTGCCGGCCTCCCAAAAACCGCAACCCGAAGAGCAGCGAGGTCGCAGCCTGCCTGGATCATCTTCACAAGCAGATTCAGATTGTGCAGCCTCAGCTGATCGCGGTCATGGGGAATGTGGCCCTGCAGGCATTGCTGGATTGCAGGATGACCATCAGCAAAATGCACGGACAAATCGTATCCAAAGACGGACTGAACTTTATGCCGGTTTATCATCCAGCAGCTGTACTGTACAATCGGACTCTGGAACCATATCTGCGGGATGACTTTCTGAAACTGGCGTCTTTGAGTCGGTAAGATACATCTGGCTGCTGTTCTTGTGTTCCGCATAAGGGTCATGTATAATAAGTACATACGACCAGCGCATAACAAGCCCTCACAATTGCTGGGGGCTTTCATTTATAGGTAGGTGATAGAATTGGAATTCAATGATCATGTAAAAATCGTTCATCTAGGCGGAGTGGGAGAAGTAGGTAAGAACATGATTCTCTTTATGTACCGGGACGATATTCTGGTGGTGGATGGAGGACTGGCTTTTCCTGACGAAGACCAGCTGGGGATCGATATGGTCATTCCAGACATATCCTTTCTGGAAGAACACCAAAAGAAGATTCGTGGAATCGTTTTGACTCACGGCCATGAAGACCACATTGGGGCAATGCCCTACATATTGGACCACATCGATGCCCCCGTTTACGGGACGCGGTTGACCCTGGGGCTTCTGAAGGCACGGCTCAGCGAACAGGAAGTCCAGGTACACAATGATCGGCTGCATGAGGTTAAACCCAGAGAGAGTGTACGTATTGGAGCATTCCATGTGGAGTTCGTTCGGGTCAATCACAGTATCGCGGATACCGTGGGCCTGGTTCTGCGTACTCCGGTGGGAACCATTGTTCACAGCGGTGATTTTAAGATTGATTACACGCCGGTGGATCGTCAGGTTATTGATCTGCATAAATTTGCTGAATTGGGGGACCAAGGTGTAGTGCTGCTGCTTTCAGACAGTACCAACGCGGACCGGTCTGGGTATACAGAATCCGAACGTGTGGTGGGGGATGCCCTGAAGGAGATCTTGAGAACGGCGAAAGGGCGGGTGGTTCTGGCTACTTTCGCATCCAATGTTCACCGGATTCAGCAGGTAGTGGATGCGGCTGCTGCGGATCACCGCAAAGTAGTGGTAGCTGGAGAAAGTATGAAAGATACCGTGCGGATTGCTCTGGATCTGGGCTACATAAAGGATGAATATCGTACCATGGTTACGTGGGATGAGAAGGAGCCTCTTCATGATCCTCGCATCGTGATTGTAACTACAGGTACACAAGGAGAGCCCATGTCCGCACTGTCTATGATGGCAGCGGGAGAGCATCCCAGCATTGAGATTATCCCCGGGGACACCGTGGTTCTGGCCGCTACACCCATACCCGGCAATGAGAAACTGATCAGCCGGACCATAAACCGACTGTATCAGCGCGGTGCCAGGGTGATTCATGAAGCATCAAGCGGTGTGCATGTTTCCGGACACGGGAGCCAGGAAGAACTGAAAATGATGCTGAACCTGGTGCGGCCACGGTTTTTGATACCCATTCACGGCGAATATCGAAGTCTGGTTCACCATGCGGATTTGGCTGTTAGCCTGGGTATGTCCCGGGACGATATATTTATCATGGATGTGGGTGATGTGCTGGAGATTAAACCCGATGGTTCGGCCGCTCTGACAGAAAGGATAACTGCCGGAAAGGTTCTGGTGGATGGATTTGGTGTTGGTGATGTTGGTAACGTCGTTCTACGGGACCGGCGCCAGTTGTCCCAGGATGGCGTTTTGATTGCAACCATAACCATCAGTCCCAACGGTGATCTGCTATCGGGACCCGACATCATGTCACGGGGATTTGTCTATGTCCGGGAGTCTGAGCAACTGATGGAGGATGCCCGTGAGAAAATAAGGCAGGCTCTCAATCGCATGGAAGGAGACCGCAAAGACTGGGGTCTGTTGAAATCCACGGTGCGGGATACTTTGGGCAAATACCTGTATGAGCGAACTCGCAGGAGGCCCATGATCCTGCCCATTGTGATGGAAACCGACGAATAAAACCGCTCAGGCGGTTTTTTCATTAGCAGTGACTACTGCGGTGAAAGGATTTGCCGTAATTTATGTAGAATTGCAGTCTACGAGGTGATGAATGTGGCAGCCCGTGAAAAACAGATTAAAAAAGGAATCCGTCGAGAAGTGGGCGGAATTCTGGTATTGACATTGGCTCTTTTAAGCGGGGCCGCCCTATGGCTGGAACCCGGCGGTCTGTATGGAGAAACACTGGTGCGAGTGCTGTATCTGCTGTTCGGTACCGCTGCAGGAGCGTTTCCCGTGGTCCTGGGGTTGCTGGGCCTGAGCATGATGATCCGAACGGACCGACTGATTCGGGAAGCCACAGTGATTGGATATCTTCTGCTTATGACTGCCGCTCTGACGATTCTGCATTTTGGTCTGGAGCCGGGGACGGAGCTGATCGGCGGATTTCACGGTTTGGGCGGCGGGGTTATCGGAGGGGTTGTGCTTTGGTTTCTAAGGACAATCTTCGGAGCCACCGGCAGTCGAATCGTTGTGGGCGCGTTAATGGTGTCCGGACTGATGCTGGTAACCGACACTTCCCTGATTGGCACGCTGGGTGCGATTCGAAAAAAAATCCAGCACCAGATGGCACGGATCAAGAATTTTCTGCTGTCTTTTTTATACACCGAGAAGGAAGAAAAAGCTATCCGGAGCTCTCGGGAGAGTCGGCCGCAGCCACCGCGCCGGGATGAACCGGATGACGGAAAAGAAGAGGATACACTGTTTACTCACAGTCGGGATCACCGCAGCATTATCGACACCGTCTCGCCGGATCCCATTAAACCCAAAGAATCACCTGCAAGCGCTGCTATGTTGGGGGGCACAGCTTCCACGATCCAGCGAGCGGTAAAGGAAACCGTAGATACGCGTCCTGCAAACCGACCGCATCCTGAATATGTCCTGCCACCCATCACACTGCTGAAGAAACCGTACTCATCCCGCAGCGGACGTGGCAATATTGACAAGAGCCGCCTGCTGGAGGATACACTAGCCAGTTTTGGTGTACAGGCAAAGGTAACCAATATGAGCCGGGGCCCTGTCGTAACGCGGTATGAACTCCACCCCGCCCCCGGTGTGAAAGTGAGTCGTGTTTTGAATCTGGCCGATGATCTGGCTTTGAGTCTGGCTACAGCGGATGTACGAATAGAAGCCCCGATTCCCGGAAAAGCAGCTATCGGCATTGAAGTTCCCAATGAGGAAATTGCTCTGGTGTCCCTGCGGGAAGTATTGGAAGTTTCTGCTTTTCAGGATACCCATTCCAAGCTGGCTGTCGGGTTGGGGAAAGACATCGCAGGGGCACCCGTCATTTCGGATCTGGGCAAGATGGTTCATCTTCTGGTGGCCGGGGCTACTGGTTCCGGGAAAAGTGTCTGCATGAATACGATGATTGCCAGCATATTGCTGAAGGCGAAGCCGGACGAAGTCAAGTTGCTGATGATCGATCCCAAGGTCGTTGAGCTAAACCAGTACAACGGAATTCCTCATCTGGCAGCACCCGTGGTAACCGATGCGAAAAAAGCGGCCGGGGTATTGAAATGGGTTGTCCAGGAGATGGAAAACCGCTATTCTTTGTTTGCGGCATCAGGGGTCCGCGAAATCAGCAAGTACAACCAAATGCTGAAAGAACGGGATCGAGAAGACGGAAAAGAGAACACTGAAAGCACAAAACCCCTGCCATATATGGTGGTTATCATCGATGAACTGGCGGACCTGATGATGGTGGCTGCAGCTGATGTGGAAGATGCCATCTGCCGCTTGGCCCAGATGGCCCGAGCTGCAGGGATCCACCTGGTGGTTGCGACTCAGCGGCCATCGGTGGATGTGGTCACCGGACTGATCAAAGCCAATATTCCATCACGAATCTCTTTTTCCGTATCGTCTCAGGTGGATTCACGAACTATTTTGGACATGGGCGGAGCTGAGAAGCTTTTGGGCAAAGGCGACATGTTGTTCTTGCCGGCGGGATCATCCAAACCGGTTCGGATTCAGGGGGCTTTTGTGACAGAACGGGATATTGAGTCGCTGGTTCATTATTGGAAAGAGCAGGATACTCCGGATTATGATCCGAGCATTCTTAGAACCGATGATGCAGGTACACTGATTGATGAACACGATGATGAGCTGTTCCCGCGGGCGGTGGAGCTTATTCTTCAGTCGGATCAGGCATCCATTTCCATGCTGCAGAGGCGGATGCATATCGGCTATACCCGGGCCGCCCGGCTCATTGATATGATGGAAGATCGGGGCATTGTGGGCAAACACGAAGGCAGCAAGGCCCGTGAAATACTGGTTTCTATGGATCAATGGCTGGCTATGAGTGAAGAAAGCGAAAGGAGAGGAAACGGATAATGGACTTAAACTGTGACATGGGTGAAAGCTATGGTTTATGGAAAATGGGCGATGACGAAGCCATGATGCCGTATATAACCTCGGCCAATATTGCTTGCGGATTTCATGCCGGCGATCCCCACATCATGCGCAAAACTGTGGAAATGGCTGTGCAGTATAAAGTGGCGATCGGAGCTCACCCGGGTTATTGTGACCTGATAGGTTTTGGCCGTCGCAATCTGTCTGCGACCCGGGAAGAGATCATTGAGCTGATGGCCTACCAGCTGGGAGCCTTGGATGGAATGTGCCGACTCAGCGGAACCCGGATCGTTCATGTGAAACCTCACGGGGCTCTATACAACACAGCAGCGGTGGACCCGGCAGTGGCGGATGCCGTTGCTGTAGGGATCAAGGCATATAATCCGGATTTGATTCTGGTGGGATTAGCGGGTTCATTGCTGGTTGATGCCGCCAAGGAACATGGACTGAGTGTGGCTGGAGAAGCATTTGCTGACAGACAATATCAGGATGACGGGACACTGGTCCCTCGCAGTCATCCCGGAGCTGTGCTGCACGATGCTGATGATGTAGCTATTCGGGTCATGGACATGATCCGTACCCGGACAATCCGCAGCATTTCCGGAAAATCTATAGAGCTTGATTTTGATACTGTGTGCCTGCACGGAGACACTCCCGGGGCGGTTCAAATGGCGGCAGAAATCCGGGCCATGCTGGACAGCAAACATATTTCGTTGACTTCCCTGGCAGGGAGAAACTAAGGGAGGATGGTCCAAGAATTGGAATATCCACGCATTCTTGAAGCAGGAGAGCAGGGCCTGGTGGTGGAGATGGGTTGTGGGATTGACCCTGGGGTGAATGACCGGGTTATCGGTTTTTACCGTCATTTGGCCAATCTGCACATCCCCGGATGGATTGAAGCGATCCCATCGTATCGATCGATTCTGGTTCTTTTTGTACCGTCTTTGCTGCCGAAAGCTGTGTTGCGGGAAAGGCTTCTAATGGAACTGGAGCGCTTTGAAAGCGACTCTTCTGTCCAGGTACGTCAAGTCGATATCCCGGTGGTATACGGTGGTTTATGGGGTCCCGATCTTTCCGATGTTGCTGCATATGCCGGCCTTGAGGAAAAGGAAGTTATTCAGATACACAGCAGCGGTGATTATCGCGTGTACATGTTGGGATTTACGCCCGGGTTTCCCTATCTGGGGGGTCTGGATCCCCGAATTGCCATGCCGAGGTTGGAGTCTCCCAGGACCGAGATTCCAGCTGGATCTGTTGGGATCGCTGGAACACAGACTGGAGTATACCCCATTGCCAGCCCCGGGGGCTGGCGTTTGATTGGCCGCACACCGCTTTCTTTGTTTTCACCAGAAAATGATCCTCCTGCTCGGATTCAGCCCGGTGATCGGGTTCGTTTTATTCCGATGGATGAGAAAGATCTGGCTGACAATTCTATGGATAGCAGGGGGAAGTGCCGGACCAGTCCATTGGGTGGATGTAAAGATGATGCAATTGCACACGTTCTTCAGCCAGGATTTCTAACTACGATTCAGGATCACGGTCGCTGGGGATACCAGCATTTGGGAGTCCCGACATCCGGAGCTATGGACCAACGAGCCTTCCAACTGGCTAATCTGCTGTTGAAAAACAACCCTCATACTCCCGTGTTGGAAATGACCTTGGCTGGAACTGAAATTGAATTTCTGCAGGATACATGTGCTGCCGTGACGGGAGCTGATCTGGGAGCCGAACTAAATGGCCGTCCATTTCCTCTCTGGAGCAGCGCTCCGGTACAGTCCGGCAGCGTACTTCGTTTTACACAGCGCCGAGGAGGGTGCCGGGCCTATCTGGCAGTATCCGGCGGGTTTCAAGTGGTACCGCTGATGGGCAGTGCGTCCACATACCTGCGTGGCCAATGGGGAGGATTGGACGGGCGTGCACTGAAGGCTGGAGACTACCTGATGGGCGGTCAAGGTACAGAATCCAAGGCGGGATATTCCGTTCCTGAGGAACTGCGTTCCTATATCGATGACCGCGGTCCCATTCCAGTGATTCCGGGACCCCAGGAAGATGCCTTCACTGAGGACGCGGTCGACTGTTTCTACCGATCGACCTATTCTGTTTCTTCCCAAAGCGACCGCATGGGAATTCGTTTGGATGGGCCAAAACTAACTCACAGACAGGGTGCCGACATTATCAGTGACGGCATTCCACCGGGAGCGATTCAGATTCCTGGACACGGCACACCCATCGTCATGACAGCGGATCGGCAGACCACCGGCGGGTATGCAAAAATCGGGGTTGTCACTCGCACAGGATTGGATCGATTGGCCCAACTTATCCCCGGTGATCGTATCACATTTTGCAGAATAGAACCGGATGATGCAGAAGGACGGTTCCTGCGTGAAGATAGCATGATGCAGAAGTGGGTGCAGTCTATTCAGAATAAGCAATCTTTGAAGTGGATCCTGACACTGAACAATCAGAGATACTCTGTGACAATTCAGGAAAAGGAATGATGCACAATGGCTCAGGACAACAAAGGGCGCGGGCGCTGGTCCGGACTGCTGAGTTTTATGAACCTCAGCTTCTATCTGGGAGCCGTGGTTATCCTGTCCATTGGCGGAGGCTACACATTGGGGAGGATGCTGGATGAAAGACTGCAAAAAGACAATGTCTTTACCGTTTTGCTCTTGATTGCAGGAGGTGCTCTGGCATTTTACTTAATAATTCGGCGGCTCATGGACGTGGGCCGAGGAATCGACCCTTGGAGGAGGTGAATTGAGAATATGTATTGGCAGGAACCAGGAAAGCACAATTCCGAACAAACGGTGAAAATGGCTGTTCAGGCAGCAAAAGATGCTGGAATCCTGTATATTGTCGTGGCATCCAACAGCGGCCAGACGGCGGCTTTATTAAAGGACTGCGGGCTGCAAGTAGTCTGTGTGACCCATCAGATTGGGTTTCGGGATCCGGGACAAGACGAAATGACAGAAGAAATGCGTCATGAACTGATTCAATCCGGTTTTCGCGTTCTGACCACATCCCATCTGTTTGCCAACATTGAACGAGCAGCAACCAATCGGTTTGGAGGCGTTTATGTGGGCGGGATTACATCCCATACACTGCGGATGCTGGGGCAGGGGGTCAAAGTGTGCACCGAAATCTCGGTCATGGCCCTGGATGCAGGGATGATCCCTTACGGAGAAGATATTGTCGCCATCGGGGGAACCGGCCGCGGAGCTGATACCTGCATCATTATCCGGCCCGCTCATTCCCAGGATTTTTTCTCAACTGAGATCCGGGAAATCATCTGCAAACCGCGAAAGCGGTAATTGAATCCGTCCATGGGAATGTTTCGATAAAAAAAGAGACGGAGCACTCTCATATGCGGCAGGAGAAAGGGCGAACAGAACGAAAATGTATGTAATTTACCATAGGAGGGGATTGTATGATGAAAGTGATTAAGGGAGGATGCCTGATTGATGGAAAGGGAGGTTTGCCTACTGCCAATCCGGTTATTCTCATCGAAGACGGCAGGATCAAAGAAGTGGGATGCGCTGATTCCATGGCCGTTCCGGAGGGAGCGGAAGTCATAGATCTGTCCGGTAAAACCATTATGCCCGGCATGATCGATTGCCATGTCCATGTAGGCTCCAACGGAGAGGCCAGCTATGAACTGCCTGCGTTGAAAGAACTGATTCCGTACAAAGCGTTGAAAGCGGCAGTCAACGCCCGGAAAGCTCTGGAAGCGGGAATCACCACACTGAGGGATATGGGTGAAACCGGCTATATTGATGTGGCACTGAAAAAAGCAATTCAAAACGGTTTGACGGTTGGACCGCGATTGATGGTCAGTGGACACGGTCTATCCATTACCGGAGGGCATGGGGACTCTCATCTGGCTCCGGAGGTTGTGGTTTCATCCAAAATCGGGGTTGTAGACAGCCCCGATGAAGCTCGAAAAGCGGCCCGGGAACAGATCAAACACGGTGCTGATGTACTGAAACTAATGGCGACTGGAGGAGTCATGTCCGAAGGTACCGAACCGGGTGCCCAACAGCTTTCTTATGAAGAAATGAAAGCAGCCATTGATGAATTCAAGAAACTGGGGAAAACATCAGCAGCTCACGCTCAGGGAACCCAGGGGATCAAAGAAGCCATTCGAGCTGGCATCACTTCCATTGAACACGGTTTCTACCTGGATGCAGAAGCCATTCAAATGATGCTGGATAATGATGTGTATCTGGTACCCACGCTGGTGGCTGTGTATGGCATTGTCACTCACGGTGTGGAAGCAGGGATTCCCGAGTATGCGGTAAATAAAGCACGGAAGGCACAGCAAGACCATCTGGACAGCTTCCGCCGGGCCAAAGCTGCGGGTGTGAAGATTGCCATGGGAACCGATGCCGGCACTCCCTTTAACTATCACGGGAAGAACGCATTTGAACTGGAACTGTTGGTGAAAGCCGGGATGACTGAAATGGAAGCCATTGTGGCTACAACCAAGACAGCATCGGAACTGCTTCAGATGGAAAAAGACATAGGAACCATAGAAGCAGGGAAATATGCTGACATTATTGCAGTGGACAAGAGCCCGTTAGATGATATTGCAGCTCTGCAGGAAGTGGCGTTTGTCATGAAAGGCGGAGAAGTAATCCGCTAATTCATACGGAATGGCAATGTGGCATCTGACGGGGTTACCCGAAAGATGCCACTTGTCTGAAAGGAGGTTTCTATGGAGTCCATGTTGGATGCAGCCCGCCGAATCATTCGCCTCGAACAGGAAGCGTTAGGTATATTGAGTGCTCAGTTGGACGAATCATTCTGTCGGGCGGTTGACCTGCTTGCGAGAACCCGAGGCCGTGTTGTGGTCACTGGGGTGGGAAAATCCGGGCTGATTGGCCGAAAGATTGCAGCGACTATGGCCAGCACAGGTACCCCTGCTTTTTTTGTACACGCCGATGAAGCACTGCATGGCGATTTGGGAATGATCACGGAGGACGATGTGGTCCTGATGATCAGCCACAGCGGTAAAACCCCGGAACTTTTGGCCATGCAGTCTGCTCTGGGACGGATCTGCCAGAATACCGTCCTGATTGCCGGCAGCAGAGAAAATTCATTGGGTCAAAAGTGTACCGTGGTTCTTTCGACAGGAATCCGCGAAGAGGCCGATGGATTGAATCTGGCCCCCAGCGCCAGTACCACGGCCGCTTTGGCCTTGGGGGATGCGCTGGCGCTGGTGTTGTCTCAGGAGAAGAAGTTTGGCCGGGATGATTTTGCCCGCTGTCATCCAGGTGGACATCTAGGGCAAATACTCAAGTGAAGCAAGGAGGGATCGCAATGGCTGATGCTGCAAAGACTCCGCCCAAAGTGGTGGTGGTTGGCAGCCTGGTGTTCGATCTGGTTGCCCGGGTGGACCGGCGGCCAGGAAAAGGGGAAACCCGTCTGGGTACCGACTTCGGGATGTTTCCGGGGGGAAAAGGGGCCAATCAGGCAGTGCAGGCAGCACGATTCTGTGCCGATGTCACCATGGTGGGACAGGTGGGGGACGATTTCTTCGGCCGCGAGATGATTAAGAGTCTTCACGACCATTATGTTGACACTCGCTTCGTTCATACGGATCCGTCCACCACCACAGCTGTCGGATGCATAACCGTCGATGAAACCGGTGACAACAGCATTGTGGTGGTTCCTCAGGCCAATATGAAGTTTATGCCGGCCCAAGCGGAAAATGCCCTGAACAGTCTTTTGCTGCCCCATACACTGCTTTTGCAGCTGGAGATTCCGCTGGAAACCAATATAAAGGCAGCTGTAACAGCCCGCAGCAAAGGGTGGCCGGTGATTCTCAACCCGGCACCGGCTCAACCTCTTCCGGATCAATTGCTGCGCTATGTGGATTACCTGACGCCCAACGAAATCGAATTGGGGGCCATCACAGGAAGCAAACCCACTTCGCTGGCTGAATATGCACGGGCAGCCGGTGAGCTTTTATCGTACGGGATTAAAGGGGTCATTGTTACTTTGGGTGAACAAGGAGCCATGCTGGTAACTGAAGATGAATCCACTCTGTTTCCTGCGTTTCACGTAGCGGTCGTGGATACCACGGCGGCAGGGGATGCCTTCACTGGAACTTTTTCTGTGGCTATGGCGGAAGGGAAGCCGCTGCATGAGGCCATTGTCCTGGCCAATGCCGCCGGCGCTCTGGCTGCAACCCGCAGCGGGGCGCAGCCTTCACTGGCTGATCGAGATAGTATTGAGAAACTGGCTGTGGATGCAAAGGCCCCGCGAAGCATTATCTGACAATAACCGCTGCGGATGATTTCCTTGTGAATTGGAGGAGGATCGGGTCGTGAATATGAGGGCAAGAAGATGGGCCCTGCTGCTGATCATACTTTTGCTTGCAGCAGCGGCCAGCGGGTGCAGCTTTTTTTCAGGTCAGGAGACTGACGAAAATGATTCGGACATAGAAGACCCGGTGGAAGAAGAAATTACCCTGATATTGTACTTCGGAGGACCTCAAGCCGAAGGATTGGTTCGGGAAACTCGAACAGTTCTTCTCAATGCTGATGCAGCGACCCTGGTAGTCCAGGAATTGATTCGCGGGCCTGAGTCCGACACACTTTTGTCCACCATTCCCCAGGGAACCCGGCTATTGAGTGTTTCGACGGCAGACGGTACAGCCCGGGTGGATTTCAGCGAGGAAATGATCATCGGGCATCCCGGTGGAAGTACTGGAGAAATGCTGACGGTCTATTCCATTGTCAACAGTCTGACCGAACTTCCCGGCATTGTTCGGGTTCAGTTTTTGATCCAGGGTGAAGTTGTGGATACTCTGGCAGGACATATCGAGATTTCGGAACCTTTGGAGCGCAATTCCCTCGTCATTGAACATTGAACAGCAGGGGTAAGATCTGTGACTGTTGACATTTTATGTCGATTGGTATACGCTCTGCATAGATACTGGGAAAGAGGTGGAGAAAGAGTATGTGGAGTCGTGATATTGGGGTGGATCTGGGAACAGCCAATTCTCTGGTCTATACCAAAGGCAAAGGGATTGTCATTCAAGAACCTTCCGTGGTTGCGATCAACCGCGATACCGGACAAGTATTGGCCGTTGGAGCCGAAGCCAAGCACATGATTGGTCGTACACCCGGGAATATCGTCGCGATCCGCCCTTTGAAAGATGGAGTCATTGCTGATTTTGACATTGCCCGTGTTATGCTGCAGAGCTTTATCAAAAAAGCCATGAGCATCGGTCAACAGTACCGTTGGGTAAAACCCCGGGTAGTGGTGGGGATTCCCAGTGGAATTACCAGTGTTGAAAAGCGCGCCATCATTGATGCGGTGATCCAGGCTGGCGGTAAAGAAGCGTTTTTAATTGAGGAGCCGGTGGCAGCAGCCATCGGAGTGAAACTGCCCATCATTGAACCCATGGGCAATATGATTGTCGATATTGGCGGAGGAACCACCGATGTAGCCATTATATCACTGGGCGGCATCGTGGTCAGCAATTCATCCAAGATTGCAGGCAATGAGATGGATGAAGCCGTTGCCCGATATGTGAAAAACAAACACAATCTGCTGATTGGAGAACGCACAGCCGAGAATGTGAAACTGGAAATCGGTACAGCACTTATGCCGGAAGAAGAAATTACCATGCCTGTTTCCGGCCGTGATTTAGCATCGGGTTTACCTCGGACCATCCAGTTGTCTGCTGCGGAAGTCTATCAGGCGCTGTTGGACTCAGTTCGACAGATTGTTACAGTGGTGAAGCAAACCATCGAAAGCTGCCCGCCGGAACTGGTTTCGGATATACTGGAACATGGAATCGTTCTGGCTGGAGGCGGTGCTCTTTTGAATAACATTGACCGAATGCTTTCACGGGAAACCGGGGTTCCGGTTACTGTGGCGGACAATGCTCTGACTGCAGTGGTGGAAGGTACCGGGATAGCACTGGAAGAACTGGAGACCTACAAAAAAATATTGAAAGACCGGCGCGATTAATAAAGCCCTGCGGGGCTTTTTTCGCATAAACGATTACGAAGGAGGAGACGGGATGGAGGCAAAAAAAGCTCTGGAATTCCTGAAGAATCACGCAGACGACATGGTTCATGATGTGGCCGAACTGGTGGCCATCGACAGTGGCTCCTACTGCAAAGAAGGAATCGATCGGATTGGCGATATGGTAGCCGAAAAGCTATCTGGATTGGGTTTTTCCGTCGAAACAGTGGTTCAGGAAAGATTCGGAAACCATCGGATCGCACGAAGAGAGGGAACCGTGCCGCTGTCTGTACTGCTCATCGGTCATCTGGATACGGTCTTCCCGGCCGGATCTGCAGCAAGCATTCCTTTTACAGTGGACGGAGACCGGGCAACCGGTGCCGGCGTCCTGGATATGAAATCCTGCCTGGTAGCTACGATATATGCTTTGAAAGCCATTGATGTGCTTCACCAAGGAGCCATACCAAAGATTACAGTCTTGCTGATTGGAGATGAGGAAATCGGAAGTGAAACTGCCCGAGACCTGATCATCCGCGAAGGAAAAGAAGCAGATTACGCACTGGTCATTGAAGGGGCCAGAGCCAACGGTGCTGTGGTGGTGGAGCGCAAAGGAACGGGTTTTTTGGATCTGATGGCCAAAGGACGGGCTGCTCATGCCGGCAATGAACCGGAAGTGGGGAGAAGCGCTGTGGACGAAATTGCCGCCAAGATACTAAAACTCAGACAGCTGCAAGATCTGGAAACTGGAACTACGGTAACTGCCGGACAGATGGGTGGAGGAACGGCCCGCAATGTCGTGGCTGAAGAGGCATGGGCGAAAATTGATCTTCGTTTCCGTACCATGGAGGCGCAGAAGCAGCTTTTTGAATCCATTGAAACAATTTTGGCAAAATCGGATGTGGAAGGAGTCCAGCTAGAATACAATTTGATTTTCAATCGACCTCCTCTCAACCGAGTGTCGGGTAGCGAGAGGTTGGAGCAATTGACAGAAGAAGTTATGACAGAGTTGGGTATTCCGTACCGGACTGCTGTTGCCGGAGGAGCGTCAGACGGCAATTTCACTGCGGCCGCAGGAACTCCCACGCTGGATGGACTGGGTCCGGTGGGGGGCATGATGTGCTCACCGGAAGAGTATCTGGATATTCACAGTCTCCCGGAAAGAGCCGCTGTGCAGGCCCTGTTGATAACCCGGCTGGCGGAGAATGATAATCGATGAACCGAAAGAGGATTCCTGCCCGGCATGGACAGGCGGAGATCGAAATCAAACGGTCCCGGTTTATTGCCGATGTGTGGCCGGTTCATTCGGAAGAACAGGTCCTGCAGTATCTGGAGTCCATCCGGCTGCAGCACAAGAAAGCATCACATCATGTGTTTGCATACCGTCTGGATGATGATTCTATGCAGCGGTTCAGTGACGATGGTGAACCTGGAGGCACAGCAGGCCGTCCGATTCTGGATGTGATCCGCGGTGAAGATATCCACCAGGTTCTGATTGTTATCACCCGCTATTTCGGAGGGACGCTTTTGGGTTCCGGAGGATTGGTTCGAGCGTACAGCCAGGCGGCCCGGGAAGGACTGGAGGCTGCCGGTACTGTTCAAACCATCCAAATGGTACAGTGTCGGATTACTCTTCCATATGAGCTGTCTGGGAAGGCCGATTATTACTTTTCCCAGGACCCATTGCAGCTGGAGGATACCGAATACGGGACGGATGTCACATATGTAGTATGGGTACCGACGGAAATGTCCACCGCCTTGATGGCGGAATGGACGGATCTATCCGGCGGCCGGGCACAATGTACATGGGGAGTTACTCAATACCGAAGAGGAAAACTATAAGGTTTATTGGATAAAAGAAAGGAATTGCAGAATTTTTGACGAATTGTAGGAAAGTCGTCTTTGCAGTGACGGCCTGTGAATGGGGGAGAATGAAATGTTCATCCATGTGGTGGGATATGGCTCATTATATCGCTGGCTGCCAGCGGGTGAACAGGGAGAGTCCATGCCGGTGCCTGAGGATGCGAAGGTATCCGATGTGCTCCGGATCATTGGAATTCCTCCGGATGAAGTCTGGATGGTCACAGTCAATGGCCAGAAAGCAAAAACGGATCAGGTGTTATTTGAAGGTGATGAAGTAAGGCTGTTCAGTCCCTTGGGCGGAGGGTAGTCACGAACAGAAACTTTGAGCAGTGAATAGGAGAGGATATTTTCATGGCGGTTATGGTACGTGAATTCAATACTCTGAAAAAGGGACGGATCCAATACGGAATTTTGCTGGGATCGTTTATTGCAGCGGCACTGTACCTGGTGTTTGCTCTGCGGGGATGGCCGCGTTTATTAGCGATTATTCCTTTTGGAGGGGCCCTCTTTTGTTCCCGTTTCTTTTTTGCCTTTACCTCCGGGCTGGCCTTGGAAGGGAAAGTATCCAAAATTCTAAAAGAGCTTTCGGATGAATACTATGTGATTCAGGATATTGTTATTATGGGACCGTTTAAAGCATTGAAATACCATCATATTATTTTGGCTCCGCGGGGAATATTTCTGCTGGAAACAAGGCACCGTCAGGGGCGTATAATCAGTCAGGGGTCCTACTGGCACCAATACTGGGTGCGTGAGCACAATATTATGCCCAGTCCGGTGGACCAAGCCCAGGAGAAGGCGGATAATTTGCGTAAGCACCTTATGGAGCATGCGGATCAGCTCCGCATGACGGAAGAGGAAATAGAGAATCTCTGGATCCAGCCGGTGGTCATTTTCACCAACAACCAGGTGGAACTGAAAGTAATTGCTGAGCGAATTCCGATCTTTAAACTGGATGAATTCGAAAAATATATCAATTCCTTTAAAAGGAAAGTTACTTTGTCAGAGGAACACCGTGAAGCACTGATTCCGGTGATATTGGGACTCAATCTGACCAAGTAAGATAATGATTCAGGAGGTAACCCAATGATGTGGATTTGTATGCGATGCAGGAAAATGGCAGCATTTCTTCTGCTGTTTCTTTTTTTACTGACACCTTCTGTGTTGGCTGAGGATGTCCCACCGGTGATAACCAGCCGAACGGCGCTGCTGATGGATGCGGTATCCGGACAGGTACTGTATGAAAAGGATGCGGATACTCAGTATGAGCCGGCCAGCCTGACTAAGATTATGACTGCCTATCTGACTTTCGAGGCCATCGAAGATGGGATTGTTTCCATGGATGATCGGGTGCAGATCAGTGAAAAGGCGTGGATGACCGGCGGTTCCAAAATGTTTGTCATGGTCGGTGATTTGGTTCGCTTTGAAGATCTTGTAAAAGGCATGACAGTCTCATCGGGAAATGATGCCTGTGTGGCCATTGCGGAGAAACTGGGCGGGTCAGAGGCCGGTTTTGTCCAGATGATGAATGATACGGCTGCCCGTTTGGGAATGACCCAGACAAATTTCGAGAATCCCCACGGTCTGCCTGCAGCCGGGCATCTTACTACTGCTCGGGATATTGCAGTCTTATCCAGACGGCATATTCTAGAACATCCAGAAGCACTGCAGTATCATTCGATGAAGGAATTTCAGTATGGGATTGAATATGCGCAACCCAACCGCAATCGCCTGCTGTGGACTTATCCGGGAGCCGACGGCCTAAAAACAGGCAATACGACCGCTGCGGGTTTTTGTCTGGTGGGAACCGCACAAAAAGAAGGAAGCCGCTTCATCGCCGTGATTATGGGCGGATCCAGCGACGATGTACGTACGCAAGAAGCAGGGGCTCTTTTGGATTATGCTTTTGCTCACTATGAAACAGCTCAGCTGGCTGACGCTGGTCAGACACTGACCGAATTGCGTATCTGGCGAGGCAATCAGAGTATGGTACCCGTTGGAACTGTAGAACCTTTGGCGCTGACAGTGGAAAAAGGAAAGAAAGATGCGGTTACCATTGAGTACCAACTGGATACCCAAGTACAGGCTCCTGTTGTGTTTGGACAGGAAGTAGGAGATATCGTTCTTTTTGTGGATGGAGTAGAAAAGGATCGTCTGCCGGCACTGGCTCTGGCTGATATCCCGGAAGGCGGCTTTTTCCGCCGGATGGCTGAGAGTCTCCGATACTTTTTTGCCCGTATGTTTAGGAGAATATGAGGGAGCCGTATTTTTTACGGCTTTTTTTTATGCCGATAATATGCGGGGCTGGAGTATGATCGAGAATATAAACGTGGGGAAAGCAGGAAAATATCTCCATACTTCGAATGTGATACTTTAGAAGTATAGGTCAGTATTATCATCGGTTGCTATCAACTTAAAGAAGCGAGGGAGATGGAATGTCAGGCATCGAACCCATGAAAGGTATCATCCATCACGGAGACGTTGTAATCAATGCAGTACCGGCTCGCCTGCTGGAAGATGCATTGAAAAACGGGGAAGGGATTATGGCCGCCAATGGGGCACTGGCTGTCCGTACAGGGAAATACACAGGCCGATCCCCCAGAGATCGATATATTGTTGATTCTCAATCGGTGCATCAGCAGATTGACTGGGGACCGATCAATCAACCGATAGCGGAAGAAGAATACCAGAGGCTTTTCTACCGTTTGGCTGCTTATCTGCAGGAAAGAAGAGTCTATATTTTTGACGGATACTGCGGTGCACACCCCTCTCATCGCGTGGCTGTGCGGATCGTGAATCAGTACGCGTGGCAGAACCTCTTCATTCATCAGTTGCTGATACGACCCACAGAAGAGGAACTGGAATCGTTTGTTCCTGAGATGACGGTTATTTGCGCCCCGGGGTTTCAGGCGGATCCGGCCGTGGATGCGACTGCCTCTGAAGCGTTTGTGATGCTTCATCTGGAAAAGAGAGAAATCATTATCGGTGGAACACATTATGCCGGTGAAATCAAGAAAGCCATCTTTACTACCATGAATTACTTGTTAACAGAACGGGGCATCTGTCCAATGCACTGTTCTGCCAATCGATCGGAAGAAGGTCAGGTGGCTCTCTTTTTCGGACTTTCCGGAACCGGAAAGACCACTTTATCGGCAAATCCTTCCCGGCGTCTGATTGGTGATGATGAGCATGGGTGGGCGGATGACGGAGTTTTCAACATGGAAGGCGGCTGCTATGCCAAATGCATCCACCTGTCCAGAGAGCATGAGCCCCAGATCTGGGAAGCCATTCGCTGCGGGTCTGTTTTGGAGAATGTGGTTCTGGACGAGAAAACCCGATATCCGGATTATGACTCGGATCTGCTGACCGAAAATTCACGAGCTGCCTATCCGGTGGACAACATACCCAATGCGGTTATCCCGGGAATCGGAGGACATCCCGATACGATCCTATTTCTGACCGCCGATGCATTCGGTGTTCTGCCGCCGATTGCTCATTTGACTACAGAGCAGGCGATTTACTACTTTTTGTCCGGATATACCAGCAAACTGGCTGGTACGGAACGGGGCATCACATCGCCTCAGGCTACTTTTTCTACCGGATTCGGGGAGCCGTTTCTGCCTCGTTTCCCGCAAGTCTACGCGGATCTTCTGCGGAATCGGATCGTGCGGCATCAGACCCGGGTGTATCTGGTCAATACGGGATGGACCCAAGGACCGTATGGAATCGGGAGGAGAATTCATCTGCCGCTAACACGGGCTATGGTTCGTGCCGCTGTCAATGGAGATTTATCAAATATAGAAATGCGCATGGATCCCCATTTTGGGTTTGCTGTTCCACTTCGATGCCCGGATGTTCCTCAGGAATTGCTAGATCCACGCACCACATGGACCAGTCCGGATGATTATGACCGAACTGCACAAAAACTAGCGGATGATTTCCGTGTCAATTTTCAAAGATTCTGCGGATTGGATCCGGCGATTCGTGCAGCCGGGCCTGTGAGCCGATGAAAGCCACAGTTTAGTGGTGTGCTCATTGTGAGCCTTACATGGGAGGAGGGGTTTTATGGATTCTGGAAAAGATATCCACGGCGAATTGGCCCATCGAATGGGCATCCTTACAGCACGGGGGGCAATCGGACATCTGGATGCAGTGGCCGACAAGCTTCATCAAGTGGAGAAACAGGTCAGGGAACGGTTTTCTTCTTTCACTCGAAATGAATTGAAGAGATCCCATCCGTTGAATATCTATGTGGACTATTACCGCGGTTACGGCTATAATTATCATCTGCTGGGGCAGCTGGAGTCCGTCATTGGAGGAAAAAATCTGATGGCCCATCATCCGGCGGTAACCGTCATGTTCGCCGCAGAGATGAAGAATCAGCTTCTGACGGCCGCCCATGATTTGGCTTGCATCCAGTTTCCCATTATCATGCATCAAAGCCCGGGGGGAGAGGCATTTGTTCGTTTGGGAGGGCAAAGTATCGAAACTCTACCCGGTGACTGGCAGATATCGGATCGGACCGGGATTATCTCCAGCGTTCTGCGGGGACCGGACCATCGAACAGCGGTGACAGAAAAAACAGAGGACACCCTGTTTACGGTCTACGGCCTTCCGGGAATCAGTGATTCGATGCTTTGGGATCATCTGAACGATATGGCCGGGTGGATACACCTGGCAGCGCCGCAGGTCCAGACTCGGTTGGCGATTGTAGGAGCCAATTCTGTCTTTGAAGAGTAGACGCGCATAGAGAGCAGAATCCGATGATATGCTGAGACCGGTCAAAAGACCGGTCAACTTTATTTTCGAAAAACGATTGACATTGACGTTACGTTAACATATATAATGAGTGCATGGTACTCTTCATATAGACAGAGAATAGACATTCTGAGAAATGAGGTGATTCGACATAGAATATTCAATCAGTAGTTTGTCGAAAATGGCAGGTGTCAGCACTCGAACCCTGCGGTACTACGATGAAATTGGCTTGCTGAAACCGGTGAGAACCAGCCGCAGCGGACATCGGATTTATGGGCAGAGGGAAGTGAACCAACTGCAGCAGGTTCTATTCTACCGAATGTTGGAGTTTCCACTGGAACGAATTCTGGACATTGTTCAATCGGAAGGATTCGATGAGCTGGAAGCTCTACGAGGACACCTGGCTGCACTGGAATCCAAGAGAGATCGTCTGACGATATTGATTGACACAGTGCGAAGATCCATGGATGCTTATCAAGGAGGTGAGAGTATGAAGGATGAAGAAAAATTTGCCGGATTTAAGGAAACGATGATCCGAGACAACGAAGAGAACTACGGTCGCGAAGTGAGAGAAAAATATGGTGATCGGGTTGTGGACGCCAGCAATCAAAAACTCATGGGACTCACCCGCCACCAATATGATGAACTGCAAAAATTATCAGAGAAACTAAACGACAAACTGAAAGAGGCATTGGTTCACGGGCAGCCCGACAGTCCGGCAGCTCAGGAAGCTTGTGCGCTGCATCAACAATGGCTGGAATACTTCTGGCCGGTTTATTCGAAGGAAGCCCATCGTCAATTGGGTCAAATGTATGTGGACGATGAACGGTTTGGCCGGTATTATGACGCCATTGCCCCCGGTTGTGCCTTGTTTCTGCGGGATGCACTGGATATTTACTGTAGAGAATAAACCGTACATACCTCTGATCAGAATGGGATCCTAACTTCAATAAAGCGAAAAGTATGACAATTCTGCCTTTGCGGCAGGATTATACTGGAGGCTGTCGAATTTCGCGATTAGGGTCCAATATGCTGAGGAGGTGTCAATATGGCGAACTACAAGATTGAGAATGTGGAAGGAATTGGAGAAGTACTGGGTAAGAAATTCAGAGAAGCCGGTATCAAAGATACCGATGCCCTGCTGGAACACTGCAAAAAACCCGGACAGAGAAAAATGCTGGCTGAAAAGACCGGTGTTTCTCCCAAACTGATTCTCCGTTTTGCCAACATGGTAGATCTTTATCGCATCAGCGGAATTGGCTCCGAGTTTTCAGAACTCTTGGAAGCTGCTGGGGTCAATACCATTCCGGATCTGGCCCGAAGAAATCCGGCCAATTTATTGAAAATGCTGTCTGAAACCAATGAGAAAAAGAAACTGGCACGAAGAGTGCCCACAGAAAAAGATGTTGAGAAATGGATCGCTCAGGCTAAAACACTGCCTCGGCATATCGAGTACTGATCTTCATCAGCTTTAAAATGTTGTGAGGACAGGGCGGACCAGGCCAGCAGCTTAATGGCTGCCTGAATGGTTTCGCCCTTTTATATTGCTTTCATTTGGGTGTTTTCTTTCTTTTAAAATATCCATAGATGAGGAGTTTCAGTTATCTGCATTATACGGTAGAAGGAAGGAATATCTGTGAAAATTACCTTGATTCGAACCGACCGGATTTACGAAAAAATGATGAATGCCTCTCCAGAGGCCAGAGATGATCTGTTCCGCTATGAGATGATGAAACCATTTGAGTTTAAATGGGCCTGCATCCATGTTCCCATGAAAGCGAAAACACCGGGAGGGTATGATGTGGTAATGGCCTGCGAGATGCTTGGATATCTGTCTCCATCCAAAGTGGACATATCCCAGAAAGAGAATATCCGCAGGATAGCCGATCCCCGAGTCTGGCAGACATGCCACGATACCATAGAAAGGGCGCTGAATCGCTTCACAGACGCGGGATATTCACTTCCAGAAGAGGAGTATCGCTTTGCTCTGCTGCTGGCCAATCCCGACAGCCCGTATATTGCTCAAAGCGAAGGATACGGAGGGGATGGAGGAATCCCCGGGTATATCCTGGTGGGGTTGGTACCGTCGGATCACACCATCGAACGTCTTCCCGCCGCGTTGTCCCATGAATGCAATCATAATGTACGGTTTCAGTATCAAAAATGGCATCCGGATATTACTTTGGGAGAGATGATTGTATGTGAAGGTCTGGCCGAAAATTTTGCTGTGATTCTTCATGGCGAAGATCATTTGGGCCCATGGGTGACGAAAACGGATCTGGAAACGCTGAATGAGTATATCAAGCCCATCATGCGGTGGGAACTGCACCAAACCGGTTTCGACAACATTACCGCGTATCTGTATGGGGATGAGTTTGCCAAACTGCAGGGATACTTTCCGGTGGGTATGCCGTACTGTGCCGGATACGCGTGCGGGTACCATCTGATACGGCATTATCTTGAGACAACCGGCGTGAGCATTGAAGAAGCTACACTAAAGGATGCATCGGAGATTTTATCCGTTTCAGAAAATTTTTGGGATGAAATTACCCGGGGCTGACGAGTGGTCTTCGGTGGGGATATCCCATGGGGCATCACAAGTACGGATCCGGAATGCCTCTGTCAGGTGCAAAAAGGAATTAGCAAAGGAAGAATCAATCCTGATAAAGACAGTAGAAAACCAGCATTCAATGGAAGGGCACTGCATGCTGACTGGATTGCCGATGGATGCGCTTTGTTGGCTTTTCCTGATATGGATATATTGGCAAATGGACTGCTTTGGAGTACAATGGGGGTGTGTTTTTTAAGGTGATAGTATCGGCCAGACGATGGAGAAGGGAGTTCGAAAATGCAGTGGCATGACATGCTGGACAGGCACACGGTACCGAAGAAAAACGATATTCTTGATTTCCTGGGAGATGCGGGGGCTCGTTGGATTGAACTCGACAACCATATGCGCAGCCATTATCAGGCAAAGCCGGTTTTGGTGTACAGCCGCAGTTCCGATCACCCGGGATGGAGCATCCTGTATGAAAAAGACGGGCGTTCTTTGTGCACGGTTTATTTGCACGAAGGGTACTTTGTGATTCTATTGGTAGTCCATCGACCCGAGGAAGAAGCATTGGAGAAAATTGTGAAAGCGGGGAAGCTGACGGACGAAACGAAAGAGCTCTATGACAGTTCTTCTTCGTCGTCTGCCGGTCGATGGCTGATGATTGAGATGGGCCAGGATAACAATCTGCAGGATGTATTCGAGATTCTCCCCATTTTCCACACGGGGTGCAGCCAATAAATGGTCTACCGGAATTGTCTGCTTCATGAACTGTGTGATAAAAAGCGCTGAGTCAGCGCTTTTTTGCTGTATTCACAGTACCTTCGCTGATTGACTCTGTTTCATGGAGTAATTTGAATTGGAATGCTGATTGCTCCAACAAAAAAAATTTCCGTCTGTACTTGACACAGATTCGGAGGATGATATATTATGGTCTTGTTAGCACTCATCATTATTGAGTGCTAAGAACCACAATATGAAGGAGGATGAGTGTGAGTGATTAAACCGCTGCATGATCGAGTAGTTGTTAAAATCGTCACGGCTGAAGAAATGACAAAAGGAGGCATTCTGCTTCCGGATACAGCCAAAGAAAAGCCCCAGGAAGCTGAAGTGGTCGCAGTGGGACCCGGCAAGCTGCTGGAGAATGGGACTCGTGTTGCTCCCGAAATCAAAGTTGGCGATCGGGTCATTTTTGCCAAGTACAGCGGCACGGAAGTGAAATTGGACGAAGAGGAATATCTGATCATGCGGGAAAGTGATATCCTGGCCGTGAAAGGGTAATGCTTTTTGTCTGAATGAATATAACGAGGAGGCGCAAAGATGGCAAAACAGTTGGTTTTCGATATTGAAGCAAGACAGGCGTTGGAGCGGGGTGTTAATGCAGTTGCCCGTGCTGTGAAGGTGACGCTGGGTCCAAAAGGACGAAATGTAGTTATAGATAAGAAGTATGGTTCGCCCACCATTACCAAAGACGGTGTCACCGTGGCCAAAGAGATTGAACTGGAAAACCCATATGAAAACATGGGAGCTCAGCTTTTGAAAGAAGTGGCATCCAAGACCAATGATGTGGCCGGTGATGGTACGACCACAGCCACCGTTTTGGGGCAGGCCATTGTCATGGAAGGCTTGAAAAATGTAGCGGCCGGAGCCAATCCCATGATTGTCAAAAAGGGAATCGACAAAGCGGTCCAGATGGCGGTTGAAGAGATTAAAAAGCTCAGTATTCCGGTTGTCAACAAAGAAGATATTGCCCATGTGGCATCCATCGCTGCCAATGATCCGGAAATCGGTTCCCTGATTGCAGATGCCATGGATAAAGTCGGTAAAGACGGAGTTATTACCGTAGAAGAATCCAAGGGAACAGGAACGATCGTAGAAACGGTGGAAGGAATGGAATTCGATAAAGGATACATTTCCCCGTATTTTGTAACCAATGCTGAAAGCATGGAAGCTGAATTTGATAATCCGTTTATCCTGCTCTTTGAAAAGAAGATCTCTGCCATAGCCGATATGATCAAACTGCTGGAGAAAGTCATGCGGATGGGTCGGCCCATGATTATTGTTGCCGAAGATGTGGAAGGGGAAGCATTGGCCACATTGGTTGTGAACCGCCTGAAAGGTACGCTGCAGATTGCGGCCGTCAAAGCTCCAGGATTTGGTGATCGGCGCAAAGCCATGATGGAAGATCTGGCCATTTTGACCGGTGGTCAGTTTATCACAGAAGATCTGGGATTGAAACTGGAGTCTGTGGATCTGGATATGTTGGGAGAAGCCAAGAAAGTCAGGATCACCAAAGAAAAAACTACGATCGTCGAAGGCAAAGGAGCCAAAGACAAGATTGACGGTCGGGTCGCTCAGATCAAGAAGCAAATCGAAGAAACAGATTCCGATTATGATCGTGAAAAACTCCAGGAAAGACTGGCAAAACTGGCCGGTGGAGTGGCTGTGATTCAGGTAGGCGCATCCACCGAAACCGAACTGAAAGAAAAGAAATTCCGCATCGAAGACGCACTGTCAGCCACCCGTGCTGCTGTCGAAGAAGGTGTGGTAGCCGGCGGTGGAGTGACCTATATCAACATCCTGAAATCCTTCGATCAGCTGCAGGCAGAAGGCGACGAGAAAGTGGGTATCCAGATTGTCCGCCGGGCACTGGAAGAGCCGGTTCGCCAGATCGCGGCCAACGCGGGGCTGGAAGGATCTGTCGTCGTAGAACGAATTCGCCGGGAAGATAAACCGGGATACGGTTTGAATGCCCTGACGGAAGAATATGTGGATATGATTAAAGCCGGAATTGTGGATCCAGCCAAAGTGACCCGCAGTGCACTGCAAAATGCAGCCAGCGTAGCATCGATGCTGTTGACCACAGAAGCGGTGGTATCGGATATTCCTAAGAAAGAAAAGAGCGGTGGATATCCAATGCCAGATATGGATTACTAAGATCTGCCGAGAACCGGAGCGACTCCGGTTCTTTTTTTTACTTCTATTCCAGGAAGGGAAAATCTGTCACTGCGGCGAAGAAATGGTGCTCAGAGGACAACCATCTAGGAATGGAAAGGAGGTCGTGACTGTGGATCGAATGAATCCCAGCAGTGTACGTGCAGCTATCCGCTCGGGAGAATATAGACAGCCGACTCCGGGATTGGCTCCGGGATTTGCCCAGGCTAATCTGGTAGTGCTGCCTAAATCTTCTTCGGCTGACTTTCTCTTATTTGCCCAGCGCAACCCGAAGCCTTGCCCGCTGCTGGAAGTAACGGATGCTGGAAATCCGGAGGCTGTCAGAACAGCTCCGGGGTCGGATTTGCGAACGGATATCCCGCGATACCGAATCTATCGGTACGGTGTTTTGACCGATGAGGTGGATCATTTGAAAGATATCTGGCAGGATGATTTTGTGGCCTTTTTAGTGGGCTGCAGTTTTACTTTCGAGAATGCCCTGCAAAGGGCGGGAATTCCCATTCGCCACATTGATGAAGGCCGCAATGTATCCATGTACCAGACCCACATAGCCTGCGATCCAGCGGGAATCTTTTTCGGGAATATGGTGGTATCCATGCGGCCGGTGCACCGCAGTCAGGTGGTTCGGGCTGTACAGGTAACCTCTCGATTCCCAGCTGTCCACGGCGCGCCGGTTCATATCGGAACACCGGAGGCCATTGGAATTGTCAATATAGACAAACCTGATTTTGGCGATCCGGTCACCATATATGATGAAGAGGTACCGGTTTTTTGGGCCTGCGGTGTCACTCCGCAGCGGGTGGCCGTTCAATCCAAGCCCCCTTTGATGATTACCCATGCACCGGGGCACATGTTTATCACGGATATTTCTGATGAATCATTATCGGTATTATGATAGCAGGAGGAATTGTATGAATTCGACCTGGATTCAGGCGGCAAAAACACTGGAGGAAATGATCCTGGAGGATCCGGGCAACCGCGGTGTACGACATTTTTATATTCCCAGGGAACTTGAAAGGGCAGCACAGGCTCTGTTAACCAGCCGCCGTGTGATGATTCTCACTGGATTCTATATTTTGGCGGCCGATGCCGGTGAGTCGGATGGCCCTCCGGGAGCGGTGGTGCTGGCTCGTGCCTTGAAGCGCATGGGAGCGGATGTGCTGTTGGTAACGGATGAAGTCAATGAGCCTGGGGTTCGGGCCGCTGAAAAAGCCATTCATGCCGATGTGGACGTGCATGTTTTCAAGCGGGAGGATTCAGTAGATTCCTACCGGGCGCTGTTGATGACATGGCAGCCCAGCCATATCGTGGCGGTGGAGCGACCGGGACGGGCTGCGGATGGCCGGTATTACAACATGAAGGCGGAATCCATCTGTCATGCCACAGCTCAGCTGGACTGGCTGATCATTTTAGCTGAAGAATCGGGTGCTCAAACCATTGGTTTGGGAGACGGCGGGAATGAAATCGGTATGGGCAGAGTCTTGGATCGGGTTGCTGCCTATGTTCCCCACGGTGAGAAGATTGCCTGCATCGTGCCCACTGATTATCTGATTGCAGCCGGGGTTACCAACTGGGCTGCGTACGCCTTGACAGCTCTTCTTTCCATGGCGACCGGAGAGCCCTTGCTGCATTCGATTGAGGAAGAGGAAATGATGCTGAGAGAGATGACCCGGGTGGGCTGCGTAGATGGGAATCTCTGCCGTTTGGCAGATTCCATCGACGGAATTTCGCTGGACTACCACCAGAATTTGATATCCATGATGCACCGTTTCATTGATGCCAGCCGATGAATGAATACATCACCCGGAGAATTCTCCGGGTGCTTTTTCGTTGGCTCCCAGCGGATTGGCAGGAAAGAGAAGGAATTTGCAGAATGTTTTGGTATTGGCGTGCAGAGAATTGAATGAGAAGGAGGTTATTGAATTGAGTGATCGAATTGCGCGGGTCGAGACTCTGACTGTGGAAATGGTTCAAATCACCAGTATATCTGAAACAGAAGGAGAAAACCGCTGTGCTCAGTACATCTATGATTATTTGGCCAAGTGGCCATATTTTGTGAAAAATCCGGATCATTTGCGGCTGGCAGCCATACCGGGGGATCCTCTGGGGAGAAATAACCTGGTGGCGTTGATCAAAGGGGGTCAAGGATCTCCACGTACGGCGGTCTTGCTGGGACACATTGACACCGTGGCTATTGATGATTTCGGTGATCTGGTTGAATGCGCCTGTCATCCGTATGAGCTGATGGAACGCTTCAAAGAACAGGATCTGCCGCCGGAAGTAAAAGCGGATCTGGATTCCGGGGAATGGCTGTTTGGACGGGGTGCATTTGATATGAAATGCGGATTGGCAGCTCAAATAGCCGTGATGGAAGACCTCTGCCAACAAGTGGATGAACTGGAAGGGAACATTGTTTTTTTGGCTGTACCGGATGAAGAGAATAATTCTGCGGGGATGCTGGCGGCAGTTCATGAGCTGAATGATCTGAAAGAAAAGGAGAAACTGGAGTATCTGGCCGCCATTGATTCTGATTATACATCTCCTCGCTATCCCGGCGATGAAAATAATTATATTTATGTAGGCACTGTGGGGAAATTGCTCCCGGCATTTTTGGTCGTGGGAAAAGAAACCCATGTCGGACAAAGTTTTGAAGGGCTCGATCCCAATCAACTGGCGGGAGAGTTGACCCGCAATATCAATTTGAGCATGGACCTTTGCGACGGAGCCGAAGGTGAATACCCAAGTCCGCCGGTTACATTGAGGCAAAAGGATACCAAAGAACAGTATTCCGTTCAGACAGCCGGTATGGTGGAGCTGTTCTTTAACTACCATACCCATCAAAGCACTCCCGACCGGGTATTGGAAAAACTATTGGAGAAAGCTCATTATTCTTTTGACAAGGTGATTGATCGTTTGAACAAGGAGTACAAAGCATTTTGCCTGGCCAACAACATCCCCCATCAGAAACTGCCCTGGCAGTCTCGGGTTGCCACCGTATCGGAACTGTACAGCGAACTGAAAGAGCGTCTGGGTTCATCATTTACCGATCATATGGACGCGTACCGAAAGACGCTGCTGGAGAGAACGGATTTGGACGGGCGTGAATATGGATTGAAACTGGTGGAAGAGATGGTTCGTCGGCGCCCATCCAAGGACCCCATGATTGTGGTCTTTTTCCTGCCGCCGTATTATCCGCACATCTATGTGGAAGGTGTGGAAGAGCAGGAAAAACACCTGCTGTGGTCGCTAACCGAAGCCATTACGGATGTGGAAAAAGAGACCGGTACTACGTTTATTCCGAAAAAGTTCTATCCCTACATTTCTGACCTAAGCTATTTTTCAACGGCCAGCAGTCCGGATGCGATCCGTGCTTTGACAGAAAACATGCCAGGCTGGGGCGAAAAGTATGATCTCCCTCTGGATGCCATCGCCAAACTGAACCTGCCGGTGGTCAACATTGGACCCATGGGCAAAGATGCCCATAAATATACGGAACGTCTGCAAAAGGACTATTCTTTCCGTATGGTGCCCATGCTGTTGGAGAAAACGCTTTTACACCTTTTGGGGTCGTAAAGCATGAGGAGTTGTTGTTGAATGAATATTGTGCTGGTTCTGGCGGCTGCCTATCTTTTGGGCTCGATTCCATTCGGTTACATTATCGGAAAAATGAAAGGAATTGACATAACCCGCACGGGCAGCGGAAATATCGGGGCGACCAATGCGTTTCGGGTCCTGGGAGCGGGGCCTGGAGCACTGGTGCTGGTTCTGGATGGAGCCAAGGCGGCATTGGCAACCTACTTGGGTCAACGCTATGGCGGGACCGAATTGATGACTCTTCTGGCGGCAGCCACCTCGGTGATCGGACACAGCTTTTCTCCGTTTCTTAATTTCCGAGGAGGGCGCGGTGTGGCTTGTGCAGCCGGGATTCTATTGTATCTCATGCCCGTGATTATGATTACGGAGCTTTTGATTTGGATCGCCATTATTGCCGTTACCAAGTATGTATCATTGGCTTCCATCATCATTGCCGTGCTGCTGCCGATCCTAATTGCTGTGAGCGGACGATCGTTCATTTATGTTCTTTTCGGTGTTCTGCTGGCCATTTTCGTGGTGTACAAGCATCAGCCCAACATTCAACGGCTGCGAGCCGGGACCGAGCACCGTTTTGGTCAACCAAGACCCTGAGCATGCTCAGGGTCTTTTTGCAGGAGGGGATCCATGATTTGGACATATACTGGGATGTAATTGTTATCGGCGGCGGTGCCTCCGGGCTGATGGCAGCTGGCCGGGCGGCCAGTGCCGGAGCCAAGGTACTGCTGCTGGAAAAGAATGAAGAAGTTGGGAAAAAAATTCTAGTCACGGGAAAAGGTCGCTGCAATGTGACCAATGACTGCGACAAAGAAGAGTTTCAAAGAAACATGCCCGGCAACGGACGCTTTCTCTACAGTGCTTTCTCCCAATTTGACAGTGAAAAAGTCCAGAAATTCTTTCTGGACCTGGGTGTCAAACTGAAAACTGAACGTGGGAGGCGTGTGTTTCCTCAAAGCGATCGAGCTGAAGATATCCGTTCTGCGCTGCTGGAATACGTCCGTGCACATGGAGCTCGTATTGCTACCAACAAGACGGTATCTTCCGTCCATTCCGACGAAAACGGACGGTGGGTTGTAGAGGCCGCTCATGATCGGTATATGGGAAAATCCGTGGTGATTGCCACAGGTGGTGCATCTTATCCAACTACCGGATCAACCGGAGACGGATACCGTATGGCTCGTGCCTTGGGGCATCGGGTTTTTGACCCCATTCCATCGCTGGTCCCCCTGGAAACTGTGGAAGACTGGGTCCGCGATCTGCAGGGCCTAACGCTGAAAAATGCGTCTGTGCAGGTATGGAACTCCCATGGTGTTTTGCTGGGAGAGGAGTTTGGTGAACTTCTTTTCACACACTTCGGTGTCTCTGGTCCGGTGATCCTGACTGTAAGCCGAGCAGTAGCCCGGGCGCTGGCCGACAACCAGGGACCCATCAAACTGACTATTAATCTGAAACCGGCCATCAGCCGGGATGAACTGGATAACCGCCTGCAGAGAGAATTCGCGGATCAGGTACGACGGCAGTTTAAAAACAGTTTGAAAAACCTGCTGCCCCGATTGCTGATTCCCGTGGTGATCCGTTTATCCGGAATCGATCCGGAGACTCCCGTCCATCAGATCAGCCGGGAGCAGCGGCTTGATTTAGGCAATCTGCTCCAGCAGATGACTCTGACGGTGGTACGGACACGACCTTTGGCGGAGGCAGTGATTACTATGGGCGGCGTGGAAATCAAGGAAGTGCAGCCCAAAACCATGGCTTCCCGGCTCAAACTGGGACTGTATTTTTGTGGAGAAGTCCTGGATATTGATGGGTACACCGGCGGGTACAATCTGCAAGCGGCGTTTTCCACGGGAGTCGCCGCTGGACAGGCTGCAGCGGTATACGCACTCGGTTGCCAAACCCCCGGTGATGGCATATAATAGTTTCATATTAGGGGTAGAATTCAGGGAGGTAAACCGATGACTCAGGTTCGCGGTGTGCGCGGTGCTATCAGTGTTTCCGAGAATACTCGGGGGGCTGTGCTCGACAGCTCCAGAAGGCTTCTGGAAGAAATGGCGGTATCCAACGGTATCGAAGCAGACAGTATTGCCAGCGTCTTTTTTTCCATGACACCGGACTTGGATGCGGCGTTTCCGGCTGAGGCCGCCCGGCAGATGGGCTGGACGCATGTGCCGCTCTTTGGTTGCCAGGAGGCTGCTGTACCCGGTAGTCTGCCCTTGTGCATTCGGATTTTGATCCATTGGAACACGGATCTGAGACAAGAGGATATTCATCATGTCTATGTCGGCGATGCCGCCCGCCTCAGGCCGGATTTGGTTCGGAGGGATGCGCAGTGATTGTCATCACCATTCCCGGCGTCTGCCGGGAAGATATTGAAAACAAGCTGCAGGAGCTGAAAATCGGAGAGGTAGCAGCCATCGTTACCGAAGAGAATGGGCGAACCCTATTGTCCATTCCGCAGCCAGCCGGGGAAGAAGCAGTGCTGGCCCTGGAGGCTCTGCCTTGGGTAGATACGGTTGTAAAGACAGAGTCATCATATCATTTGGTCGCCCGCTCCGGGCGAACTGCCACTACCCGAGTTGATATCGGTCCAGTCACTGTGGGCGGGCAAGGATTGGTTGTGATTGCCGGACCCTGCGCTGTTGAGAACTATGAGCAATTGAAGGAGACAGCATTGAGGGTCAAGCAGTCTGGAGCTGCTATTCTTCGGGGAGGTGCGTTCAAACCGCGAACTTCTCCGTATTCGTTTCAAGGGTTGGAGGAAGAAGGACTTAGGATCCTCCAGGCAGTCGGGACTGAAGTCCAGATGCCGGTGGTCTCCGAAGTATTGGATCCTCGCCATGTGGAGATGATTACTCAGCGTGTCGATTTGCTTCAGATCGGGGCCCGCAGTATGTACAATACTGCTTTGCTGAAAGAAGTGGGACGGCAGAAAAAACCGGTGCTGCTAAAACGGAGCGCTCAAGCTACCTACGATGAGTGGCTGCAGGCAGCCGAATACATTGCCATGGAAGGAAATGCACAGATTATTCTGTGCGAACGTGGAATTCGCACTTTTGAGCCATATACCCGAAATACGCTGGATTTGGCAGCCGTACCGGCCATCAAGCACCTAAGCCACCTGCCGATTGTTGTGGACCCCAGTCATGGAACCGGACGCTGGCGGATGGTGTCCCCCATGGCACTGGCGGCCGTAGCAACCGGAGCCGATGGTATCATGGTGGAAGTGCACCCACATCCGGAAAGCGCTTTATCGGATGGCGGTCAGTCACTGCAGCTCAATCGGTTTGATGAGCTGATGAAACAGATAAAAAGACTCATGCCCGCTTTGGGGCGGAATCTCGAGCAGGTAGGTGAAAGAGATTGAAGGATCGTACAGTAATTGCGGTGGATGGCCCTGCGGGCGCCGGAAAAAGCACGGTATCCAGGGCTTTGGCCCGTCAGCTGGAATATGTATATATTGATACGGGGGCTATGTATCGGGCTGTGACGTTGATGGCGATCCGCCGAGGTATTGCCGCCGATGATGCGGAGGCTTTGGGGGATCTGGCCAGTGCACTGCACATAACCTTTCGTTTCGATGAGAAATATGGAAGCGAACCCAATCGAATTCTTGTAGACGGGGAAGATGTTTCGGAGGAGATTCGCACCACGGCTGTCAGCTCATTGGTTTCTCCGGTGTCAGCCGTACCGGAAGTTCGCAGTGTGCTGACTCGTCAGCAACGAGAACTGGCCGGACAAGGGAAAGTGGTGATGGATGGGCGTGATATTGGCACCACAGTGCTGCCTCAGGCCGGTCTGAAGATTTTCCTCACCGCTTCTCTGGAAGAAAGAGTGCAGCGCCGGTATAAGGAAATGAAGAATAAAGGGTTATCTGTAGAGGCTGATGAAGTGAAAAAAAATCTGATGCATCGCGATGAGTACGACAGCAGCCGAAAAACATCCCCCCTAGCCAAGGCCGACGATGCAGTCCTGTTGGATACCACCCATATGAGTATTGAAGAAGTGGTCCGAGAAATTATCCGTCTTTACAAAGGTGTGTGATTGCGGTGATGTATACATGGATTCTGGCTTTGTTCCGTTTTGTGTTCACAGTATTTTTCGGGATGAAAGTTGAAAAAGTCGGGCGGATCCCTGATACGGGTCCGGTGATTGTCATTGCCAATCACGCCAGTACATGGGATCCTCCTTTGGCTGCCTGCGCATCGGAACGCCCGATGCATTTTATGGCCAAGGAAGAACTCTTTCATATGCCGGTTTTCAGTTTTGTGCTGCCACGAATACGAGTATTTCCCGTGAAGCGCGGAACTGCGGATCGAAAAGCCATCAAGACCGCTTTGGAGGTTTTGTATCGTGGAGATATCCTGGCCCTCTTTCCGGAGGGAACTCGCAGTAAAGATGGTGTGTTGGCCGATGCAGAGCCGGGAGCAGCTATGTTTGCTTTGCGGACCAAGACTCCGGTTGTGCCTGTGGCTTTGGTGAATTCGCATCGAATACTGAAAAAGGGAGATCGGTTTCCCCGTCTTACAGTACGAGTTGGTCACCCGGTGGATTTATCCGAGTTCTATGACGCAAAGATCACCGGGGATGTATTAACCAAAGCTGGCATTAAGATGATGCATGCTCTGGCTGACCTCCTTCCACCAGAACAAAAGCCCAAGGCAGAGCATGCGGGAAGAAAGGATGCGAGCAATGGAACTCTATCTGGCTAAAACTGCCGGTTTCTGTTTTGGAGTAAAACGGGCCATGGCATTGGCCAAAGAAGCCTCCTCAGAAAGCGAGCGTCCTATATACACACTGGGTCCTCTGGTGCATAATCGGATGGTCATCGAGGATTTGAAAGAGCGAGGCATATCACCGGTGGAATCCCTGGACGAGATGGATACGGGACGCTTGATAGTCCGAGCTCACGGTGTTGGTCCGGAGATCTTTCAGGATGCCCGCCGTAAAGGAATCAAGCTGACAGATGCCACCTGCCCATTTGTCCGGAATGCTCAATACGGGGCTCAGCGGCTGCGTCAGGACGGTTACACAGTGATCATTGTGGGAGAAAGCAACCATGCCGAGGTGGAAGGCATTCGCGGCTGGGCGGGCGGAGAGGCGATTGTGCTGGAAAAGGAGGAAGACGCCGAGGCATTGGCGTATATGGACAAAGTAGGGGTTGTGGTGCAAACGACCCAGAAAAAGTCAACCGTGGAGGCCATTGTAGCCATTTTGAAAACCAAAACGGGGGATTTAAAGGTGCTTGATTCGATTTGCACAGCCACGCAGGAACGACAAGATGAGGTGGAACGTCTGGCCAGAGATGTGAATGTGATGCTGGTGGTGGGTGGAAAAAACAGCGCCAATACATGCCGCCTTGCCTCCATCAGCAGCAGCACAGGAACCCGGACTTATCATATTGAATCAGCTGAAGAGATTGATCCCGGATGGTTTAGAGCCGATGATCATGTTGGAATTACGGGGGGCGCTTCGACGCCGGAATGGATTATGGAGGGGGTTATGGACAAAATGGAAGAGCTGAAAAAGGAACTGGAGCTGAGTGTTGGCGGGAAAGAGGAAGAAGAGGATACCGGGCTGCCGGAGGACAAAGCTGCAGAGGAAGAATCGGTTGGCCCTGGGCAGGAGGAAGACAAAGGTGCGGAACCTGCAATAGCCACTGATGAAAACGAAGATTCGATGATGCAGGACGATGTAGCTATGGAAGATGTGGAGAAAGAATACGAGAAAACATTCATCACTCTGCAGGAGGGTCAGATTGTACGAGGAACCGTAGTTCAGGTTGGCCAGAACGAAGCTCTGGTCGATGTGGGCGGATACAAATCGGAAGGGGTCATCCCTCTGCAGGAGTTGGTTAATATATGGATGAACTCACCCGACGAAGTGGTAAAAAAGGGTGACGAAATCGATGTCTATGTGGTCAGTGTGGAAGATCAGGATGGAAAACTGGTTCTGTCCAAAAAGCGGGCGGATGAAGAAAAAGCGATGGAATCTATCCGAGCAGCCTACGATGCCGGTGAGTTGATTACCGGGGTAGTCAAGGATGTTGTCAAGGGAGGTCTGATCGCGGATATCGGAATGCAGGCCTTCATCCCGGCTTCTCAGGCTTCAGATCGCTATGTGGAAGACCTGAGTACTTTTTTGGGTGAAGAAATGAAACTAAAGATTATTGAATTGGATCCCAAAAAGCGCAGAGTGGTTCTCTCCCGGCGAAAAGCCATCGAGGAGGAATCAGCACAGATGCTGAAAGATACCTTGGAGAATCTGGAAGAAGGTCAGGTTGTTCAGGGTGTTGTCCGTCGGTTGACTGACTTTGGCGCTTTTGTGGACATTGGCGGGATTGATGGACTCCTCCACATTTCAGAGATGTCCTGGGGACGTATTCGTCATCCGTCGGAAGCGGTCAAGATCGGAGATACTTTGGATGTGAAGGTATTGGGAGTGAACCGGGAAAACAATCGGATTTCTTTGGGGCTAAAACAAGTGCTCTCGAATCCGTGGGAAGAAGCTGCTGAGAAATATCCGGCCGGCTCCATTATCACAGGGAAAGTGGTTCGATTTACTCGATTTGGTGCATTTATAGAAATTGAGCCGGGTATCGATGGGCTGCTTCACATTTCTCAGATTTCCAGCAAACGGGTGGCCAAACCCGAAGACGCCCTGGAATTGGGTCAAATGGTGGAAGTCAAAGTCATCTCACAGAATCCGGCGGAACAAAAGATCGGGTTAAGCATGATTGAGGTGGAACAGGAACGGGCCAAAGAGGAGTACCTGCGTTTCATTGCCGAACAGGAAGAGAGCCAGGGAGAGACCATTGGGGATCGCCTGGCCGGTGAATCAAAAGAGGAAATGGAAGAATAGTATCCTATAGACAAGGATCCGGATTAATCCGGATCCTTGTCTTTTTTGTCTTTGAAGCCGGGAGAATTAAATTCAAACGATACCTGGTTGTCCTTGATGATCAAAGCCGCCTGAAATTTTTTCCCTGTTTTGCTGCGGAATCCTTTGAGAGGGCCCACTCGCTGCCCGAGAAGGAGTCGCTGCACCTGAGCTCGTGACAGGGTTTTCCCGGCGATTTTCTTCCAGATTACCAAAGGACAGTGGCTGCAGCGATATGAACTGCGGATTTCTACGACATTGTCCCCGCACTGGGGACAGGTCCCAATGACATGCAAGGCATGGTCATCAGCTGTTACCGACAGCGCTTTGGCATCCTGGATGAGACTATGAGTAAAGGTTAGAATATCGGCCATAAAATCTTTTTTGGTGTCCTGCCCGCGTTCGATTTTTCTCAATCGATACTCCCATTCACCGGTAAGTTCGGGGGAAGTCAGCTGGCGAGTAGGCAGGATATCAATGAGATGGATGCCCTTGTCGGTGGGATGCAGCAAGCGCTTTTTGAGAACGATATATCCGGCTGATTTCAGCTTTTCAATGATTTGTGGCCGAGATGCCACAGTACCGATTCCCTTTTCTTTCATCACTTCCTGAAGTTCTTCATCGGTCAGTTCTTTTCCGGCTGTCTCCATGGCTCCCAACAGGGATCCTTCGGTATACCGGGGTGGTGCTTTGGTCTTTCCCTTTTTTAAGGTTGCTTTCCGGAGAAAAGCATCGGCCCCCAAGGTTAGGTTCGGTAATGTTTCCGGTTTGTTTTTTGCTGCCATGGGGTTCTCATCCTCCGAATAGAGTGATTTCCATCCGGCATCCAACAATGTCCGGCCTCGGGAGACAAACATCTCTTGAGCTACTTGGGTGTCTGCGCGTACGTCCTGAAACCGGGCGGGATGAGAAAAAACACTCAGGAATCGAAGTACTACCAGCCGGTAAATGTTCATCTCGTCCGGGCTGAGCCTGGCTCGGCAAGGGTAAGTTGTGGGGATGATGGCGTGATGATCGGTTACCTTGCTGTTATCGGTGACACGGCGTCCGTAGTTGGCATGGGGCTGGGGAATCCGGCTCACTGATTCGCTCAAAGGCCCTTTGGACAGAGCATGAAGAATTGATCCAGACTGGCGGAAAGCTGCCTGGCTCAAATGATGGCTGTCGGTTCGGGGGTAGGTGATCAAACGCTTTTGCTCATAGAGGCTTTGAGCAATCTGCAGGGTCTTTTGTGCGGTATATCCGTATCGGCGATTAGCATCCTTTTGCAGATCGGTTAAATTGTACAGCATCGGAGGTAGTTCTTTGGTTTCTTTGCTTTCAAAACCCACGATGCTGCCGGACTGACCGCGGACTTTTGCCAATATTCGCTGCGCCTCAGATCGATCGGAAATCCTCGAACCATCCGGTCCTGTCCAGATTCCGGAATAGGATTGGTCTTCGCTGGACAAATCCGCCAGTATTTCCCAAAAATCCTGGGAAACAAACGAGTCAATTTCTTTTTCGCGGTGAACGATCAATGCCAGGGTGGGTGTTTGAACGCGCCCCAGTTGCAGAAGCGTCCGGCAGCGAACGGTATAGGCGCGGGTGGCATTGATCCCGACCAGCCAGTCACTTTCACTGCGAGCGGCTGCTGCGGAGGCCAGAAAGTCGTAGTTGGCTTCCGGCTCCAGATGGTCCATCGCATGGCGAATGTCATCTGGAACAACGGATGACAGCCAGAGGCGCAGAACCGGTTGAGTTGCCTCCATATGATGATAGAGATGGCGGAAAATGAGTTCTCCTTCCCGGCCGGCATCACAGGCATTGATAATGTGCATCACATCCGGCCGCTGCACCAGTCTGCGGATGACATCGTATTGCTTTCTGGCGCCGGCATCCTGCCGTACCTTCAGACGGAAGCGATCGGGTATAATGGGCAGAGTATCCAGAGCCCACCGTTTGTATCTCCGGTTGTAATCTTCTGCATCGTACAGTTCCATTAAGTGCCCCAGAGCCCAGGTAATCAGGTAGGAGCCCGACTGCAGATAATCTTCCTTTTGGACTGGGTTACCAAGGCATTCGGCAATGGCTTTGGCAACACTGGGTTTTTCGCTGATGATCAAGGTCAATGGGTTCATGTTGATACCTCCTGGGTTTGAAAACGCTCCGGGACAGTGTAATCATTGACGTACCCGGGAATATGATGGATAATAGGGGCAGTACATCCGAATGCGGGAGGAGCTTTCATGAAAGATGCACAATGTCGAATACCCATTATGGCTGTCAAAGACGGCAGTATTGCCCAGGAACTGGATATTCAGCCAGGCGATTTTCTGCTGAGTATTGATGGGCGTTGCCCCAAAGATATAATCGATTTTCGTTTTATGGAAGCAGAAGAAGAGCTTCTTCTGCTGATTGAAAGCCACGGCGAACTAATCGAGATGGAGATCGAAAAAGAAATCAGCGAAGACATAGGTATCATCTTCGACTTTCAGGCTTTTTCTCCTATCCATCCTTGTGAAAACCGCTGTATTTTCTGTTTTGTGGATCAACTGCCACGCGGGATGCGGTCCAGTTTGTATATCAAGGATGATGATTATCGCTACTCGGTGGTGTCCGGAAATTTTATCACTCTGACTAATCTGACTGAAAAAGACCGATCTAGAATTATTGAGGAAAAGCTAAGTCCTTTGTATATTTCAGTTCACGCCATCGATCCCGCTGTGAGATCGGCCATGATGGGGAATGATCAGGCTGGAAGAATTCTGACTGATCTGCAGTCTTTCGCTGCCGCGAAGCTGACGATCCACGCACAGATTGTTTTGTGCCCGGGCTGGAATGATGGGGCTGTCCTGGATGACACGCTGCAGAAACTGGCGGCGCTCTATCCGGCCGTGCAGTCCATCGGTGTTGTACCGGTGGGGTTAACTGGATTTCGACAAGGGCTGCCTGAACTTACGGCTGTCGACAGTGCTAAGGCTGAGGAGATTATCCAGCAGATCGATGGGTGGAGGCAAATTTTTATCAATGAGCTGGATAACCCGCTGGTGTATGCTGCGGATGAATTCTATTCTCTGGCTGGGCGAGACATTCCTAAACGGGAATACTATGGAGAATTTCTGCAGACGGAGAATGGTATCGGTCTCATGAGGCTCCTTCTGGATCGTTGGGATGAAGAGAAGGTGATGCTGCCGAAACGATGCGCGCCCCTTCGCATTCTCGTGATCAACGGAAAGAGCAGTTCCAGGTATGTTCAACGAATCATTCAGGATCTGAACACCATTCCCGGGCTAACTGCAGAGCTGGCGGTGGTTGGAAATCATTTCTTCGGCGGAGGAATTACCGTAACCGGCTTGATTACCGGGCAGGATCTACTGGACGATCTCAAAGAAAAGGATCGACCCGATGCGGTGCTTTTGCCGGATTCCATGCTGCAGGAGGACAACGACCGGTTTTTGGATGGAATGGAGCTTTCTGATTTGGCCGAATGCCTTCAGACCCAGCTGATTAAAGTCGATTCCCTGGGGAATGGGCTAGCCGATGTAATTCGAAATTTATGCAAGCAGGAAGGATGTTAATACAATGAAACCGGTGGTTGCCATTGTCGGCCGCCCCAATGTGGGCAAATCGACATTATTCAATCGAATCATACAAAAGCGTTTGGCTATTGAAGAAAGTGAATCTGGAATAACCCGGGACCGTCTGTATGCCGACAGCGAATGGCTGGGCCGGCCTTTTATGATTGTGGATACGGGTGGAATTGATCTGGATGATCAGGATGTGATGACCCCCCATATACGGCGTCAGGCAGAATTGGCTGTGGCCGAAGCCGCTGTCATTTTGTTTGTGGTGGATGGACGAACGGGCCTTACTTCGGCCGATGAAGATGTGGCCGCTATTTTGCGCCGTTCCGAAAAGCCTGTGATCCTGGTGGTCAATAAGACCGATAATCTGGACCAAGAGAAGAATATGTTTGATTTCTATCGACTGGGGTTTCCCGAGACCATTGCAGTATCGGCTGTTCACGGTCTCGGTATTGGTGATCTGCTGGATCGGATGGTGGACTTGTTCGAAGAAGAAAAAGCCGACGAGGTGTCCGATGATGAGATCATGCGAGTTGCCTTTATCGGGAGACCCAATGTGGGGAAATCGTCGTTGATTAATTATCTTCTGGGTGAAGAAAGGTTGATTGTCAGTGATATACCGGGTACTACCCGTGACTCCATTGATACACGGATTCGCCATGACGATCAGGAACTGATTTTGATTGATACAGCCGGTATGCGGCGGCGCAGCCGAGTGGAAAAGCCGGTGGAGCGGTACAGTGTCATGCGGGCGTTGAAATCGGTGGATCAGGCAGATGTGGTGCTGTTGGTCTTGGATGCGACCCAATCTATAGCAGAACAAGACCAGCGTATCGCCGGATATGCCCATGATGCGGGTAAAGCCATGATCATTGTCATGAATAAGTGGGATCTGGTGGAAAAGGATGGAAAGACCATGGATCGATTCCGCCGACGTGTGAGAGAAGAACTTTCTTTTGTGGATTATGCTCCGATCCTGTTCATCTCCGCAAAGACCGGGCAGAGAGTTACCCAGATTTTGGACACTATACAACAAGTGACCCACCAGTATTTTCTCCGTCTTTCCACAGCCGTGATCAATGAAGTGCTCCGAGAGGCTGTGAGCATTAATCCTCCGTCAGCCTATAAGGGGCGTCGGTTAAAAATCTATTACGGCACTCAGACGGGGGTCCGCCCGCCAACTTTTGTCTTTTTTGTGAATGATCCAGACCTGATGCATTTTTCATACAAGCGGTTTCTGGAGAACAAAATCCGGGAGTCCTTCGGTTTTGAAGGAACTCCCCTCAAAATATTGCTGCGCAAGAGAGAATCACAGTCATAGGAGGTGTTGGGCTTGGCCCGTATTGCAGTGATCGGCGCCGGTGGCTGGGGAACCGCCATGGCGCTTCTTCTGAACGATCGAAATCATAATGTCACATTGTATGCCCGAAGGGCGGAATTTGTGGAAGAACTGACAAAAACCCGTGAGAATCGAACATATTTACCGGGAGTGGTTCTTCCAGACTCCCTGCAAATTACCGGCAGCCTTTCGGATGCTGTTCAACAGGCTGATGTGGTGGTGGTGGCAGTACCATCCCATGGGGTGGCGGATGCAGGGAGGAGTCTGGCGCAGGTGCTGGATGGGCATGAGGTGATCGTGAGTTTGGCAAAAGGGTTGGAAAAAGATACATTTTATCGAATGACCCAGGTTTTAAGTCGCGAAATCCCTCAGATTCCCTCCGATCGGATCTGTGCTCTATCCGGGCCCAATCTAGCCGAAGGGCTAAGCCGGGGAATCCCAACCGCTACTGTAATAGCATCTCAAACGAAATCGGTGGCGGATAAAATGCAATCCATTTTTATGGCGCCGTCTCTGCGAGTATACACTCATCATGACATGGTGGGTGTTGAGATGGGCGGGGCGTTAAAGAATATTATCGCTATTGCGGTGGGCATTTCCGACGGGCTGGGATTCGGTGACAACACACGGGCCACTTTGATCACACGGGGACTGGCAGAAATTGCCCGGCTGGGCTATGCGATGGGTGGAGAGCTTTTGACTTTTGCTGGCCTTTCGGGATTGGGAGATCTGGTATGCACTTGCACCAGCCCTCACAGCCGAAACCATTCAGCAGGTATTCGAATCGGCAAAGGTGAGAGTCTGCACGACATTCTCTCGGGAACGGACATGGTTATTGAGGGAGTCAAAGCTGCCCAGGTTGGGCACTCGCTGGCTGCTCACTACGGTGTAGATTTACCGATCACCCACGAAACTTACAAAGTTCTCTATGAAAACAAGCCCCCCAAAGAAGCGGTTCGTTCGCTGATGGGCCGGGAAGGCAAATATGAAATCGAAGAATCTCGAACCGAAAGGAAGGCTCGGTGGGAATCGTTGTGAGAGAATGATTCGCTGGATGCTCTTCAAAGTAGCTAAAATATGGTAAATTGGCTGTCATTTATTGACAAAGATGCTTGAACCCATGAAATATAAGGATTTTTTTTGATTTTTTGATAAATGCAGAAGGAATAAACTGCATGTCGTTGAATGTATGAATTGTCGTAATCCTGCAAGTTAAGTCTAGGAGACCTCTTTTTAAAATGAACAATGACAGGGGAGGTGAAAGTATGACAAAAATGGAACTGATTGAAATGGTCAGCGAAAAAGCCGGATTTAGCAAGAAGGATGCCGGCAAAGCGGTAAAAGCCGTTTTTGACTCAATGAGTGATGTTCTGGCAAAAGGTGAAAAGGTGCAGATGGTTGGCTTCGGTAGTTTTGAAGTCAAAGCTCGCCCGAAACGAGTAGGCCGCAATCCCAGAACCGGCGAAGAAATTGCTGTAAAAGCCCGGAAAGTACCCGTATTTAAAGCCGGGAAGAATTTGAAAGAAATGGTCAATAAGTAATCCTTAGACTGAAAAGAAGCTTCTCTGCCGACACAGAGGGGCTTTCTTTTTAAATATTGAGCAGGACGGTGGAAAACATAGATTGAGTGAATAAAAATCAAATAAAGACCTGTCATCAGACGAGAAGCGGATAGAGTATTTTTGGAATGGGATCCTGTCCATGGTATAATGTCTCTCGTATATGGAAAAATGTCTTTGAAAGAAAGACAGATGAGGTGGTAGAGTGGCTGAGGATAAGAATGCTTTCTACGTGATCAAGTGGGAGTTCCTCCCCGATGTTTTCAAGAAGACGCTGATGGTCAAAGAACTGCTCAGCAAGGGTTCGGCCAAAACGGTCAACGAAGCGGTCCAGGAAATCGGAATCAGTCGCAGCGCATACTACAAGTACAAAGATGGAGTTTTCCCTTATTATCAGATGAGTGAGGGTCGCATTATCACTTTGTCGTTTTACCTGGATCACCGTCCAGGGACTCTGTCAAAAGTACTAAACACCATCGCCCAGGGAGGCGGAAACATTATTATGATCAATCAAGGAATACCTCTTCAGGGCGTTGCGTATGTTTCTATTTCCATAGAGACGCTGAATATGGAGTACTCGGCTGAAGAACTGATCCGGAGAATGAAACAGCTGGAAGGAATCAAGAAAGTGGAGCTATTGGCCCAGAATTAAAGGATCGCTGCAGAAAGGATGAATACGGTGACAGGCAAAGTATGTGGAGTGGGCCTGCTGGGTTTTGGGATTGTCGGAACCGGAACCTGGAAGGTCCTTGAGAACCAGCGTGAAAAGATTCGAAATGCTGCAGGAACAGAGATTACAATCAGAAAGATACTGGTCCGGGATAAACAGAAAAAAAGAGGGATTGCAGGCGCGGAGATGCTGTTTACCGATCAATTTGAGGATCTTCTGAATGATGAGGATATTCACATCCTGGTGGATGTCATGGGCGGGGAAGAGCCCGCTCTTTCTTATATTCTGGCAGCATTGAAAAAGGGTAAGCATTTGGTAACGGCCAACAAAGAAGTCATGGCCAAACACGGAAGAACGATCTATGAAACGGCGGCGGCCAACGGCTGCCGGATTTACACAGAGGCCTGTGTAGCAGGCGGTATCCCGCTACTATATCCCTTGCAGGAATGTTTTTACGGCAGTCAGATTTTGCGGGTAGAAGGAATTATCAATGGCACCACCAACTATATTCTCACCAAAATGAGCGAAGAACAGAAAGGGTACACAGAAGCACTGGCTGAAGCTCAGGCGCAGGGGTATGCGGAAGCCGATCCTTCTGCTGATGTGGAGGGACGCGACGCATTGTATAAAGTGATTCTTTTGGCTCGGCAAGCGTATGGTGTGGAGGTAAACTGGAATGATGTACCTTGCCAGGGAATCACCCAGATCACTGCACTGGATATGGCTACAGCCGACCAATGGGGATACTGCATTCGTCTGGTGGGCTCTGTCATCAAAAAGAACGAGGGAGTTTGTGCCCAGGTTCGACCGGTAATGATACCCAAAGAACATCTTCTGGCAGCGGTGCGAGGAGTCAACAATGGAGTGATTGTGACAGGAGACGCCATGGGAGAGATCCTTCTGGCGGGTCCAGGGGCTGGTCAGATGCCAACGGGGACTGCTGTGGTGAATGATTTGGTGCATGCAACCCGTGCCATCGTACAACAGACTGCGCATCCGGCAGGGGCTGCTGAGGCCGTCAGGTTGCTGGACAGTGACAAAAAAACTTTTTATTTGCGGTGGCGGTCCGCAGAATCGGATCCTGAGAGCGAACTTTCCTTGCGAGTCAATCGAATGGGAGCACGAGTAGAGTCGATCCAGGGGGTTGCGGAGAAAGATGGAACCCGGGTGATGCAGGCGGTGATTCACGGTCTGACGTTCCGCGAAATAGGCGACTTAACTCGGAAATGGATGGAAGAAAATTCTTTGCGGTCACCAGTTGTGGCCATACAGATGGGTCTTTAATGGGAACAGGAGGATGGAGTTAATGGCGAAAGTGAAAGTACCGGCCACAACGGCCAATCTAGGCCCGGGATTTGATACCCTGGGTTTGGCGTTGGCTATGTACAACACAGTAGAAATTGAGGAAAAATCAGCGGGGTTAGAGATTGATGTTATCGGAGAAGGGGCAGAATTCATTCCCAATAATGAGCGCAACATCGTCTTTCAATCCGCAGCTGCCGTTTACAGCTATTTGCATAAGCCGATGCCGGGTTTGAGAATCCGCTTAGGGAATGGGATCCCCATTGCCCGTGGGTTGGGCAGCAGTGCGGCTGCCATTATCGGGGGAATGATGGCAGCGGGTATCGCTGCAGGACATGCGCTGACCCACGATGAACTTCTGGCTTTGGCTATTCAGGTGGAAGGTCACCCGGATAACATTACACCGGCCCTTTTGGGTGGGTTAACGGTCTCGTGTCTGGATGGAGGTAATGTCGTTCATGTCAAGACCAGTCTGCCCGATGCACTGAAAGCGGTTGTGGCTATTCCTGATTTTCAGCTGTCAACAGCAGATGCTCGAAAAGTGCTGCCTAAGATGGTTTCTCTGCAGGATGCGGTATACAATGTGAGTCGGTCTTCTCTCTTAGTAGCCGGACTGATGTCCGGGCATTTGGAAGTGTTGGAGACAGCGATGCATGATCGTTTGCATCAACCGTACCGTACACCTTTGATTCCGGGGCTTACCGATGTTTTTGCCGCAGGAAAGAAAGAAGGTGCTCTAGCTGTGGTGCTAAGCGGATCCGGACCCACCGTGATTGCCTTTGCGAAAGAGAATCTGAAAAGCATTGGTGCTGCAATGCAGGAAGCTTTTCGGCATCATGATGTTGCCAGCCGTGTGGTCGAGACGGATGTATGCCATACTGGCGCAGTAATCGTGGACGGTAGCGAAAATGCAGCGGCACAATAGGGCGGAGGTTGAATCATGGGACTGATTGTACAAAAGTTTGGAGGAAGCTCAGTTGCAACTCCTGAGAAAATAAAGAATGTGGCGGCTAGGATTATCAAAGAAAAACAGAATGGAAATCAGCTGGTAGTGGTTGTGTCTGCCATGGGAGATACCACGGATCACCTCATTGACATGGCCAGGCAGATTACCGATAATCCTTCAGACCGTGAAATTGATATGCTCTTGTCCACCGGAGAGCAGGTATCGATCTCTTTGCTGTCTATGGCCATTGAAGCACAGTCTGAACCGGTCATATCGTTGACCGGAGCTCAGGTGGGGATCATCACCAATAAGGTTCACCGGAAAGCAAGAATTGTCGAGGTCCATACCCACCGGATTCAAAGGGAGCTGGAAGCGGGGAAAATTGTTATTGTGGCTGGATTTCAAGGTTTGAACGAGAATGATGACATAACCACCTTGGGGCGCGGCGGCTCTGACACCACGGCGGTAGCTCTGGCTGCCAGTTTGAAAGCGGATGTTTGTGAGATATTCACGGATGTGGAGGGTGTTTTTTCTGCTGATCCGCGAATTGTTCCCGATGCCAGGAAATTGGATGAGATATCCTACGATGAGATGCTGGAAATGGCCAGTCTGGGTGCTGTGGTACTGCAGCCAAGGGCTGTGGAATATGGGAAAAATCACGGTGTACCCATTCATGTTCGATCAACATTTACAGATTCTCCCGGGACCATAGTGAAGGAGGTAGGGTTGTTGGAAAAAGAACTGGTTGTCAGCGGTGTAACTTGTGATAAAAAAGTCTCCAAGGTTGCAATCATGGAGGTTCCGGATCGACCTGGGGTCGCCAGCCAGGTCTTTACGGCATTGGCCAATGATAATGTCAGTGTCGACATGATCATTCAGAGTATTAAGCGAGATGGTGTCAATGATATCTCGTTTACTGTATCAGAAGAAGACTTAAAGAAAGCGGTTACTTCCATGCAGAAGTTGTCGGATGATTTGGGGGCTAAAGGTGTTGTTTACGATATGAATGTGGCCAAGGTGTCCATTGTAGGTGCTGGCTTGGGCGGAAATCCTTCCGTTGCGGCCAAGATGTTCAAAGCACTTGCGGATCTTGGAATCAACATAGAAATGATCAGTACTTCCGAGATCAAGATATCCTGTCTTATTCAGGAGCGTTTTGCCGATCAGGCGGTTCAAGGCATCCATGATATTTTTGAACTAGGAAATGGTACTTCTTCATAATGGAAATCAATCGTAAATGCTTGATCAAACCAAATACTTACGGTATAATGTAGAAGTCCAGATCGGGGTGTAGCTCAGTTTGGTAGAGCGCTTGAATGGGGTTCAAGAGGCCGAAGGTTCGAATCCTTTCACTCCGACCAAAGCTAATAAAATCAATAGGTTGCGGTGTATATTCGGGAGAGTTTCAAGGAAGAATATTTCAGCAGCCACTTGATTATCATCTTCAACCCCTTTATACTAACAGTAGAGAGGGGTTGTTTTTATGCTTTTAAAGTTTGGAATTAGAGAATTTTTTGATGACAGACAATTAAAAAATCTCTCCAAAGAAAGTCTTTCCTCTTATAAGTTTACGCTCGAAGAGTTTGAAGAGTATTGTTTGGAGAAAGAAGTTATTAATGTTGAAGATGTTAACCAGGGCTTAGTAAGGCAATATTTAGTTTATTGTAAGAATGAGAGAGGGAATAACCCAACAAGTTTGAATCATAAGTTAAGCAATATTAAAGTTTTCTTTAATTATTTAGTTGATTGTGAGTATCTCGACTATAACCCAGCAAAGAAAGTTTCTCAGGGGAAAACGGAAATCAAGATAGATGTTTTTACAGATGCTCAAATCAAACAGATGTTGGCTTACTACAGGAAGAGAGAAAGTAAGGAACATACTTTTCACAATTATCGAAACCACAGTATTATCATCTTTCTTTTGGGAACTGGAGCCAGATTGGGCGAAGTGTGTAATCTCAAATGGCAAGATGTTGATTTTGACAACCAATCTATTGTTTTATTTGGTAAGAAGAGGGCAGCTTCATCAATTCCTCTTGCTCGAAAACTAAAAAATGAAATGTTAGCGTATAAGATTTATTGTGAAAAATACTTTAAAGGGCTTCCAGAGTATGTTTTCACTGATAACAATGGAGACAAACTTGATGTTGATGCTATCAAATCTCTATTTAAAAGGCTGAAGAAAGTGATGAACTTTAAAGGAGTTAGAGTTTCACCACATACTTTTAGGCATACTTTTGCACATAATTATTTGATGAATGGTGGAGATGTATTCAGTTTACAGAAGATAATGCGGCATACAGATATAAAGATGACAGAACGATATGTTGCCCTCTGGGGAGGAGCCCTAGCAACTCAAAATGACCGCTACAACCCTCTAGAGAAATTCAACTTTTGAGCCTTCGGGCTCTTTTTTTTTGTGCTTTTTTAGGGGTTAAGAAATTTAAAAAAATCTTTATGTTTAAACCAAATGAAGCGTAAGTATTTTATTGACAAAATTGGAAATTTATGGTACAATAAAATTAGAGAAATATTTATTTTTTTGTTTTGAGGAGAGAGGGAGGAAGAAAGCATTTCTGACAAAAGTCCTCACCATTTTCTCTCCTTTTTTATTTTTGGTCAAAAATAATGTTTTTTTTATGTTGCAAAAAATGTTGGGTTAGGAGCTTTAAAACATCTTTAGGTATATAGGTGTGTTTAAAAAATTATGTTTTAAAAAGAGAGAGATAGAGCCTGCAGCTCGACAAACGGAAAACCCTGCCGTTTCTCTCTCTTAATAAACTTTAGGGTTAATACAAAATAACAAATGGGGTGTAAAGTATGGAAAATAAAGAAGTGATTGTTTCACCACCTTTCTTTGTTTGATTTTTTTCTTTGCTTTTGGTCTTTCTTTCTATATTAAGTTTAACAAAATTGAAGAAAAGTAGCAAACAATGGATTAATAAGTAGTATCGTCAAACTATTGTCATATAAAGAATACTAGAAGGTCAAAAATAGTCGTAAATAGTCTTAAATGGCGTTTTATTTGTTAGCCGTTGTAAAAGACGGACTGACATTTTATTACAAATAAGTTAAAAAAAGGGGCTGAGCACTCTAGCTAAGTGCTGAACGGAGCAACTACCTGTGTTAGTTGCTTCTGCCTATTTTATATACCAACACAGGAGGTAATAAGAATGAATATTAATAACAATCAAAGTGGCGTGTACGTAATTGAAGTGTTTAAGTGCTTACTGCGGTTCGATAGAGCCAGCAGTGTGATGTTTTAGAGCCACTATGTTCATCATGCAGAGCCAGGTTGTACATTTATTGGAGCCAGTTATCTTGATAGTAATTCTTTTTAGCTTTAGGTTTTAAAAAAAGAATAGAGAGTCATTTCTAGCAGCCGAAGGGGTTGTGGGCATGTGAGAAAACGAGGAGCGTTTTTCAAGCAGTTGTGGAGTCTGTGGTTAACTCATAAGAGTTATCCATGGAATCCATCGACTGCGGCATATCCACAACCCTACCTGCCGGCCCCAGCTTACTTAGGAGCTATTCTTTGATACCGTGGCGTTCCCGCATAGACACATTGCCATCAATCAAGATCGTGTAAGAATCATGAACGATCCGATCGAGGATGGCATCAGCCAAGGTATCTTCCCCAATCTTTTCATGCCAGCCCACAGGAGAGAACTGGGTGCAAAAAATGGTCGAGGCAGTTTGATGCCGTGCTTCGACGATCTCTAGCAGGTCCTGGCCCTGGTTCTCCTGTAAGGGGTGAGAAGCCATTCATCCAAAATCAGAAGACTCACTTTTTTTGTACTGTTTCATTATCTTTTTAAAAACACCTTCACCCCAGGCTATGGCTAATTCATCCAGGAGTTCCGGTAGCCGGATATACTTGACATTGTAAAAGCTGCGGCAGGCCGCCATGCCAAAGGCACAAGCAATGTAAGATTTGCCATTGCCGGAAGCGCCCGCGATGATCAAAGTTCCGCTTTTCACGGATGTATGCACAGCCGGAGAGTCGTAAAATCGAAGTCTTGTCCAGTTTGCGATCCGGATGGTATTCGATATCTTCAATGCTGGCCTGCAGGTAACGGAAATCTGCTTTCTTGATGAGCCGAAGTAATTTGTTGCTATTGCGCCGTGCCCATTCAGATCCACAACAATACCGAATCGCTCCCTCGAAGGAAAGGTCTTGATATTTATTATCGGAGAGCTGATTTCTATACGCCTCCGCCATGGCGGAAAGACGCATCTCGTGCAATTTATGAACGGTAGACTGATTAATCGTTTTTGTGTCCTCCAAAGTAGTCGGCACCCCTGACAAAGCCAAAGGACTCGGTATGTTTCTGTTTTTCGAAAGAGAGTTTGCGGACATTTTTCCTGACCGGTCTTTAAGATCGTCTGGATAGTCTTAAAACTGGGACTGGGTGTGTAGCTAAGGGCCCGCCGACGAAACCTGTTGAACCGAGGCAGGAGTATTTATCTGCAAGTTTCATCAATGAAGTGCAGGCTCGGTAGCCTTGCTTCTCGACTTTATGGGCGAACGGGATTGCATTGATGGCAACTGCAGCATGGGAATACTGCAGCCGCCAGGCGCGGAAGTGCTCTGCGCTAATTTCTAGATATTTCTTATGCTTCTCCGGCATATGGTCCGGCTTGAGTGATCACCTGGCCTTCTTGTCCCCAGGCGACATGGGAAGCTAATGCGATGATTGTGGTAAAGACCTCCACAGTCCTGCTGGTTGAGCGAACATCGACTGAGTGACGGATATATTCGCAGGGACAGAGTAGTGATCTTTCATTGTCTACAATGATATGATAGTCATATTAAGACGCTGTCGCCTTTGACCAGGTGGCCAGTTCATAAGGGGAGGCAGGCAAGGGCAGCAGCAACGCTTTTTCTTCCTGGTAGAAAGCACTCCTCCTGCTTCCCGGTTTCTTTTGAAAGGGTTTTTCATTGAATTCTTCCAGTTTCAGCCGGACGCTGTTGAGTTCCCGGAGGGAAAATTGCTGATGTCTGAGGGAGGCAATGATCCATGTAGAAATGATGCCCACGGTGCTTTCCGCATTGGGTTTGTCTTGGGGATGTTTTACCCGCGCCAGGATCACTGCTGTTGCATAGTGCTCCGCCATTTGGATAGGTCCTGTTGATTCTGGGATCGGGCGACTCACCTGATCCACGCCGGTTTTAAATTATCCGGTACCAGGATTCCGGCTTACCCGCCGAAGTGGCTGAAAGCTTGATATGCCCATTAATCCAGCTTTCCATATTCATGGCCAGGAAGGCTTCCGCATAAGCATATTGACTGCAAGAAAAGGTGGCCACAAAAATGTAGGCCAGGATGGCTTCTCCTGTCACATTGTCGATGATTGAAGCAGTTTTGCCTGCCCAGTCCACTTCCATCATTTCTCCAGGCTTGCGCTTTATCCGCATGGTGGCCTTGGTGGTGTTGGCAAACTTGTTGTGCTTGGCGAACTAGCTGTACATTAGCGGGATTTCACCGCCCAAGCGGCACTCTTCGCGGTATTCATGCCACAGCAGGCTTAAAGTGACACCGCTCTTGGCCATCTCTTTGTGAATCCGCTCGCAATCAGGCAGTTTTCGCTGCGATCGGTGACTCTTTTCGGGGAAAAGGATTTCTACCGGAGTATGGCGTCACTCGTGTCTTCTCCGAAAGGCCATGTGATACTATGGCTCTTCGCTCACGTTCGAGCACGCTGCTGACAGTGTTCCGTGAGCATTGACAGCTGGAGGCGATGACCCGCTGACTCACACCTTGGCTGTGCAGCCGTAGGATTTCTCGATACTTGGTCATAGAAAGACCTCCTGAAATACAATTTACACTTTTCAGTGCATGAAATCATTATATATCAGGTGGCTCTCATTAAGACCACATTGGCTCTATTTGATGAACATGGTGGCTCTGTTTCGTCACACGAGTGGCTCATTTTGAAAATATTACTCATTAAGGGCGAAATAGGAGATTGGGAGAACATGGTAACTTATGTTGGAGAAGCACAGGATATTAAAACAAGGTGGGAGCAACATAAGTCAGCACTTGCAGGCAATAAACATGAAAACATTTATCTCCAAAGGCTCTATAACAAATATGGGCAAGAAAATTTAATTTTGCGATTTTAGAAGAAACACAGGATTGTAGTAATTTATATAAACTTGAGGGAGAGTGGGGATTTTGCTTTTTTAGTTATCAGATAAGGATATTTGCGAATATATAGTAGAACCTGGGCAAAAAATCCAATGTTAGGTAGACATCACACAAAAGAGACAAAGAAAAAAATGAGCGAATCTCAATGAGAAAAAAATTTATAGAGCAAAATTCACAAGAACCTCAGGCTAGATTTATCCTCACTGTTGCCGCAAGAGATGGTTTTAGTAAAAATGGAAAGGGCAGAGATTTTACTCAAGAGCAACATGTGATTTGTTTGGTGTGGGTATTAGTGGAGTTAAAGTATTCAACAACGAAAAAGTTGGACTCATATCTCTCCAATGACAGAAGGAATATCAAGCCTTTAAAGCTACATTAAAAATTTGGGAATGATTGTATGAAGGGGAATCCTATAGTATCGTTAATATTAGAAATGGTAAAAAATATATTGGTTCAAGTAAGAACATTGAACGAAGGAAACAGGAACATAAAGCCGCTTTAGTGGCTGGAGAACATTATAATTATGCTTTACAAAGAGACTTCACATATTATGGTTGTGAAGTTTTTCGGTCTTAAGTAATGAAGGTTGAAGAGGTTAGAGATTTAAAACGGAGAGAACATTTTTTACCTTAACAGACAACCTTTAAGTGAACTTTATAATGCTGTTTCAGACCCTTGGTACACTCCTCGTGGTTTACCTTGTTTAATTACAGAATCAAAGCCCGCTTGGGGCTTTAAAGTGGATTAAAACCAAGTAGTGCAGCTTTCACTTCCTTCTTTTGAATAGAAAATAATAGTGAAAGCGTTTTTCTCTTGGTTGAATATTTTAGAAAGGAGTGATGATTATGCAGTTTACACCAGAACAATTAAAAGCTATTGAGATGATGGCTACACCTGGTGAGAAAATGACAATCGTCAGAATAAGTCAGGAAGTTGGAGTGTCGGAACGAACAATATACCGTTGGAAGCAGCAACCAGAGTTCATAGCTGCAGTAAACAATCTTGCATATGAGCTCTTGCGAGGGAAGCTGCCAGAAGTTTACGATGCACTCATAGAAAAAGCCGTTGAGGGTAACACAAAAGCGATAGAGTTGATGCTCAAGTACGCTGGTAACTACATCGAAAAAACTGAAACTAAACTGGATGGACAATTAGAAATAAAAATTGACTTAGAATAAAATGACCACTTATTAACATATAATAAGTGGTTGTTTATTAACGCTTGGGGTGGTGATATGCCAGAAGTAAATATTAAACTTTCCAAAAAGGTGATAAACGAAGCTTATTTGCCGTTATTCAATGGAATAAATAAACGATTCGTTGTTTTAATAGGTTCGGCAGGTTCGGGCAAATCAGTTGCACTTACCCAATACTTCACTTTTCTTTTGTTGAAAAACCCTAATACACGATTATTAGTAGCAAGGAAAGTCGGCAAAACAATTAAAAATTCAGTATATGAAGAGTTCCAAAACACTTTTAGAAAATGGAAGTTGGGCGATTTAGTTAAGGCTCACAGCTCAACCCATTCCTTTACTTTTGCTAATGGTTCTGAAGTCATCACTACTGGATTAGACAATGTAGAAAAACTTAAATCAATAAGTAATATTGATGTCATTTGGCTCGAAGAAGGTACAGAATCAACAATAGAAGATTTTGAACAGCTTAACTTACGCTTAAGGGGCACATCTGGAGTAATGAATCAATTCTTTATTTCAACAAACCCTAACGATTATGATTCATATATTAAATCAATGTTTGTTGACTCTATTCATCCAGATGCTTTTGTATTGCACACAACATATAAAGACAATCGCTTTCTTTCTCAAGAATACATAAAACAACTTGAATCATTAATAGATAGAGACGAAGTATTCTACAGAATCTACACTCTTGGAGAGTGGGCAAAAAGTGGTGCAATCATCTTCTCTAATTGGCAAGTTAAAAATATCTCAACAAGAGATGATAACTATGATTCTATTTTATGTGGCTTAGATTTTGGTTTTAACGACCATACCGCATTTATTAAGATAGGTATTAAAGACGATGAAATCTATATCCTTGACGAACTATACAAAAGAGAGTTAACCAACGCAGAGTTAATCAATGAAATTGGTTCTACTTTTGGTAAAACATATTTAATAACAGCTGACAGTGCTGAGCCAGATAGAATAAAAGAGTTCAAACAAGCTGGTTTTAAGATTCGAGAAACTAAAAAGGGCAAAGGAAGTATCTTAAGAGGGATAGACTGGTTACGAACTAAAAAGATTTGGGTTCATCCTGTATGTATTAATTTCATAAACGAAATTAAGAGTTATAGCTACAAGGTTGATAAAAATAACAACCCACTAGAAGAACCAGTGGACTTCAATAATCACGCTCTTGATGCCCTTCGTTACGCTATAGAACACTTGACAAAACCTACACGCAAAGCTACAGCCGTTCCGAGATTATAAAGAAAGGAGGAATAAGGTAATTTGAACGCAATAGAAAAACTAATAGCTTCAAACGCTCCAAGTTCATCAATCCTAAAAGACTTAATCAATGACAACAGAGTAGAATCAATGAGACTTGCAGCCCTCTATGAAGAGTATAAAGGCGAAGTGTCAATAAAAGATAGAGTATTAGATGACCCTTTAAAGGTTAATAATCAGCTAGCCAATGACTACAGAGGGCAAATAATTGATAGTGCAGTAGGATATATGTTTGGTAATCCTATATCATATAATATCAATGAAGAAGGATACTCTAAAGCTGAATATGAGCGATATGATAACATAATTCAAGACTTCGTAACTCGTAATTCAATAGATGACCTGGATTCAAAAACAGGTAAGCTTGCTGCAATATGCGGTTACTCTGGTAGATTACTATACATCGACAAAAACGGAGATGAAAGAGTAATCAGCATACCAGCCTGGGAATGTATCTTTGTTGATAATGGTTCAACAGGAGAACCTCAATATGCTTTAAGACACTATACTGTTGAAGTAGAAGATAACTATGGAACAGTTGAAAGAACCAAAATAGAGTTCTATGATGATACTTATGTAACAACTTACCTACAAAACAGTGGTGGAGAATATGACCTAATCGAAGCTCCAAAGCCGCATATGTTTGATGGAGTTCCGTTGGTTAAATTCATCAACAACGATGAATTGCAAGGAGACTTTGAAAAAGTATCAAGTCTTATTGATGCTTATGATTTAATGTTATCAGATGTTCAAAACGAAATAGAAGAATTCAGAAATGCCTACATGATATTCGAAGGAGCAACGATAGACTCTGACTTCCTTCAAGCTGCGAAACAAACTGGAGCGATAGAGCTGCCCGAAGGTGCTAAGGCTTCCTTTTTAACGAAAGAAATTGCAGACACAATCATTGAGAACCAGAAGAAAACTCTTAATGAAAACATCTATAAATTCTCTTCTTCTGTTGACTTCGGTGAAAACAAATTTGCTGATGCTTCTGGAGAGTCTCGTAAGTGGAAACTCCTTGCTATGGAGAACAAAGCAATCACAAAGGAAAGAAAGTTCTCAGCTGGCTTAAGGCAAATGTTCAAAGTTCTTGCTACTGCATGGCAGAAGAAGGGCTACAACATTGATTATCTTGATATCTATTGGCATTTTACAAGAAGCTTACCAGTTGACTTACAGCACTACACAGCAGTTGCAAAAGACCTAAGAGGGCACATCAGTGAGAAAACAAGACTTTCACTACTTCCTTTTGTTGATGATGTTGAATTTGAACTTGAAGAAATGAAAAGAGACATGGGTGAACAGGTGATTCTTGAATAACAGCTTCATAGCAGGAAATTTTTCTCATATAGCGAAAGAAATCGAATGGAACAGGATAATAAGCGATTAATGGAGGATATATGAGAAAACGAATATTTGAGGTAATCGAAATTGCAGAGTCTGGGGATAAGCTAAGTGCTATTTACGACACTTTTATGTATGTAATAATCATAATAAGTATTATTCCTTTATTCTTCAAGCAAACTTACTACATTTTTCATCTCATAGAAATAATTACAGTCTCAATCTTCATTATTGACTATATTTTGAGATGGATAACTGCTGATTTAAAGCTTAAAAACAGAAGTTTAATTTCTTATTTAAAATACCCATTTACTTTTCTTGCTCTATTGGATTTACTTTCAATACTACCTTCCTTATCAATATTAAATCAAGGTTTCAAAATACTTAGGATATTTAGGTTAAATAAGGCTTTTAGGACATTAAGATTATTAAGATACTCAAAAAGCTTTAACCTTATTGTTTCAGTTATGAAAAAGCAACAAAAACCTCTTCTAGCTGTTATTTACCTTGCTCTTGGTTATGTAGTATTAACTGCTCTTATTATGTTCCAGGTTGAACCCAATAGTTTTGATAATTTCTTTGATGCTGTTTATTGGGCAGTGGTTACACTAACAACAGTAGGATATGGAGATATTTATCCAGTTAGCGATATTGGTAAAGTTGTTGGAATGTTATCTTCATTTATGGGGATTGCTATAGTGGCTCTACCAACAGGAATTATTACTGCTGGATATATGAGTGAATTAAACAAAGAAGAGTGCCCCGAAGAATAACTTATAATAACTAAATATTTAATTTTTCAACCACTTTTAATATAGTATAAGTGGTTGTTTTTATGTAAAAAAGTAGGTGATGAATTGAGTTTTAACAAAGATACACAAGCTATATATAAAATGTCAACAGAGCTCGAAAAGTCCTTAATCAAAGAATACACAGCCGCTTTAGACTCTATAGGGGCTGAGCTTGGTAAATTCTATTCTAAATATGCTCAAAATGATGTGCTAACTTATGATGAAGCAATCAAGTATAACAGACTTCTTGCTTTTGAAATCAGTATAATAGACGAACTGAAGGCTCTTGGAGAAACTAATGATAAGTTGATTAAATCAACATTGTTCAACATCTATGATGAAAGCTACTTCAGAACAGGATTCTTTTTTGAAAGTGGAGTCCAAGCGAAATTGGCATTTAATACACTAAACCCAAAAGTTGTTGAACTCGCTATTCAAAATCCTATCAGTGGATTAACACTTAATGAAAGACTATCTAAAAATCGAACTGAAATAATCTACAAAATCAAACAAGAGCTAACTCAAGGTCTCATAAGAGGAGACTCTTATACAACCATGACAAGGACACTAAAAGAAGTCCTAGAAAATGATGCTACAAAAGCAAAAAGGATAGTTCAAACGGAATCCAATAGAATAATGAACAATGCAAGAAATGATGCTATCAATCATGCGGTATCTCAAGGAGTTATACTAAAAAAAGTATGGCAAGCAACACTTGACGATAAAACAAGGGACAGACATGGAGAACTGGATGGGAAAGCAGCTGATAAAGATGGACTATTCCATATGAGTGGTTACTCTGCAGCCTTCCCAGGTGATTTTGGTGTGGCTTCATTAGATATTAACTGCCGTTGTTCCGTTATATCAGTAATTGAGGGCTTTGAACCAAGTGTAAGAAGAGTAAGAGGAGAAGGTGTAGTACCTTACAAGACTTATGAAGAATGGCGAAAAGCCAAAGAAGAGTAAAATAACCACTTATTCTATTGATAAAGTGGTTAAAATTATAAAGTAGGAGGTAATCAAATAGATGGCTTATATAAAAATCTATAAAGCTTCAGATAATAGTGAAGTATCTGGAAGTGGTGTATTTACTAACTCTATTGATTTCACACTTAGAGCTGACTTAGAAGAAGATGATGAAATAAGATTATACGCTTTAGCTGATACTGGTTATGTTGTTACATCTACTACTGTAACACCAACAGGAACCTCAGCTGCTAAATGGGCTTTAGCTCCAGATGCGGCTGGACCAGCTTCGGGCACTTATGAAGCATATGGAGACCCACTTTCTCTTGGAACAGTTGGTGATACTACCAAAGTTTATTTCTGGGCTATGGCAAAAGCAACAAGTGATGAAACACCTGTTAATGATACAAGTGTTACTCTTGAAGTAGAGGGTATTGCCGCTGCTGAATAAGGGGTGGTAAACAATGATTAAATACCCTATAGAGACTATTAAAGGGCAAACAAGAATAACTCTTACTCCAATACCTTCAATTATAGAATCTGAGGGTATTAATTATTTAAGTAAAGATATTCTAGCAAAAGAACAAGAAATAATAGAAATAATGGAAAGAAGCCCTCAAGAGGGCAGTAATACCCTTAGTAAAAATCAACAAGATGAAAAATCTTTGATTGATGAGATTAGAGCTAACATAATACCTTACCTAAAAGCAGAAATTATAATAGACAACACTATAGAAACCATAGCCGTAAAAGGTAGAAGTGAAGCAATAAAACAACTTGAAAAGCAAAATAATATTGAGTATCCTTATCATTTCATTTGGTTAGATGGAGTTGAAAAAGAACAAGGTGTAATTATCTTCCCTAAATCAACTTACTCAAAAGTATATGTTGTTAAAGGAACTCAAGAAAACCCAGAAATAATCTTCATCAAAGAAAACAAAGGTGATATAGAGCTACAAAGACCTTACTATGAAATCAAAGACAATAAAACTTATGTTTACATGGATGGTTTTAGTGGAGCTGGAACATCAGAGGACCCCTGGCAGGTAACATCATATACTGACTTAAAAAAAGTTGGTTGTGGTGATACAACAGGAGACTATAACGGCTGGGATATGGATTCGTATTATATTCAAACTGCTAATATTCAATGCCCTACTGGAGGTTCACAAGAGAATCACGAACCATTAGGAATTGATGCAGACCCTTTTACAGGACAATATGATGGTGATAACTATTACATTAAAGACTTATACATCTACAGACCAACTACAATTAGACAAGGTTTATTTGGTAGAAGTGCTTCAACAACTGTATTAAAAAACATCGTTTTAATAGACCCTTATGTTGAATCATCTGGCTATTGTGGAGCCCTTTTAGGCACTTCAACAGCTTCTACAATAACCAATTGTCATGTCAGAGGGGGAACAATCAAAACTGAATCAGCCAGCGGAAGAACTGGTGGTTTAGTAGGAGATGTTGGTGCAAGCTCAGTAATCACATATTGCTCAAGCTCTGCAGACATAGCTGGACATACTATTAGAGCTGGAAGCTTATTTGGTCAAGTAGTTGGAGGAACTGTTCAACATTGTTACTCAACAGGAGATGTAACCCTTACCTCAACTGAATATGATAGTGGAGCTTGTATAGGGTTAGTAAGTGCTGCTACAATTGAAGATTGTTTCAGCACTGGTTCAATCAGCTCAAGCGGCACTAATATAGCAGGATTCGCTGGGAAAATTCAAAGTGGAAGTGTCGTAAAAAGATGTTATGCAACTGGAAATGCTTCTGGAAATAATAGTGTAGCAGGATTTGTTGGAGATTATAGAGATACAAACAGCTTAATAGAAAATTGTTATGCAAAAGGAAACCTAACAGGAGTAACTGGTATTATAAGTGGCTTTTGTGCTTGGAAAAATGATACAAACTGCGAAATTAAAAAATCATATTCAACTGGAACTCCTTCTGGAACAGGTAGTGGTTATAACTTAATTGGATTTAACCAAAGAAATGGAACGGGTATTTCAGATTGCTATTGGGATACAACAACATCTGGAACAACAATATCAGATGGTGGAACAGGTAAAACAACCTCCCAAATGAAAACCGAAAGTACCTTTACAAATTGGGATTTCACAGATACTTGGGTTATGGATTCAAACTTAAATAGTGGATACCCACATTTACAAGATTTGTTACCGCAATATTTAGATAGTAATGTTTATCAAACCAAGAGAATAGTAAAAGACATAAGCGAATTTATTGGTCAAACAAAGAGAACTATAAAAACTGCCGTTGGAGGCTCTTATCAAACATTAAGAGCTGCTATAGAAGCTACAGCGGCTTCCTATCAAACAAAAAGAAGTGTATTAATCTCTTTTCTTTTGGATTATCAAACCAACAGAATTGTTAAATCACTCTCTTCTTTTGTTTCTCAAACGCTAAGAACGGCTGTATCACTTTCTTCTTTTGGTTCTCAAACTATACGCAACATCACGAAACTCGACACAATAAACTATCAAACAAAACGCATTGTTCATGCTGCAGCAAGTATAGTTGCACAAACAAAGCGTAGCATATTATATAATGCTCATAATACATATCAAACACTTAGAAAAACTGTTTCAACCATTACATCAAGTTTTCAAACTTTAAGAAAACCAATTCAATACTGTATTAATACTTTCCAAACTACAAGAGAAGTAACCATAAAAATCCTCACTGCTATTGTTGAAAACATGGCAATTAGACTTAATTGGATTTGGCGTAGTGGGGGTGAGGAATAATGGCAACTGAACTTAAAACTTCAAGTGGCACTTGGACCTGCCCAGCAAACATAACTGAAATAACTGTAGAATGTTGGGGAGCTGGTGGAGGAACATCACAGCCCTCAAATAATGATGCAAGAGGAGGAGCTGGAGGAGGAGCATATTCAAAATCTGTTTTAACTGTAGTTCCTTCAAATGAATATACATATGTAGTTGGAACTGGTGGAACAAGTTCCGGAACGGCTGGAGGAGATACTTATTGGGTAAGCACTTCAACAGTACTAGCCAAAGGTGGAGGAGGTTGTACTTCTGATACTGGAGGAACTGGTGGAGCAGCCGCTTCGGGTGTTGGAGACACAAAATATTCTGGTGGAAATGGAGCAAATAAAGTTTCTACTACAGAAGGTGGTGGAGGTGGCTCTGCTGCCGGCTCAACTGGAAATGGTAATAATGCTTCTGGTAGCACACCAGGTTCTGCCGTAAGTGAATATGGTGGAGCTGGTGGTGCTGGTTCTATAGGAACTGGAGTAGGTGGAACTGGAGGAGATTATGGTGGTGGTGCTGGTGGCTCAAGAAGAAGTGGTGGAACTGCAGGTGCTGCTGGAGCTAATGGTTTAATAAGAATAACTTATGTTGAAATACTTACAGCAGAATTTTCTGCTCAAACCAAAAGAGTAGTAACTAAAATCAGTGAATACTCTGCTCAAACCAAAAGAATAGTAACAAAGCTAGCAGAAGTAATTGGACAAACAAAAAGAACAGTTATTTCAATAGCAGCTTTAGCCGCTCAAACAAAAAGGATTGTTTACAACATAGCTTCCTTCATAGGAAGTTCAACCAGAAAAGTTACCTATATTGCTAGCATTATAAACCAAACTAACCGATTAGTTACCTATATTAGTTCAACAATAGGTCAAACCAAAAGAGTAGTTTACAATATTTCCTCATTTATTGGCTCAACAGTAAGAAATGTAACACAAGAAGCTTCTTATTTAGGTCAAACAAAGAGGTCAATTTCTTACATAGGTGAATACATTTCTCAAACTAAACGAGTGATTTTAGCCCAAACTAACGCTCTTTACCAAACCAATAGAATAGTAAATAAAGTGGCTCAAGCGGCTTCTCAGACCAAAAGACTACTCACTTCTTTTGGTTCTTTTTCTGCTCAAACAACTAGAGAAGTGTTATTCTACACACAAGCAATATTTTATGGTCAAACCAAAAGAACTATATTAAAACTTGATACTTCAACTCATCAAACCAAAAGAATAATCACTGAAGCAGCTCAAACGGCTGCCCAGACTCTTAGAAATCTTCTTTCTTTTGGTTCTTTTACAGCACAAACATCAAGAAATATAGTTTTAAAGATTACAACAGATTCACAAACAAAAAGAACATTAGTGTATTTAGCCGAAACCGATGGGCAAACCATAAGAAACATAACTTCAGATTTTAATATTAGTTTTCAAACATTAAGGAGAGTTCTTGGAGCTATTAATGATTATGTAATTCTTGAAAGAAAGATTGGTTATGATGGAGAGTATGTTCAAATTGATTTGATAGATACTGATGATGGGACTTATTTAGACGATGATATCACTTTTATAATTGGTCAAGTTTACTGCTACAGAGCAAGCCGCTATGTAGATGATTTATTAACTGAACAAGATGAAGAGTGTATTATCTATAATGGTCAAGAGTATGTATCTATCACTAACCAAACCTTTAGAAAAGTAGTTGAATTAGCCGTTTTAGACGCTCAAACACAAAGGATAGTTATTAAAAAAACTACCTTCAGTGGTCAAACAGTTAGAAGTATTAACACAACTATTAGTAATGTATATCAAACAATAAGAAGAACAACTTTAATAGCTGAAATTACTTCTCAAACTAAAAGAGTTGTTAATGCGGCAGCAACAACAATAGGACAATCATCAAGAGCAGTATCTAAACTCTTTGTGGCTGCTTTCCAAACTAAAAGGTTTGCTGGAATATCAATTTCAAGTATTTTCCAAACCATTAGAAATGTAATTAAACTTGTTTTTGACCTATATTACTCACAAGAACTTCCTTTAGATATACAAATGGTAATTTTACCTTTTGAACATGAGTTTAGTGTTCCATATACCATTGAAGAGACAATAACAAATCTTGATGAATTTGAAATGGTATTATTGCCAGATGATTATAAAACCAAAGAGGTGAAATTCCATGATTAAACTATACAAAGGTGAAAAACGCAATCTGGCTATACAAGTGGTTAGTAGAAGTGGTGAAGTTTTTACAATCTCTGAAGCTACATATGAAGTTGTTGATGAAGAGTTCAACTCAATAGATAGTGGAGCTGCTTTGGTATCTACAGATATAATCAGTGCACTTATAGACACTTCACTTGATGATATTGAAGAATGTAAAGTTTACTATGTGTTTTTCACTGCTACATTAACCGAAACAGGAAAAGTTTTAAAAGATAAAGTTGAAATCAAAATTCTTAAAGCGGCTTAGCCGCTGAATATTTGAACTTTTAGGCTCGAACTAAAAGGTCATAGGGGGATAAATAAATGGCATTAGAAGATATTAAAAAATTGATTGAAGAAAATAAGGATAATCAAGAGGTTCAAAACTATATCCAGGGTTTAGTTGCACTAACACCAGATAGAGTTGAAAAGTTCCTTGAAGAAAATGAAGAAGGAAAGAAGCTTCTTCAACCAAGACTTGATAAGTATTTTACCAAAGGGCTGGAAACTTGGAAGCAAAAAACACTTCCAACTATTGTTGATGAAGAAGTTAAAAAGAGAGTTCCAGATGAAACCCCAGAAGCAAAAAGACTTAGAGAGCTTGAAGAAAAACTAACAAACATCGAAAAAAGCAGAGTAAAAGCTGAATTAAAATCACTAGCAATAAAACAAGCGAGTGAAAAGGGGCTGCCAACTGACTTAGTTGAATATCTTGTGGCTGACGATGAAGAAACCACTATTAAGAACTTAAATAGTGTAATTGAATCATTCAACAAAGCAGTTGAAGAAAAAGTCAAAGCAAGATTTAAAGAAAATGGTAGAGAGCCCCAAGAACCCTCAAATGAACCTGTAAGTGATATTTCAAGAATGTCTATGCCCGAATTCATCGAGTATAGGAGAAAGCAAGGAATAAAATAATTAATTAGGAGGTCATTTATAAATGGCACAAACATTTTTAACTGTTCAAGAAATTGCTAAAGAAAGTCTATTCAGACTTGAAAACAACCTGGTTATGGCTCAATTGGTTTACAAAGATTATGGTGGAGACTTTGCAGAAAAGGGCGATACAATCCAAGTTAGAAAACCTGCAACTTTCACTGCTGCTGATTTCACAACTACTATTTCTGCACAAGAAGTTATTGAAGATAAAACTCTGGTAACATTGGATAAAATTGCTGATGTATCTGTAGATATTACTTCAAAAGAACTATCATTAAATATTCAAGACTTTGGAGCTCAAGTAGCCGAAGGTGCTATGCAGGCTATTGCTCAAAAAATTGATGCCGCTTTGCTTGGTTTATATAAAGGTGTTGGATACTACTCTGGTGGTTCAACTCCTGCTAACCAACCAAACGCATTGGCTGATATTGCTGGTGCAAGAAAAGTATTGAATGATAACAAAGCTCCAATGAGAGATAGATATGCCGTTTGGAGCCCAGGAGCAGAAGCTAATCTATTAATCTTAGATGCTATTGCTGGTGCTGACAAATCTGGTTCTACTGATGCTTTGAGAGAAGCCAATATGGGTAGACTATATGGTTTTGATAACTATATGAGTCAGAATGTTGCTAGTCATACTAAAGGTACTTTGGCTTCAACTGGTACTATTCAAGTTGATGGAGCTCATGCTGCAGGAGTTAGTACTTTAACTCTAAAAGGTAGCAATGCTAACTTAACTGGTACTGTTGTAGAAGGGGACATTCTTGTTGTTAACGGATATCCTCACTATGTAACTGCTGCTGGAGAAGCTGCTGCTAATGCTTTAGATGTTTCTATTGAGCCTTTAAGAGCTTCTATGGCTGGAGATGAAACTGTTACAATTATTGCTTCTCATACTGCCAATATTGCTTTCCACAAAAACGCATTTGCATTAGTAAACAGACCTTTGGCTCTTCCAATGGGTGGAGCAGCTGGTGCTGTTGAAAACTATAATGGTTTAAGTATTCGTGTTACTATGGGCTATGCTATGAGCTCAAAAACCAACACCATTTCTTTTGATATTCTATATGGTGTTAAAGTTCTTGAACCTAAATTAGCTACAAGAATTTGGAGAATCTAATGTATTTATGGGGGAGTAGCTTTGCTACTCCTCTTCCTTTTTGAAAGGGGGTTAGTATGTGGCAACAGAAAGTTTAAGATTCCATGAAAATGTAATACTTACAGATAATGAACGCATTATAGCAAGTGATGTTTCAGATGAAATTAGAGCTGGTAGAGCAGCTGGAATCATATTATTTGTAGATGCAACAATAGCTCAAGAAACTGCAGCTGTAGAGTTTGAAGAAGAAGCTGTTGGTTATGCAGGTCAAGCGGCTGTATTTGAGTTAACTATGGGAAGTGCCGATGGTGGGACTTTTGAAATAGGAATTGAAGATGATATGGCTACAGCTTTGGCTTATGATATTTCAGCTGCTAACTTACAAGTGGCACTTAGGGCAATCAACAGTGGAGCAGACGGGTGGAATGAAGTTACTGTATCTTTAGCTACTGGAACTTATACAATTACCTTCCCACTTGCTCTTGAACAACCAGCTTTAGTGGCTGATTTTAGTGGGCTAACTGATGGTGGTGTTGCTTTAGAAACAGATGCTACTTTAACTAATACAGAGGAATATGCAGCTGCCGTTGATGCCGTTCAAAGCTTTTATTTTGAACATATTTCTGGTGGAACCTTTACTATTACTTATGGAACAGATACTTCAACTGATTTAGCTTACAATATATCAGCTGCAGATTTAAAAACTGCAATAGCAGGATTAAATGAAACTTTTACTACTGATAATGTAGCTGTTACATTAGCCAGTGGTGTTTACACTATTACTTTTGATAGTGCATTGGGTGATGTTGGAGAACCCGAGTTTGGAATTGCTTCTTTAACTCAAGCTGCTGTTGGTGTTACTCCAGTACCAAAAGTGAAACAACCAGGCACAGAAAACTGGTTTGAAATCAAAGATGCTGAAGGTAATAGTTACTTTGCTAAAATAACTGAAACTGGCAAGGCTTCTGCTTATATTCCATTAACAGGTGATGAATTTAGAGTAGATTATACTGTTGAGGGTGATAGTCCACTTATTGATTTGATGGTATCTGGAACATTGAAGTCTTAGGGGGTTTATGAAATGGGTGGAAAACCAAGTAAAGGAACTCCAGCCGATAAGCGGCTTAAAGAGAATAAAAAAAAAGTAAAAGGTTTAAAAATCAAAAAAGCAAGTAGGTGATAGAGTTTGGCAATAACTACTATGTCAAAAGTAAAAACAATATTGGGTATCAATGATAATTCTAAAGATGCTATTATATGCGATTTAATACCTTTGATTGAAGAAGCATATCTAGTTATGAGAAATAAAGACTTTGATGTTGATGAAGATACTGAAGAAACGATTTATCCAACTGGAGCTGAGCTGGTAGCTATAGAGATGATTAATTATCATTTAAATACTATGAAAAGTGCTGGAGTGGTATCTGAGAGTTTAGGAGACCATTCAATCACTTATATGAAAAACTGATTCTCTTGGTTATCCAGCTTCTATCACAACAAAAATAAAATGCTTCGCAAAATTTGTTTGAGAGGAGCTGGTTAGATGATAGAAAAATACTATGATAATCAACTAACAAGAGAAAGAAAAACAGCTGCTGCAAACAGTTTTGGAGCATATGAAGAGACCTGGGGAAGTCCTTATATATTTTATGCGGCAATAAGACCATTGAGCGGTGATATGAGATATTCAGCCGATAAAAAACTATATTTGCTACTCATAAAATATATTGCTCTCTTGATGTTAAAGAGTATGACAGAATTGTGGATGAAGATGGATATTATATAAAATTCAAGAAATAGTCAACCCAATGGGAATGGACAAACACCTGCAAATTCTAGTTCTCTACTTCTCATAGAGTTATCTAAGTGGAGGAATCTTAGATGGATAAAAACTATGAAAGCAATCTTAAAAAATGTTTTGAAAGCTATCGAAGCGGCTAAATCAAGAATACCAATGCTATTGGTGTTTTTCTTGTTTCAGAAACGAGTTTGAGAAGCCCTGTTCTAACTGGGAATCTTAAAGATTCATATAACTATAAAGTAGATACGGAAGAGGGCAAAACTACAATTGGAACTCCAGTAGTTTATGCAGTTCATGCTGAGTTAGGAACTAAAAAACAGAGAGCTCAACCTCACCTAATACCAGTGCTGAAGAAAACAAGGTTAGAATAGAGTCCTCACAAAGAGGATGATGAAAAATTGATTAAAGTCTATAAAGCAATTTATGATTTGATTTATGCTGCTGTTGATGAAGCGAAATTTTCAGTGAAGAAGCCTCGGTGAAAAACACCACGAAGCTTTCCTTTATATCACTTATAAATTTCCTTCATCTGTTGATAGAGAACTACAGAAGATTTTACTGTTGAAGTAAACATTTGGGATGGCTTAGATGACCTAACCAGAATTGAAATAATAATAGCAGCTGTTGATGCTGCTCATAGAATAGATGTTAGATGATAATTATTTTATAAGGATTCAGAGAGTTAATAGATTGGAATGTTCCAGATGAAGATAACAACATTAGCAGAAGATTGTTACAGATACTTGCTGTTGTATGTTAGAGGAATATTGATTTAAGAACTCTAATTAATTTAGAAGGAGGTCAATTAATGGAAACCTTAGTAATGTAGTGCTCAAAGTCTTTTATTAGATGCTGGCGTAGTCTATGTTAATTATGGACTTGCTGGTGAAAGAATATTAGGGGCAACAGAAGGTGGAAACACTTTCGTAATAGAGAGAGAAATAAGAGAAATACCTGTTGATGGCGTTAAGGGCAAAACAAAAGGTTTGAGAAGAATAATTCTTGAAAATGCAAAACTAACAGTCAACCTAAAAGAAATCACAAAAGCAAATATATTACTTGCTTTAACTGCTTCTGAAGCTGATGCGGCTGCAACTGCATTAATGGAAGCTGACTATTTAGGTCTAGGAACTGCAGGTGCTGAAACTTTTACTTTTGACCAAATACCTATTGAACCAGTGGTATTTTATGTTGATGGAGTAAAACAGGATTGGGTAGCTGGAACTCACTATACAATATTGTCAGATGCTTTAACTATCATAGGGACAAGTACAATAGCTGAAAATGCCGAAGTGGTAGCAAGTTACACTTATGAAAGTGGAGTAGCTACTCACGATGAAATCACTTCAAAACAAACAATTGAAGCAGCTGATTATCAAGATAATGTAGCTTTAATTGCTACTCTGTCTGGTAGTGATAACCCTGTTGTTTGTATTGTAAAAAATGTATTGTCAGATGGTAATTTTGAAATTGGAACAACCGATAAAGAAGAAGCTACAATAGTAGTTGAGTTTAGTGCTCATTGGGACCCAGATGTTGATGAAGCTCCCTGGGCTATTCGATATCCAAAATTGAGCTAATGATTATTTGAAATGGTGTTTTAATCCTCAAAATGGAGACTATGAACACCTATTGGGGGAGAAGTATAAAAACTTCTTCCCCTTTTTTTTATTACCTAATTTGAATGGAGGTTCAATAATTATGAAAATGGAGTTTGAAGTAAGACCATTAAATGTTGGAGATATTGGAGTAGTATCAGAAATACTTGATAAACTTGAGTTTTCAATTAAAGATTATATGAAAGATGTTGACCCTAACATGGCAGCTGATGAAAACTACATCAAGAAAATTGGAATGGAAGTAGTTTTTGAAATGGCTAATATGATTTTAAGAAAATATCATAAAGCCCAAAAGGAGCTAGATAATTGGTTTGCCAGTTTGATAGACATTGATGTAAAAGAATATAGAAAACTACCTATTAATACACCAATAGAAATAATAAAGAAATTAGCGGCTGAAAATGATTTAGCTGATTTTTTCAAGAGTGCAGTGGGCTAGAAGATAACTGGATAAAACTTTTAGACCTGCTGCTAAAGAGATACGGCAATATAGATTATATTATGAAAATGCCTTATCGAAAGGGTTTGAAATTAATAAAAGAAGCAATAGAAAGAGAAAGTGAACAGCGGCTTTGGGAGCAATATATTTCTGTTTATCCTTATATGAGCTTAAGACAATTGAAGTTTATGAAGTTTGAGGATTTTAAAAATATTGGAGCCCAAAAACAAGTGAACAAAACATCAAAAACAACCCAACAACTTATATTTGAAGCCGCTAAAATCAGAAAAGCAGATAAGCAGCAATTCTCAAAAAAAATATAAATTATGTTTATATAGCCGTTATTGTATGTTATTAGCTCATAAAAAGAACTCTATAATGGGCGAAATTATGGCTAAATATATGGCTTTATTATAGATATATATTTAATATCAAAAAAAATAACACATAAAAAAGAACCCAAATTTTAACGAAAGGAGTGGGTTAAAATAGAGCTATTTACACTGTTTGGTAATGTCTTTATTAAGGATAAAGATGCAATAAAGGCTTTAGAAAATATTGATTCTAAAGCACAAAAGACAAGTGGTACATTTGCTAAGTTCGGTAAAGCTGTAGCAGCCGCTGGAGCTGTTATTGGAACTGCTCTTATTGCTGTTGGATGGAAAGCCCTTAATGCCGCTTCAGATGCTGCAGAGATGCAAAGCAAATTTGAAGTTGTATTTGGTGAAATGAATAAAGATGCTGAGAAGTGGGCTTCATCTTTCCAGAATTCTGTTGGAGGAAGCAGAGTTCAAATTAAGGGTATGTTGGCTGATACTCAAGATATGTTAACTGGCTTTGGGGCAACAACCCAGGAAGCATTTAGTTTTTCTACAAGAATTCAAGAACTTGGAACTGACCTGGCAAGCTTTCAGAACTTACAAGGCGGAACTGCAGAAGGTGTTGAGAGACTAAGAAAAGGTTTGTTAGGTGAAACTGAAAACCTTAAAGCTATGGGCATTGTAATTAACGAAACCAATATGAAACAAAAAGCTATGGAAATGGGTTATGGAGATAATCTAAAAGCCTTGACAGAAATGGAGAAAATGGAAATTCGTTATGCAATAGCTCTCGAACAAAGCAAAAATGCCGTTGGAGATGCTACAAGAACATCTGAGGGCTTTGCGAATATGATGAGAAATCTTCAAGGGAGAATTGGAGATGCGGTAACAGAACTTGGGGTGAAACTACTTCCTGCAGCAACAAAGTTTGTGGCTTGGGCAATAGAGAAGATACCTGTTGTTCAAAGTTTTATGGAAAAACTGTTTGATGCTATTGGGAAGGGTGCAACATGGATTGCTGATAATGTTCTGCCAAGTCTAACAGTGGCTTTTAATATTTTAAGTGCAGGAATCAGCTGGATTACTGAAAATGTTATTCCTCCATTACTTCAAGCTTTTGATTGGATTGCACGAAACTTTGATATTATTGGACCAGCTTTAGTAGCTATGATTTTAACTGTAATTGTTCCAGCTTTTGTAGCCTGGGCAACTGCAGCAGCAGCTACAGCAGCAGCAAATATAGCGGCTGCGGCAGCTACAATAGCTGCACTACTTCCAATACTTGCTCCAATAGCTGCTATTGGTTTAGCAGTTGCTGGCTTAGCTTTAATTTGGAAAAAGTGGGGCAGCGATATCAAAGGATTTGTTAAAAATGCAGTAGATACAATAACAACTTACTTTAACACTTTTAAATCAAATGTAGTTGGTATTTTCGACACAATAAAATCAAAAGTCTCAAGTGTTTGGAATGGAATCTACAGTGGTATAAAAGGGACTATTAACAAAATTATTAGTGCTATGAATGGAATGATTAGTGGTTTAAATAAACTTAAGTTCAGTATTCCTTCGTGGGTTCCCATTATTGGTGGAAAGAGCTGGGGCTTTAATATAGGCAAAATTCCAGCACTTGCTGAAGGTGGTATTATTCAAAGAGCTGGGAGTGTATTAGTTGGTGAAGAAGGTCCAGAACTTCTTAATCTTCCTTCTGGAGCAAGTGTAACTCCACTTGATAAAGCAAGTGAAGTGAATCTCAATATTAATCTATCTGGAGTTCCTGCTGGAATGGATGAAGAACAGTTGGTTAATAACCTGGTTAAAGCTATGAGAAACCCAAGAGTAATGAATGAAATAGATTATATCAATGATAGAAATACAAACATTAAATACAGAGGAAGGGGGCTTGTTACAGTATGACCTACTTAACATACAATTCAACTGCTTCAACATCAAGTAATTTTGGAATCATTGGGATTCAAGTTAACAGACCCCTTCTTCCTGGCTTAAACAATTACTTAGCGGCAATAAAAGGAAGAGATGGGGTTTTTGATTTAGGGAGAAACTTTGGTCCAAGTTTTATTGAAGTTCTTATCAATGCCAATAGTTCTTTCTAAGCCAGATAAAAAGAACAAAAATAAGATAACTCAGCTTGGCTTAACCAGGACTCTCTGAAAGTTTTAAACTTCTAGATGAATCAATCGTAAACTATTTGGCAAGACTATATGATTGAATCAAAATAAGAGAATATGGAGATAGATTCTTTGAATTTACAGTTATTTTTATTGTTCCTTCTGGTTTCGGATATGCAACTACTCAAGATGATATTAACGTAGCTACAGGAACTAACTCTGGGAACATACCAACACTATGTATAATTACAGGAACAGCCGCAAGCGGCTCTTAGCTACAGTTACTTTATCTACTGGTATTTATATGAGGTAATTGACAATGGTTGGCACTGAAACACATACAAATACAGAAACACAGTTAGTAACAATTTATGCAGAACCAACAGCATGGATAAAGTAAACATTGAATCTTCATTTTTCAACCAATTGTTGGAGCTTATACATTATCACTAACTGGAGAACTTGCAACTAATGTTAAATTCACTAAGAGATACATCTAACATTGGTTTAGGGAAAGGGGGAAACCAGTGCCAATTTTTATATTATAACAGAAACGAGAGAATATGTAATTTAGAGCCCGAAGCCGCTAAGAATCTGATTCAAACAGAGGATATTTTCTATACAAATGAATATTCTCTTTCTTTGGTTATCCTTCTTCACGAAGAAGGAGCAATTTCAGTAAGCAAGAGGATATTGACACAGATGTTGAGTGATTGGCAAGCTTAAGACATTATTTCTATTGTTAAAGACATGGATTCAGAAGTTATTAATATTTTTTGTGAACATGAACTATATGATTTATTAACTGAACCTCACTTAGAACTCAACTTCACAACTGTAACTGCTGAATTTGCTATTACAGCAATTCTTGATGGAATGAAGATATTGGACAGCTGATTCAATAGCTTCATTAGGTTCAACAAGCACAACAGTATTTGGGATGAATCCTTTTAGAAGCCTTATTTGAAAATAAATAATTGGGTGGATTCTTGTGCTTAAGATTGAAACTGATAGTCTTTCTCTATAACTGCAAGAAAAGTTGATTTATTGGCTCGAAGGCAGCAGGTTGGTGGAAAGCAGATTTCAATTGTCTAACATCAGCAAATGCAGTTGTTACAGAAGATTTAACAAGTGTTAGAACAGCCTTCATGGTTACGGAGCGGCAAAAACAGATGAAGTTACAGGAGAAACAGATGTTATTGATTTACCGTTTAGTGGAAGAATAATGGTATTTACAACTTATTATCATCCTGGAGTTAAAGGACCAAATGCTCCTGTATCTAAACCACTTGGTCAAAACTGGATTGGAGACCCAACAGCAAAGAGTATTTGGGGCAAAGCAGATGGTTTAGGAGGAACAAAGCATTTATATGGTGTTTATAATAGTTCTGCTACAAGTCCAGAGAATCTTATATGGCAAACTTGGTTTCAATTACAAAATCAGTTGACCCACTAATCAATATTGAAGGTAAATTAATTGATTTAGAACGATAAAGCAAACAGCGATTTTTCAAACATGAAAGCAAGACTTGGAGATACTGTTGGGTGTTGTTATCAATAAAACCAATGTTTACACTTATGAAGCTGATGCAATAAGAATAGAAAGAGATTTAAATTGCTCCAGAAAACACAAACATAATTATTGGAACACCAAGACCTTGCATGCAGTTCAAGACTTCTACAAATTGAAACCAGTTTAAGAGAAGTAAGTGCAAACACAGTTAAAGCAGGTGGAACAGATATTTTATTTATATATATCTGAAGTAGATTATGACTATATGCTTATTATTACAGATAAGAGAATTCGCATTAATGGCTCAACCTATTTCTATTGGGATGGAAGCGGCTTATTCGCTGTAAACCTCAACTGATATAAACAATTATTGGAGATTTGATAGTGATGGTTTGAGATTCACAAAAGATGGTGGAGTTACTTGGATTCATAATTTAGGGTTAGACAAAGTAGTCATTGGAACAGATGAGTTCTCAGTTTTTAAAAGCTGGAACATTAGTTCTGACCAGAGTCTGGTGATATTACTTTCTAATACCTGTTTTCTGAGGAGCTTATTCAGCCGTTAATGGCTAGAAAGGATTTAGTAACTTGCGATGGTAGCACTTGGCTTTATATAAATATTTCAAGTTCAACAGGAAATACACCAACAGAAGGAGTTTATTGACACAATATACGGCTAAGTGGGGCAGATGGAGAAATAGGTGATACAGACCTCAAGGGAGATACTGGTCCTGCATTGTCTTCAGATAGGTTTGTGTAGTGTGAACTAATACTATACTTCTACAAGAAGACAGTTTCATATGATGGTGTTTATTATCTGTTTAATACGCTATGTACGATTGGATGGTACAGTTGTTGCTTCTTGGGCTGGTGGAGCTCAATTCACTTTTGTTATAACTTTCAAGTGTTGCTACTGGTTTATTAAAGACTGAGGATGCTACTAAATGTAACTCAAACTCTAACAATTGGTGAAGGATAAAAATGAAAATAGTGGAATAATTCTGCTCTGTTGGCAAAACAAAAGATGAAGGAGACCCACTTAGCTTCACAGGAGCTGGTTTCTGGCTTGAATCTTATTATGATGCGGTTGAAGCAGAAAATGTAACGATACTTAACATTGGAGACACAGAAAACTATCTACAATGGGATAATGACCAATTAGAAGTAAGAGGTAAATTGTATGTTACAAGTGAGACTTCAACTTTTGAAGTAACAGAAGATTCAATAATAAATACAGTAACTCAATCTGAAGAATTAGATACAACATTAGTAAACTTAGTTGGTTCAATTAATACAAGTATTGCAGAGACCTATGCAACTATTGATGGGTTAGATACAGTAGCTAATGATTTAGATACTTTAGAAGCTGAGGTAGCTGCTATTGACTTAAGTCCTTATGTTACTTCATCACAGTTAACGCAAACTGAAAGTGATTTTACTGTAGCAATTTCAAAATCTGGTGGAGCTAACTCAATTAAAAACTCTATCGGATATGCAAATACAGATTTTTGGGACACAGTAAATGGAGATTATATTGATTCAGTAACTAACAATGATTTAATAAATTTAGGGCTTGGAAGCGGCTTCTATTTTGCTCCTACAACAGTTGATAGAGAATTAAGCCAGGATATTAAAGTTGTTCCAGATGAAGTATTTACTCTCTCTTGGATAATCAATAAAACTAACACTACAGGAACTCTTGATAGTGGAGCTGTTTGGATAAAAGTAGTAGAGGGTGCAGTTGAGTTAGACAGTGTTAAATATGATACTGACTACTCTACTTCTGGTTTTTCAGAACAAACATTTAGTTTTACTCCAACAACTAATGAAGTAACTATTCAAATCATAGCGAACCAAGATGCTGAAGCTATAGTTACTGGATTAATGCTTCATATAGGAGCGGTTGCTCTTCAATGGACACCTGCTCATGGAGAAATATATAATTCAAATATTAGAATGGATATAAATGGTATAAGAGTTTCAAGATTGGTAAATGGAATTGAAATGGGTTATACATTAATTACTCCAGAAGAATTTGCTGGCTACTATGATGGTGTAAAAATATTTTCTCTTCAAGAAGATGAAACAATATCTAAAAAATTTAAAGCTGAAGATGAAATTTCTATGGGGGATATTAAAGTTTTAACAATCTCTACTGTAGATAGTAAAGGTTGGGCATTTGTTCCAACTGTATAAAGAGAGGTGAGGAAGATTGGCTTTAAGCGGTAATTTTGTTCAAACTTTTGGTCCGAGTGCTGGAGAGTATGATATTTATTGCACTTGGACAGGTAGTCAAAATATAGCAAATAACACAACAACAATAGAATTAAAAACTTATTTAAGACATAGATGGGGAATAAGTATAAGCTCAAGAACAGACAATACTACAACTATAGATGGAAGTCTTGCTTATTATAATTCAAGTGCATATAGTTCTGGCACTTTAGGCTCTCAAACGGCAGTGCTAATGAATACTAGAAGTAGAACAATAACACATGATTCAGATGGAACTAAAAGTTTAACTATGAGTTCTATGTTTAAGGTTAGAGCAACTTTAGATGGTAGTTATGTAGGAGATGTAACGGCAAGTAGTGGAACAATAACTCTTGATACAATACCAAGAGCAAGCACAGTAACGTCAAGTGCTTCTTGGACAGCTCCAAATGCAAGAAGTGTTACTATATCGAGAGCTTCTTCAAGTTTTACTCATAAAGTATGGTGGGAAACTCTTGATGATGATGGAACAACTTGGAGAACAATAAAATATGAGTCTAGTGTTGGAACCTCTCACTCTGGTGTTTTTACCTTAAGTGAGAATACAGATATTTTTAACTCACTTAATGGTAGAAGCAGTTGTAGTTCTCGTATAAGAGTTCAAACTATGAGTGGTTCAACAGAAATTGGTGATGAAGTTATTGTTGCTGGAACCTGCACTGCCGTTACAGCAAGTATAATAGGCAGTAGTGCATATAATTTTGATATGGATGATACAGCTGTTGAAGGAACGATTACAAAATATAATTCAGATGCTAATATACTACATACAGTTGTATATGAGATATGGAATAGAAACACATCTACATATGTTTCAATAGAAACTTTGACAAGTTTGACCACTAGTTCCTCTTGGACTATTGGAGAAACAGATAGGAATACAATGTATAGTTACTCTCCAAGTCATACAAGTACTCCAGTTAGATTAACATTAAGCACATATTATAACAGTGTTCTTATCAGAGAAGCAAGACAATATACTGGGACTGCGACTATAACAAATGCAAATCCAACTTTTTCAACAATCTCCTATGAAGATATTAATTCAACTACATATACTTTAACAGGAAATGACCAAGCTATAATTCAAAATCATTCTCAAGTAAGAGCAATTGTAGCTAGTGCAGATAGAGCACAAACAGTAAAAGGGGCAGGCAGTATTGTTAGATATGTAGCCACTTTAACTGGTGTTGAAAAAATAGACACTTCGACATCTGGAGATATTAATTTTGATTTTGGTACTGTTAATGTAAGTTATAACATCACTTTATCAATAAAGGCTGAAGATAGTAGGGGTTATTCTACTACAGTTTCACAAACAGTAACTATTGTTCCATATACTCCTCCCGTAATTGATGCTGCCGCTACAAGAACAAATAATTTTGAAAGTGAAACTACAATAACCAATAGTGGTAGTTTTTCTAGGATTCTAGTGGGGGGAACTCAAAAAAACAGTATATCAAGTTCAAGCTATAGAATAAGAGAAGTTGGAACTGAGTGGGCTGACCCAGAGTCTTGGACTTCTTTTTCTTTGACAAGTGGAACGGGGACTTATACTACTACAGATGTAGTAACAACACTAGATAATTCAAAAGCTTGGGAAATTGAAATTAAAACTGTTGATGCTCTAACTGATGATACAATTGTTAGTAAAACTGTTTCTGTTGGCACTCCTATTTTATTTATTGATTCAGCGTTAAGTTCGTTAGGTTTAAATTGCTATCCAACTTTGTCAAATACAATAGAAGTAGCAGGAGATATCGACATTACAGGAAGCTATAAAATTGATGGAACGGCTCTAGCCGCAAGTGATGTCGGAGCAGAGCCTACTTTGACTAAAGGCACTTTAACTGTATCAAGCCCTCTTTCAATAACTAATAGTACAAGACAATTAATAGGTGGAGCTGCAGAAATTAGTCATTTAAGCACTGCAGGTAATAAACACGTGCCAACTGGTGGAGCTACAGGACAATTTTTAAAATACGGTGGAAGCAGTGGAACGGCTTCCTGGGCTACTCCAACCCAAAGTGATGTTGGTGCTATTGGTATGAGAGCTTGGTTGACATCTGACCAGACTCTTACTGGAAATGCAGCTAACTATATTTTATTTGATGATACTTCTGGAAACGGCTTTCAAGATACTGGAATTAGTTATAGTAGTTCAACTGGAGTTTTCACTCTTACTGATGGAGTTTGGTATATAAATACTCATATTAGTTTAGGAAGCACTGTTGTTGGCAAATATTATATTGCTAGGCTTGTTTCTGGAAGCTCAAACACTGAATTGGTAAGACTTGCTGCTATTGTAGCATATTCTACTGGTAACCTTAGTATAAATGGCTCTACATTAAGATTAGTAAGTTCAAGCTTAGGTTATACCTATAGAATTGCTGTTGTTCCACAAACTGACAATATTAGTGCAATAGGTGGAAGTCCTAGAACCTATTTAGAAATCTTTAAAGTAAGATAATTTAATATACCTTCTAACAATCATAACAAGGGAGGAATTAATGAATGGAGCAATTTTTAAACCCAAAAGAAATGGAAGGGGTTATAGCTGAGCTGACCAGGCAAGTAGGTCAGCTCAATGAATTTAGAGTAGAAGCAGAAAGGTAAATACAGTTAATGCAATAACAGCCCCACAAGCCAAATGAAGATGGTTTCAGATTGTCTTGTCGATATTAAAGTTTCCTCCCAACAAGTTATATAACGAAAAAAACTGATTTTGCCGATTTTACTTCAAATTGCAATTTAAAATTTGATGATATGGAAAAGAATAACAGATAAAATGGAAAAGTGTATTTCACATTCAGATGGAAAGGCAAAAAGGGCAGAATCATTTGAGAGTAGATTCCTTAGATGGGGAGGGTGGATATTAGGGATAATCTCTTTATTATTCACTTACGCTAAATTCATGCAGTAAAGGAGGAGAGAAATGAGTCAGATTAATCCAATTGATTTTTATTTTTAGACGATGGTTGGAGAATTTCAAGTCCTTATGGACCAAGAATTCATCCAACAGAAAGAGTAGAAAGTTTTCATTATGGAGTAGATTTTGCAGGCAAGAGTAGAGGATATCCAGTAAAGACTCCTTTTGATGGGGTTGTGAGGGCTACTGGATATTCTTCTACTTTTGGTAACAGAGTATCTCTAGCTTCCCAACAGAATAAAGTGATTTTTATGTTTGCTCATTTAGATTCTATTAATGTCAAAAGCGGGCAATTGCTGAAGGCTGGAGATGCCGTTGGAGGGGTTGGAACAACAGGAATGAGCACAGGAGACCATCTGCATTTGGAAATTAGGTATGACAATGGAACTTCATGGGGAGGAAACTGTTGGGGCAACCCAAGAGGATACTTTGAAGAGATGGAGGATAAAGAGATGGAAAAAACACCAGTAGTAATGGATGGAATTAATTATGAAGCCTATGTAATTGGAGGAAGGACTTTTGTGATTATGAGACCTTTTCGCAGAAGATTTAGGTGCTGATGTTCAATACCAGGGCTCAACAGCAAGAGGAAGCATAGTTATTAAACCAGCCGTTGTAGAGCCTATTGCGGCTGACGATAGTGAGCTAAAGTATATGGTTAAAAAGTATTTGGATGCTCAAGATGGGCTGAGAAAAATGGTTGAATAATAGAGAGGAGGAGATTAAAGGATGGACTTTGTATTAGTATTACCAACAGGAAAACAATAGCTGCTTTGAAGATGGTGCTAGCCGCAATAGGGCTAGATTTTTTTATTTGGAGTTTTATTGCATTTATTAGGATGGGAGACTTTGATGAAGGAAGCTGCCTAAGTTTATTTGTTCTGCTGCTTTTTCCGTATGTTGGGGGTTTAATAATTTTGGCTTTTGTTGCAGAACAAATAGGTGATTATGAAAGTGTTTTCTTAAGTGTTGCTGGACTTGTTTTAATCAAGTATTTAGCCGATTTAAAGGATAAAATTATGGAGCTTTTAAAGCCAGTTGTTTTATAGGTTATTTTTTAGAATGTATTTATATTGTGAAAAATATAGAGGTAAATATAGAGTAAATTGAGGGCAATAAAGAGGGCTTAAGGGCTCTTTGATGAGAATTGGAAGCGGAGGGAGCGTATATTTTTTTATTTATTGAGAAATATACGCTTTTCTCTTTTGGGGATGTTTAACCAAATGAAGGAGTATTTCTTCATATATAATACAAAGCAAGCTACATATTTTTTAGAGAGCGGCTTGAGGGCTTTGGAAGTTGGGTTGAATTGTGGAAGAGTTTATGTAAAGTTTTTAAGAGATGAGAGAGCTGAAGAGGTGTTTAATGATTGGAAAGTGGGCAAGAAGATTGAGTATATTGAAACCCCTTGATTAGATATTTTCTGAAACCACTTGACTGATTCAAACGATTACTTTATACTTAGCTCAAAGGGGTTTAAGAATAAAGTGGTTGGTTGGGTGATAAGTTCAATAAAATCAATGGTTTCAGAGAATATTTTGATGAGTAACTGAGACCACTTTCATGGGGTTCAAGAGGCCGAAGGTTCGAATCCTTTCACTCCGACCATAGAAATAAAGAAACCGCGCGGGTTTGCGCGGTTTTTTCTTATTCTACATTTTCTCTGATATTTGCCCTAAATGAGCCTTCTTTATGGCGGCAGCACTCAAGCAGCTTACAAATGGTATAAACCCTAGTATATCCTTCCTTTTTGATCATGCACTTGAACTGATTGATGAAGGATTATAGATGCAGCGGCTGGCCGTGTTCGCCGGTTATGATTAGATCCATCTTACTAAGGAGAAGATAGCATAGCTGATTGGATGATCTAGACATAAAAGTTTTTCAGATGGCCCTCCCGAAGGGGGAACTTTTGTCTATAATGTCGGAGCATCAGAAATACTGATTTTGAAGGAGAATATTAATAATGTGAAGTTGCATTGTAATATATTTACAGAATTATGATCATTTATTTGATTATTATGTGTTTTCAAAGGGGGGGGGGACAATGTTTGACAATATAAGTTTTGGGCAAATGATTGTGTCAATCATTGTATATTTACTGCCAATCGTGATATTAATGGTATATTTAGAGATTAGTATTATGGTACCGGGATCGACAAATCCTCGGCAAATATTGAAGAGATACGAGACTATGTCAGAATTACCAGAATAGACAGAGATGCGAAATAAGGAATAAAGAGTTGCGCCAATGCCTTTTCACTCTACCTTCTATGCTGGGAGGTTGACTGGATTGATGAAGATTCTTCATTACACCATATCTGCATTTTTTCGCAGCAAAAATACTGGGAGAGTGTATTTATTATTCTTTGCTCTACTATTTGCATACTTGGGGTACTGCTTCAATAATTATTTGCGCTTTGGAGAGATATATTCCACGCTGATCTGGCTGGTAAGACCTTGCATTTTTGTAGTCGCATTCTTCATCTATTGCGGATATGAGCTCGCTGTGCAGCTGAATGACCATCATATGATCGAATACCTCGCGACCTATCGGAACGGATTATTCAAAGCCTACGGGGCTTTTATTCTGACTGGAATCATTCTCACTACTCCTGTTTTTATTATGATCTTAACTTTCGTAATATTTCTCTACCGTTACTCCGGGATCCAATATACTCCCTTTCTGATTCATACAACAAAGCTTGCGGTGCTGTATTACGAGATATCCCCGGTCATTGGCGTGATGCTCGGTACAGCCATGGCTGCCAAATTGAAAACCAATCGACTCGCCGTATATAGTTTGACAGTGATACTTGTTCTATTAAATACCACATATACTGATGCCCCTTTCAGAATTCCTTACTTGCTGTTCAATTCATACTTCATTGAGCGATTGCTGTATTACTTTAAAGATTTCTTCACCCTGGTTCCACACCAGTTAGGAAGTCAATTCATGGTTTATCCAATATATGGATTCCCAATGGAGCCTATTCGCTGGTATATGGCGGGATTCTGGTTCATGTTTTCATTGTCACTGATAATGTCAGTCTGTTCCTATCGGAGGATAAAGTATCTCATGCAAGTTGTTACTGTTGGGATCATTTTCATAGGGATTGGACTGTTTTCATTTCGGGGATCCACTCTTTTGATGGATATGAGGGTCGATTCTTTTCCATATGCCGATCCCTTCTACTATATGGAAAGGTCACTTGATGATGGCATCTCACGCGAAGCGGCCTTTTCAATCGAAGAGTACGATATGAGCTTAACCATTAGCAATGAACTTCATGCTGAGGTAACGGTCAGCTTAAACACGGATCAGTTGGATCAGTACGATTTTACCCTGTACCATGGATACATTCTGACAGGTGTAAGTACTGAGAATGGCCAGATCCCTTTTATTCGAGAAGGGGATACGATCAGTATTCGCGATATCAAGGGGGTAAAGAAGCTTACATTTCAGTACCACGGTAAATCACCGAAATACTATGCGAATAAGCAGGGTATCACCTTGCCGGGTTACTTCGCCTATTATCCCAAGGCAGGACGCCTTCCTATATGGGATAAAGACCGCTATGGCTATGTAATCAATGTCCCCCAAGAAATCAGTGGATACACGGTTGTCGTGAAATCCCGTTTACCCATTTTTACGAATCTGGAAGGCGATGGCAATATTCTTCATGGTCGCACAAATGGATTATCTTTGTTTGCCGGCATGTATGAAGAAGTTGATGAACACATCTATGCAGAGCCCTTGGCAAATAGCATACCCAATCGTTTGGCGATTCTTGAGGCAGAACAAGTCTTATCGGATATATTTAGGTTTTTGAATCATTCAGAGCTTTATGTCTCGCTGCAGGATAAGAAAGTATTCCAGGTTCCATACAGTTTTGTACTCAACTCGAATACAGAGCAACTGGTTATCATGGATGATCACATTACGGGTGATTACTTTTCGGATGCACAGTCGATCGTAAGCAGTTATATGATGGCAATCATGAAGTCGAGAAATTGGCTGCGATTTGATTACATAAAACACCTCAGCCAACGGTTCTTCAAAGATAACGGAAGCGATCCTGAAATGACGAATAAAGTGGATATTAATCAAATACTGGAATCAATCAATGAATGGCGTGATTTGACAGCGAAATATCAAGATATGACGCGCGAAAAATATTTGGAAATGGATGATTCTGAAAAGCAAATGTATTATGAAGCCAAGGATAGATTAACAGATCTAGAGACAATCATTAATGAAGAGGCTTTTCGATACTTATTTGTCGAATCTCCTCGTCAGGAGGTTCATCTGCGTGTATTCTTTGAATATTTTTATTCAGGTTCAGAGGAAGACTGTTATGAGCTCATTGAAAAGCAGTTGAGGGAGGAACAGATCAATGATGGAACTGGTCAATCTAGGTAAGAATTTTGGGAAAAAGAGAGTCCTCCACTCGGTGAATCTGCGACTGGATGCCAAAGTGCATGGCCTGCTGGGAGCCAATGGAGCCGGCAAGACAACACTGCTGCGCTGTATGGCTGGCTTGTACGAACCTACGCAAGGTAAGATACTGTTCAATCATGAGCAATTGCATGAGTCTAAGAGCTTTCGAAATTCTCTGGGGTACCTACCTCAGACCTTCGGTATGTTTCGGGAGCTTACTTTATTTGAAATGATGGATTATTTCTGTACGCTGAAGAACATACCCAAAACAGAATGTGCCGGGGAGATCAGTAAAGCACTTTCACTTGTCAATTTAGAAGATCGGATTACAGATCGAATTAAAACCTTATCCGGAGGGATGATCAGAAGAGTAGGGATCGCTCAAGCAGTCTTAGGGAATCCACAGATTCTCCTCCTGGATGAGCCTACAGCAGGGCTTGATCCGGGAGAGCGTGCCAGATTCAAGAATATGATCAGCATGCTTAAAGAAGAGAGATTGATTATGATTTCGACCCACATTGTCGAGGATGTGGATGCATGCTGCAGCAATGTGGTTGTCATCGATGGTGGAAAAATTCTGTTTCAAGGTTCTTGCGATGCGTTAAGAAGCATGGCTCAGAATAAAGTCTATACAATCTCTCAGGCAGATTATGACAGGATTGTGGGAGACAGCTTCTTACTCAAAATCAACGAAATAGATGGCATGAAACAATATCGGATCCTGACAAGAGAAAGACAGGACTTCCCTGGCACAGTACCCAGCCTGGAAGATGGTTATATGTGCCTTGTAAAGGAGCTCGCTTGATGCGTAGACGATATCTCGAACTTAAAAATTTGCGTTGGCACTTTCTTGTGCCTTTAGCGGTACTCTTTCTTCTGATCCCTTTAATGGTGCTTGCCACATTGCGGAATGCTGGTGGAGGAGAATCTTTTGCTGAATGTGCGATTATTTGTCAACTCTTCATTCCAAGTTTTGCTGTCTGGTGGCCGCTTTTTGTAATGAATGAATATCTTAGTTCACCCGGTAAAGAATTGCTCTTTGTGTATAAATCATGGCGAGATAGCCTCATGGTGAAGATGATAATCCTCTGGGCATTATTTACAATTTTGACTTTGCTTTTGTTTCTTTATTTTACTACTTTGTTCAACTTTGTCTGGTTCCTATTCATTGCGATCATAATCCAGAGTATGTTCTTGATTTCACTGGGGAACGTGCTTTCTCTGATCGCGCAAAACACCTTTATATCTCTCATAGTGAATTTTGCTTACAGCTCATTGTTCATTTTGGTTTGGCCCAATTCTCTTCTTAGCATTTATACGATTGGTAATTTCGATCATGCTACTATGCTGGTAAAAACGGGTATTATTGCTATGGTATCCCTCGCGCTCCTGTTTTGCGGTTATCAACTGGAGAAACGATTGTATAAGAATAGCATATAAGGTTTTAGTACAAATTCTATTACGAACAATTTTGTCATCTGATAACTCACTGTGAAATTACAGTGACAAAACTTTGGCAACGATAGTGCATGAGTGTATTTGATAGATTTGATACTTCTTATTGGAGGTGTTATTTTCTTGATGAATACTTGTATAGATGTCAAGGAGAGGATACCAATGAAAAGAATGATCCCTGGCCTAGTGATTGTCTGTCTGGTAATTCTATTTCTATTCATTCAAGATAATGCCAGCGTACAATCCAAAGAAGAAAGAGATCTGAAGGCGGTCATAGCATCAACTGGTCAGTTTTTTAAAGAGAATCGCGAAATGTTCATGAATGGATTAAGCATATCAAGGGATATTCCTGAAGAGCGCATTTCATTCTATGTTAATGATATCCCCGTGAGCCATGATGAAATGATGATGTCTTTGGGTGTTGCTCTGGCAGGTGGTGTTGATACAACACTTGAAGAAGTTAAAGAAAGGCTTACTATGTATGCGATATTCTATCAAAAAGCCCAAGAGTTCGGAGTGTATCCGACAGAAGAACAGGTGAATGAGTATTTGCAGTGGGAAAAAAGCGGGATGGAAGAAAATGAAGAAGGCAAGGCCATGATCCGCCTAATCATGGAAGAATGGGGATTAACTGAAGATGAATTCTGGAATGTATATCAAAAATATCATGCGTATAATATGCTCACTGCTTTGAATGTGCAAAAAGAATTGATTGCCTGGTATTACAAAGATGAGATATATACCCCAGAAGATGGGGATAGAGCAAGATTAGAGGTAGAAGCATGGTTTTTGCAGCAGCTTCAAGATGCTGAAATTGTCATAGTGATTGATTACTAAAGATGGACTGGAGATGACAAAGATGAATAGGAAATATCTCATTGTATTCTCCATACTTGTAATTATGATAATAATTATGAAATTAGAGCTTGATACACGTGCTCCAACCATGCAAAATCTGGTGGAAAATTATTTAACTGATGGGGTCGAAATCCTTACAGTGGTCCCCTGCAATGAAGGTCAGATTGCCTTTGCGAACAGTTTGTCCGCTGAAACTTTATATGCTGTCCATGGTAAACATTCGATCCTTGGGTGGAAATTGGCAGGTGTGAGCTCTGCACATTTCATAACTGATGATGGGCTTGTTGGATACAGTATATTACCTTCAAGTTCAAATAGTGATGATGATAAAGTAGGAGAAGTGATACTTTACGGGATGGCGAAATCCCCTGTAACGAAAGTGAGCTACATCTCACAGGATATAGAATATCTAATTAGAGTTAAACCAGAAGGGTATTTTTATGTGCTGCTTCCTTACGGCATCAATGACCAAATAGAGTTGCGCGCAATACTGGAATCGGGGGAAATATTGGTACGGCCATATGAGATGGATGTGTCTAATTCCGACTAAATGGAATTGAATAAGTTGTTTGCTTATAATGTGCTGGCATAATGGATCGAGTTCGATCCGCAGTGAATGGATATGCCTGTGGTGAACACCTAATATTTAGTGGAATTATAAATGTGTAGTTTGGTAAGTCTTTAAGGAGGGCTGTAAAATGCTAAGAATACGAAGGACAATAATCATTCTTCTGACCATGATGCTTATCATAACCTTAATTCAAAGCATAAATGCAGCAGATTATTTGAGTGATAAAGAATCGACCAGTGTCAATGAACTAATATTCTATGTTTCGAATTGTGAGGAAATTCCTAAAACTTTATTACTAGGGAATGCAAATGACGGAGCGTATTTCAATATTACTCAGCTATCAATGGATGATACTGATAAAATGTTATCACAGAAAATTATGTGGATTGATTACCCCTTGATAACCACGAAGAGCATTAAAGATATTCTGTTGAAACGCTATGACGAGGGATTAATTACAGTATTAGTAGGAGATGATATCGATAAAGGAGATGTTATTGACTACTTTGGTATTGATAACCCATATAGAAATTACTATGTCGCTGATGGTTTCTCGTTAGCTGGCTTCACAGTTCAAGAAGTAGAGGGAATAGGTGTTGTTTGTGGTGTGCAATATCTGTTCACCGACAAAGAAACTACGGTTTACCATCCACTTGCAGATGCATCAATCATTGACAGAAGTAGCATGATAGAGAATCAAATTTTTACGTACAATCACATTGCCTACGATTCTAGTGTTGCAACATGTGGAACAAGTAGTTCGTATGTTAAATTATATACCAATTTTAATCTATACAAGGAGCCAACTCCAGTAAACAATAGATATTTCTTCTTCTACAAATCACGTTCTGAGATTGATGTAGTAGGTAATTACCATTATCACAGAGCTCTACTTCACGAAAGTGAGCTTTCCAGCACAATAGTGGAAGATTACGAATTTAATAGTACAACAACGGTTAGCAACAATTCCTCGATATCAATTCCGTTTTTCGGCTTAAGCATATCTGTATTAACAGGTCCTCGCACGTATGTATCGAAAGCTGGTGGAGGACTGGGCAATTATTATGTCGACATACGATATAACCCAGTTACGACTCTGGGGTTGTCTTTGTACTCACATTCAGATGGAAAATATGATTCTGGGGTGAACTACAATAGATATTCTACCAGTAATCAGGGGGGGATGAGATCAAAGTTACCCATATATGATTTTTCGGATCTAAATAACTTTGTTTATGTTGACACTATTGATCTACGTTTAGGTAATTAGGGGGACCTGAGAGGATTAAGTCACAATATGATCTTGAGACGATCTTATGAATCGAAATGTCTAAGGGCTAAGAAATCCTATGGATAATAACCTATTGCCATCTTATTGCCATCAAATGCATTGCAAATCATTGATACATCTCAATCCCTTCTTGAATGGGATTCAAGAGGCCGAAGGTTTGAATCCTTTCACTCCGACCATTGAAATTAAGGAACCGCGCAGGTTTGCGCGGTTTTTGTTTTATGGAGAAGAGTGGTACTTTCACATCGAAAGAGATTTAAAAAATAACTCTTGAATATATCGTATAAATACGATATATTGTTCTCAACAGATAGTGTACACTTAAGTTCGCAAAAGTGAAAAGGAAAACCATCGGCCACTCCGAAAATGGTAAGTACTGAGCAAACCAAAAAAGGAGTGTAAGCCGATGGTCTACCCTAATTCTAACGTAGATTTTGAGAAAATGCTATTGCAATTCATAACAGAAGATGATCCAATGCTGTCTATGCTTAGATGGTTGTGTGATCAGTTGATGGAAGCAGAAGTCTCATCCAAAGTGAATGCCGGAAAATCAGAACGCAACCCGGAACGATCCGGGTACCGCTGCGGATACCGCCCGAGGCGGTTTGATACCCGCATGGGGACCATGTATCTGTTTGTCCCCAAGCTACGCAAGGGCGGATACATCCCCTTCTTTGTCAGTGAGAAGAAGCGATCAGAAGCAGCACTGATGAATGTCATCCAGGAAGCGTATATCAATGGCGTATCCACTCGCAAAATTGACCGTCTGGCAAAGAGTTTGGGGATTGATTCCATTTCCCGGGGACAAGTATCGGAAATCACCCGGGAGCTGAATGAACAGGTAAAGGCATTCCGGCAGCGACCACTTCAGAAGACCTATCCAGTGATCTGGGTGGACGCTTTGTATGAAAAGATCCGGTACGACCGGCAGATAAAGAACATGGCCGTGCAGGTAGTCATCGGCATTGACGAACAGGGTCGGCGGGAAGTCCTGGCCATAGAGCCCATGCTAGAAGAGTCCGAGCCTACTTACAGTAAACTGTTTGACAATCTCAAAGCGCGCGGCTTGGAAGATGTCTGGCTGGTAATCTCAGACGCCCACAAAGGACTGGTCAAAGCCATTCAAAAGTCATTCATTGGCTGCAGCTGGCAGCGGTGCAAGGTGCACTTCATGCGCAATATTCTGGCCCATATTCCTGCGAAAGGCAAGGCCGTCTTTGCAGAAAAGCTGAAGCAGATATGGCTGCAGCCGGATCTTGACAGTGCCAAGACATATGCCCGCATGCTGATTGAATCCTTCGAGCAGCAGTATCCGGAAGCGATTGAGGTGTTGGAATCAGGATTGGAGGACTCACTGCAGTTTTACTGCTTTGAACAAATCGATTCCAGAAAGATATCATCGACCAATATGCTGGAGCGTCTAAACCGGGAGATACGCAGACGGACATCGGTTGTCGGGATATTCCCCAATATGGATTCATATATTCGCCTGGTTACATCCTATCTGATCGAATACAGCGAAGACTGGTCCAGCGGGCGAAGTTATATATGCAAGGAGGTCATCGAAACCATTCAGACAGATCGCAAGCGTGCAGCTTAATGGGGCTCCGCCCCAAACCCCGTCCTCGCCGGAGGCAGGTGGTCTGTTGAAACAGACCACCTGATAAAAGGATTTGGGACGAGTGAGGGAATCAAGGGTCAAGATGAATTCACTATCGCTCACCCTTGATTCCCGCGATACATTAGCCTTTACAATAATGAGGAGTAGCTTGATGGATTTTGCGAACAATACTTGACACTAGCAAAGTAAATTGATGAAAAACGATAAAATCTGACAAATATCAATGTTTTAGATATAATATAGATAGGCGCTTGGCTGGATAGTCCAAAGTAAATGTAACTTCGAATTTTGGTGATCATATTTTTTTGACCAGCCAAACTACTTGGAAAGGGTGATGAATATGCTATATCCTACTAAGAATGATTTTCTGGAGAAACTGGAGAGAAAAGTGAACCAGATGGAAGATTCTTTGGAAACGGCGAAAGATGAAATGAAAGATGCTACAGATGCTCAAAAGGAGAAACTGAACACAAAAGTAGAAGATCTTCAGGAGCGCTATGGTGAAGCGAAGCAAAAACTGGAAGAGTACAAGAAAACTCCGGAGGCAATCTGGGGCGGTCTGAGAGATGAAGTCGAGGCGCTCTGGCAGAAGATCAGCGGAGATGAAGAATAGACTGGCTAATGGGCCTGCTTACAGGCAGGCTCTTTTTTTGTCTCCAAAAGGATTTTAGAAGAGACGATAGAACAAAGAAAATATCCGGTGCAGAATGTTTCCGAAAACCGACGAAAATGGAGGTGTCCGCATGGGAAAAGGAATGAAGATTCTGGTTGTTGTTCTGGTCAGCCTGCTGGTTTTCTGGCAAACCGGCCTCTTGCAGGATTTTATTGCCGGAACTTTTTTCCGACCTGACTATGAAGACCCTGAAAACGGCCAAGACGTGGTACCGGATGTGGATGAAGATATGTTTTCGGCGGCTCAGCTGACATACAGCACAGAGGTGGTTGCTACTGACCTGGCCGTTCCATGGGATCTGGCCTTCTTGCCGGATGGGCGGATGCTGGTGACAGAACGGTCGGGCAGGGTGCTGATTCTTCCGGAAAAGGCGCAGGCGGTGGTCATTGACAGTGTGACAGACGTTGGAGAAGGTGGTCTCTTGGGGATTGCCTTGGATCCTGATTTTGATGAGAATAGCTATGTCTACCTCTACTATACCTATGGAAGCGGCACAACCCTATTCAACCGGATTTCGCGATTCCACTTCAGCGGCGATGCACTGATGGATGAAACATATATTGTGGATGGGCTTCCGGGAGCGGTAATTCATAATGGAGGGCGCATACGCTTTGGTCCGGATGGGATGCTGTATGTATCCACCGGCGATGCTTCATCCGGTGAGCGCGCCCAGGATCCGGAGGATCTGGCCGGAAAGATACTGCGCTACCGGCCCGATGGATCCATTCCGGCGGACAATCCGGATCCTGAGAGTCCCGTTTATTCGCTGGGACATAGAAATCCCCAGGGGCTTGCCTGGCATCCTCTCACCGGAGATCTGTATGCCAGTGAACATGGCCCGAGAAGGCAGGATGAGATCAATCGGATTGCTGCTGGGGAAAATTACGGGTGGCCGGAAAGAACCTGTGAAACGGGTCACGGTGAATACCAATCCCCGGTGACATGCTACATCGATTTTACCCTGGCGCCATCCGGTATGGATTTTTTGCAGTTGAAGGGGATGGCAGAGATTCCGCTTTATGTAGCCGGCCTGCGGGGGAATATGGTTCGAAGGCTGGATTTTTCCAAAGAAGGCGAATTGCTGCGGGAGGAGGCTTTGTTTCGGGATTGGGGCAGATTGCGGCTGGTGACAGAACATGAAGGAGCACTTTATGTGCTGACCAACAATCGCGATGGGCGGGGTACGCCTGGAGAGGATGATGATCGACTGATTCGTATTGTACCGCAGATCCCCGAGTCCGAAGAATCAGACGTCGACGTTAATTGAAGCATGGATTTTTCTGAAAGCAGCTAGGCTATACGCTTCTTTTTCTTACATAGGTGCCAGGCAATTTGACAAACTTTGGCGGCTGGGGTACCCTATAGGTAGATGCAGCAAATCAATCGAACAGGATGGCTAGTTTACAACAAAACAGAGAATATCCTCTTCAACCCAAAACAATTCAAAAAGGGGTGTTGATGATGGAATATTCCGACCGGAATGAGTTTCTGAAGAATCTGGAAGAAAAACTAAACGATGTCAAGAGCTCCATGGAAACTGTGAAATCGGACATTGAGAGTGCAGCGGAAACCGAGAAAAGTAAGCTGAATTCCAAACTGGAAGACCTCCAAGCTAAGTATGAAGAGGGAAAACACAAACTTGACGAGTTCAAAGAAGTTCCGGACATGCTGTGGGCAGGCCTGCAGGAGGAAGCAGAAGCGCTCTGGTCAAAGCTTTCCGGTAAATAGGGTACTGAAGAAGAAGCCTGCGGATGCAGGCTTCTTCTTTATGTGGATCTATACCAGTGAGTCATGGTTTCTGGCATGACACTGATCATCGGGGTTGATTCCACAGAAGATCGGAAAAATCCATGATAAAACCCAATGCCTTTACCATCATATGGTTTTTGAGAAAAAGTGAGTTTTGCAGGGGACTTTTCGGGTAAGTTTGACGTAGATGATCTTTGGAATACTCGCACCCTGAATCGGTTGGTTTTCGACTTCTTTCGGAGTATGGGTGGATAGACAGAAATAAATGTGATAAAATGTCAGCGCGCAGGATTCTGTTTTGAGCTGCCAGAGTATATTTGTACCCATTTGGCATCAAGAAAAAAATCGCAGAATTAGGATTCGCGCATGATTCGCCACTGAATAATGACGGGAACAAAATGTCATCCATTCCCGTCTTGGAGTACGGAGAAGGGTACGGGATGGTGAACCGGTAAAAATAAATGAACAGGGGGAGCAGCATGAATCGTAAAAAGACAGATATTCGAATAACAATCGGGATATTGGTGGCTGTGATTGCCGCTATGGTCTATCTGGCTGTGGTAGAGAACCAGGTGGAAGTTGTTGAAGGAGATATTCGCATCAGCGGTATCTACGGAACGGTTATTGAAAAAGAGGACATTGTTCAAGTTGCATTGGTGGAGGAACTGCCGCGGATACAGCGCAGGGTCAATGGCGCCAGCTATTTCGGAGTGAAAAAAGGGGTATATCGCATGGAGGGGATCGAACGGGCCCGACTTCTGATTCATTCCGGAAATGGGCCGTATCTGCGTATTGACTCAGATGATCAGGTTGTATTCATCAATTATCGGGAGTCTCAAAAAACCATGGATGCATACAATGAAGTTTTATCTGGCACGGGTTTGTAGAATCATGAAAACCTGTGCCTAATGTTGCCAATCCTTTGAGCTTCACTTTGATTTGTTAAAAAATTCCATTCAGCCAAAAAACGGCTGAATTTTTCTTGAGGAGGATTTTCATGGATGAACCGGTGTTATCGGTTGTAAGATTGAACAAGAGGTTTGGGCGAAAAGAAGCCGTCAAAGACATATCATTCCATGTGCACCGAGGAGAGATATTGGGTATTCTCGGCCCCAACGGAGCCGGGAAAACAACTGCGATTCGGATGATGATGGGGGTCTTGGAACCCGATTCCGGTGAAGTAAGATATCATCTGAACAGCCAAGGAGATGGCCGGCTGAATAAGTCCCATCTAGGGTACTTGCCGGAAGAACGGGGTTTGTATGATGATGTTCCCGTTCTTCGTACATTGACCTATCTGGCTGAATTGAAAGGGGTACCGGCAGCAGAAGGAAAGAAACGAGCAGAGCAGTGGTTGGAAATTATGGCGCTCCAGGATTACGGGCGCACAAAACTGGAGAAGTTGTCGAAAGGGATGCAGCAAAAAGTTCAGTTTATTGCTGCAGTACTGCATCGACCCCCGCTGGTACTGCTGGATGAACCGTTTTCCGGATTGGATCCCATTAATCAGGACCTCTTTAAGAATCTGATCCGAAAGCTGCAGGATGATGGAACTACAGTACTGCTGTCGGCGCATCAAATGAACATGGTAGAGGAACTTTGTTCCAGAATATTTATGATCCACCAAGGAAAAGAAATTCTGTACGGGACCGTTCAGGATATTAAAGATAATTTCCACGAATTTTCTGTACAAATTGGACTGGCGGATCCCCAGCGGATGGCATCATTCCTTCAGACCTACGATGGGGTTCGGCATGTGCAGGTCAATCATGATGGATTGAGCTTTCGTCTGTCCTCAGACCGGGATATGAATCATCTCCTCGAAGAGATGGTGCAGCTGGGTACACTGCAGCGTGTTGTGATCCAGAAACCTTCACTTCACGAGATATTCATCAGTACCGTGGCCGACAAGGAGGTGCAGTCATGAGCTGGAAACAGGTTTGGACAGTGATGGGTTGGGAAATAAGGAAAAACTTGCGCAGCCCAGGATTTATGCTGATGACGTTCGTGATTCCACTGCTGATGCTGGCGGCAGGCGCTTTACCCTTTCTGACCGGTCAAGGAAACGGTTCCACATGGGATCCTTTGACCATTGCGGTGATGGACAAAACGGAGGGCAGCCAGTTTGCATCCCAGTTTACCGATGCAACGGTGAATGATATCCTTTTCGTAATGCATGATGGATCGGAGGAGGATCTGAAAGCGGCTGTCTCGGATGAGAGATACGATGGAGGCTTGATTCTACAGGAGAGTGTTCTGGAAGGCAGCAATCCGACAGTTGTTTTGTTGGATATGTCTTTGCAGAATCAAATTGTGAGCCGAACTTCGTCGTTTATCGATGGTATGGTCATGAATGCAAAACTGAATCAGCTGGATCTGACATCCGATGAAAAAGGGAATCTGATGCAGCCTGTCATGTTATCGTTTGTCCCGGCTGTCGAAGGGGATCCTGTCGATGAACCGCAGGAGGGTGCATCCAGTTTAGTGGACGCGGTTTTACCCATGATTCTGGGAGTTTTGCTGATGGTTTCCTTGCTGATGTTGGGTCAGGTGCTGATGTATGGTGTAATCAAAGAGAAAAAGAACAGAATAGTGGAAGTCCTTCTGTCTTCCCTTACTGCAACTGAGCTGCTGACCGGAAAATTGCTGAGTTTTGGGTTGCTTAGCATGATCCAGATTGCTATCTGGGTGTCAACGGGTTTGTTTGCAGTCAATCGCTTTTTTGATGTGGAGCTTTCATTCAATGAGTCTGCCGGTAAGTATGTTCCCATGTTTCTCTATTTTGTACTGGGATATCTACTGATTTCCTCCCTGTTTGCCGCCATGGGAGCCATGATGAAAGATGCAGAAAGCGGCAGCCAGGTCCAGGGATTGATTGTGCTGATTCCCATGATGCCCATTCTTTTGGCGACCCCCATCATAATGGCTCCAGACGCTATGTGGGTCAGGATATTCAGCTTCATACCCATCTTTACCCCGGGGACCATGCTGCTGCGGATTGGCATGACCGATATTCCTTCATGGGAAATGGCAGCAACCCTTGGGGTTTTAGCTATATCGGTTATTTGGTTCAATCGAATAGCTGCACGAATTTTTGCCGGGAGCATACTGCAATTTGATACAGCCGCTTCCTTGAAACAAATTATGTCCATGGTGCGAAGAGGTTAGGAATCGCCAGGGATGATGGATGAAGCAGGGACCGATTCTGACTGGATCAGAAAATGGGATGGCTGATCACACCACTTATTCCTGGAGATGACAGCCATCCATTTTTTCTGGGAGGAACAGGATGCCTGTTGGATAAGAGTGAAGAGTGTGTTCCAAAAAAATGGGCAGCAGGATACCCTGCGGTCTTTCTTGACGGAAAAAGAGAATGTGTAATATAATAGATCAGTAATAAAGTAATATGATGAAGGAGAAAGTCAGCAGCATCATCTCTGCAGAGAGCCGGAGAAGGGTGCAAACCGGCGGGAAAAACTGCTGAAGATCACTCCTGAGTGATGGTCTGAAACAATGGCTGGATTAGGACCGTCCGGATGCTCCGTTATCAGCTCCAAGGGACTGCGCATGCAGTCATTAGGGTGGTACCGCGGGATACCTCTCGTCCCTAGACAGGGACAGAGGTTTTATTTTTTAGCCGTCACACAATGCGGTAAGAGTATGAGGAGGAATGGTTATGGACTACGGAAAAACACTGCAGTTACCCAAAACAGATTTTCCCATGCGTGCATCGCTGCCGGAACGGGAACCGCAGATACTGGACCGGTGGAAACAAGAAAAGATCAATGACAGAGTACTGGAAAAGAACAAAGACCGTGATCTCTTTATATTGCATGATGGACCGCCCTATGCCAATGGAAATATCCATTTGGGAACAGCATTGAACAAAACTCTGAAAGATATTGTGACCCGGTTTAAATCCATGGACGGTTTCAATTCTCCGTATGTACCCGGTTGGGACACCCACGGGCTGCCCATTGAACACGCTGTCATTAAAGCGACCGGCGCCAATCCCAATGAATTGGGGACTGTGGAATTTCGTAAAAAGTGCCGGGAGTATGCCTTGAAGTATCGGGATATCCAGCGGGAAGAATTTCAGCGGCTGGGAGTACGGGGAGACTGGGAAAATCCGTATATGACCCTGCATCCTGAATTTGAGGCCAAACAAATTGAAGTGTTCGGAGAGATGGCCAAACAAGGCTACATATACAAAGGATTAAAACCGGTCTACTGGTGCGCATCCTGTGAAACGGCTCTGGCCGAGGCAGAGGTAGAGTACGGGGACAGGCGTTCCCCCTCCATCTATGTCCGCTTCCCGTTCCCGGAAGGGCGGGCCATACTGCAGACAGAAAAGCCGGTTTCCGTTGTGATCTGGACCACCACGCCATGGACACTGCCAGCAAATCTGGCCATTGCCCTTCACCCGGAAGTTGAATATGCGTATGTTGAGACGGATACAGAAGTGCTGCTTATTGCCAAAGATTTGGTGAAGACGGTTATGAAACAGGTGGGGATTGACCACTATGAAATAATCCAGACAGTTTCGGGAAAAGACCTGGAACTAAAGAGAGCCAAACATCCATTCATCGATCGTGAATCTTTGATTATACTGGGTGATCATGTCACGTTGGAACAAGGTACCGGGTGCGTACATACAGCGCCGGGCCATGGGCTGGAAGACTATGATGTGGGGCAGCGCTATGGGCTGGGCATGATCCAGCCGCTGGACAGCCGGGGTCGCTTCACCGATGAAGGGGGCCTTTTTGCCGGCCTTCATTACGATGCAGCCAATAAGGAAATAACCAAGGAGTTGGAGAAAACGGGGATGCTTCTCCATATCTCCTTCTTCAATCATCAGTACCCCAACTGCTGGCGGTGCAAAGAACCAGTGGTCTACCGGGCGACAGAACAGTGGTTTGCTTCGGTAGAAGGGTTTCGTTCTCAGGCATTGGAAGCCATTGAGTCGGTGGAATGGATTCCCGGATGGGGCAAAGAGAGAATCCGAAACATGGTGCGAGACCGGCTGGATTGGTGCATTTCGCGTCAGCGGGTCTGGGGCGTGCCCATTCCCATCTTTTACTGCCGTGACTGCGGAAAAGAACTAATCAATGATGAAACCATCCGAGCTGTGGCCGAACTGTTTCGACGGGAAGGTTCGGACAGCTGGTTTGCCAAAGAGCCGGAAGAGATATTACCGAAAGGCACGACCTGCAGCGAATGCGGAGGAAGTGACTTCCGCAAAGAGACGGATATTATGGATGTCTGGTTTGATTCGGGATCCAGCCATGCTGCGGTACTGGAAACCCGTCCGGATCTTCGCTGGCCGGCAGACCTCTATCTTGAGGGCAGCGACCAGCATCGAGGCTGGTTCCAGTCTTCCTTGCTGACAGCGGTGGCTACTCGGGGCAAAGCCCCGTACAATGCGGTCCTTACCCACGGTTTTGTGGTGGACGGAGAGGGCCGGAAGATGTCTAAGTCACTGGGAAATGTCATCTATCCCCAGGAAGTGATCAAAGAGTTTGGAGCGGACATTCTGCGCCTTTGGGTGGCTTCTTCCGATTTCAAGGCGGATATCAGTGTTTCGAAAGATATTTTGAAGCAAATGGCTGAGGTGTATCGGAAAATCAGGAATACAGCCCGTTTTATACTGGGCAACCTGTACGATTTTGATCCTGACACAGATCGAGTTCCCTACGATCAGATGCCGGAAATCGATCGGTGGGCGCTGCATCGTCTGCAGAAACTGATTCAGCGGGTGGGGCAGGCGTACAGAAATTATGATTACCACATTATCTACCACAGCATTCATAATTTCTGCGCCATCGATATGAGTGCATTCTATCTGGATGTCCTGAAAGATCGACTTTATGCAGAACCTGAAAAAGATATTGCACGAAAAGCCAGTCAAACGGTTATGTATGATATTGTTTACTCGTTGGTACGGATGCTGGCTCCGGTTTTGGCATTTACCTCCGAAGAGATCTGGACGTATTTACCCAAAGAAAAAGGTATGCCGGACAGCGTCCAGCTGACTGAATGGCCTACGGTCTACCATGACTATATTGATGATACTCTGGGTAGCACATGGGATCAGATTTTGAATGCCAGGGAAGCTGCATCCAAAGCGCTGGAAATGGCACGGAAAGATAAACTCATCGGCCAATCACTGGAAGCCGAAGTGGATCTGTATGTTTCACCGGAATGGATGTCAATCCTGGAAGGGTATAATCAGGATTTGGCGATGATCTTGATTGTATCGAAGGTCAGGCTGATGCCTCTGGAAGAAGCTCCGGAAGATGCTGTCTCCGAAGAAGGGGTTGGCGGAATCAAAGTGGTTGTGCATCGGGCAACCGGTATCAAATGTGAACGATGCTGGAATTATCGGGATGATGTGGGAGTCGACCCGGATCACCCAACAATCTGCGGACGTTGTTCCGCTGTGTTGAGCACGGTGCTATAAAAAGCAGGCAGCGCGGCCAATAACCGCGCTGCCTTTATAAGGAGTGAGCATCCGATGAAACATAAAACAGTGGGAATAATCGGAGGCATGGGTCCGGATGCAACGGTGGATCTGTTCCAAAAAATCATTCGGGCTACACCGGCATCAACAGACCAGGAACATTTGCGGATTCTGATTGATAACAATCCGGCTATTCCCGACCGAACAAAAGCCATTTTGTATGGCGGGAAGAGTCCTCTTTCGATGCTGTCCGATACAGCCAGAAATCTGGAAGCAGCCGGAGCGCAGCTTCTGGTCATGCCCTGCAATACAGCCCACTATTATCATTCTCTGATTCAGCAGTCGGTTCATATACCGCTTCTGCATATGATGCGGGAGACAGGGAAAGCCATTCAAACCAGGTATCCAACCGTGAAGACTGTTGGACTGTTGGCTACAGAAGGGACCGTACAGTCCAAACTGTATCACAACGCACTGGAGGCACTGGGGATCTGCGTGTTGGTGCCGGATGGGGTGCACCAGCGAATTCTGACGGAAGCCATCTACGGGGAAGATGGAATCAAAGCGGGTCAGCGAATGGGACCGGCTGTTCGAGTCAAAAGGGCTGCCTCGTATCTGATTGAACTGGGCAGTGAACTGATCATTGCCGGATGCACAGAGATTCCATTGGTGCTGAGGGATGGGGATTGTGCGGTACCGGTTCTGGATCCAACGCAAGTGCTGGCGGAAGCCGCAGTTCGTGAAGCCATGACAGAATCCATGCAATCAGGAGATTGAAACGGAGGTATGGAATGAAAGCGATCTATGCATCAATTATTGTTTTGATTCTGGACCGTCTCACAAAGATCTGGATTGTCAACAGCATGGAGTTGTATGAAAGCATTCCCATACTCCAGAATATTTTTCATATCACCTATGTCAGAAACCCCGGGGGGGCTTTCGGTATCCTGGCTTCCCGTCCCGGGTTTTTTATCCTGGCCAATGTGCTGATCATAGCTCTTCTGATATACATCTACAGGGACCTGTCTCCGGCACCGTTGCTGGTTACTGCAGCCGTTGGTATGATGATTGGCGGGGCTCTGGGCAACTTGTATGATCGGATAGCTTTTGGGACGGTCATTGATTTCCTTGATTTTCGGATCTGGCCGGTCTTTAATGTTGCCGACATGGGTATTGTGATGGGCGCTGGACTGCTGGCCATATATCTTTTGCGCCAGGGATGGGGTTCTGAGCAAGCGGATGGAGGTGACCTGCATTGACCGATTTCAGGTGGGAGATTTTGTCGGATACAGCTGGAAAGAGGCTGGATCTTTTTTTGCATGGCCACTATCCGGACTGGAGCCGCTCCCGGATCCAGAAACTGATTCGGGAAGGGCAGGTCCTGGTAAACGGGCAGGCGGTTAAAACCGGTGAAAAGCTCAAAGCGGGTGATTGCGTGGAACTGACAATACCCCCGGCAGAACCCGACCGAGCACTTCCGGAAAGTATTCCCCTGGATATTGTGTACGAAGATTCAGAACTGATCGTGGTTAATAAACCGCGGGGTATGGTGGTTCATCCTGCAGCCGGCCATAATCATGGAACCTTGGTCAATGCCCTTTTGGCACATTGTCACGATTTAGCGGGTATCAACAACACCCTGCGCCCGGGGATTGTCCATCGTCTGGACAAGGATACCACCGGACTATTGGTGGCAGCAAAAAATGAACGGACCATGAAATACCTGACAAAACAGATGAAAGACCGCCTGATTAAGCGCTGCTATACACTTCTGGTACACGGTGAAATACGGGAGAATACGGGCATGATTGATGCTCCGGTGGGACGTCATTTGGTGCAGCGAAAGAAGATGGCCGTGGTGGAGAACGGACGCCGTGCCGTGACTCGGTTTCAGGTTTTGAAACGTTATCCGAAATATACCCTGGTGGAGGCTCATCTGGAAACCGGGAGGACCCATCAGATCCGCGTTCATTTTTCCTACATCGGGTATCCGGTGGTGGGGGATCCCATCTACGGCAGGAGAAAGAATCCATTCAATCTGGACGGGCAAGCCCTCCATGCCGGTTTGTTGGCCTTTGTACACCCTGTCAGCCACGAAGAGATGGTATTTCGTGCCCCTCTTCCAGAGGATTTCCAAGAAGTTATGGATCAATTGGACGGCTTATCTCTTTCTAGTTGACAAGAGTTTTGCATCAATGATATATTTAGGTCAGTGCATAATCCTTTAATTCAGTCCCGTGAGGCTGGTAAGGTAGCGAGAGTATAACACCTTCTTACCGGTTTCCGGCAGGAAGTTTTTTTTTGGAGGTGGACCATGGTTACACGAGAGAAGGCCCGAATTATGGATGCTGACGGTGTGCGGCGGGCACTTACCCGCATTGCCCATGAGGTCATTGAGAAAAACAGGGGAACTGAGGAGCTTGCCATCATTGGCATTCATAATCGAGGCGTGAACCTGGCCCGGCGCCTGGTTGAGAAAATCCGATCCATTGAAGGTAATTCAGTGCCTATGGGTGTTTTGGACATTACCCGCTATCGAGATGATTTATCTCTGCGGGAAAAACTGCCAGAACCGCGCAAGACTGAAATCGATTTTTCGGTGGCCGGATTGAAAATTCTGCTGGTGGATGATGTACTCTATACCGGCCGAACGATTCGTGCGGCGATGGATGCGTTAATCGATATGGGACGACCTGCGGAGATTCAGCTGGCTGTGCTGATTGACCGCGGCCATCGCGAACTGCCCATTCGAGCTGATTTTGTCGGGAAAAATGTACCGACTTCCCATCGTGAAAATGTCCGGGTTCGTCTGTTGGAAACTGACGGTCAGGATGAAGTTGTCATTGAGGAAGAAATGGATGACGGATAAGCCGCTTTGCTATGGCAGAGGGGCTTTTCCCATGATAAGAACACAGGGGGGATTGTCTTGCGCGAAGAAATTGTGAGGATTATCCGTAACGAGCCGCGGGGAGGTCCGTTTTACCGGATGGATGTGGAGGCTCCCTGGATAGCAGAGAATGCACAACCGGGGCAGTTTGTCCATATTCAATGCAGCTCCTCGTTCGATCCGCTGCTGAGAAGGCCGTTTAGTGTCTACGATGCAGATCCGAAGAGCAAAGAGGTGTCGATTCTGTATGCTGTCGTAGGCAAAGGAACCGATCTGCTCAGCCGGATGAAACCGGGTGATACGCTGAATATGCTGGCTCCTTTGGGGCATGGGTTTACCGTTCCTGAGGGAAAAAGCCATTCCTTGCTTTTAGGCGGCGGCGCGGGGATAGCACCCATGTTGTTTTTGGGAAAAGTTTTGAGAGAAAACGGGCACACTGTCACCGTGATGCTGGGAATGCAGAGCAATGAAACAGCTGGGGTGATCGATGATTTTATCAGAGCCGGGCTTCATGTGGATGTGGCCACCAACGACGGCAGCCTGGGAGCCTGCGGACATGTTACCTGTCTGCTGGAGGGGCAGCCCGATGATGCGTTTACAGACTGCCGAGTGTATGCCTGCGGGCCCACCCCCATGTTGAAAGCAGTTCAAACCTGGACATCATCGTGTGGGCTTCCGGCAGAATTGTCTTTGGAAGAGCGCATGGGATGCGGATTTGGAGTGTGTCTTTCCTGCGTCTGCAAGGTCAAGGTACGCAGTGAAAGCGGATGGGAGTATCAAAGGGCATGTGTGGAAGGACCGGTGTTTTCGGCGGCGGAGGTGATTTTGGATGAGTAGACCGTCATTGAGTGTACAGATTGGATCCATGAGCATGAACAATCCAGTGATGACTGCATCCGGAACCTTTGGATACGGCCACGAGTATGCTGACTTCTACGATGTGAACCGCCTGGGAGCATTGGTGGTGAAAGCAGTTACTTTGGCTCCTCGCATCGGGAACCCTCCCCCGCGAATTGCAGAAACCCCGTCCGGAATCCTGAATGCCATTGGGCTGCAAAATCCGGGGCTGGAAGTTTTTCTTAAAAAGGAGATGCCGTACCTGCAGACACTGACGACCCCGGTGATTATCAATATTGCCGGAAACACTGTGGAGGAATACTGTGAGCTGGCAGAGCGTCTGGATGAGGTATCCGGTGTTGCAGCCTTGGAAGTCAACATTTCCTGCCCCAATGTGAAGCAGGGCGGGCAAGCTTTTGGTACGGATCCGGAAATTGCCCACACGGTTATCTCCGAAGTGCGGAAAAGAACCCAACTGCCCATCATCGCCAAACTATCGCCCAATGTAACCAGCATTGTCGACATTGCGTTGCAGGTGGAAGATGCGGGTGCCGACGCTATTTCTCTGATCAATACTCTGTTGGGTATGGCCATCGATGTGGAAACGCGAAGGCCGGTTCTTGGGAATATCATGGGAGGTCTTTCCGGACCGGCGGTGAAGCCGGTTGCGGTAAGAATGGTGTGGCAAGTAGCTAAGGCGGTCAAAGTTCCCGTGATTGGGATGGGCGGTATTTCAACCACCGAAGATGCACTGGAATTTATTCTGGCGGGAGCAACGGCCGTATCCATTGGAACTGCCAACTTTATGCACCCGCAGACCCCCTTAGAAATCATCGCCGGTATGGAAGCATACATGCAAAAGCATGGAATGGATAAAATCCAGGATCTGATTGGGGCACTGAGGATTGGATCGTAGATATTCTGGAAAACAATGAAGGGAGTGAGTGGATGGTGAGCCGAGTTGCAGATCAGAAGTTGCAGGCCAAAGATCGGATCATCGTGGCACTGGATGTCAGCGATGCAGAAAAGGCCAAAAAGCTGGTGGAAGATCTGGGTCAGGATATCGGATATTTTAAAGTGGGCATGGAACTATTCTACAGCGCAGGCCCCGATGTCATCCGCATGATTAAAGATGTCGGGAGTCGGGTGTTTTTGGATCTAAAACTCCATGATATTCCCAACACAGTGGCACAGGGAGTGCGGGCGATTGCCTGCACTGGAGCGGATATGATCAATGTGCATGCCTCTGGAGGAGCAGAAATGATGAAACGCTCTGCTGAAGCCCTGGAGGTGCTGCAGTCCGAAACAGGTATTGAACGTCCTCTTTTGATTGCTGTAACCGTTTTAACCAGCATCGATCAGGAAACAGCAACCAGCGAAATGGGATGGACACGACCCATCGGAGAGCAGGTTACACACTGGGCTCAAATGTCACAGAAATCCGGAATGGACGGGGTGGTGGCTTCTCCCCAAGAACTGGCAGCAATCCGAAAAGCCTGCGGAGCGAATTTTATTACCGTGATTCCCGGCGTACGCCCTGTTTGGGCAGAAAAAAATGACCAGAAAAGAATCATGACTCCAGCAGATGCAGTCGCTGCCGGAGCCACCTACCTGGTGATCGGGCGACCCATCACACGGGCAGAGAATCCCCATGCTGCAGCAATGAGAATCATAGAAGAGATCGAGGAGGCGGTAGTATGAACCAGACAGAAATATTGGAAATATTGCGTGAGACGGGTGTTCTGATGGAAGGGCATTTCCGACTGACATCCGGCCGGCACAGTGGTCGGTATCTGCAGTGCGCCCAGGTACTGCAGTATCCCAAGTATTCGGAGATCATCGGGAAAGAGATTGCCAGCCGATTCGCCCATGAAAAAATTGACACTGTGATCGGTCCTGCGCTGGGTGGAGTCATTATCGCCTATGAAGTAGCCAGGGCTTTGGGTGTGAAGTCACTGTTTACTGAACGGGAAGATGGAAAAATGAGAATGCGCCGGGGATTCCATGTGAATGAAGGTGAGCGGGTTTTGGTGGTGGAAGATGTGGTAACAACCGGGGGTTCAGTCAATGAAGTAATGGAAATTCTGGTAGAGCAGGGTGCCCATGTGGTGGGGGTCGGGGTCATTGTGGACCGAAGCAACGGCAAAGTCAATTTCGGAGTGCCGATGCATTCACTGGTTTCATTGGATATTGAATCATATTCTCCCGCCGAGTGCCCCCTGTGTCAGCAGGGACTGCCTCTGGTGAAGCCCGGGAGCCGCAAAGGCGTATAGCCATCCATGGGGTGATTATGAAAACTCCCTGCACAAGTGCAGGGAGTTTTATCTTCCGCTATCGGGTTTTCTGGGAGTGACCAGAATGGTTTTCTGGTGATCGTAGATGACCATACCCGGTTTTGCCCCCCGAGGTTTTCGCACATGTTTGCGATAGGTATAGTCCACCGGTACTTTACGGGCCTGACGGGCCTGGCTGAAATAGGCGGCAAACTCAGCGGCTTTCTGGAGGATATCATCGTTGAAGTCTGCATTTTGGGTTTTCTGAATGATGACATGGGAACCGGGCATATCTTTCACATGAAGCCAGATATCTTCGTTGCGGGCGATGCGCATGGAAACCAGATCATTTTGCCGGTTGTTTCGCCCAATCAGGATGCGAAAACCGCTGTCATCCGAGATTTCCATGGGCTGGGAGGGTTTTTCGGCCGATGGTTTGGACTTGGTGTTTCGTCGATGTTCTTTCAGATAACCTTCATCCTGCAGCTCTTTTCGAATATCTCGCAAGAGAGCCGGTGTATCGGCGTTGACAATGCTGGTATCGGTGCTTTCCAGATAGGCCAGCTCTTGTTGGGCACTAATGAGCTGCTGCGCCAGAATGCTCTGGCTCTTTTTGGCTTTGGCGTATCTGCGAAAGTACATCTGAGCATTTTCTGCCGGCTTTTTCTGGGGATCCAGAGGAACCGTAACCATCTTCTCGGGATGACTGCGATAATCCGGTCCTTGAACAGAATCATCCCCTTTTTGGATACGGTGCATATTGGCGGTAATAATTTCCCCGAAAGTGCGGAGCTCGTCTGCCCGGTCGGCTTCCAGCAGCGATTCCTGAATGGCGGCAATTTTATTCCGTGTTCTTTCGGCATGGGTATGAATGGAACGAACCAAAGAATTACGGATTTCCTCCAATCGATCATACCCTGCCCAGTGTGCAAAGTATTCAGCCAATAGCGAATTCATAGTCGGATATGTCCGATGCCATGATCCGGGGTACTGAGCAAGGGTATACGGGGCGTATGCCACCACTCTGTTTTCATCCGGGTGGATGACCATTGTGGGAACATATTGATGATTCCCCATATCATCCCAGAAAAGACGGAATGATTCGTACAGCCGCAGCAAGTGATGATCATCCAGGCGGTTCTTCTTTGCATCGGTCTCCAGTCCGGCGCGTCCGACGATTTCTTTGCTGGAAAGAGGGCCTAAGCCCTCAAAGGACGCCAGAAGGATTTTCCATAACCGCTCGTCATTGGATTTTTGCACAATGATGTCCTGAAAAGTGTTCCGGTCTATTCCAAAAGGATCAAATCTTTCCTGGGGAGGCGGCCAGGTGTATATGGTACCCGGCAGGATTTCCCGGACTCGGCTGATCTGATGGCTGACGCGTCGGATGCTGTCGATAATCGGTTTGTTCTCTCCTTGAGTGAGCACAATATTGCTGTGCTTGCCCATGATTTCTGCCACAAGCCATCGTTCAGCCGGAAGACCGGTCTCGTCTATCCCGCGGCAGGCGATAATCATAACTCGTTCCAAATCTTTCTGGAAGATTCGTTCGATGCGGATTCCTTCCAGGTGTTTTCTGAGCAGCATGCAAAACATAGGAGGGGCTGTGGGGTTTTCCGCTGACTCGTCCGTCAGATATACACCGCCCTGCTGGGGGTGGGCCGAAACACGGAGTCGGTAGTTTATCTTCTGGGAATGGATTTGCAGGATAATATCAAACCGAGAGGTTTGAAAAATCCGGTTGATCCGTCCTCCGGAAAGTGTCTGATTCAATTCCTGGACCACGGCTCGCATGGTCAATGCATCGTATGCCATAGGGCAGCACCTCATTTCTTGCGAAGTTCAACCAAAGTATATCATTCGTAAAAAAACACGTCAATTTCTGTGAAAATATTAGAAAACAGGAGATAAATGGCAGGAAAAGGAGTATGGCTTCGCAAATACTACTTTGTGACAGTGTAAGGAATATGGATGCCAGCGGATTTATCCACTGGACTAGCAACTGAGGCAGGCTCCATCCGATAATGCAGATTGCTCCGTCTTTGAAAAGTGAGGGAACAGTGTGAACCAGGAATTGTCAGATCGCCAAATTCCCAAAGAGGCCGGTCAGGCGGCAGAGGCTCTAACAGAATTGTTCAGCCATCAGTTGGTGGGCGTGTACTTGTACGGTTCGGCGGTGGAAGGCGGACTGCAGAAAAACAGTGATGTTGATATTGCTGCTGTGGTAAGCCGGCGGCTGTCAGGGGATGCACGAAAAGAACTCTCAAAAAGACTTATGAAGATTTCCGGGTGGATCGGCAATCCCCAGGGAATACGATCTCTGGAAGTTACCGTCCTGAATCAAGATGATATTCAGCCATGGGTGTATCCGCCGAAGCAGGAATTACAATATGGTGAATGGCTGCGGAGACGATTTGAAGCAGGAGATTTCGGAGAGACGTCCGAGAATCCTGATCTGGCCATTCTGGTAACCCAGGTGCGCAATCACAGTGTGGCTCTGGTGGGTACGGATGCAAAGAAAGTGTTTCCCCTGGTTCCGGTTCATGACCTGCATCGGTCCATTGGCGATTCGCTGCCAAAGCTGCTAACCCATACAATGGGGGACGAACGAAACGTACTGCTTACTTTGGCCCGAATGTGGCTGACCGTTTCTACGGGAGAGATCCGATCCAAAGACCGGGCTGCAGCGTGGGCGGGCTCTCGACTGCCGGCGAAAGACGCTAAGTGGCTGGAACTGGCAGGTCTGGCATATCGAGGTCTCTATGTTGATTGCTGGGATGGATTGAACCGCCAGGTGAATGAACTGATTGAAATTATGAGGGATAAGATAGAATCCAGCCTGTTGAGTAAACGGGATGACCCTGTTTCTTGACCATATGTTGAATCGTAAGTCCCTGCGGAAGAACGAACGGCTGTCTGATTTGTTTTTCCTAACGGAAACGGATAAATAAGATTTCGTAAGAAAAAGGAATTGGAGGGGGTGTAACTTTGAAACGTGCTGAGCGTATTGCACAGCTTCCTCCGTATCTTTTTGCGGAAATCGATCGCAAGAAAGCGGAGGCCAAAGAAAAAGGAGTCGATTTGATACATCTGGGGGTGGGGGATCCGGACCAGCCGGCTCCGGTTGAGGTTGTGTCAGCTCTGACGCAAGCAGCCAAGGATCCGGCGCTGGGGCATTATCCGGAATCGGTAGGGTCCATAGCTTTTCGGCGGGCTGCCGCTGACTGGTATCAGAGGAAGTTTCATGTATCATTGGATTATCGCCGTGAGGTGACGGCACTGATTGGTTCCAAAGAAGGCATTGCACAGCTTTGTATGGGGTACATCAACCCCAATGATATTGCCTTGGTTCCAGACCCGGCTTATCCGGCCTACTACAGTGGGGTGGTACTGGCCGGGGGGATTCCAGTGAAAATGCCGCTCCATGAAAATAGGGGATTTTTACCGGATCTGGCGGCGATAGACCCAGAGACAGCCAAAAAGGCCAAAGTGATGTTTTTAAACTATCCCAACAATCCAACGGCAGGGACTGCTGACAAAGATTTCTTTGCTGATGTTGTAGAGTTTGCCCGTTCGTACGATGTGATTGTCTGCCATGATTTTGCTTACGGAACCATGGTTTTCGACGGATACAAACCGACTAGCTTTTTGTCGATTCCAGGTGCGGCCGATGTTGGAATTGAATTGAATTCCATGTCCAAACCGTTCAATATGACCGGCTGGCGAATGGGTATGGCGGCCGGCAACCCCGATATCATCGGAACCATTGCCGCTGTCAAATCCAATGTAGATTCCGGTCAGTTCAACGCCATTCAGGAAGCGGCTGTGGCTGCATTATCGCTGCCGGAGACGCATTATGAAAGAATGAATGCTCTGTATCAGCGTCGAAGGGATTTTATGGTGGATGGGCTGAACCGGCTGGGTTGGTCACTGAAAAAACCCAAAGCTACATTTTATCTGTGGGTTCCGGCTCCTGCGGGGTATACGGGAGCAACATTTGCGGAAAAACTGCTGGATGAAGCGGGAATCATCGTTGGACCCGGCAGTGGGTACGGGGAATACGGCGAGTCGTACTTCCGGATTGCTCTGACTCTCAATGAAGACCGTCTGCAGCAGGCACTGGACCGGATCCAGGCGGTTCTGTAGCGATTGCAGGCAGGACTTTTTCGAAACAAAGCGAAGTAGACACGCCGAACCCAAAAAAGCATCGAGCAAAGGAGACACACCATGGCAATCAGTATGACCGGGTACGGGTATGAAAGCAGACAAGATGAGTGGTGGCAGCTGAATGTTCAGCTGAGGGCCGTGAATCATCGCTATTGCGAAGTATCCATCCGGATACCTAGAAAGTATTCTGCCCTGGAAGATCAAATTCGCAGGGCCGTTCAGGGATCGTGCCTCCGTGGCCGAATCGAAGTGAATCTGAAAATTGAACCGGGAGAGGCTCAAAAACCGTCTTTGTCCTTGAACCGCGCTTTGGCAGAAGCGTATTATCAGTCTCTGGAGGAGTTGGCTCAGCATCTGCAGATCCCCAACCCGGTGGATGCCCCGACCCTGGCGGCGTATCCGGAGGTTATGATGCCGGAAGATACGGAGGAGAATACTGAAGAAGTCTGGATGGCTTTGGAACCGGTACTGCAGGCGGCGTTACAAAAACTGGCTGCAATGCGCCGGGCCGAAGGAGATGCACTGGTCCGGGACATTCTGGAAAGAGCCGGAGCGATTCGGGAAATGACCCTGGGAATCGAAGAGCGTGTACCGCAGATTGTCTCAGAACATCAGGAAAAACTAGCAGCTCGGCTGCAGGAATACCTGAAAGATGTTCCTTTGGATGCGGATCGCATTCTCAACGAGGTAGCGGTTTTTGCAGACAGAAGCAACATTACTGAAGAGCTGGTCCGCCTGCGCAGCCATTTGGATCAACTGGACCATATTATCCGCCATGACCGAGAAGTGGGTAAGAAGCTTGATTTTACGGTTCAGGAAATGAACCGGGAGGTCAATACCATCGGATCGAAAACCGGGGATGTGCAGGTAACCCGCCAGGTTATTGGCATGAAAGCAGAAATCGAAAAGATCCGTGAACAGGTACAGAATCTAGTATAGAATTCGGAAGAAAACAGAGGAGGAGACAGCATGGAAATCAGACTGATCAACATTGGATTTGGAAACATCGTGGCAGCCAACAGGATTATCGCTATTGTCAGCCCGGAATCCGCTCCCATTAAAAGGATCATCCAGGAAGCTCGAGATCATGGCAGGCTAGTGGATGCCACTTACGGACGACGTACGCGTGCTGTTGTGATTACGGATAGCGACCATGTGGTGCTGTCGGCCGTACAGCCGGAAACTGTAGCCCATAGGCTCCAGGTAAAGGATCAGCATTCTCAGATGGATCCGGATTTAAACGGGTAAGGGGGAGATGGATGAATAAGGGACTTGTGTTGGTCATATCCGGCCCTTCCGGGTCGGGGAAAGACACACTGATTGCTCAGTTGATGGAAGAGATGGATGGACTGTGTTATTCTGTGTCTGCCACAACCCGCCCACCGCGGGATCATGAGCTGCATGGTACAGACTACTTCTTCATTGAGAAAGAAGAATTTCGGCAGAAAATCGGGCAGGGTGATTTCTTGGAGTGGGCGGAAATCTACGGAGATTACTACGGCACCCCGGCTGATTATGTCGCAGAGAAACGTGAGCAGGGATTGGATGTCATCTTAAAAATCGATGTGCAGGGAGCGCGGAAAATTCGCACGGCGGCTATGGACAGTGTGTTTATCTTTATTGCGCCTCCCAGTATGGAAGAACTGAGACGACGGATCCAGGGACGGGGAACCGAATCGGCCGAATCCATCGAAAAACGCTTTCATACGGCTGTGCAGGAAGTGAGGGAGGCAGCAGCCTATGACTATATTATTGTCAATGATAAGATTCCGGAGGCTGTCTGCCATTTGAAGTCGGTGATTATGGCTGAAAAAAAACGGGTTCAGCGAATGTGGCCGGTTCTGCAGGAGCTTTTTCAAGAGTCGGAAGAGTCCATGTAAAAACAGGAGGTTATGGTATGATTTATCCACCCATGGATACATTGCTGAAGCAAGTGGACAGCAAGTATACGCTGGTTGTTGTAGCAGCCAAACGAGCTCGTCAGCTGATGCAGGGGGATGACCCCATGGTTCAGGTAAAGAGCGGCAAGACGGTTACCCAGGCCTTGTTTGAAATCGGGGAAGGTCTGGTCCATTACGAAAGAACCAAAAGCGGTATTAAATAGCCGGTGCATTCGGCATGAGGAGTGAAGCAGAATGAGCAGAGAAGACATATTCAAAGGGAAAACCATTGTCTTCGGCGTGACAGGCTGTATTGCCGCATACAAAGCTGTTGATCTGGTCAGTCGGCTGAAAAAGTTGGGTGCAGAGATTCACGTGATTATGACACGGGCAGCGACGGAATTGGTTCAGCCCATCACTTTCCAGACATTGTCCAGAAATCCCGTCCACACAGAAATGTGGGTGCCTCCCATGAAATGGGATGTGGAACACATCGGTCTGGCTGATGCGGCTGATCTGTTTATGATCGTGCCGGCAACTGCAAATATCATCGGTAAAATTGCCAATGGTATTGCCGATGATATGCTATCGACTACGGTGATGGCTGTGAAAGCACCAATTCTTTTGGCCCCGGCCATGAATGCCAAGATGTACGACAATCCCATCGTGCAGGGGAATATTGAGAAACTGAAGGCACTGAACTATGACATCGTAGAGCCAGAGTATGGTTTTCTAGCCTGTGGGTACGAAGGAAAGGGCCGGCTGCCTGAAGCGGAAGTAATCATTGAAGCGGCGGCTCGTCTGTTGGCACCGCCTCAGGATTTGGCGGGAAAGACGGTCCTGGTCACAGCAGGGCCTACCAGAGAAGCTCTGGATCCAGTGCGGCATTTGTCCAATCCGTCCACGGGGAAAATGGGCTATGCAGTAGCAGAAGAAGCACGGGATCGCGGAGCCAATGTCATTTTGATCACAGGTCCTACCATGCTGAAGGCTCCGTCTGGAATGAAAGTGGTCCGCATTGTTAGTGCTCTCGATATGTACGATGCGGTGATGAGTCATTTTGATCAAGCGGATATTGTGATAAAAAGTGCCGCAGTATCTGATTACCGACCCAAAAAGGTTGCAGAACAAAAAATGAAAAAGACCGACGCGGATATGGTAATCGAGCTGGAGCGGAATCCTGATATATTGTTCGAACTGGGACAGAAAAAAGGCAGCAAGATACTGGTGGGTTTTGCGGCGGAAACCAATGACCTGCTGGAGAATGCCCGGGTCAAAATAAACAAGAAAAACCTGGATTTCGTTATTGCGAACGATGTGACCAAGGAAGGGGCAGGTTTTGGCAGCGACACCAATATTGCCAAGATCATCTATCGAGACGGTGTCATCGAGGAGATACCCAAAATGACGAAAAGAGAGTTGGCTCGTTTGGTCATCGATAAGGTGGTCAGCCGACTGACCCAATAGGGCAGACATTATCAAAGGCAGACAGAGTCTGCCTTTTTTGTTGCAGCCCTTTGATTTTAGGCCGGATCAGGGTATAATGGAGACATAGACACTGGAGTGATGAGGATGCCGGCGGTGACAACCCGAAAAGACCCATATGCGGAAGTATTGTTGAATTTACCTGCACGGCCGCTGGATCGGCCGTTCCATTATTGTGTGCCGGAAGAGCTGGATCAGGATGCAGTACCCGGTGTGCGAGTCAAAGTCCCATTTTCCGGGAGGACAGTGGAGGGAATCGTACTCCGACGCATGAATTCAGCGGAAGTGGATTCGGTGAAACCGCTGATCGATGTTTTGGATAAAGAAACGCTCATTAGCCCTCAATTAATGAGTTTGGCCATGTGGATGGCGGAATACTATCTGTGCACGCGGGCGGAAGCTCTGAGGTGCGTTCTTCCCACAGGTGTCCGGTGGGAAAATGATGAAATTATAGAGCTTATCCGGGATGCCGCAAAAGGGCCCCAATGGGATCAAATCCGACACAGTTCTCCGGCCATGATGCGTGTGCTGCGGATTCTATTGAAAGAGAGCCCCATCAGCCGCAAAAAGCTGGAACGAATGATGAAAAGCGGATCGCTGGCATCGATTTTGCGTCAGCTGGAATCCGAACAATGGATTGTGCGTACGGATAAAGCTCATGAAGGCGTAAAGCCAAAATCGCAGCGATTTGCTCTTTTGACAAATACCGGGAAGGAAGCAGCATCATCCGGGCTGCTGCGACGGCGGGCTCCCCGGCAGTCGCAGGTGCTGGAACTGTTGGTTTCCCATGGCGGCAGTCTCTCGGAAACCACTATTCGGACTCACCTTGGTATAACAGGGGATCTTTTCAAGCGGTTGGAGGACAAAGGATATATTACCCGCCAGGACGAAGAGATTCAGCGAGATCCTTATGCCGGGTACAACTTTGAAAAAAGTCAAGATTTATGTCTGAATCAGGAACAGGATCTGGCTCTGCGGCAAATCGAACAAAGGATTCAAAGTGGGGAATCCCATTCATTTTTGCTTCACGGAGTGACTGGCAGTGGGAAAACAGAGGTATATCTGCAAGCAATACGTTTTGCTCGCAGCCTGGATTTGCAGGCGATTGTGCTGGTCCCTGAAATTGCTTTAACCCCGCAGACTGTGGAGCGCTTCAAGTCGCGCTTTGGAGAGGAAGTCGCAGTGTTGCACAGCCGGTTATCCGCCGGCGAGCGGTATGATCAATGGAGGCGGATCCGTTCCGGAGAGGCATCGGTGGTTGTGGGTGCCCGTTCTGCTTTGTTTGCTCCATTTACCCGGCTGGGGTTAATCATTATCGACGAAGAACATGAAACATCGTACAAGCAAAGTGAGAATCCGAAATACCACGCCCGGGATACCGCATGGATGCGGTGTCGTCTGGAGAATGCTGTCCTAGTTTTAGGCAGCGCGACTCCATCATTGGAAACCTATTACAAGGCTGAACAGGGTCAGATTACAAAACTGACGCTACCGGAACGAGTAACCGGTGAAACACTGCCGAAAGTGACCATCGTCGATATGAGAGAAGAGCTGAAGGCCGGAAATCGGAACCCATTCAGCAGGGTCCTGCAGGAGAGAATCCGCGCCACTTTAGCAGAAGGCCGGCAAAGCATCATTTTTTTGAACCGCAGAGGATTTTCTACTTTTGTTTTGTGCCGGGAATGCGGTTTGGTACTGCGGTGTCCCCATTGTGATGTTTCACTTACTTATCATGCCGGAAGCAGGCAGCTGGTATGCCACTACTGTCAATACACACAGGCTTGTCCTGATTTGTGCCCGCAGTGCAAAAGTCATCATATTCGATATTTCGGAATCGGTACAGAGCGGGTGGAAGAGGAAGCAAAAAAACTGTTTCCGGATCTCCGTGTTCTCCGGATGGATATGGATACCACCGGTAGAAAAGGGGATCACGAGCGAATTCTGGCACAATTTCGAAGCCACAAGGCGGACATGCTGGTGGGAACCCAAATGATTGCCAAGGGTCTGGATTTTGAGAATGTAACCCTGGTGGGGGTAATAACCGCGGATACCGCTCTGAATTTCCCGGACTATGTCTCTGCGGAGAGAACATTCCAACTGATGACTCAGGTAGCTGGCCGAGCGGGTCGGGGCGAGTACCCGGGCGATGTGGTGATACAGACATATGCTCCGGACCACTACAGTATTGAACTGTCGAAAAATCATGATTATAATGGATTTTACACCGAGGAAATGCAGTACCGGTCCCAGCTGCGATACCCACCCTTATCGAAAGTGGTCAGTGTACTGATATGGGGGCCCAACGAGAAAGCAGTCATTGCAACAGCAGAACAAATGGCTCGTTTGATTGAATCCGCCATACCATCGGCTGAAGAGTTTCATCTGATGGGGCCGGTGCCTGCTTTGATGAGCAGGATTAAAAAGAACTATCGCTGGCAGATGCACCTTCTGGGTTATGGAGGCATCCATCCGGCTGAAATATTTCGTGACCATCTGCAGGAAATGTACCAGATGGCTAAACAAGCAGGGACTCATGTCAGTCTGGACGTGGATCCCATCGGAATGGCATAAGGAGGAGGGTATAAGGCATGGCCGAATTGGAAATACGACTTGATGGTGATCCGATATTGAGAAAAACAGCAGTGCCGATTAAGCGAATCAGCAAAAACATCAGGCAACTGATTAAGGATATGTCAGAAACCATGTACAAAGCAGATGGGGTGGGTTTGGCCGCCCCTCAGGTGGGTGTATCCAAACGACTGTTTTTGGTGGATACAGGGGAAGGGCTTCTGGTACTGATCAATCCCCAGATTACGAACAGTGAAGGGGAGATTATGCTGGTGGAAGGGTGCCTGAGTGTGCCAGATATGGCTGGAAAAGTGGTACGAGCCGCCAAAGTGACGGTGGAAGCCCTGGATGAAAACGGAAGAAAAATCTGGGTAACTGGAGAAGGACTGTTGGCACGGGCACTGCAGCATGAACTGGATCACCTGGATGGCAGATTGTATACGGATATTGCTGATGAAATTTTTGAGATAGAAGAGGAAACGGAAGAACAGGAACAAGGCACAGAGAGTCCGGAGGAGCAAGAGCAGACGAGTTAATGTCTGCAAATTGGGGGTGATTGCATGCGGATAGTATTTATGGGTACACCGGAATTTGCTGTTCCTTCTTTAAAGAAACTGATGGAGGAAGGACACCTAATTGCAGCAGTCGTAACTCAACCGGATCGACCCAAGGGTCGGGGGAAAAAGAAACATCCTTCTCCTGTGAAAGAGGCTGCTCTCAAGTTGGATTTGCCGATCTTGCAGCCGGTGTCCATCAAGAAGCCAGAGTTTTTCGACCAATTGGAGCAGTTGGAGCCGGAGCTGATCGTCACGGCTGCTTATGGCCAGATCCTACCGGTGAGCGTACTGGATCTTCCGGATAAAGGATGTATCAATGTGCATGCATCCCTTCTGCCGGCATATCGAGGGGCAGCTCCGATTCACTGGGCACTGATGCATGGGGAAAAGGAGACGGGTGTCACGATTATGAAAATGGATGCCGGTATGGATACCGGTGATATTATTCTTCAGGAACCCGTCCCGATTGCATCCAAAGACAATGTAGCTACCCTGCACGAAAAACTGGCGGATATAGGCAGTGATTTGCTCATTCAGGCTGTTGATCTGATCCGTCTGGATGAATTTGCCGGTATTCCCCAGGATCATTCTCAAGCATCGTATGCTCCCTTGTTAACCAAAGATCATGAACGAATTGACTGGGATCAAACGGCTGAGAATCTGGTCAACCATTTTCGTGGGATGAACCCCTGGCCGGGAGCTCATACTTATGCACAATCGGGTCTCTTGAAAATATATGAGGGGGAAGTGTATACTGGAGAAGGAGACGGATTCATTGCCCGGGAAGATCAACCGGGTACGATTGTCCGGGTCATTCACGGTCGTGGATTTGTGGTGGCAGTCGGATCGGGGTATGTGTTGGTTCGCAAGGTAAAACCTCAAAACAGCCGGGCTATGTCTGCCGATGAATATGTGAGAGGATATCGGATTCAGGAGGGAGATCTTCTGGCCGACCAGACAATAAGTCAGTAACGCTCATGCGAATGGTTGAAAGGAGTGGGAAGTATGCCGTTATTTGTATTTGATTCAGGTTTTTTCATCTTTGTGATTCCGGCGATGATATTTGCTCTTTACGCTCAAAATCTGGTAAACACCACTTTTGCAAAGTATCTGCAGGTGCCATCGCGTTCCCGCAGAACCGGAGCCGAGGTGGCTCGCCAGCTTCTCGATGATGCTGGACTCAGTGATATAGCTGTGGAACGGACGCAACGGTCCATGGGAGACCACTACGATCCGCGAGCCAAAGTTATCCGCCTGTCGCCGGATGTTCATGACGGTTATTCGGTGGCTGCGCTGGGGGTTGCAGCCCATGAAACCGGCCATGCTGTCCAGCATGATACTGGATATGTACCGCTAAATTTCCGGAATATCATTGTTCCGGCCGCTCAAATCGGTTCCCAGGCAGCTATACCTCTGTTTATACTTGGCATTATATTCAGCATGCCCGGCTTGGTTGATTTCGGTATCATCTTATTTTCCCTGGCCGTCGTTTTTCAGATTGCTACACTGCCTGTTGAATTCAACGCCAGCACACGTGCAGTTGCTTTGCTGGAAGGCGGTCACTATATTGATGGAGTTGAGATTGAGCAGACGAAGAAGGTGCTTCAGGCGGCAGCGCTGACCTATGTGGCCGCTGCAGCCATGGCGATTGCCCAGCTTATGCGTCTTCTTATGCTGAGAGGCAGGCGGCAGTAGTGTGGATCTTTTTGCTTTTGGTTTTATGGCCGCTGGCGTTACTGGTCATTTTCAGTATGGTTTTAATACCGGTTCAGTTCACATTCCGGTCCATGATCAATATTGTTACAGTCCCAAGACAAATTTATGAAATTGCCACCAACACAAAGCTTCGGACCAATCATGCGCTGGAACACGCAACCATCAACACCATTGAAGAGAGGTTCGGGCCTCAGAATCTGGCCGGGCTGGCACGGGAGGATGGTTTTCTCATACGGGGCGCTGCGGACCCTGAGTTGGTGGAAGCGTTTGCACGCTTGGGGCTGGAAAGACTTCGGAGAGGAGAAAGCAGTCTGGCAATACACGAACGGTGCGGCACCAGTATTGCTTCTGCCAATGTGATTTCTTCCATTGTGTTTCTCATTCTCTTGTTCCAGACCGGATTTGTCACTCTGTGGAGTGTCTTGGTGGCCATGCTGATCGCCAATCTGACCGGGCCGTTGTTGGGGCGTTGGGTACAGCGCTTTCTGACTACATCGGCGCAGGTGGATAATGTGGAAATTGTTGGGGTTGAATACCAGTATCAGCAGATGAATTTTTTCGGTGTCGCACATGTAAGGAAGCCGACGGACTTCTTTGTCCGAACCCGTTTTCGCTAGTCCGCCGAGGAGGAAACCAATCATGACTGAGCAAACCAGAAAAGGGGCCCGGGAAACGGCACTGATTATTCTTCATCAAGTGGATACACAAAACAGCTACGCCAATGAGCTTCTGGATCAGATCATGCAAAAAGAAAATCCGGAGCCCAGAGAACGGCGACTGATTACAGAATTGGTGTACGGCACTTTGCGTATGCAAGGTGCACTGGACTGGATTTTAAACCAGGTCAGTCGACATCCCGTGGACAGTATGCCGTCGTATCTGCGCTGCATACTGCGGTTGGGCGCCTATCAGCTGATGTATCTGGTAAAGATACCTCATTCGGCTGCTGTTAATGAATCCGTTAATTTGGGCAGGAAGTTTGGTCACAAAGGATGGGTCACTCTAATCAACGGTATTCTGCGGGCTTTGATCCGCAAGAAGAACAAAATACAATGGCCGGACCCGGAAGAAGATCCGGCCTTATCCATTTCAACGATTTATTCCCATCCCCTGTGGATTGTGCAGCGATGGGTGGATCGTTGGGGGGTTGAAGAAACCCGAGCCCTGTGCGAAGCCAACAATCAATCCCCACCGGTTGTTGCTCGAGCCAACCGGCTGCGTGTAACACGAGATGAGCTGGCTCGTCTGCTTGCTGCAGAAGGTGAAGAAACTGAACCGGGAGATTATGCTCCGGAAAGTCTGAGATTCATTCAGCCCGCTTCGATTCGATCTCTTACGGCGTTTCAGGAAGGATTGTTTACAGTACAAGATGAGGCTTCCATGCTGGTTTCTCATATTCTGGATGTCCGTCCGGATCATGTGGTTGTTGACACATGCAGTGCCCCCGGGGGAAAAACCACCCATATGGCGGAGTTGATGGACAACCGCGGGCTGATTTACGCATCAGATATTCATGCCGGTAAATTGAAGTTGTTGGCAAAAAGTTGTCAACGCTTGGGCATTACCAATGTCCGGCTTTTGGTTCAGGATGCTTCCCAACCATTTTTGGATATACCGTTTCACAGTGCAGACCGGGTTTTGGTGGATGCCCCCTGTTCAGGAATGGGGGTTCTGAGACGAAGGGCGGATGCCCGTTGGCGAAAAACACCTGAGCAGATCACGCTATTGAGTGAACTGCAGCAGCGTATTCTGACCAGCGCTGCTGCTCTTGTGAAACCGGGTGGGGTGTTAGTATACAGTACATGTTCCACGGAACCGGAAGAGAATGAAAAGCAAGTGCAGCATTTTCTGGACAGAAGACCTGAGTTTTGCTTAAGCACTTTGGTTCCCTGGCTCCCTGCGAGTCTTCAGGCTGAAAAGACGGCAGAATCTGGATATATACAGCTTTTGCCACACAAACACGGTACCGATGGATTTTTTGCTGCCCGGCTGGTCCGGCAGCACTGATATCAGACAGGAGTGAAACGGATGAACGATGTACGGGTACGATTTGCCCCCAGTCCCACGGGGCATCTCCATATCGGAGGAGTGAGAACAGCTCTTTTTAACTGGCTGTACGCACGTCAGAATCAGGGGACTTTTATTCTGCGAATTGAGGATACGGATTTCGAGCGTTCTACGAATGAATCCGTCCAGGCCATTTTAGAGGGCATGCGCTGGCTGGGTTTGCTTTGGGATGAAGGTCCCGGATGCGAAGGGGAATTCGGCCCGTATTTTCAGTCACAACGAATCGATTTGTATAAAAGGTATGCCGATGAGCTGGTCGACAAAGGCATGGCATATTTCTGTTTCTGTTCCAGTGAGGAAGTGGAATCCCAAAGAGAAGAAGCACGTCAGACGGGAGATATTCCCCGTTATTCGGGCAAGTGCCGTAATCTGACCAAAGAAGAACAGATGGCAGCAGCAGCATCGGGAAAGCCGTATGTGATTCGTTTTCGGATACCGGAGGGGGAAACGCTTCTTGATGATATGATTCGGGGCAGGACCGTTTTCCAAAACAACACTTTGGAAGATTTTGTCATCATCAAAACCGATGGTGTGGCAACTTATAATTTCGCCGTGGTGGTGGATGATCACCTGATGAGAGTATCCCATGTTATCCGGGGCGATGACCACATCGCCAATACTCCTCGGCAGATCCTTCTGTACCAGACTCTGCAGTGGCCAATTCCTGAGTTTGCCCATCTTTCGATGATCCTCGGTTCTGATAAGACCCGACTCAGCAAACGACATGGAGCCGTATCTGCTATCCAGTACCGGGAAGATGGATTTCTTCCCGAAGCGCTGTTGAATTATCTGGCGCTTCTGGGCTGGTCGTATGATGGAAAACAGCAGATCTTCAGCATTGAAGAGATGATCGAAAAATTCTCTCTGGCCAAAGTATCCAGGAATCCGGCGGTATTCGATCCGGATAAGCTCATATGGATGAATGCTCAGTATATAAAGAGCCTTTCCGATGAGGCGTTTATTGAGAAAGGAATGCCGTACCTGCAGGCTGAAGGCATTCTGAATGATCCTCCGGATCCAGCGTCATGGGATCTTTGGCGGCGGGTTGCTCCACTGGTCAAAGAGCGGGTAAGACAACTCAATCAAGTTGGGAGTATGGTTGATTATCTTTTCCAGGATGACATTGTCATCGGTGATGAAGCCAGGGAGAAGGGACTGAAAGACCCAGAAGCTGTGGCTTATCTGGCAGATTTTCGGAAGGAACTGGAATCATTTGAGCATTATGACGCAGAATCGCTGGAAGTGATGCTGCGGGCTTTCTGTGCAGACCGTGACATCAAAGCCGGGACTTTGGTTAAGCCTCTGCGGACGGTTCTGACGGGGAGGACTGTCAGCCCGGGTATATTTGATGTTATGGTGCTTTTAGGGAAAGATCAGGTATTGAAACGAATAGATCAGGGGATTGAAGCTGATTTCAGCGGCTAAAGGGGATCGTGCAATCAAGATAAAACTTCAGCCACGGCCTTCAGTTGTGATGGCCGTGGCTGAAGTTTTCTTCAACGACTGAGAATGTGGGATATCTGCTCAATCGCTTGATCAATCTGCTGACTTCTCTGGCGGTTGCTCCAATTGATAATGGCTGTGGATTCAACGCGGACCCCTTTTTGAGAGCACAAAGTTTTGAATTCAGCCATGGCGCGGTTGCCGCCCATCCATGCAAACGGGAATTGTTGAGTGACGATCAGTCCAGCCGGTTTATTCTGTGGCCCCGGCACGGACTGCAGAAAGGATTTCATAGCCGGAGCCAGAGAAAAAGCATGCACCGGTGCGCCCAATATCAGATAATCATACGACTCGGTAGACGGTATGGCGGACAATTTGGGAATGATTCTGGGATTACCCGTTTTGGCGTCTGCCGGCTGTAAAGATTCAATGTGGACAGTATGTGATTGGTCTCGAAGGGTATCGGCCAGCGTTTCGACTACCGAACGCGTATTGCCGGTTTGAGAATATATGATGATACCAATGTTCATGAACATCGCCTCCCGATTCATTTCTTGTTTCTCTTTCATTGTACCAAACCCGTTGCGGTATACATACTGATTTTTCATTCTGAAAATCAGTCCTAAATTGAAATAATAAGTGCAAAATTCATAGGGAACCAGGCAATAGCTACTCTTTGTACCAATGATTGATTAAAAATGATGAGTGTGCCGGCTGTCAGGGGCCGGCGAAGCCGGGACGAAGTCTTTACCCTTGACAGCCTATCCGTCTAAAACCTAATTGGGACCGTCGTGCATAGCACGGCGGAGCGCCTCCCGGCGGGCGGGTGTGGGCAGAGCCCACAATCATGATAGTAAAGCCAGTTGTGCTGCAAATGCCTCCTGTGCCGACAGATAGTCCAAAATACGCCTGGGCAAGGAATTGATCCAGTTCTGAATACGCAGCAATACTTCATTGCTCAGAGCATCCAGCGCCCGGCCTTTGGGAGAAATCTGCGAATCAGTCCGTTGACATTCTCATTGGATCCCCGTTCTCCGGAATAATATGGATGGGCATAAAAGATCATTGGTTCGCTTCTTCCCGGTATGATCGGGTCTTTCCATCTGAGATGTGAAAAGCAAATCCTCGGAACCGTTATCGCTGGTGATCGACTTGAAGATCTGCGAAAACCGTTCCCCGTAGGTGCAAGCCATTTCATCGAGGGCCTGCACCACGGAGGCGGCTGTTCTATCCGCTAGCTTGACAATCAGCGCCTGGCGAGTCATGCGTTCTACCATAGTGAACAATACAGATCCTTTCGCTCGTGTCCTGCAACAATGTATCCATTTCCCAGTGACCAAATCCTCGCCGTTCGTTGATGAAAGCTTCCCGCAGATCAATACTGTTCTCCCGAGTACTCTCTCGGATGGGCGGTGATCTGCGCCGGCGTCCGACTGCCGTACCTGCAGATGCAGATCCAAAGGCTTTACTCGACTCAGACCCATGCGAATGTATGTATAGAGCGTTCTGGTTGTGACCGATGGGTGCTGCATCATTCCCTGCCGCCGGAGATAACCGACAGCAGCATCCGGGGACCACTTGTTTGTCAGAATCAAGTCCTCGATGGTCTGGAGCAAGGGGAGTTATGTCAGCAAGTTTGTATGTGCGGCCGCAATTCTTGCGGGCTCTGACATACTTTTTCTGGGCTGAGTCCGCATAGTATACTTTGCGCACCTTCAAAAGAGTATCCATCTGGTCAACAGAATTAGGTCTTGAGCTCGCGATAGATGGTCGAGACATCCGGCTCAGTGCCTGTGCAATGGCTGCTACATTCACTTTGAGGGCTACCATGGCTTGAATCTGGCCTCGCTCTGTCTCTGAAAGATGTTTATAACATCGTACTTTTGTGGTAAAATGAGTTTGACTCATAGGTCACCTCCGATTAATGTTTGTGTAGTAGCTACATTATATCTGGAGTGCCTATGAGTTGTCATTTCTTATTGCACTTGATTTTTCAATTCAGCTCTGAAAATCAGTGATAAAAATGTTGGCCGTTGCCTTGTCAAAGCTATTGGCCTGTGCTATAATATGTCTTGCTTGTCTCTGGGGAATCGTCTAATGGTAGGACTCCAGATTCTGGATCTGGCTATGGTGGTTCGAATCCATCTTCCCCAGCCAAAAATTGTTTGGGAACGGAGGAATTTACCTCCGTTTTTTTGTATATTAATATGGGTGTATGGGGATGAATTGGGGGGAAGTCCAATGGATGAGAAGATACTGGCGATTCATGAACACAAGGGATTGCTGGAACGGGGTATTGATTATTTCAGCCGGCGGTGGAACTCAGATCGGCGTTTGTATGCAGATGCCATCGCCAACAGTTTCGGAGCGGATTCTCCGATTCCCCGGTGGTATTTATTGATGATGGGGGATGAAATCATCGGGGGGTGCGGTCTGATTGCCAATGATTTTATCAGCCGCCAGGATCTAACTCCCTGGATATGTGCGTTATATGTGGAAGAGCCGTATCGTCATCGCGGATTCGGAAAAGCGCTTCTGGAGCATGCCCGCAAAGAAGCCGGTACTCTGGGCTACAAAAAAGTATATCTTTGTACGGATCATCAGGGATACTATGAACAGTACGGATGGGTGCACATAGCCAACGGATATCATCTCTGGGGGGATGCTTCACGCATTTATGAACATCATACCATTCGGGATGTAGTGCCTCTTCAGTTTTTGGGCTGTCCGGTACTGGAGACAGACCGGCTGGTACTGCGGCCGTTTCGTATAGAAGATGCGGACGATGTATTTGAATATGCTCGGAATCCTCATGTGGCTCAGTACCTTTCCTGGGATGCTCATCAAACGAAAGAAGATTCACTGCGTTTCATTGACTGGGCCATGGAACAAGTTCAGCAGGATGCACTGGGGCAGTGGGCCATTATTCTCAAACAGAATCATCGGGTAATCGGTTCGATTGGCTTCATGCAGTTTGATCCTCCAAATTCCTGCGGTACTCTGGGATATGCTTTGGCGGAGCCATACTGGAATCAGGGTCTGACAACGGAAGCACTGATTGGTCTGCTGCAGTTTATCTTTGATGAGATGGAGCTGAACCGGGTGGAGGCTGTACATTTTATTGAAAACGAAGCATCCGGTCGAGTGATGGAAAAGGCCGGTATGCGCTGCGAAGGGGTGCAGAGAAGCAGGCTTTTTGTGAAGAACAGATATTGGGATATCAAGCAGTATGCTATGGTCCGGAGCGATTGGCTGTCTGCAAAAGAGTCTGTTCTTGATTGAAATTATTCTTTTTTTTTGCCTCTTTACAGAACATATGTTCGATGATATAATAAAAACACAACGCAGGGGGTGAGCATCATGATATGTCCGGAATGCGGGAGCAAACTGATCGCCCAAAGTGGATGCAGCTATTGTCCTGTCTGTGGGTTCAGCGCATGCGGCAGACACTTTCTGAAAAGGAAGCTGTGCAGGGGGTGGAATCGCAGAAGGGATACGACTTCTGTTCTGCCATGAAAACTTTGATGAAGCCGGTGCGCATGCTGGCCTGGGCATCCCGGGACGGTATTGTAACCCCCATACGTTTTCTTTGGAATGACGGTAAGTGTACCCGCAGCATTCGTGTTTCCCATATTGTGGCGCGCTATGAGGATAAATTTGCCGGGAACCGGATGTTGGGATATCGCTGTCAGGAATGGATTGACGGGGAAGAGAAAGTATTTGAACTGAAATTTGAGGTAAAGACCTGCATCTGGTATTTGTATAAGATATAGTATCCATAACGTTTTCCCAAAGGGGATTGAAATTGAATCGGACTGAAACGAATTAAATTGGCCGTACAAACAGGGCTCGAACATCCAAGAGTCCTGTTTGTACGTGGAATGTTCTTTCACTGTATGGATGCATGGCAGGAAGTAATAACTGGCAGGGAAGGTAGATCTTCAGGCGGTTTTGAACCAGGACGGGGGCATGGTGATGAACATGGCAAAGTCGATATGCGTCAGTAAAAAGGATGGCGAAAAGGGAATTGCCGCAGTTTGTTGAATAATTAAATGGCATAAAGAGGATAAGCTGCGAAATACCGCGGCTCTTTTTTAGGAGGATCCTGGATGAGCGAGAAAAATGATGGATGCCAGAAGGATATACGCAGTTGTTATCCCCAGGAGCTGGAGACCATTTTAAGCAATATGGGAGAACCATCGTATCGGGCCCGTCAGATATTTCAGTGGCTGCATCGGCATCATGCAGAAAGCTGGAATGATATGACATCGATCAGCAAAAAACTGCGTCAAAATCTGAGCGAATGGCTGTCTCTGCCGACTATCGAGGTGCTGGCAAGGCAGGCTTCAGGGCTGGATCGTACTGTAAAATATCTGTTTGGTTTCCAAGACGGACAAGGTGTTGAAACAGTGCTGATGTGGTATCATTACGGTGCCAGCATATGCGTATCTTCGCAGGTTGGCTGCCGTATGGGCTGCGGGTTCTGCGCGTCTACCCTGGGAGGATTAATACGAAATTTGACGGCGGGGGAGATGGCCCACCAGGTGGCTGCGGTGCATCGGTTGGATATGCCCGAGGGAGAACGCGCCCATAGTCTGGTGATCATGGGAACAGGAGAACCGCTGGAAAACTATGATGAAGTAGTACGTTTTATGAGGCTGTTGAATCATCCGGATGGATTGGGGATGAGTTACCGGAGAATTACGGTTTCTACCTGCGGACTGGTGCCTGAGATGATGAGGCTTTCTGAAGAAGGAATTCCCGTTAACTTATCGGTGTCTTTGCATAGTGTGAATAATGAGGTAAGAGATCGTTTAATGCCCGTAAACAGGAAGTATCCGGTCGAGAGTTTGCTGAAAGCATGTCGGGAATATGCTCAAAAAACCGGCAGACGTCTGACCTTTGAATACACAATGATCACCGATGTGAATGACAGTCTGCAGGATGCGGCAGCTTTGGCTGACAAGATCAGAAATATCCACTGCCATGTGAATCTGATTCCTCTAAATCCGGTAGCTGAAAGGGAATACCGCCGCAGCAGCGATTCAACGATCCAACGGTTTGCGGACGTCCTTACAACAAAAGGAATCCCGGTTACAATACGACGGGAACTGGGTGCCGATATCGATGCGGCCTGCGGGCAGCTGAGACGACGGAATGATCTGAGATAGATTGGCCTGAAGGAGGCAGCATCATGGAGATGGGATTCAGCGGCTGGACCCATACAGGACTAGTACGTAAAAACAACGAGGATTGCTTCCGAATAACGCCTTCTCAACCCGGGGGGAGTCTGTTTTTGGTGGCGGATGGGATCGGAGGAAATGCGGGGGGAGAAATAGCCAGCCAGATAGCTGCAGATACAGTGTCAGAAGCATTTGCTTCGTCAGGAAAAATTACAGAGAATGAATGTCGAATGCAAATGGAAGAAGCGTTTCAAGCAGCCCATCGAACGATTAAAGAAAATGCAGCACAGAATCTCGAACTTGAGGATATGGGTACTACCATGACTGCTCTGGTTCTTCATAACGGGCAGGGGCACGTATTCCATGTGGGGGATAGCCGGCTCTATCACTATCAGAACAGAGTGTTGAAGCAGATCACCCGGGATCATACACTGATCGGGGAATGGCTGCGGGATGAGAAGATTACATCGGAAGAAGCACGCCATCACCCGTATCGAAACATGTTGACTCGGGCATTGGGAATTGAACCTCTGGATGGTCCGGACTACTACCGAATAACTTTAGTACCCGGGGATGTGGTGCTTTTGTGTACGGATGGATTAACCAACATGGTGGATGATGCCAGGATTCAGGAAATTATTGCAGGAGCTTGGGATACGAAATCATTGTGTGAACGGCTTGGGGAAGAAGGACTACGGAATGGCGGGCATGATAATATTACCGTAATCGCAGTAGCTGCGGGTTCCGGCAAAAAGTAAGGTCAGGGTGAACGGCAAGTGTTTGTGAGTATCAGTACTGTGTGGAGGGATTGAGGATGATAGGACAGCTCCTGGGTGGGCGCTATGAGATCATAGAAGAAATCGGCCGGGGAGGCATGGCGCTGGTTTATAAAGCCCGATGCACTCTTTTGGATCGAATTGTGGCTGTTAAAGTGCTTCAGCCCCAATTCGCAGATGACGATGAGTTTGTGCGCCGTTTTAACCGGGAAGCTCAAGCTGCAGCTCGGCTGTCCCATCCCAACATCGTGAATATTTACGATGTCGGCCAGGAAGAGAAAATCCATTATATCGTCATGGAATACATAGAAGGGAAGACGCTGAAAGCACTTATTCGGGAAAAGAACTACCTGCCATTGTCCGAAAGTGTGCGGATTGCCGTACAGATCGGACTGGCCCTGGATCATGCCCATCGGCATGAAATTGTCCACTGCGATATCAAACCTCATAATATCATGATCACTGTCGACGGCCGGGTAAAAGTTGCGGATTTTGGACTGGCTCGGGTCGTTTCCAGCACGACCATGACCTATGCGGAATCGGTGATTGGTTCCGTACACTATTTTTCTCCGGAACAAGCCAGTGGCGGGCAGGCAACCAAGCAATCGGACATTTATGCATCGGGGGTTGTCCTCTATGAAATGCTGACTGGGACCCTTCCGTTTCAATCAGATAGTCCGATTACGGTGGCACTGCAGCACATCCGTGAGCAGCCCCGCTGCCCTCGCAGTCTCAAAGGCGACATTCCCATGGAACTGGATCGAATTGTGCTGAAAGCCATGGAAAAGGATCCGGAAAAACGGTATCAATCCGCTGCTGATTTTGTAGATGACCTTCGATTGTTTGCCGAAGACCCCACAATGGGCACTGTGGAAAAGGGAGCCGATGATGAGTGTGCTACCCAGGTCATAACCGGTTTGGGTCAATCATCCGGAACAAATCGAACCGGTGCATCTTTACTCTGGTATCGGTTGAAAGACTGGGTTTCTGCCCATCCGAAAAAGGCAGCGATGATTGTGGCGGTTGTGGTATTGATGATTGTTCTTACAGCCGTTGCTGTACAGAGAATACAAGAGTACTTGGAAGTACCGGAACTGGAAGCTCCGGATGTTACGGGCAAGAGTTTGGCCATGGCTATCCGGGAGCTGGAAAGTGCCGGACTCGATTATCGAGTGGTTGCAGAGGTGTTCGATGACCTTTTGCCCAATTACGTGGTGGCACAGGATCCAAAACCAGGGGAACAGATGAAGCAGTCTTTACCAGTATCCCTGGTGGTCAGCAAAGGGCCGGAAATGGTTTCCGTACCGGATGTGATCGGGATGCTGATCAATAATGCGGAACTGACCCTGACCAATGAAAGCCTTGAAGTTGGAATTATCTCAGAATCGTATCATGCCACCATAGATAAAGACTATGTGATTGATCAGAATCCACGCGCCGGGATCAATCAAGTTCGCAAAGGCTCGAAAGTGAATCTGGTGGTAAGCCTTGGTCCTGAACCGGTGGCTGTAACAGTACCGGATTTGGTTGGTGAATATTTGGACAATGCACAGAGGATACTGCGCGATCGCAAACTTGAAGTGGGCAGAATCATTGAAGATCCCGACAGTCCCTATGCCCATGGGATTGTGATCCGCCAGTCACCCAATATCGGAACCCCCGGCACCGAAGGACTGCAGGTGGATCTGACTGTCAGTACGCGACCGGACGTGGTGGTATCTGAACCGCTGGTTCAAAGGACCATCCGTATCGATATTCCGTCTTCCGGGCCGGAAACCCAGGAAGTGCGGGTGGACTTACTGGATGTGAATCGTTACCGGACTGTCCACAGCAGTGTGTGGCAGCGAGGAGATTCTTTTGATCTGGAAGTCGAATGGGTCGGAGAAAGAGCCTTAATCAAAATCTACATTAATGGAGTATTTCGGGAATACCGTGAAATCAATTGAGGAGGTCCATGTATGCCGAAAGGTGTGGTCATAAAGGCCATGAGCAATTATGTGCAGGTCGCTGTTGACCGCCACATATATCTTTGCACGCTGAGAGGAAGAATGAGAAAGGAAAAGCATTCAGTGATGACGGGGGATTATGTGCAGATTACAGTGACTGATGATGAAACCGGTGTGGTGGAAACAATTCTGCCGCGCCGCAATGAGCTTACACGGCCGCCTGTGGCGAATGTGGATCAGGTTTTTGTGGTTCTGGCTGTTACTCGCCCGTCTCCCAACAGCAATCTGCTGGACCGCATGCTGGTGATTGTGGAGGAAAAGGGTCTGGATGCGGTAATATGTTTCAGCAAGTTTGATTTACTAAAAACACTTCCATCTGAAGAACAGGAACAGATTGAACAGCTAGTGAACATCTACGAAGAAATTGGTTATCCGGTGCTGAGAACCAATACCAAGGATCCGGAAAGTACCGCTGTAATTCGTGAGATGTGTCAGAATAAGGTATCTGTGCTGGCTGGACCTTCCGGTGTGGGCAAATCATCCCTGTTGAACGCCATGCATCCTACCTTGGATCTTCCGACCGGAGCTGTTAGCAGCAAATCGGGGCAGGGAAGGCATACCACGCGACACATGAATCTGCTGCGGGTGGGAGAAAATGGTTTTATGGCCGATTCACCGGGATTCAGCGTGCTGGAATTCCCCGAAATTGAACCTCGGGATCTGGGGTTTTTCTACCCGGAAATGGTGCCGTGGATTCCCCACTGCAAATTTACATCGTGTGTTCACCACAAAGAACCGGGCTGTGCAGTGAAGAATCAGGTTTCCAATGGAGGCATCAGTCTGGAGCGGTACAGCAATTATCTTCTTTTTCTGGAAGAAATCATGAATCGAGAGCGGAGGTACTAAGCGCATGAAAATTGCTCCTTCAATTCTATCAGCAGACTTCGGCTATCTTTTGGATGAAGTGCGAAAAGTAGAAGAGGCCGGTGCAGATCTTCTTCATATTGATGTGATGGACGGCCACTATGTGCCGAATATTACCATTGGTCCGTTGGTGGTCGAGGCTTTAAAGGGAAGGACTCAGCTGCCGTTGGATGTCCATTTGATGATTGAACAACCGGAGCGTTTTCTTCAAACTTTCATCGATGCGGGAGCCGATGAACTGTCATTTCACGTGGAAGCGTGTACTCACCTGCACCGCGCTGTGCATGCCATTAAAGATCAGGGAATTCGAGCTGGAGTGGGCTTGAATCCAGCCACACCGCTGTCAACCCTGGAATGCATTCTGCCGGATCTGGATTTTGTGGTGCTGATGACTGTGAATCCGGGTTTCGGGGGGCAGCGCTTCATCCCGTCTGTACTGCCTAAAATCCGTCAGCTGAGGGCGCTAATTGATGATGGGAACCTACCTGCAGCAATTAGTGTCGACGGGGGGATCAATCCGGAAACTGCAGGTTTGGTCAGAGATGCAGGGGCCGATCAGCTGGTGGCGGGCTCGGCCATATTTGGAAAAGAAAATTTTAAAACTGCCATCGCTGCTCTTCGAAGGTAGGGTATGACTTGTCAATGATGAGACATTAGAAAAAAGATGCTCTCGTGAACAGCATCATAGAAGCAGATGCTGTTCTTTATTTTAAGAAGAGGGTCCAATCGGCCCGGTGGCCCAGTATGGATGCTTTTTGCATGGAGCTCGGCACCATCAGAATGATTTGACAGAGAAACTGCAATCGATGAAATACTTGCTATCTTCACAAAATTGATTCATTGAATCCGTCTATGGAACAGAAGCGCTGAATATGATATAATTCTGAAATGGCTGAATAATACAGTCTCTGGAGGAATGGAAATGAAAGATTATTTGGTTCGAGCGATGGTGGGTTCGGGGGAGGCAAGGATCCTGGCTGCCAGAACAACGGAACTGGTGGAAGAAGCCCGAGCCAGGCACGATACATGGCATACGGTGACAGCAGCATTGGGTCGAACAATGACCGGAGCCGCCATGCTGGGTGCTTTGCTGAAAGATGACGGGGTCATCACTGTACGAATCGCAGGGGATGGGCCTGTTGGCGGAATTATTGCCCAAGCAGACCAGCAAGGACGGGTCCGGGGATATGCCCTGGATCCCCATGTATTTGTTCCTCTGAACGATGCGGGCAAGCTGGATGTCTCTGGCGCTGTCGGCCGGGAAGGAAATATGTATGTCACATATGACATGAATATGAAGGAAGCCTATACGGGAATATCTAAGCTGGTCAGCGGTGAAATCGGGGAGGACTTTACATACTACCTGGCCAACTCCGAGCAGATTCCATCGGCTGTCGCGCTGGGCGTAATGGTGGAGCCTTCGGGGACTGTGAAGGCAGCAGGAGGGCTGATGGTTCAGATGATGCCCGATGCAAAGCCGGGTCTGGCAGAAGCGATTGAAGAACGGCTGGGTCGGATGAACTTTATAAGCTCATTGTTTGAAAGTGGACTGGCACCGGAAGAAATTCTGCAGCAGCTTTTCGGAGAGATGGATTTAAAGATCCTTGAGACAATGGAGCTGCATTTCGAATGCAAATGTTCGCGGGATCGGGCGACATCGGTTCTTCTGGGTCTAGGCAGTGACGAGTTGAAGGAAATCCTGGAAGAAGAAGGCGGGACCGAGGTTCGCTGCCACTTTTGTGGAGATATCATACGCTTTGATGAAACTGATCTTCAGGGTCTGATCCATATAGCTGAAAATGGATACAACGAAGAGAAAAGACTATCCTAAACAAAAAAGGACTTGCTTTTGGGCAGGTCCTTTGATCTGTTTGGGTTGGTCCATCCAATTAAACGGCTCGCTGTACTTTTCCACTCCGGAGGCAGCGTGTGCAGACACTGATTCGTTGAACCTTGCCCTTGACGATCGCTTTAACCCGCTGAGTGTTCGGTGCCCAGGTGCGTTTGGTTTTAATATTACTATGGCTGACCTTATGACCCGATACTCTTGTTTTCCCGCAAATATCACACTTGGCTGACATTCCTTCCACCTCCCTGAACTCGTTCATGTACCAAAATTATCTGGTAAAACACTATATCATTTTACCACGGAGATTATTCATATGCAAGTGCAGATTTTGAATGGATCAATTATCGGCAGAATGGGGCATCAGGCAGGAAAAAAAGGATGTATAGGCGAAAATAACATAGATTAGCGTCAAATACCGGAAATCGTGTCTTCAAGGAGGCTTCACAGCATGAGCAAGGAGATTGCTACTGAATATGGGAACATCGAAATCACAGAAGAGGTGATTGCGACTATCGCAGGCGTTGCCGCTGTGGAGTGCTACGGGATTGTGGGTATGGCTTCCAAACGATTGAAAGATGGTTTGGTGGAGCTGCTTGGCCGTGAGAATTTAAGCCGGGGTGTTTCGGTTAAAATCTCTGAAGACGATATCGTAATACAGCTAAACATAATCGTCGGATATGGAGTGAGAATATCAGAAGTGGCTGCCAATGTGCGCGATAAAGTGAAGTATATGGTTGAGTCCATGAGCGGTCTGCAGGTTTCAAAAGTCAATATTCACGTGCGTGGTGTCAAAGTAGGCAGCAACAAGTAGGGAGGATGGGTCCGGAGATGGATTTGATCAACGGGGCGATACTGAAAGATATGATCATGGCAAGTGCCAGCCGGCTGGATGCTCACAAAAAAGAAGTGGATGCACTCAATGTATTCCCGGTGCCTGACGGAGATACCGGGACGAACATGTCTTTGACCATACTGTCAGCTGTCAAGGAGATGAACAAATCAGCTTCAGGAACGCTGCCGGCGATTGCAGGAGCACTGAGTTCCGGATCACTCATGGGAGCCCGGGGAAACTCGGGGGTCATTCTCTCGCAGATATTTCGCGGATTTGCCAAGAGCATCGGTGACAAGAAGGAAATCAACAGCCGGCAGTTTGCCGTAGCCCTGCAGGAAGGTGCAAATACAGCCTATCGAGCGGTTATGAGACCGGTGGAAGGTACAATCCTGACTGTTGCGCGGGAAGCTGCTGAAGGAGCTATTAATGGTTGTTATGATACAGCGGATATTGCGGCTGTCCTGGAGCGGGCGATTGAGCACGGCAGGGTCGCTTTGAGTAAGACACCCGAGCTTTTGCCTGTTCTTAAGCATGCCGGTGTGGTGGATGCCGGCGGAAAGGGATTCATCCTGATTCTTGAAGGCGCACTGATGGCTCTGCAAGGAGACTATGTGCCGGTGGTGGATACGGTACCTCAGGAGGTGACGGTACCCGTCGAACCGGCGGAACCGAAGAAGAAACTTCTGTACCCATACTGCACTGAGCTTTTGCTGCAGCGAAATGGAGACAGTTTGTCTGAATCTGTCATCCGCAGCCGGCTGGAGCAGTGGGGTGATTCGATGCTGGTGGTGGGTACCGGAGAATTGATCAAGATTCACATTCACACCAATGATCCGGGTACGATTCTCAACTATTGCGGAAAAATTGGTGAGATGCGTGATATAAAAATTGATAATATGAATTACCAGCATCGATCGACATTAACGGATGAAGAGCAATCGATGATGTATGAAGAGGATGAAGCAGATGTTGAAGTAGGTCATGACTGGGTGCTGAAGAAACAGTATGGCATAGTGGCTGTCTCTGCTGGAGATGGACTGGCTGAAACCCTCCGCAGCCTGGGGGTGGATGTGGTAGTGACCGGGGGGCAAACCATGAATCCAAGCACAGAAGATTTGGCCAACGCAGCAAGAACTGTGGAAGCAGAACGAATCCTGGTGCTGCCCAACAACAGCAATATCATTATGGCAGCCCGGCAGGTTGCGGAGGTTTTGGATCGACCGGTGGATGTTATACCGACCCGATCCATTCCCGAAGGAATTGCTGCCGTGCTGGCTTTCGATGTAGAGGCGACTCCTGAGGATAACACCGAGCGAATGACTCAAGCCGCTGAAATGGTCAAAACCGGAGAAGTGACGTATGCTGTCAGGGACTCCAACATGGGCGGCCTGATGGTGTGTGAAGGGGACTTTATCGGCATGTTTGACCGTGAAATTCGTGTGTGCGGAAAGGATTTGCACAATGTAGTTCTGCAACTGCTGGATTCGATGGTCACTGAAGAAGATGTGCTGATAACTTTCTATTACGGCCAGGATGTACCCCTGCAGGAAGCAGAACAGCTCCTGAGTGATGCTGAAAAACAGTATCCGAATCTGGATATTGAAATGTATCCGGGAGGACAGCCGTTATACTTTTATCTGGTTTCTGTAGAATAATTCTCGAAGGAGGTTACGATTGGATGAAACGCTTAGTAAAGGATGAAAAAATCTGCGTCGAATGCCATCGCTGCGAAGAAGTTTGTGCGCAGGCATATTTCAAGTCAAAGGATATCCGCAAAGCCCGGCTGCATGTGGAAAGAAACAAAGAAGGGGATATTCACATCGACATCTGTACCCAATGTGGAAAATGCATCGATGTATGCCCGGTCATGGCCATTAGCCGCAACCCTAAAAATGGCGTAGTCTATGTGGATAAAAGCAAATGCGTGGGATGCTTCATGTGTGTGGCAGTCTGCCCGTTTGATGTCATGATGCAGCACGTTGATGAATTGGAACCGTTTAAATGCATTGCCTGTGGATTGTGTACGAAAGAATGTCCGACCCATGCCATTACGCTTCAGGAGGTGGATGAATAATGGACCCGCATGTTACATTGAAGCCAATCGCAGAATTTCGATATGAAAAAAGGCCCATTGACAGAGGATACAACAATCGCACACTGTATGTGAATGTGTCCGACCATACAATTTCGGAGAAACCGGTCAGCGAAGAAATGAAAGAGAAATTCATTGGAGGCAAGGGGTTCGGCCTGAAACTGCTATGGGATGGGACCCGTCCGGATACCAAATGGGATGATCCCGACAACGAAATTATCATTGCCCCCGGTCCAGTGGCGGGTGTTACCCAGTACCCGGGTTCTGGGAAATCACTGGTCGTGTCCATATCACCGGCAACGGATCTGCCGATTGATTCCAATGTGGGCGGATATTTTGGGCCTTACTTAAAATTTGCAGGATTTGACGCTCTTGAAATTCAGGGTAAAGCCGACCGTGAGGTAATCGTATTTATTGATGGCAACGAAGGTACAGTATCCATCGATGAGATTGACCTGGACACTTCGGATGCACACAAAGTCTCCGAAATTCTTACTGAATACTATGCCAGGGATGAAGAGGACAAACGCAACGTTTCCGTTGTTACATCCGGTTCAGCGGCCAAATACTCGTATCTGGGCGTTCTGAATTTCAGCTTTTACGACATGCGGCGGAAAGTAGCGCGAATGAAGCAAGCCGGCAGAGGAGGCATAGGAACTGTCTTCTCCAACAAAAATATCAAAGCACTGGTTACCCGGTTTGCGGGGACAAAAGGGGATTTAAACAACAGTGCCGATTATGACAAAGTGGTACGAACCGGTTTAAAGCTTCACCGAGAAATGGAACGGATGGACAACAAGACATTCCGTATGCGTGAAACCGGAACGGCGAATCTGACTGATACAATGGACCAGTACGATCTGCTGCCAGTCATGAACTTTCAGTTCGGCAGCCATCAAGATGCCAAGAATATCTATAAAAATGAGTTTAAAGAGAAGTATTTGACTCAAGGCCTTCCGGATGGATGCTGGTATGGATGTTCGATGGGCTGCGCCAAAACGGCGGATAATTTTACTTTGCTGACCGGACCATACAAAGGGCAAAAGGTCACTGTTGACGGACCGGAATATGAGAATGTAGCCGGGCTGGGGGCCAATATGGGTATTTTTGATCCCCAGTATGTGCTGGAAGCCAACTTCTACTGCGATACCTACGGAATTGATACGATTTCGTTTGCCACAGCCGGTGCTTTTGCCATGGAGTGTTTTGAACGGGGGTTGATTACCGTAGAACACACCGAAGGGTTGGAGCTGAAATTCGGTAGCGCTCATGCTGCACTGGAGCTGCTGCATCAGATGTCCCGAAATGAAGGGATTGGGGCCATTGTCGGCAAAGGGGTCCGAAAGATGAAAGAATATTTTGCTCAGCACTTTGGGGCAGATTTGAAGTTCATGCAGGATATCGGCATGGAAGTAAAGGGGCTTGAGTTTGCCGAATATATGCCGAAAGAATCACTTGCCCAGCAGGGTGGATTTGCTTTGGCCAACAAAGGCCCTCAGCATGATGAAGCGTGGCTGATTTTTATGGATATGGTCAACAATCAAATACCGACTTTTGAGGATAAAGCAGAAGCTCTCCACTATTTCCCGGTATTCAGAACGTGGTTTGGGTTGATGGGTTTTTGCAAACTACCCTGGAACGATATATTTCCGGAGAATAACAAATACCAGCATGAAGCCCATAAGATCCCGGAGCATGTGATGAACTATGTCAATCTGTTCGGCGCTGTAACCGGAAAACAAATCGACATACCGGAAATGCTGAGGCAGTCTGAACGGGTGTACAATTTCCAGAGAGTATTTAATTTACGCAGAGGATATGGGCGACGTGTCGATGATCGGCCTCCTTACCGGGCAGTTGGTCCGGTTACCAGGGAAGAATATGAATCGCGAGCGGAACGGTATGACAAACAACTGGTTGAGATTTTGAAACTGGATCCGGCTGCCATGAGTGTGGATGAAAAAATCAAGGCTCTTCGGACCCATCGGGAAAAGCAGTATGAATTGCTGGTTGACGCGGTGTACAAACGAAGAGGATGGAACAGTGATGGAATCCCAACGGTAGAACACCTGCAGTCCATTGGGATGGATCTCCCGGAAGTACTGGACATTGTGAGGGCTAATCAATGATTACCGTCAACAATCGGCCTTTCCCTTTTCAGGAGGGAATGACGGTTCAGGATGTTTTGTCTGAATTGCAGTATGTTTATGAGGGATTGGTCATACGAGTCAATGATCGTGTTGTGGAAGACCGGGGCTGGAGTCTCCGGGACGGCGACGACCTTAAAATCATTCACATTTGCCACGGGGGCTAACTGAGAGGAGCGGTTTGCATGGTAAAGATTGTCACTGACAGCACGTCCGATATCCCAAAGGAACTTATTGAGAAACATGGAATCCAAGTCATTCCCCTTACCATCTTTTTTGGAGATGAAGCTTACAAAGACGGTATTGACCTGACCCCTGAGACCTTCATTGATAAGTTGAAATCAGCCAAAGATCTTCCAACAACGTCACAACCATCTCCAGGCGACTTTGCCCAACTTTATCGGGAACTGACGGCAGACGGTAGTGAAGTGGTTTCACTGCACATATCATCTGGACTGAGCGGTACCTATCAGTCCGCAGTCCTGGGAGCGGACATGTTGGAAAATGGAACCGTCTTCCCCATAGACACCCGAACAGCTACCGTGGGACTAGCTATGCTGGCGGTGGCTGCAGCTAAAATGGCTGAAGCAGGGGAAACGGGCGAAACCATTTCCAATCGAATCCATGAAATGGTCACCAAGCACCATCTGTTTTTAGCAGTGGATACTTTGGAGTTCCTGCAAAAAGGAGGACGTATCGGCCGGGCTCAGGGTCTTTTGGGTTCTCTGCTGAATATCAAACCGCTGCTGCGGCTGGTGGACGGGATCGTAACTCCGGTGGAGAAAATCCGTGGTTTCAATAAAGCACTTCAGCGTATTGTGGATGTTGCGCTATCTGAAATTCATGAGGGCGACAAGGTTGAATTTGGAGTGGCCCATATCGGGAATCCCCGGGGCGTTGAGTTTATGGTGAGCAGAATCAAAGAGAAGTATCCGGATTCAAGTATAATGATCACCGACGGCGGACCGGTCATCGGGGCTCATGTGGGACCGGGAACCGTAGGCGTGGTCGTTCAAATAATCCCTGATTTCAACTAAGCACCCGTACGGGTGCTTTTCCTTGTGGATGGCGTTTTACCAGAGAGCGAATCCTGATCAGGGTATCATTGAAGGTGGTTGGCAGATGAGAGAGAGTATTCTGAAGCAGATAATTGAAATGGTGGAGATGGGAACTGAAACCGGTGACCAGAGCAAGAAAGGAACCAAGAATGAGTTCCAGTCTGTGCAGCAAAAGCTAAAAGATCTGAATCAAAGCGGCAATCTGACTGCTTTGGATATGGCCGTGTGGAAGCACAGATTCCAGTCATCATCGGTACCACCTACGGAGGACGACCAGCGTCAATGGGCCCGCCTTCTTCAGTATTGGAAGGAAAATCCAGCCCTGCGTTCCATTCACCACGGTTTGGGGATTGGCCCTTCACGTCAGAAAATTTTTGCTGGAATGGGCATTTACAGCCTGAGGGATCTACTGACCTATTTTCCAAAAAGATATGAAGACAGAAGCCGGATTGTTACAATCGGAGAAGTAAGCGACGGGGATATAGCAACGGTGATTGGAACGGTTGTCAACGTCAGCGAACAAAGAACACGGGGAAGGATGCGATTGCTGAAAGTCACTGTCCAAGATGATAGCGGCGTCATGCAGGCTGTCTGGTTTAACCAGCCGTTTTTGAAACAGCAGATGAAAAAGGGCCGTGAGCTGATTTTCAGCGGGAAAGCCCAGTATCGGTTCGGACAGATGCAGATGGCTAACCCAACATGGGAGAACCATGAGCAAGATGAAACAACCCACAGCGGCCGGATTGTCCCGGTTTACTCATTGGTGGACGCCATGCCCCAAAAAGTGATGAGACGGATTATGATGCACAATGTGGACCGGGAGGCTTCCCGCTGGCAGTTCTGGGTTCCGGACAAGTACCGCAGGAAACATCAACTACCGGATGGGCAGGAGGCTCTTCGGAATATCCATTTTCCAGAGGATGATACGGCTCAAAAAAAGGCAAGACGGTTTCTGGTCTATGAAGAACTGTTTCTTTTGCAGCTCTATATCCAGCTGCAGAGAAAGAATTACCAGACTCAGTTTTCCGGGATCTCCCAACCGCTTCAAAAGAAGTTTTTTGATCGATTCCTCAATCTTTTGCCGTTTCAATTAACGGAAGCGCAAAGCCGGGTAATCCGGGAGATATTCGAGGATATGGAAAAGCCTGAGCCGATGAACCGCCTTCTGCAGGGAGATGTGGGATCCGGAAAAACACTGGTCGCCGCAGCCGCCTTGATCAACGCAGCTGCCAATGGCTATCAGGGTGTCATGATGGTGCCGACAGAAATACTGGCGGAACAGCATTTTTTGAAGCTTCATCCCTATTTTGACCATCTGGGCATACGCTGCCGTCTTCTGACAGGAGGAATGCGCCGACAGGATAAACAGGCACTGCATTACGCAATCTCGCAAGGGGAAGTTGATACGGTAATCGGAACCCATGCTTTGCTCCAGGATCCTGTGGCGTTTCCAAAACTCAGTTTAGTGATTACCGATGAACAGCACCGGTTCGGGGTCGGACAGAGGAGCGTTCTTCAGAATAAAGGGGAAAGTCCGGATGTGTTGGTCATGTCTGCCACACCCATTCCCCGCACCATGACTCTAACCATCTTTGGGGATCTGGATGTTTCCACCATCGATCAGATGCCTCCGGGAAGGCAGATTATTAAAACGTACCGGGCCAACACGTCCATGCGTCCCCGGGTGTATCGTTTCGTGCATCAGCAAGTTGAAGAAGGTCGGCAAGCCTATATTGTATGTCCTTTGGTGGAGGAATCGGAAAAGCTGCAGACCGAGTCAGCTGTTGAAACAGCAGAGAGGCTGAAATCGGGAGAATTTTCGGATTTGCAGGTGGGCCTTGTGCATGGACGAATGTCTGCCGAGGAGAAAGAATCCACCATGACAATGTTTCGGCAGGGGGACATCGATGTGCTGGTGGCAACCACCGTCATCGAGGTGGGGGTGGATGTCCCCAATGCCGCGGTCATGGTTATTGAAGGAGCTGACCGGTTTGGGCTGTCCCAACTGCACCAGTTGAGGGGACGGGTTGGCAGGGGGTCTCACGAATCGTACTGTATACTGGTGGCTGATGCGGAAAATGACAGTGGAAATGACCGGCTGGATGTTCTGTGCCGTTTTCACGATGGTTTCCGCATTGCTGAAGAGGATTTGCGAATTCGAGGTGCCGGCGAGTATCTAGGACGTCGGCAGCATGGTGCCGGCAACCTGAAAATTGCTGATTTGCTCCAGGATCATGCTGCGATGGAGATTGCCAGGCAGGATGCTATAGAGATTGTGAATAATGAAATGGATGCTATGGAAAAGGAATTCCCTACCATCCATGAAGAACTGTTATATCGTTTTGGGAGTGAAGAAGACATTGCATCCCTGACTTGAGATATTTCGACAGGTCATGTCAATAACTTGAGAAAATGTCACTCTAGAATTGGTTTAATTAACTTGAGAAAATGTCACCCCCGGATACAGGGAATATGGGGCTCTGCCCCACACCCCGCCCTGCCGGGAAGCGAGGGCCTGTACGACAGACCCCCGCAAAAAGGGTTTGAATGGACGAGGGAATCAAGGGTCAAGATGAACTCGTGGGACTCGCCCTTGATTTCCCGCATAATCAGGCATATTCTTTGAGGAAGATGTCTTCAAGGATTTGGATGATATCCCGGTTGCTTTCATCAAAAGTGATCCTTGGCCAGGCGATGTGGCCGTATTTGAAGTAATGTTCATCGGGAAGAGAAGTATAGATCTGACGAGCAGGAGCCTTAGGTTTGGGATTTTTTTCGGCTTGATAAAGGGGATCACCTGGTAAAAATGCTGATGATGCTGCACCTTAATACCAAAGGCCGGACTGATAAGGACACGGACCGGAGTTTTGGGAGCCAGGGCAGCCTGAAGGATCTGGAAATGGCGATTAGAAAAAGAGAAGACATGGCCTGCGTCAATGATGCGCTGGTGTTTGACACAAAGGGTGTGATCCACCAATGTGGAGTCGGGAACATCCCTAAAAGCGGAATCCGGTTCAAGAGGAGCCACTGCAAAACGCTCGTTGGAACGCTTGATGTAGGCAGGGAGGAAGGCATTGGCGTCACCGATATTTGTGATACCGGCGATTTTAAACTCGACGGGAGACGGCTTTGGAGAGTGTCCCAGAGTTTTTCCACTCGTCCTTTGGCCTGGGGTGAACGTGCTTTATGCATGGTGATACCCAGTTCATCCATCGCCCGGCTGAATTGGGTGTGGGGGATCTGCTGGCCGTCAAGCTGATCCTGGATGGAGAGGGAGGCGGCTTTGGGTGAGACAAATATGGAGTGGCGGTCCGTGTAGAGGCTGACAGGAATACCGCAGTTGAGAAGCATTTGTCGGGCAACAGCAAAGTACCCCATCAGGCATTCATGGGGGGTTAAAAAGGCTCCCACAATCTCACCGGTGGCATCGTCAACGGCGCCGTGGAGAGTAAACTTCTCAGGGGTGGAAAACCATTCAAAGGGAGTGGCATCCATCTGAATCAGAGTACCCCTGCGGCCTTGCGCTTGCGGCGGTGGTGGGATTTGCGTTTGCGCCTCTTTTTGGGACTTGCTAGTCCGGCTTCCGTGAGGATTTTGTACAAGGGAGTATAGCTGATGTGAATCTGTTCATGCTCTGCTAGGAGTTCCTGAAAGTGAGTAAAGTTCGCGTTGATGAAAGGCTCCTGTCCTTTGAGACGAATGATGGCAGCCTTGAGCTGGTCGGTCACTGCGTGAGAAGGTTTACGCCCGGTATTGCTGTGAATGAGGGATTCTGGTCCCTGTTGTTGCACTCCTTTTTCAGTCTTTTGATTTGGCGCTCACTTAAATCTAGATCTTCCGCAGCTTCCTGGATCGTCACCTTACCTTCGATGACAAGGGATAGTACTTTAAATCTATTCAGTTGTTTTTGGGTCATGAGAAATCGCACCTCGTCCATAGTGACATTTTATCAAGTTAATTACGAGGTGACATTATCACAAGTTAAACACAGATATTTCGACAGGTCATCGTAAATCATGGTGCAATATGCTATAATGTTGGCATCAGCGATGGGTGGACTAGAACAACGCTGGGGAGGCATATGTGAGGATTATTGCTGGTGAAGCCAAAGGGAGACGACTGAAATCGGTTTCCGGGAAGAACACCCGGCCAACGGCAGATCGAGTCAAGGAAGCACTTTTTTCCATTATTGCCGCGCTGGTTCCGGATGCAAAATTTCTTGATCTTTTTGCAGGGACAGGCAGTGTTGGCATGGAAGCAATTAGCCGTGGAGCAAAAAGCGCGGTTTTTGTCGATGCTAGTGAATCCTCCGTGCGTGTGATCCAAGAGAATCTGGGTCTCTGCGGATTTGATGATCGCGGATTGGTGGTTCGGATGGATGGGCTTGAGTTCTTGAAAAAGAAGGCTGCGCAGTTGGCTCCGTTTGATTTGGTTTTCCTGGACCCGCCATACGATATTGGGTTGGTCCCTAAAGCACTTCATGCTCTATCTGAGCACAAGGGTATCCTGACTGACTGTGGCTGGGTTATTGTGGAAGCTAGAAAGGGTTCTGTGGAATCTGAGGCAGAGGTTGTTGGTTTAGAGCGGTTCAGGCAGGCATACTACGGAGATACTGTACTGGTGTTTTATCGGAGAGACCAGTAAAAAGGGGGATTTGTATTGAAAACTGCTGTATATCCCGGAAGCTTCGATCCCATCACCAATGGGCATTTGGACATTGTTGAGCGATCAGCGGAAATATTTGATAACCTGATCATTGCAGTTTTTATAAATCCCAACAAAAAGCCTTTGTTTACCGTTGAGGAGAGAGTGGAAATGATTCGGGAGGTGACCCGTCATTTGCCCAATGTCCAGGTTGATTCCTTTGAAGGCCTGCTTGGCGATTATGCCCGCCAGCGCAGCGCCAAGGTGATTATCCGCGGACTTCGGGCTGTATCCGATTTTGAGTACGAGTTTCAGATGGCGTTAATGAACAGAAAGCTGAATCCCAATGTGGAGACCATATTTATGTCCTCCAGCAGCAAAAATATTTACATCAGTTCAACCATTATTAAAGAAGTCAGTAGTCTTGGTGGTTCCATCAGCGGATTGGTTCCGCGGGTTGTAGAAAACAGACTGATGGAAAAGTTTTACCAGGGACATACGGCGGCGAAGTAAAAATGACGGGGGGTAACAAGATGGATGTGCTGGCTATTTTGGAGCAAATTGAAGGATTAATTTCCAACAGTGCGAGGGTACCGCTCACCGACAAAGTGATTATCAGTGAGAATGAAATCTTGCGAATGATCGATGAACTGCACGCTGCACTGCCGGATGAACTGGAGCAGGCTAACTGGATTGTCCGAGAACGGGATCGGGTTATTAAGGAAGCCCAGCAGGAAGCAGAACGTATGAAAGAGGATACAAAACAGCATGTATCCAAAATGGCGGATGAGCATGAAATCACCCGGATGGCCAACGATCAGGCCAATGACATCATCAATCAGGCTAAACGAGTGGCCAAAGAGATCCGGACAGGAGCCAACGAATATGCCGATGGCCTGCTGCTGAAATCCCAGGAACAGATGGAAGCAGTAACCGCAGCAATTCGCAATGCTCGAAAGGAAATCGAATCCAATCAATAAGAAAGAGTGCAGCCGTGACGAACATAGAGCCGGGATATAAGATAGATCCGGGCTCTTTTTGTTGTCGCAATCCTCTTGAGGCAAGTGCGGTTGAACCGTTGGGCCATGATGCATGAGCGGTCATTTGCTCTTCATCAAACTAGAATCAAATAATTCCCTATTTTCGGTCAGCATTGTCTATTCACGACCATTGGTTATGCTTATCACAACGCAGTTTGCATTTGAATCTGAAATCATTTTTTGGCCAAGGAATTTCCAATCAGCTCTCCGACGCATGCAGACAGCACCCAGATTATTTGTGGAGGAATCAATACACCTAGAGGGCCGAGAAACCCGCCACCGATCATTAGAAACGACGCAATCGGTGAGGCCAGAATAAAGGCCAGCAAAGTTGCAGACCGTGCTGTTTTCGAATTTTGCCGATTCAGAAAAAAGATCAAAATCAATCCGCCCAAAGAGCCTGCTGCAAAAAACAGGATGTAATCCATTATCGTGGCATCAGTGTTCAATCTGCCAAAGCGAAGATAAAACATAGCAATTTGTGCAACAACAGACAGTAAACCGACCAAAAGCGCTCCAGAGATTCGAATTTTTCTCATAGCTTGTATTCCACACCTCACGTGTAAATAATACATTTTCTCTTACTATTTAAAAACCGGCTACATTTAAATTGGCGGTTATGCTTTGTTTTCGACATATCTTAAAATCCAGAAGATATGATTCCGTTTCTGCCAGAATGTTTTTTAGTTTCAATTGAATTCTTTTGACTCCTGCAAATTGAATCCATGAATAATATGTGTTCTTACCTTTCTTAGGAAAATCTTTCTCAAGCTCCATTTTATTTTTGAAGCTATGACCGCTGTCATTGTCTATGTTCGAAAGGAATTTGAATCCAATCAACAAGAAAATGAGGGCGGTCTTGACAGACAAAGAGCCGGGATATGAGTCAGGTCCGGGCTCTTTTTGCTGCCGCTATCTTCATGAGGCGAGGGCGGTTGAATCGCTGGGCCATGATGCAGGGCAGGTTGGCAGCGACAGCGTAGATCAGCATGACGCATCCCACCGGCCATGTGTTGAAAAAGAAGAAGATGGGAGAGATCCCGATCTGGATCCAATGTGTCCATTCGGCCCGGCGAGTTTCCATGATGAAAGATTCCAGATACGAAATGCTTTTGGATTGAATGGCCTTTTTGGATGCATGCTGCCCGAATGCTTCTCCACAGTCGGGTAGATATCGTTTCCATCGTTTGATCCGGAAGACCTGCTGATAGAACTGACCATTTTTTTCCCAACTGCGGGTACGGTAGATTCCTGCGTCGTTCACAAAGCAATAACGAGGCATCCTGGCTCCGGCATACCCGGCGACCATGTGGATCAAAAACCAGGCGAGCACATTCAAACCGATGGCCATCATGGGCGGCAGGGATTCGAAGGGCATTCTAACCATCCTTTCGAGTGGACAGGGTTCGGCCTTTCCATGTGACTTCGCGGACCAAAAATGAAAGAATAGAAGCCCGCAGAAATACCATTAAAAAAAATATCAGTGGAATGGGATAGAATACAGAAGTCAGCACCGAAAAATTTCCGATCTTTTTCAGCATCCACCATAGCTGCAGTACAAACAGTCCGTAGAAGGGTAAAAACAGGGTGGATACGGACAGACTGGGCTGCATAATCCACAGGGTAGTACCGATAAAAGTACTGAGGGATGCGTATACCCATCCTGCGATCCCCAACATGGGATACAAGCCAATGGATTGAGATCCCAGGGCAAAGTTTTTGCTCCATCCCTGAATGACATCGTTGATTCCATGGGGATACATGCGGAAACGGATGCAGTCTCTGCCCGCTCGATTGCGAATTGACTGCCCGGCATCGGTCAGCAGATGGCCCAGGGCGACATCATCCAAAACAGAACTCTTGGCTTTGCTGTGACCGCCAATATCCAGATAGTCGGCTCGCATCATCATTTGGCAGGGTCCGAAAAAAGCTTTCGCTCGGATCTCATCGCCCCGGGGTGTAAAACTGCAGGTTCCCATCATGACGATCAGATTGAAGTAGGCGGAGAGATTCTCATACAGTTTTTCAATTGCATGATAGGGCTGGATGGAAAGGGGAGTCATATCTTTGGAAAACTCCTGATAGATGCGCACTAAACCGTCTTCCTCCAAAACAGTATCCGCATCCAGAAAACACAGGATGGGATGTTGGGCGATTTGAGCTCCCTGCCAACAGGCCCATGATTTTCCCTGCCAGCCTTCCGGCAGCGGTTCGGAACGGAGAACCTGAAAACCGGCTTTGGCTGCCATTTCTGCAGTCCGGTCTTCCGATTGGTCATCGATGACAAGGATCTCTCCGGGCTGTATTCTCTGCTTTCGGAGAGAATGAAGCAGTGGTCCAATACGCTGTTCTTCATTTCGCGCAGGAATAATGACGCAGATCTGGGTCAGCATCTGCCCTTGCGGTGAGTGAGCACGGGGGAGCCTGGGAACCCTGTAGAGCAGTCCGGTGCCAATCAGAAAGAAAATCAGAAGAAGAACCTTATGAATCATGAGAGAACCTCCCGGCGGTGTATGGAGATAGAATTGCTGTCGTGTAATCCTGCTCAGAGTTCCGGTGAAGCGGATTTGAAAAACCCAAAACATAAAGATCGGTAGTTAAGCGGTCCAGCTGCATCATGCGGTGTGCTGCCGCTAGATGGGGTATACCCGTTACCTGATGCAGTTCCCTTTCATACGGTGCTAATCGATCCACAACAGGGATGGATGCTTCTTTCCGGATGAGTTTCAGTAGTTTTTGTCCTGCCTGTGAGAATCCGAGAAGGCGCAGATATTGGGGACCAGAATCAGAAACCAATCGGGCGTCTTCCTTCGTGTACTGGACGAGGATTTGAATCAGAATTCTCTGCAGAGTCGTTTGGGTGTAACGCTTGCTTTTTATGGATGCCAGTAGGTCTTCCCATGTGGTGGAGCATGCGGCAGCGTCCATAATCCGATTCTCCAAACCTTCTCGAATATCAGCTATATCGGCCAATCTTCGGGCCGAATGCAAACGCAAAGCATAATTTAGCATATCCTCAAAATGGGACGGGAATATGGGCCCTCGCCCCTGATTGAATGAGGCATCCAATCGATCCAGGCTAGTATCCGGCATGTAATGTGCGATCATGCGAAGGGCAGTTTTTTTTCGCTGCGGCCAGTTTTCCTGGATGCGCTGCCGGATAGCAGTAGCGCTGGCAATTTTGGTTCCTTTTTGCAGTTGGGTGTCATGGTAGGCAGCGCCGGTGCGAGGAATAAGGACCGGTATCATCTTGCTGTTGGATTGGTATAAAGCTTTTAGGTATTCGATTCCCAGGATGCTGTTGGGTTTCGATAGGATCTGCTTGATGGCATTGGAATCCGTGTGGCTGACAGTAAGATCCAGATATCTTTCCAGGGCCTGCTGCCGAGCAGCCGGGTAAGAAAGGCCCTGCGACAGAGACTCTTTCAGTTTGCGGCGATACGGGGCCGGCTCTTCCGCCAGAATGGGTATCAGAGGGTGGATTGCATCCAGATTCGGGCATTCGGAACCAAAGGCTATGTGAGTGACTACTCCGGTTGATTCAAGAAGTGCCACGGCTCCTGAGGCAAATGTTTCAGCAGTTTGGCAGCAGTAGACATAGGGGAGCTCAAAAACGATATCTGCACCGGAGGCCAGTGCCATGGCGGCACGTGCCCATTTGTCCACCAGGGCCGGTTCACCGCGCTGCAGAAAATGGCCGCTCATGATACAGATAACATATTCTGCATCGGTTCTTCGAGTGGCTTCCTGAAGCTGGTATAAGTGGCCATTGTGAAACGGATTGTATTCCGCAACGATCCCGACAACGTTCATTTGAATCCCCTGCTTTGATTGATTTGTATGGATATACTGACTATTCTCTTTTTTCCCTTGAATCCCTGCGATTCGGGCTGTGAATACAGGCCGGTGAACTTCGGGATTTGGATTCGAAGGATTGGCAATGGATATGGCGGTCAAGATGAAAAGAGTGTATAATAATAGGTGAAATCAGTCTATCAATGGAACGATACCACATATTTCAGCGTTCGGATTTCCTGATGAATCGGTACTCGCAGACGATTAAGATGAGTAATCAGAGGAGGGGTCGATGTGCTTCTTTCTGTTGGATTGAGAAAAACCGGTTTCGCTGTTGTTGTTCTTGTGGTTGTCATGCTGTTTTCTTCAATGAGCGTGGCTGCACAAGATTTTGAACCAGGTCCCAAAATCAGTGTTTTGCAGATCGAAGGAACGATTACACGGGGGACCACAACCTACCTGCGTCAGGGATTGGAGCAGGCCCTTCAGAATGATGTGGCTATGGTGGTATTTGTGATTAATACACCGGGTGGTTTGGTGGATGCGACACTGGATATTATGGAAGATGTTTTGAATTCACCTATACCGATCATTACTTATGTGGCTCCGCGGGGTGCAATTGCTGCTTCTGCCGGAGCTTTCATTTTGCTTTCCGGTCATGTCGCAGCCATGTCACCGGGGACCACTACAGGAGCAGCCATGCCCATCATTGTCAATCCTTCCGATGGCTCATCGCAGCCGGCAGATCAAAAGACCATCAATTTCCTGGCAGGGCATATGCGCAGCATTGCTTCGACCCGCAACCGTCCTGCAGACATCGCCGCGAGTTTTGTGACGGATAATGTGGCGATTAGCGATCAGGAAGCCTTAAGTGCCGGCGTGGTGGACGAGATTGCTGATTCCCTGGATAGTCTGCTGGCACAAATTGACGGGACGACTGTGGATGTTCTGGGAGTTCCTGTTGTGCTGAATACAACCAATGCCCAGTTAACTGATCTGTCTATGACCATGCAGCAAAAGCTGATCAATCTAATCAGCAATCCAGAAATTGCATTTATGCTCTTTTTGGTCGGATTTTACGGAATTATCTTTGGGATCAATGCCCCAGGAACATTCATCCCTGAGATTGTAGGAGCCATATGTCTGGTACTGGCTCTGCTGGGTCTTGGAATGTTTGCCGTTAATACAACAGGAATCGTTCTCATGGTTTTGTCGGTTGCCTTCTTCATCGCTGAATTACTCACGCCGACATTTGGAGTGCTGACTCTGGCCGGGGTCATTTCCATGGTCCTGGGTGCACTTCTTTTGCCGTATGAACCGTTGCTGCCTTTGGAATGGTTTCTGACCTTTCGCAGAACCGTGCTGGGGATGGCTGCCGTGACCGGTGGATTTTTGGTTCTTGTGGTCACAAAACTGATTCCACTGCGCAAGATACCAGCCGTTCAAAGCCAAAAAGGAATGCTGGGGTATACTGGGACGACGATGGATAATCTGGATCCAAACGGATATGTAAAAATTCGAGGAGAAATCTGGAAAGCAAGAGCATTGAATCTGGAAACCATCCCAGCCGGGGAGAAAGTGATTGTCCAGGATGTTGATGGAATGACCCTGCTGGTCACCAGGGATGATTTGAGTCCATAATCTGAGCTGAAAGCCGAAAGAAAGAGCTGCACAGCAGCAATGAGAGGAGCGATCAACATGATCGAATTGATTCTGGAGCAGTTTACCTGGCTAGGGGCTGTGATCATTCTAATCATTTTGTTCATGTCCGCAGTCAGGGTGGTGAAAGAATATGAACGACTGGTTGTATTTCGATTGGGGAGACTGATCGGGATCAAAGGACCGGGACTCATATTCATTATCCCGTTTGTGGATAAAGTAATGCGAATTTCTCTCCGTACTGTGGTGTATGATGTAGCAACCCAGGAAGTCATCACTCGCGACAATGTGACGACCAAAGTCAATGCCGTTCTCTACTATCGGGTGGTGGATCCATCCAAGGCAGTCATCAATGTCCAGGATTACAGTCAGGCCACCATTCAGCTAGCCCAGACAACACTCAGAGGGGTTGTCGGACAGGCTGAATTGGATGAGTTGCTGTCTGAAAGGGATAAGCTGAACAAAAGTCTGCAGGAAATCATTGACGAAGCGTCCGATCCGTGGGGAATCAAAGTGACGACAGTCGAGATCAAAGATGTGGTGATTCCTGCGGACATGCAGCGAGTGATTTCCAGACAGGCAGAAGCAGAAAGAAATCGGCGGTCCATCATCATCCAGTCGGAAGGCGAAAAGGAAGCAGCCGTCAAACTGGCTGAAGCATCTGCCATACTGGCCAAAAGCCCTGGGGCGATGGCTCTCCGGGCCATGAGGACAGCGGCTGAGGTGGCAGCAGAAAACAGCAATACGCTGATCTTTCCTCTCCCCATGGAATTTGCCCGCATACTAACGGAAATGTCTTACCCGACGCGGGAGCAGTGGAGGGCGGAAAGAGAAGAACAGAAGGGTGATGGGTAGCTGCAGATAGGTCCTTTGTCGAAATTCCGGGGATGTTCGTCACCACACCAACCCCGTTCTATTGACAATGACAGAGGGTTGTGATAGTATTACAGCGGTATTTTGTCAGATTTAGGGATTGGACTATGGATACATCGAGAAATGGGGGCTCAGTTAATGAAAATCCTGGTACTGAACTGTGGGAGCTCATCGCTGAAGTATCAATTGTTTAACATGAAAGACGAACGTGTCATTGCCAAAGGACTGATCGAACGGATCGGTTTGGAGGAACCACTGTTAAACCATGAGACGGATAGCTTTCAACAGGATAAAGTACCGATTGACGCCCCGAATCATAGAATTGCCATCCAGCGGGTCATAAAGGAACTGACCGATCCGGTGCATGGTGTAATGGAAAGCATGGATGAAATCCGTGCCGTCGGTCATCGGGTCGTTCACGGGGGAGAAAAAATTGCCGAGTCTGTTCTCATTGATGACACCGTGCTGGCGGTATTGGAAGGATGCACTGAATTGGCCCCTTTGCACAACCCGGCCAATATCATGGGAATCGAAGCATGCCGGGCTATTATGCCGGACAAACCCCAAGTCGGTGTTTTCGACACAGCATTTCATCAAACCATGCATCGAAGTGCTTATCTATATGCCATTCCATTTGAATACTACGAAAAGTATCATGTTCGGCGCTACGGGTTCCACGGTACATCTCATAAATATGTTTCTCAAAGAGCAGCTGCTCTTATGCAAAAACCCATCGAATCTTTGAAGATAATTACATGCCATCTGGGCAATGGATCCAGTGTCACCGCAGTACAAGGTGGGCGTTCTGTCGATACCAGTCTGGGTTTTGGAACCGTGGCGGGGCTTCCCATGGGTACTCGTTGCGGAGATCTGGATCCAGCTGTGATCCCTTATTTGATGGACAAAGAGAATCTGACCATTGATCAGATCAGCAATGTGTTGTACAAGCAAAGTGGATTGTATGGGATTTCCGGCGTAAGCAGCGATATGCGTGATATTGAAAAAGAAATGAAAGCAGGCAATGACCGAGCGGCTGCAGCCATAGAAGTCCTGGCTCACGCTGTTAAGCGGTTCATTGGTACTTATACGGCAGTCATGGGTGGCGTGGATGCCATTGTGTTCACGGCAGGAATCGGTGAAAATGCCATCGATCTTCGGGCGACTATCTGTGCGGATATGGGTTATCTAGGAACTGCTTTGGATGCAGACAGAAACAATATTCGCGGTGAAGAACGAGAAATCAGCACGCCCGAATCCAAAGTGAAGATTTTTGTCATTCCCACCAATGAAGAACTGATGATTGCCAGGGAAACCAAAGAGATTGCTCTGCTATAGTATGGGGTGTTAACTATGAGAATCGACATTTCTGAACTGAGAAAAGAGCAAGGTTCTTTCCTCACCTTCGAAGGTCGGGAAAAAATGGCTGCTATTCAGTTTATGGGGGAGGAAATCCGATTTCCTGAACCTCTGCAGATTGAGGGCAGCGTAACCCGGACCGATGTCGGCTATGTAGTCAGCGGAACGGTTTGCGGATCCATGGAAAGACAGTGCGGCCGATGTCTTGAGCGATACACCAGCGATTTTTCAGCACGGTTTGATATGGTTTTCAGACCAATGGAAACACCGCCCGACGTGAATCGTTCTTCCGAAGAAGAACATGCACCCGAAGAAGAAGTGATTTTTTTTCGGGGGAACTTCATTGATCTGAAAGATCTCATTATGGAGTCTGTCATTATGGAAATACCCATGAAAGCGCTCTGCCGGGAAGACTGCCTGGGATTGTGCCCGATCTGCGGCCAGAACCTGAATCAGGGTACATGCCATTGTGCCGGGGAAAAAGTGGATGAACGGATGGCTGCATTGAAACAACTATTGAATAATGATTGAAAATATGAGAGAATAGAAACGATGCACAGAAGGGGGTGGGTTTAAGTGGCAGTACCAAAGCAAAAAGTCTCCAAATCACGGCGCGATAAACGAAGAGCCAATTGGAAATTGACAGCACCTGTTCTGGTTGAATGTCCGCAGTGTCATAAAATGAAACTTCCGCACCGGGTTTGCGGTGAATGCGGGTATTATAAGAATAAAGAGGTTGTCAGTCAGTAACCATGAAGTGCCAGGAATAAGATGGAAGGCAGTGAGCCGGAAATCTTATTTTTCTTTTTGGCCAATTGTATTGCATTGGTGCAGTGGGTCATGTATACTACCTTTAAGAGTAGATCATAAGACATGGTGATATGACTGAAGGAGGAGGGGATCCGGTGACGCGTATCAGCAAGAAAGAACGTCAATACCAGCTGCAGGAAACCCTGAAAGATAATCCTTTTATAACAGATATTGAGTTAGCTGAAAAGTTTGGTACGAGTGTACAGACCATCCGCCTGGATCGGACAGCCATGAATATCCCTGAGCTGAGACTTAGGACGAAAAAGATGGCGGAAAACACCATGCATCAAGTGAAATCCTTAAGCAGTGAAGATATTGTCGGGGATTTGATTGACCTGGATCTGAATCAGAGCGGAATTTCCATTTTGGAAACCACAGCAGATATGGTATTTACCAAGGGAAATGTGGTCAAAGGACACTATATTTTCTCCCATGCTGCCTCATTGGCCATTGCCATCATTGATGCCGATGTAGTTTTGATTGGTTTGGCCAACATCAAATTCAAAAGACCGGTATATTGCGGGGAGCGCATGGTGGCCAAAGCCCAGATAATCCGTGAAAAAACCAATAGTTATGTGGTGCAGGTTGTTACCAAAGTGGAAGGGGAACAGGTTTTCCGGGGAAAATTTGTCGTGTTTACGGTAGAGAATCCGTGGAACCATGAAGGAGATAGCTTCGATGATGAGGATAGCGATTGATGCCATGGGTGGAGACCATGCCCCGGATGAAATTATCCGCGGTGCGTTTCTGGCTGAATCTCGGGAATGGGAATACTTGCTGGTGGGGCAGGAAGAGCTTATCCGGCAGCAACTGCAGAAGTATCCATTTCGCCTGTCGCCGGTCCGAGTCATTCCTGCAGACGATGTTATCCACAGCGATGAAGCACCGGTTCAGGCACTTCGGCGAAAAAAGAATGCCTCACTGCCCACAGCCGTACGTCTTGTTCAAACTCATGAAGCCGATGCGGTGTTGTCGGCTGGAAATACAGGAGCATTCATGGCAGCGTCTGTCTTGTTTCTCAGGACTGTTCCTGGCATCGACCGGCCCGCTTTGAGTCCTGCACTGCCTACAGCAATGAAAGGTAAAATGGTCATTTTGCTGGATGTGGGGGCCAACATGGATGCGGAACCGGAGCATTTGCAGCAATACGGCATCATGGGATCCTTATACGCTGAAAAACGTTTGGGTGTTGCAGCTCCCAAGGTGGGACTGCTCAATGTCGGCAGCGAATCAGGAAAAGGTTCTAAAGTAGTGCAAGCAGCCTATTCACTGCTCCAAAACAGCGGGATTCATTTTGTTGGTAATGTAGAAGCCCGGGATCTTTTCAGCGGTTCGTGCGATGTGATTGTATGCGATGGATTTGTGGGCAATGCGCTATTAAAATCGGGAGAAGGATTGGCAGAGACTGTTTTTACCATGATGCGGGAAGAGTTTAACCAGAGCTTTCGGGAAAAGGCCGGTGTTGTTTTACTGCGGCCGGCTCTGCAGAGAATAAAGAAGCGAATTGATTATTCCGAGTACGGAGGAGCACCTCTTTTGGGGATCAACGGTATTTGCATTAAGAGCCACGGCAGTTCGGACGCTGTTGCCATCAGCAATGGAATTCGTACTGCAGGGACCTTGATAAAAGAGAGGCTTCTGGAAGAGATTCACGAGAAGATGAAAGTACTGGGAGGGATATCGGATGAATAGGTCGGTGGGTATCGTTGGATTGGGTACGAGTATTCCTGAGAAGATTATGACAAATCTTGATATGGAAAAAATTGTGGACACATCGGATGAATGGATCCGGACCCGAACCGGGATTCATGAGCGTCGGATTGCTGAGGATGATATGGCCAGCTCGGATCTGGGTGCGGATGCAGCTATGAAGGCATTGCACGATGCCGGCATGGCTCCTGATGAGGTGGATCTGATTATCTGTGCTACAGTCAGCCCGGATATGATTTTTCCATCGACAGCGTGTTTTATACAAAGCAAAATTGGGGCGAAAAATGCAGCGGCTTTCGATCTCATGGCGGGATGCTCTGGATTTATTTATGCTCTGGCCACTGCGTCACAGATGATCGCCGCCGGTTTGTATGAAAATGCTTTGATCGTAGGAGCAGAAGTGATGTCTAAGATGCTCAACTGGAAAGATCGGAATACTTGTGTCCTGTTTGGGGATGCTGCCGGAGCTGCTGTAATCAAACCGGTGAAGGATGGGTCTGGTTTTCTATCCTTCTTCATGGGTGCAGATGGGGATGGAGCAGAATTGCTGGCGTTTCCCGGAGGTGGTACACGAAATCCCACTACACAAAAAACACTGGACGACGGGCTGCACAGCATCCATATGGCCGGGTCGGAAGTGTTTAAGTTTGCAGTTCGGATCATGGGAGAAGCATCTTTGGAGGTGCTGAAAAAAGCGGGGTTGGAACCGGAAGATGTGGATCTTCTGATTCCCCATCAGGCCAACACTCGTATTATCGATGCGGCTGTTCGCCGCTTGAAACTGGATGAGAAGAAAGTGTATGTGAATCTTGACCGCTATGGGAATACTTCCACTGCATCGGTTGTCGTGGCTTTGAAAGAATGCCTGGATGGCGGGAGAATTGAATCGGGAGACGTGATTGTGATGGTGGCTTTCGGAGCAGGATTGACTTGGGGTGCCACCGTGATGCGGTGGGTGTAAGGAGGGAGCCGAATGAAGAAAACAGCATTCATTTTCCCCGGACAAGGGGCCCAATATGTCGGAATGGGACGGGACTTGGTAGAGAACTATCCAATAGCGGATCAAATTTTTACTCAGGCCAGCGAGGCTGTCGGGTACAGTATGCGATCTTTGTGCTTTGAGGGACCGGAGACAGAATTGGAGAAGACCGAAAATACCCAGCCGGCCATTTTAACAGTGAGTATAGCCGCAATGATGATCCTTAAAGAAAAAGGAATCCATGCGGATATAACTACTGGATTAAGTCTGGGCGAATATTCTGCTCTGGTAGCTGCTGAAAGCATTGATTTTCAGGATGCCGTTCCTTTGGTAAAAGCACGTGGACGTTTCATGCAGGAAGCGGTTCCAGTGGGTGTTGGCAAAATGGCAGCCATCATCGGTCTTGACCGGGACCCGGTTTTAAAAATTTGCGAACAATGCAGCGAATTTGGGATCATCGAACCAGCCAATTTTAATTCACCGGGGCAAATTGTCGTAGCGGGGGAAACAGCTGCCATTGAGGCGGCTGTGGAAGTATGCAAGGAGGCTGGGGCCAAAAGAGCGGTCGTTCTTCCGGTGAGTGCACCCTTTCACTGTTCCATGCTGGCACCTGCCGGCATAAAGCTGGAAAAAGAGATGGGAAAAATGGAAATACGAGCACCGAAAATACCCATCATTGCCAATGTCAGCGGCGACTATGTCCACAGTGCGGAAGATATTCGCCGGGCTTTGATTAAGCAGGTTAGTCATTCGGTATATTGGGAAGACAGTGTACGCCGAATGGTGGACGATGGTGTGGATACATTTATTGAGGTTGGACCTGGAAAAGTACTTAGCGGGTTTGTCAAGAGGATCGCCAAAGATGCAATAATTCACAATGTTGAAGATGTGCCATCCCTGAACAAACTGCTTGATTATTGGAAGGAGGTTTGCTAATATGTTGCTAGAAAATCAGGTGGCGCTGGTCACTGGAGGAGCGAAGGGAATCGGCCGGGCTATTTCAACCCTGCTGGCAGAAAACGGTGCCCTAGTTGTTGTCAGTGATATTGATCTGGCTGCAGCTCAACAGACAGCCCAGGACTTGGTGGATCGAGGACTGAATGCTTCCTTTGCAGGAGCGGATGTCAGCAACAGCGATTCTGTAGACAGTATGGTCAAAGAGGTACTGGACCGGTTCGGACACATCGATATTCTGATCAACAATGCCGGAATTACTCGGGACGGCCTTCTGATGAGGATGAAAGAGCAAGACTGGGATCTAGTCATGAATATCAATCTAAAAGGTGTCTATCTGTGTACTCGAGCAGTTATGCGCAGTATGATGAAGCAGCGTTCAGGGCGGATTGTCAATCTGGCTTCTGTAGTCGGAGTCATGGGTAATGCCGGTCAGGCAAATTACTCTGCGTCAAAAGCCGGTGTCATCGGATTAACCAAGTCAGCGGCCAAAGAAATGGCTGGAAGAGGTATTCGAGTCAATGCAGTGGCTCCCGGGTTTATTGCTACTGAAATGACCGACAAACTGACAGATGAAGTGAAAGCTGATTTTTTACGAAGTATCCCCTTGGGACGTGCCGGTACTCCGGAAGATGTGGCACAGGTCGTGTTTTTCCTTGTCTCACCGGCGTCCGATTATATTACCGGACAGGTGATCCACATTGATGGCGGCATGCTAATGTAAATACTATCTGAAAATTGTTGAAGGGAGGTGAGACATGTGGCCGATGCAATTTATGAAAAAATCAAAGAAATCATTGTTGAACAACTCGGCATCGATGAAGAAGAAATCCAAATGGATGCTTCTTTCGTGGATGATTTAGGGGCTGACTCTCTTGACCTGGTGGAGCTCATCATGGCGATGGAAGAGGAATTCTCCATTGAAATCCCGGATGAGGATGCAGAAAAGCTCGTTTCAGTCAGCGATGCAGTGAAATATGTGAAAGATAATTCGTAAAGCACGATAAAGTCCCGTAGGAATCTACGGGACTTTCAAAACACTTGACTATGATTGCCGACCTTTCGGAGATGATACATAAAATTGGAATCGTGCACTGGAATTATCGTGCGCATCGAAAAACGATGGGGTGAAACTATGAAAAATCGTGTAGTGATTACCGGTATGGGTGTAATATCTCCCGTTGGGATCGGGGTGGAGCCTTTTTGGGCATCACTGATCAGCGGACGGTCGGGTATCAAGCCGATTACTCATTTTGATATAACTGATTTTCCCACAAAGATTGCAGCCACAGTACCCGAGTTTGATCCCGGTTTGTATATCGACCGCAAAGAGATGCGAAGAATGGATCGATTCACGCAGTTTGCTGTTGCCGCCGCCAAAATGGCCCTGGAAGATGCTGGTGTGAATCTGGACAGCATTGATCTGGAGCGATCCGGGGTTTCATTCAGCACGGGTATCGGCGGTATGGAAACCATTGAAACTCAATTTCGGGTCGTCAATGAAAAAGGTGTCGGGAAAATGAGCCCGTTTTATATCCCCATGATGATTGCCAATATCGCTGCAGGATATATTTCCATGACATTTGGATTGAAAGGCCCCAATCTGACCTATGTAGCTGCATGCGCTGCTTCGTCCCATGCCATAGGGGAAGGATTCAAGATACTGCAGCGTGGAGATGCAGATCTTTTGGTGGCGGGAGGATCGGAAGCCGCCATTACTCCATCCAGCCTGGGTGGATTCTGCGCTATGAAAGCGCTGTCGACTCGCAACGATGAACCGGAAAAAGCGTCCCGCCCCTTTGATCTGGAGCGAGACGGCTTTGTCATGGGTGAAGGATCGGGTGTTATTGTGATGGAGACATTGGAACATGCAAAAAAGCGGGGAGCAAAGATAATTGGCGAGATAGTCGGTTTTGGCAACACGGCGGATGCGTATCACATCACTTCTCCGCCTCCGGAAGGAGATGGTGCCTACCGGGCAATGAATATGGCCCTGAAGGACGCGGGCATGGTGCCCACAGACATTGACTACATCAATGCCCATGGAACCTCCACCGGTCTCAATGATAAGTTCGAAACCATTGCTATCAAAAGGGTGTTCGGCGATGCGGCCTATCAGATTCCGGTCAGTTCGACCAAATCCATGACCGGACATTTGTTGGGTGCCGCCGGTGCAATTGAGATTATTGCATGCCTGATGGCGATCAAAGAGTCCATTATCCCGCCTACAATCAACTACGAAAATCCGGATCCTGAATGCGATTTGGATTATGTGCCCAACCAGGCCAGGCAGAAGAAAATATCCATAGCATTATCCAATTCATTTGGTTTTGGTGGACAAAATGGTGTATTGATCATAAAGGAGTATCAGCCTTAACCATGAAAAGCGGACAGAATCTGAGCGGGCTGGAAGAAAAAATTTCATATAGATTCAGCGACAGCCAGCTCCTTCAGAAGGCCATGGTGCATGCGTCACGGGCCAATGAAAAAAAGGGGAAGAAAGTTGAGCATAATGAGAGACTGGAATTTTTAGGGGATGCGGTTTTGCAGCTGGTCGTTAGTGAATACCTCTATAAAGAGTATCCCAAAGTGGATGAAGGCACATTAACCAAAATGAGAGCATCGGTAGTCAATGAGCAGGTACTAGCTCAGGCAGCTGACCAGATTGATCTGGGGCAGTACATCCAACTGGGCAAGGGAGAGGAACGCAGTGGCGGTCGTCACCGGCCGTCGCTGCTGGCTGACACCATGGAAGCGCTGATCGGTGCGCTGTTTCTGGACAGCGGTCTGGAAATAACCCGGCAGTTTATTCTGTCCCGGTTGTCTCATTCCCTGGATGCTGTAGAAAGCGGAAAATACCGCAGAGACTACAAAACGACACTTCAGGAACTGATCCAAAAAGAATCGGGACGCAGTCTCCAATATCACATGATCGCCCAACATGGACCCGATCATGACAAGGAGTTTGACGTTCAGGTGGAAAGCAATGGAACCATTCTTGGAACTGGAACCGGTAAGACAAAAAAGGATGCTGAGCAGGCCGCGGCGAAAGAAGCACTGTCGGTTTTGCAAAAACAAAGCACTTGACAACCCGACATCGGGTTGTTTTTTTTAGAGCGGGTAAGAGGTGATGGTATGAAAAAACACAGCATTATTCCGATCTTCGTTCCCCATGAAGGATGTCCCCACACCTGTGTTTTTTGCAGCCAGACAGACATCACCGGCGAGCAGGAAGGTATGGATGGAGCCCGTGTGGAAAAAATTATCTCCAGAGACCTGGAAACCATTGGCCTTCATGGCGATCGTTTTGTCGAGGTTGGTTTTTTTGGAGGAAGTTTTACTGGAATCCCCATAAAAAAACAGCAAGAGCTGCTGGCTCCTGCTTTGGAAGCCAAATTGAAGGGTCGAATTCAAGAGATTCGACTGTCCACGCGCCCAGACTATATCAGTCCGGAGATTTTGCACCTTCTCCATCAACATTCAGTGGATACGGTGGAAATTGGTGCTCAATCCTTTTCAGCGCCGGTTCTTGCAGCTGCAGAAAGAGGGCACAGTGCAGGACAGGTTCGAAAGGCTTCGGAATTGATCAGACTAAGCGGCTTCAAACTGGGGATTCAGCTTATGGTAGGCCTTCCTGAAGACACATATCCCAATTGGATTTATTCAGTTATTGAAGCGATCCGCTGCAAACCGGATCTGGTACGAATATATCCAACTTTGGTTCTGGTCAACACGAAGCTGGAGGAAATGATGGTCCGGGGTGAGTATCAGCCATTGACCCTGGCAGAGGCCGTTGAATGGTGCCGGGACGGATTGGCTCTGTTTAAACGGAACAATATCCCTGTGATTCGTTTGGGCTTACAGCCGACAGATGAGATTTCACCAAACGCCAAAGTGGTAGCAGGCCCTTACCACCCTGCGATCCGCCAGCTGGTTGAAAGCAATCTGCTGGTCGGGCTTATCCAAAAAGCACTGGGAAAAGTGTACCATGAGATTCAGGGAGAATTCATCCAGATCGGGATGCCTGTCCGAGAAGAATCGTATTTCCGAGGACAGAAAAATGCCAACATTCGCATCCTGGAAAACCATACTGGAGGGCATGTTGCTATGGTGAAAGATGAATCCTTAGACAAAGGGTTTTTCTGGGTTCAAGGCAGTGGAGAAAAACACTATTTTGCCTTGGATGATCTTCTGCCGGACTGGCTGAAGGGTAGGAATCTGTCGGCGTGTGTGATACAATAATCGTGGAATTTTGGCATATCTGTCCAATGATGGAGGGAGCAGTTTGTATCTGAAACGACTGGAAATCCGGGGATTTAAATCGTTTGCGGACAAGACCGTGGTGGACCTGCAAAAAGGTCTAAACACGGTGGTAGGTCCCAATGGAAGTGGAAAAAGTAACATTTCAGACGCCGTTTTATGGGTGTTGGGGGAACAGAGTGCTCGAACACTGCGGGGCAGTCGGATGGAAGATGTCATTTTTTCCGGAAGTTCAACCCGTCGTCCTTTGGGGATGGCTGAGGTGATTCTTATTCTGGATAATTCCGACGGGACTCTGCCCTTGGATTACCAGGAAGTGAGTATCAAGCGGCGGTTGTACCGGACGGGAGACAGCGAATATTTTATAAATAACACGATATGCCGCCTGAAAGATATTCACGATCTGCTGGTGGACACGGGACTTGGAAAAGAAGCGTATTCCCTCATCGGTCAAGGACGGATCGATGAGGTCCTGAGTGTTCGGGGGGAAGATCGAAGAGCGGTGGTGGATGATGCCGCCGGTATTGTGAAATATAAAAACAGAAAGAAAGAAGCTGCCAGAAAGCTGGATGAAACTCGTCAAAACAGCATACGGGTTCAAGACATACTGGCGGAACTGGAAGCCCAGCTGGAGCCGCTGGCCCATGAAGCCGAGAAGGCTGCCCGGTATCTGATCTACAAGACAGAAGCCGATGAACTGGAAATATCCATGGCCGCATCAAGCATCCGCCGGCTGGCTTTGGACCTAAACGAACACAAAGATCGAAGAGATAAGAAACAAAATGACTGGACTTCTATGGAAGCGGATATTGCGGATACAGAGACAAAACTGGAAAATACCCAGCTTCATTTGGTTGAAGTGGAACAGGTACTGGAAGATAAACTGAAGGAACTGTATCAACACCAGAGTCAGCTGGAACGAACAGAGACAGATCTGATCCACAATGCCGAACAGGTAGAATCCCTCAGCAGCCAGAAGGAAAAACTTCAGGGGGATATCCGCGATCTGGCCACTGAATCTTCAGAATCTGAAGAACGGATCCGGGAACTGAAGGATAGTCTGGAACAGGTGAGAACTTCCCTGCGTGAACTGGAGGATGTTCTTTCTCTGGAAAACCATTCTTACGAAGAAGTGCTTCGGGAAATCGGTTCGCGGGAAATGGATCTGGAAGCCCGTAAAGATCTGCTTTTGGATCAGATGAATCGAGCTGCAGAAATGAGACACCAGATCCGTTCACTGGAACAGGATATCACTCGCCTGGATAGTGAGAAGCTGCGTAAAGAAAAAGAGAAAGTCCGTTTGAATGAGGAAATTGAATTACTAGCGGCAGATCGAAAAAAGATTGCTGATTCTCTGGCCGGGAATCAAGAAAAATCCAATCGCCAGGTTAATATTTTAAGAGATTTGGAAAGCAAAAAAGATATTTGTACCAAGAAAATAAATGCTTTGAATCAGGACCGGACCTTGCTGGAGCAAGAGGTCAGCCAAATGGATTCACGGCTGCATTTGTTGGAAGAAATGATCAAAGATTATGAGGGATACCATAAGGGTGTGCGCTCTGTACTGACGGCGGCCAAGAAAAACAGGCTCAAGGGCGTCTGCGGAGTCGTATCTGAACTTTTTTCAACAGAGGCGCGCTACGAGCAGGCTGTGGCAACCGCACTGGGGGCAACGCTGCAGAATATTGTGACTGAAAGTTCCAAAGATGCCGAGGATGCCATTGCCATGTTAAAAACCACAAGCGGTGGCCGCAGCACATTTTTGCCGTTGGATGTGATCCAACCCCACAGACGGTCTGAACTTTTGCTGATGATGAGTAAAGAAAACGGTATTTTGGGCCTGGCTTCCGACTTGGTGCAGACCGATGAACGGTATAATCCCATCAAAGAGTATCTTTTGGGTCAGATTGTGGTGGCATCGGAGCTTGAATACGCTCAGCAGGCTGCGCGAAAAAGTCAGTTTCGAATCCGGTTTGTGACTCTGGACGGGGATATGATCAGCCCCGGCGGAGCCATGAGTGGGGGCAGCCGAGTCGGTAATCAGGCATCGCTTCTGGGACGAGATCGTGAAGTCAATGAACTGAAGGTATCACTGGAACATGTTCGTAAGAAAAGGAGTCAGTGTTCAGAAAAAATCCGAAAATCCCAGGATGAGCTTTCCACCATGGAAAAACAGTGGGTAGCCGAGAGTAAAATCCGGGACGATCTGAGTATCGTGATTGCTGAATCCAACAAAAGACTGGAACAGAATGAATATCAGAAAATCCAGTTGGATAAGCAGCATCAGATTATCCAGACAGAAATGCAGGATATTGATGGAATGAAGGCGGATTCGCTGCAGAAAATGGATCGTTTGAACCATGAACTCGCCGGGGAACAAGAAAGAACGACCCAGATGGAAATGGAGATTTCCCAGTTGCAATTGCAGCTGGAGGGTGAGATCCGGGCCAAAGAAGATATTACATCCAAGGTCACTGAAAACAAAGTTACACTGGCAACAGTGCGGCAAAAAGAAGCAGGCTTGCTGGATCAGGTTCGAGTGCAAGAACAGATCCTGAAAGGGTATCGGGATCGCAGAGATAGAACCAGTGGCGAACTGAAGACCCTGGAGATGAGAATGGCAACTTTGGCGGATAAACATGTGGAACTGGAAAAGCTGAAAGATCGACTAATGAAAAAGAAGATGGAAATGGATGCAGAAGCGGCCAAAATCCGGCATCAGCGGCAGGCTTTGAGCGATGGTATTGCTGATACAGAGCGCAGGGTCAAACGTGTTCGGCGCCGAGCCGGAGACGCCCAGACCGAGATCCATCAGCTGGATATGGACATTGCCCGACGGGAGATGGAAATCGACTCTCTTGCCCAGAAACTACAGCAGCAGTTTGGGCTAACCAGCGAGGCTGCGGCACTGCGAGTTACAAAGATCCATGATGAGGACGAAGCGAAGGCTACCCTGCAAATACTGCGTGATTATATGGATGCACTGGGCACAGTGCAGTTGGGGGCAGTGGAGGAACAGAGGCGCGTCTTGGAGCGGTATCGCTTCCTCAATACCCAGTATGCCGACCTGGAAGAAGCGCAGCGAGGGCTGCAGCAGGTGATTCATGAGATCGATAAAGTTATGAAGAAAAAATTTCTGGAAACGTTTAACCGGATTCGAATTTCTTTTAATGATGTTGTGCACAGGTTGTTTGAAGGAGGAAAAGGAGATCTTATCCTGACGGATCCGGACAATCCACTGGATTCAGGGCTGGAGATCACCGTCCAGCCTCCTGGCAAGAAACTGCAGAATCTCACTTTGATGTCCGGGGGAGAAAAAGCGCTGACCGCCATCAGCCTGCTGTTTGCTGTTTTGCTGACTCGACCGGCTTCATTCTGCGTGCTGGATGAAATTGATACATCCCTGGATGAAGCCAATGTGGATCGATTTGCAGCATTTTTGCGGGAACTGGTTCGGGACACTCAGTTTATCGTGGTGACACACCGGAAAGGGACCATGGAGACTGCCGATGTCATGTATGGGGTCACTATGGAAGAATCCGGTGTTTCCAAGCTGATATCTGTTCGATTTGCTGAGTCGGCAGTATCATAAATTTCAGGGGGAATCGATTTGAGCATCATTGGGAAGATTAGGGTAAGTCTGCAGAAGACAAGACAAAACTTCCAGAATCGACTGAATGGGCTGCTTTCTCGCTACGGCAGCCTGAATGAAGATCTGCTAGAGGAGCTGGAAGACATATTGATTGGAGCCGATATTGGGGTCTCAACAACCATGGAACTGATTGATGCATTAAAGCAGCGCAGCCGGGAGCTGAAGCCTAAGACTGATCAGGACATAATGAACATTCTGCAAGAAGAAATCGAAAAAATCATGGGGATTTCTTCAGTAGAAGATACAATATCGGAAACAGTGGATGCTGGATTGAAAGTAATTTTGGTGGTGGGAGTTAATGGGGTGGGTAAGACTACTTCCATTGCCAAACTAGCTCGGTACTATCAGAATCAAGGACGGAAAGTCATGCTGGCGGCTGGCGATACATTCCGGGCGGCAGCAATCGATCAACTCAAGATCTGGGGTGAGCGCCTCCAGATCCCGGTGATCAGCCATCAGGGTGGCGGTGATCCCGGAGCTGTGGTTTTTGACTCAGTTCAGGCAGCATTGGCTCGTCATATGGACATCCTCATTATCGATACAGCCGGACGCCTTCATACCAAAGTGAATTTGATGGAAGAGCTCAAAAAAATTAAACGGGTTGTTTCACGCGAAGTGGAAGGAGCCCCCCAGCAGGTGCTGCTGGTTCTGGATGCTACAACCGGCCAAAACGGCATTGCCCAGGCGCGATTGTTCAACGATGCGGTCCAGGTTACAGGAATCATTTTGACCAAGCTAGACGGTACTGCAAAAGGCGGTATTGTAGTGGCCATCAAGCATACATTGGATATTCCAATCGAATTTATTGGCACGGGGGAAACAATGGAAGATCTGACCCCATTCGATGCCCGTGAATTTGCGCAAAGTCTTTTCCGGCAGTAGGGATTTGGCGAAGAGTTGGGAAGGAAATGGAATAATGAAATCGAATACCACATTTTAGGCAGAAATTTTGGATGTAACTGCATGTCATATAGACTCTCCACAACTGTCTATGGAGTCCACTGTGTTTACCGAAACGGCTCAGTGGGACTTTATGCGGAGAATAGAGCCGTATCAGATTAATGAAGGGAGAGAATCAAATGGACAAAAAGCATGTAGATCTATTGAAAAGGTTGGTGCCTTCTTTAGGAGACGTTCCGTATGATTCTGATTTTTGGCTGCAACGATCCAGCAGTGCCTTGGGAAAAAGCACCCATGATCGGGATATCTACCCGGTAATGGATCCCCATCGAGGTCAAGGGATGCGCGTATATGACTTGGAAGGCAATGAGTATCTGGATGTTACGGCGGGTGTGGCAGTCAAGGCTTTGGGCTCCAGAAATCCGGAAATGGTTGAATTTGAAAAAGAGATATCCCATGTGGTGGAAGAATATTCAGGACAGGATTTCGACTATATTGCTCAGACTGTCCTTTCTGAACGGCTGGCCAGCATTACACCGAAGTTGCCTGGCAAGAAAAAACAGGCTTTTTTCACCACCAGCGGTGCACGGGCTATTGAAATTGCCATCAAATCAGCTATGGATACCACAAGACGACAGCGGTTTGTTGCTTTCAGGCCGTCATTTCACGGACGTACGGGTCTGGCGCTGACCTTGACTGCATCCAAAGCATCCCATCGGGAATATTTCCCTTCTGCGTTTCCAGTGGTCCGGGCGGATTACGCCTACTGTTATCGCTGCCCATTTAATCTGAAACGGGAAGACTGCCAGCACAAAGCCTACTGTGTGGAGTTGATTCGGGACTATTTAGCTATGGAAGGAACAGATATTGCAGGCATCGTATTTGAGCCGATTTGCGGCGAGGGTGGAATCATTGATGCTCCTCCATCATTTGCACAGGGACTGAGGAGAATTGCCGATGATTATGGAGCCGTCCTGGTTGCCGATGAAATCCAGGCAGGGATGGGCCGCAGCGGAAAATGGTGGGCCCATGAACACTCGGATGTTGTCGTCGATACAGTATGCGCCGCCAAATCACTGGGTGCCGGATGGCCCATGGGGGTAGCGATCGGGGATGATCCAATGTTCACCGGTCCCGGAAGGAATTCAGAGACTTTTTCGGCTGAACCTCGAATGGCACTGCTCTCACTGTTTGTATTGCGGTATATTGAAGAGAAGAATCTGATTGCCAATGCTGCCAAAGTAGGTGCATACATCAGGGGTCGACTGGATGAAATGGTCGATAAATATGAGTGTGTCGGTGATGCCCGGGGATTGGGACTCATGCTGGGAATTGAGATCGTAACGGACAAAAAATCCAAAAAACGTGATCCTGAAACCAGAGATAAAATTGTCAGCAATGCTGTGAATAAACAAAGATTGCTGATTCTCGGTTCAGGCAGCTGTTCCATTCGAATGCTGCCGCCGCTGATTATATCCATGGAAGAAGCGGATGAAGCTTGCAGCAAACTGGAACGAGCGATTCAGGAAGTGACCCGGTAGCACTGAAGCAGTTTGCGCTCCTCCCAGAAAGGGGAGCGCTTCTTCGTTTCATATACAAGCTGAACGATTGGTGAAAGAGGTGTCTCAATGAGGATCGCCGGCCATGAAGGATTGGTTGTCGCAAAGCACTTTGAACTGCCCACTGTAAAATTTTCTGATGCAAAGGCTTTTCTTGCGGGAGATGATGAAACTCCTGTCATGCAGATGCCAGTAATGATTGAGGTTATACCCCGGCTGCGCAGCCGGCCCGCGAAGCTTTTTCGTGATGAAGACGAAGCACGCCGGTGGCTTCGAGACACTGATCAGAATGTTACCGAGGGCGATACGGTCATTATCAAGGAGCTGCCTTCTGCGCTGGGACGGCTGTATGTGCGCATTGGGTTCCGTTATGACACAGGGAAAGTATATATCAGCCTGTCACCGTATCGGGACTGCCAAATGCTGTTCAGTCAAAAAGTAATCTCCGTCACCCGGGAGTTTGCGGGGGCGCATGACTTAAGTCAGTATAAAATGTATGAATTGGTTCAACGCAGTGGTATTCAAGGACATTTACTGGGCCAAATCGGACGTATTCTGTATCGTTTAATGCGTATGTTTTTCCAGGGTGATTTTGTCTCAGTCCAGGTGTCGCCCATCATAATCACCCAGGAACAGGAAGTTCTGGTGGGTAGCATCGCATTGGAAATGGACAATGCCGCCCTTTCAAGACAAGAAAAAATTCTTGCTCTGCTAGGTCCCCGGAAGGCGCATTCTCCCACGGAAGAGGCCGAGCAGGCTGGCCTGGTTTACCGTACAATCGACCCGTCAGGCAATGTGGGTGTGTTGGCCACCGGGATGGGACCGGCCTTGAGCAGTATGGACCATCTGATTAATGCAGGCGGGATCCCCTACGGTTGTGTCATACTTGGGGGAGGCCTTTCTGAAGAACGCATGGCAGCCGGTGTTCGGATTATTACACGGATCCCTTCGATCACCGGCGTCTTCATCCATGTGTATGGCGGGATCAACAGTTGTGAAATAATGGCCAAAGGAATCATGGATGCTCTGGATGAATGCCCGAATGATCTGTCTGTACTCATAAAAATGGGTGGGCATGATCAGGAAGAAGGTTGGAGGATATTGGAGGAAGCCGGCCTCATTGCGTATCGGGCACCTTCAAGCGCTGATGCCGCACTGCAGCTCAGCGGGCTGATGAATGCGAAGAAGGTGATTCAACCGTGAGTATTTTAATGGACCAGAATACGAATGTGATTGTACAAGGCATTACCGGAGCCCAGCCAGCCTACCATGCTCGTTTAATGAATGAATACAATGTTAAGCCCATTGTGGGGGGGTCAGTCCGGGTCGAGGGGGAGTCGGGTATCTGGAATTCCGGTCTATGATACCATAGCCTCCCTGAAATCCCAGCATCCGGTAGATGCGACGATGATTATGGCTCCGCCTCAATATGTTCTGGATGCTGCCTGGGAAGCCATCGAAAATGAGATTCCTCTGATTGTGATGATTACACAGGGTGTCCCCCTGCACGACACACTGCGTGTACGGGCTGCAGCCAAAGAGCGCGGACTGTGTCTGCTGGGACCCAACACCATGGGCATTATTTCCCCGGGTAAGGGGAAAATTGGGGTCATGCCTACATCTTTGTTTTCTCCTGGGAATGTGGGGATGATTTCTCTGCTGGGAACTCTCAACTACGAAACTGCATGGAGCCTGACTTCGGCCGGGGTGGGGCAATCCACCAGCCTGGCTATCGGGGGCGATCTGCTGACCGGTACTACCATGATGGAAGGCCTGGAGCTATTCCGGAACGACCCCGATACGAGCAGTCTGGTGATTTTGGGGGAAACTCCGTATATGGATGTACCGGGGATATGCCGATATCTGGAAGATAGACCATACAGCAAACGAATATTTTGCTACCTTTCAGGTCAAACTGCAGCGCGCCGATATGGATTGCGGATGTTTACTCATTTGGGTCTTGGAACACCCTATATGTTTTCTCCTCAACGGGTTTTTGCTCAGCTGAAAAGCTGTGGAGTGAATATGGTCGAATCAGCAGCAGCGCTGATCGAGGCAGTCAAAGCATAAATACAAGTTACAGGAATGGAGAGGAGAGAAACCCATGTTTGATTGGATCATCAAGAATGGCTATATCATTGATGGCAGCGGTTTGGCGGGTTATCCGGGAGATGTTGCTGTGCTTGGGGACCGAATTGCAGCCGTAGGGGATCTGGAAAATGCAGAGGCACATCAAGTTATCAACGCAGACGGATGTGTTATTGCGCCGGGGTTTATTGATATTCATTCCCATTCGGACCCGACAATTTTGGCCAATCCCCGGGTGGAGAGCAAAGTCCGGCAGGGAATTACCACTGAGGTAACCGGCCAGTGCGGGTCTTCGGCTGCGCCCATTTCCGGCCAGGGCATTCAGCACGCCAAAGAAAATTACGCCAAGTATGGAGTTACCCCTTCCTGGAACACCGTTGCAGAGTACCGAGAATATGTGGAAAAGCAGGGTGTGGCCGTGAACCAGGCTCTTCTGATCGGTCTGGGAACGCTGCGGATCAATGCCATGGGTCATTCGGATCGGGAGCCTGATTCAGAAGAGATAGCATCTATGCAGGCTATGGTACGTGAAGCGATGGATGATGGTGCTTTCGGTGTGTCCAGCGGATTGATCTATCCACCGGGCTGTTTTTCATCCACCAACGAGCTGGTTGAACTGGCGAAAGCAGCAGCAGAAAAGAATGGGATGTATGTCAGTCACATTCGCGGTGAAAGTGATACCCTGATCCAATCGGTTCAGGAAGCCATAGATATTGGTAAGAAGTCAGGTGCCGCTGTGCACATTTCCCATCATAAAGCAGCCGGGAAAAAAAACTGGGGTGATGTGCAGAAGACCCTTCGTATGATGGAAGAAGCCCAGTGCGATGGTCTGAATATTGGATTTGATGTATACCCCTATGTGGCTGGAAATACATCCATTACTGCTGTGATTCCAGCCTGGGCTCATGACGGGGGACGGGAAGCCCTTCTGGAACGACTTAGGGATCCTGAAATACGAATGCGCCTGACCGATGAGATGAAAAACGGGATACCGGGATGGGAAAATTTTGCCGGAGCCGCCGGTTGGGAAAATATCTTGATCGGACGCGTAGAATCCGAAAGCAATCAGGATTTGGAGGGAATCACGGTTGCAGAAGCGGCTGTACGCAGGGGTAAGACCCCGGAAGATACGGTGTATGATCTGATTCTGGAAGAGAACGGCGAAACGGTTTCCATCGTTCTGTTTTTAATGTGTGAAGAAGATGTGGAAAGGGTACTGTCTCATCGATTGGCGACAGTAGGATCGGATTCGGGGGCGGCTGCACCATACGGAATACTAAGCAAGGGTAAGCCCCATCCACGGACCTATGGAACATTCCCGCGTGTATTGGGGCAGTATGTGCGAGGGCGTCGAATCATGTCACTGCCGGAGGCCATCCGCAAGATGACCGGTGCATCGGCAGAGCGCATGGGAATCCGAAATCGCGGACTGATTCGTCCCGGTTATTTTGCGGATCTGGTGGTTTTCGATCCGGAAACTGTGGCGGATCGGGCCACATTTTCCAATCCGCATCAGTATCCGGTGGGAATCGAATATGTAATAGTGAATGGTATTCCAGTCATTGAGCAGGGAGAACACACAGGAGCCCTGCCTGGAAAAGTTCTGTCAAAAATCTAAAGATTTGAAGGTACGTTATTTGCATCCGGGCATTGACAGGAAGGTAGTGGACCACTATAATATCCCTGTAAAGCATTTTACCTTTACAGGGATGATTCACGTGTTGGACAAAACAGTGCAAATGATTCAACTGTATGACTGGTATGCTCCCTTGCTGACTGAAAAACAGCGGGATGTATTTGAGTTGTACTATCACAATGATCTTTCTCTGGCGGAAATTGCGCTGGAACTGAATGTGTCCCGACCGGCAGTGCACGATATTCTGGTCCGAACGGAAAACGTACTGAAGAAATATGAAGAAGCACTGCATCTGGCTCATCGTTTTTCGGATTTTTCTCTTCTTGCCCAAGAGGCTTTTCGAAGGATCGAGAATAGCCAGGATGGCCAATGCGAATACAATGAAACCGGACAACCGTCTTTGAGATTTCTGCTGCAGGAGATGGTTAATATCTGGATGAAGGAAGACACCGAGGAGGGTGTATGATGTTTCAAGGCTTAGCAGATCGGCTTCAGGAAACACTTCAGCGACTGCGGGGACGCGGTCGATTAACCGAACAAGATGTAAGCGAAGCTCTTCGAGAAGTGCGAATGGCGCTTCTGGAAGCGGATGTGAATTTTTCAGTGGCCAAGGACTTTATCGCCCGGATTCGTCAGCGCGCTGTCGGCCAGGAGGTCCTGACCAGCCTGACACCGGGACAGCAGGTAGTGAAGATAGTCCATGAAGAATTGACTGAACTGCTGGGCGGTGCGGAAAGCAAAATTGTAACGGCTGCTTCTCCCCCGACTATCGTGATGCTGGTGGGGCTGCAGGGTTCAGGGAAAACAACAACAGCTGGGAAACTGGCGCTTTTATTGAGAAAACAAGGCAAGAAACCGCTGCTGGCTGCTGCCGATATCTACCGGCCTGCCGCCGTCAAACAGTTGTCTGTTTTGGGGGAACAGCTGGACATCCCTGTCTTTACTCTGGGAACTGCTGTATCGCCTCTGGATATTGTGAAAGGGGCTCGCGAACATGCAGGGCGCTACGGGCGAGACATTGTCATTATCGATACGGCTGGGCGGCTCCATATAGACGATACGCTGATGGCTGAACTGCAGGAAATCCAGAATGTGGTGCACCCCCATGAAATACTTCTGGTAGTGGATGCCATGACTGGGCAGGATGCGGTAACCATTGCTCAGAGTTTTCACGATGCATTGGGTATCGATGGACTGATTATGACCAAGATGGATGGGGATACCCGCGGTGGTGCTGCATTATCGGTTAAATCTGTCACAGGAAAGCCCATTAAGTTCGCCGGTACGGGGGAAAAGCTGGATGCATTTGAAGTGTTTCACCCGGAGCGGGTGGCATCCCGGATACTGGGTATGGGCGATATGCTCACTCTCATCGAAAAGGCCCAGAGTACCGTTGATGTTAACAAAGCCCGGGAAATGGAAAAAAGAATGCGTTCGGTGGATTTTTCTCTGGACGATTTCCTGGAACAATTGAAACAAGTGAAGAATATGGGGCCTATTGATCAGCTGATGGGAATGATCCCGGGTATGAGTAAACTGCAGAAAAACCAGGGATTGGCTGTGGATGAAAAAGAGATGGGGAAAGTGGAAGCGATTATCTATTCGATGACTCCAGCAGAAAGAAAGAATCCGGCCATGATCGACGGAAGCAGAAGGCGCAGGATCGCTCGGGGCAGCGGAACATCCGTGCAGGATGTGAATCGACTTCTGAAGCAATTTGACGGGATGAAGAAAATGATCCGGCAATTTGGAGGGCAAGGGAAAAAAGGAAAAGGGATGGATAAGAATATCCCATTTATGCGATAAATCGGATTGAAGTCGAAAGGAGGTGAAACCATGGCAGTAAGGATTCGTTTAAAAAGAACCGGCGCGAAAAAGGCCCCTCATTACCGGGTGGTTGTGGCGGATTCTCGTTCACCGCGAGATGGCCGTTTTATCGAAGAGCTGGGGTACTACAATCCGGTAGCTGATCCGGCAGTCATTCAAATTGATGCGGAAAAGGCCGTGGACTGGTTGAAAAAAGGGGCTCAGCCTTCTGATACAGTTCGAACCCTGTTCAAGAAAGTGGGAATTGGAGCTCAAAAAACGGAAGAAGACAGTTAAAATGCCGGTAGAGGTCAGGAGGTGTGATCATGGAGAAGTTGGTGGAGATGATTGCCAAATCTCTTGTTGATCATCCAGACAAAGTGACAGTTGCACAGGAAGAGGATATCCGAAGCATCACCCTTAAACTCAGGGTGGCGCAGGAGGATATGGGTAAGGTCATCGGGAAGCAGGGGCGAATCGCCAAAGCAATCCGTACGGTTGTCAATGCTGCCGGAACCAAGACCAACAAAAGAATCCTAGTCGACATTGATAGCGAAGAATAGACTTGTCGAACGGAGAAACAAGAAGGCAGGGGGAAGGCATGGCCGATATAACCCTCACCATCGGACAAGTTACTGCACCTTGGGGAAACAAGGGTGAAGTGAAAGTTTTTGTACTTACAGATTTCCCGGACCGGTTTTCACAGCTGGAAAAGGTCGTATGGGTCCGAAGCGGTAAGAGAAAAGACTTAACGATTGAAAGGACCCGCAGCCACAAAGGCCTGGTACTTGTCAAGTTTTCAGGGGTAGATGACATCAATGCAGCCAATGAATTGCGGGAAGGCTATCTCTACATCACAGATGAGGACACGATAAAGCTGCCTGAAGGCCATTACTATTTTCACGAAATCATCGGTATGAGCGTTTTTACACCCAGCGGTGAAAAGATCGGTGTCATCCGGGAAGTATTGAAGACAGGAAGCAATGATGTGTATGTGGTCCAGAGAGATCAAGAACAAGCGGATCTGCTGCTGCCGGCATTGAAGAGCGTAATCATTTCAATCGATCCGGAAAGCAAAAGAATGGAAGCTGTAGTACCGGAAGGACTGGATTAGCAGATCCCGGGCAGGGAGCAAAGATTAGTATGCGAATGGATATTCTTACGATTTTCCCGGATATGTTCACAGGCCCTTTTTCGGAAAGCATGATACAGAAAGCCCAGGAAAAAGGGTTGATCCAGATCAGGATCACGGATATCCGCAACTACGCATCCGATCGGCACCAGACAGTGGATGACTATCCATTTGGCGGAGGAGCCGGAATGCTGATGAAACCCGAGCCCATATTCGAGGCGGTTGATGATATCTGCAGTGAAATTCAGAATCCGGAAGAAAAACCCCATATCGTTATGCTATGCCCACAGGGGGAAGCGTTTCACCAGCGCAAAGCAGAATCACTGGCTCTAAAAAAGCATCTGATTCTGATATGCGGCCATTATGAGGGCATCGACGAACGTGTGCGCATGCATCTGGTGGATGACGAAATATCCATCGGCGATTATGTGCTGACTGGCGGTGAACTGCCGGCTATGGTGATTGTGGATGCTGTTTCGCGCCTTGTTCCCGGTGTGCTTGGCTCATCTCAATCTGCTTTACAGGAATCTTTCTCCGAAGATCTGTTGGATTATCCACAGTTTACTAGACCCAGAGAGTTTCGGGGATTGTCCGTGCCGGATGTTTTGCTGTCCGGGGATCACGAGAGAATCAGGCTCTGGAGACGAAAAGAAGCAATTCGGAAAACATGGAAAAGGCGCCCCGATTTACTCCGGATCGATCAGATGTCGGATGAAGACAGAAAGCTTTTTCAGGAGATTACCAATGAGTAAAGAGACACTTTTCGATACTGGCTGGATTACAGAGAGTAGAATCACAGTGAAGCCTATAGAGTTTGGCCAGAAACAATCGTTTGGAAAGGAGGAAATACCATGGATATGATTCGCATACTGGAACAGGAGCAGATGAAAGCCGATCTTCCTGAATTCAGACCGGGAGATAGCGTCAAAGTACATGTGAAGGTTGTAGAAGGCGCTCGGGAAAGAATCCAGATTTTTCAGGGTGTTGTGATCAAACGCCGCGGTGGCGGTGTCACAGAAACATTCACAGTTCGTCGTATATCGTCCGGGATTGGTGTTGAGAGAACTTTCCCGGTGCATTCACCTCGCATAGAGCGGATTGAAGTCGTGAAACGAGGTGCTGTTCGACGCGCAAAATTGTATTATCTGCGCAATCTGACAGGTAAGGCAGCAAGAATCAAAGAAAAAAGATAACATGCCTGATGTACGTACAGTGGGGGACTTAGGTCCCCTGTTCTGTCTTTTTCAATCGGAATCCTTAAGCAGAAAAGAGGGTATGGTTCCATGACCGGTAATTCAGGAAGAATGTTTCGTGAGATTCTGGAAACGGTTCTGATAGCTTTGATACTGGCATTTTTGGTCCGAACATTTGTGGTAGAATCCTTCCTTGTGGACGGGCGGTCAATGAACACGACTCTGGTTCACCATGAAAGAGTATTTGTCAATAAACTGGCGTATCGAATTGGTTCCCCCCAGCGAGGCGACATTATTGTATTCCGCTACCCGAAAGATCCGAGCCGGGATTTCATCAAGCGAGTGATTGCAGTTCCAGGAGATGAAATTGAGATTCGAAATGGCGGTACTTTGTATATCAATGGAGAACGGGTGGAAGAACCGTATGTAAGCAGTCCGGATTCAAGGGGGTATATCCTTACCACCATTGAAGAGGGAGAATATTTTGTGATGGGGGACAACCGCAGCAACAGTGAAGACAGCCGGTTCTTCGGCATGGTTCCCATCGGGAATATCAAAGGCAAGGCAATTATGGTTTATTGGCCGCTGGATCAGCTGCGGGTTCTAACGCATTGACTGAAGCCGGACGGACGACATAGATGAGGGGCGGTTTATGAGGGCGGAACGATGGTATCCGGGTCATATGGTAAAAGCAAGGCGTACGGTACGTGAAAATTTGCAGAATGTCGATGTGGTCATTGAAGTCCTGGATGCCCGTCTTCCACGCAGCAGCAGAAACCCTGACATTGATGAAGTCCTCAAAGGCAAGCCGCATGTGGTGGTGCTGAATAAGAAAGATCTGGCGGATGATCGTGTGACCCAACAATGGGTCCGTTTTTTTGAAGAAAACGGGATTCCTGCGGCTGCTGTCAGTGCCAGCAAGAAACAAGGCATCAAAGAACTGCTTCAATTGCTGAAACAAGCCGCTGCGGGCAGATACGAAAAAATGGCGGCACGGAAGAGGAAGCCTGGAGCGTTGAGAATTATGATTGTGGGGATTCCCAATGTGGGTAAATCCAAGCTGATTAATGCGCTGGCGCTGAAGAATGTGACTCGTACCGGGGATAAGCCGGGAGTAACCCGAGGCAAACAGTGGATCCACATCGACGACCAACTGCTTCTCTTAGATACCCCGGGTATACTCTGGCCGCAGCATAAAGACCCGGAAGTGCAGCTCAAGCTGGATTTAATTGCCGCCATCGATACGAAAAGCATTGATCCTGAAAGCACTGTGGAAATCCTGCTGGGCTATCTGAGCCATGAAGAATTGAAACAGGTATGCCGATACCTGACTATCTCCGAGAACCTGGAGAATCCAGCTCAGGTTATTGAGGAAGTTGCCAGGGTCAGAGGGTTTTTAATGACTGGCGGAAAAGCTGATCGAAGCAAAGCGGCAACCCACATTCTGAGAGCATTTCAGACAGGGAAAGCCGGGCGGTATACACTGGAAAAACCCGATGAGCTGACAGCAGAAGATCGGGAGGCTTTGGGTGATGAACATGAAATATAACTCGGTTCCTGTGGTATGCGGAGTGGATGAAGTAGGCCGCGGGGCGGCGGCTGGGGATGTATTTGCAGCCGCATGTGTGCTTCCGGCACATTTTTCGATACCCGTGCGTGACTCCAAAAAGCTCACAGCAAAACAGCGCGAGAGTATGTCTCAGCAGATTCAATCCTGTGCTGTTGCCTGGGCAATCGGACGGGCTACTCAACATGAAATCGACACCATGAATATTCTGAAGGCATCGCTTCTGGCTATGGAACGGGCGGTCTTATCCCTCCAAATGGACCTGGATCTGATTTTGGTGGATGGAAACTGGCCTTTGACGCTGAAATTTCCATGCCGCTGCATCATTGGCGGTGATGACTCGGAACCGGTGATCAGTGCAGCTTCCATCTTGGCCAAAGTAGAACGGGATGCCTATATGGTGGAACTGGATAGACTATATCCCGGGTATTCATTCGCGAAGAATAAAGGATATTTGACCCAAGAACACCGGGAGGCTCTGCGTACCATCGGTCCTTGCAAAGAGCACCGATTCAGTTATCGGCCGGTTCAAGAGGCGGCTGGCTGCGTATCTGGAATTTATTCTCCGACTTTATTTGAGAGGGAAACTAAATAGCTGTGTGATGCCAGAAGATGAAACCGGCTTCTGGCATTCAACTATTCAATATTACAGAAAAATTTCCGTGTTTTTGGCAGGAGATCCGTCTATTTTGTAAAATACTCCATTATAGTTAGAATAATTTTAATATTATGCACCAATAACTACAGCAGATCAACTACTACTATCGGGAGGTATACCATGGAAACGCTGCTGGAGAGGGTAAGGAATATTGGCAAATTGATCCTCCGTTCGTACGGGGATCCCATGGATTTTAGTGAAACAGCGGCTATTATTGCCCAAGCCATGAATGTGAATGTTTATTTGATTGATGCACAGGGGGAAATCCTGGGTGCATCCATTCTTGAAGAATATGACTGCAGTATTATGCAGGAGGTTTTGCAGGAAAAAGAGCCACTGCCCGAAGACATCCAGCAGAGATTAATGGAAGTAGAAGACACACTGACCAACGTACGAGAGGAGATTGACAGCTGTCTCTTTAAATCCAGTGTTACCTGTCCATATGAGTATCTGATCAGTACCTATATTCCCATCTATCTTCACGGGGAACGTCTGGGCACATTGGTCTTAACCAGCACAGAAAAATCATTTAGTGAAGACGACTTGATTATTGCTGAATACGGTGCAACGGTATCCGGTATGGAAATGATTCGTTCAAGAATGGAACATGCAGAAGAAAATGAACGAGCGTCAGCTGCAATTCAGTTGGTATTGAGGACCATTTCATATTCTGAACTGATTGCCATCGAAGCGGTTCTCCAGGAACTGAATGGAGAAGAAGGGGTTATCACGGCTGCCAAGGTTGCTGACCAGGCCGGTATAACCCGCTCGGTTATCGTCAATGCACTGCGGAAACTGGAGAGTGCAGGCATCATCAACTCCCGTTCATTGGGTATGAAAGGGACCTATGTGAAGATATTGAATGATCAACTCATTGGCGCAATCGAAGAACTGAGCAAATAAAAGACCGAATCCTTGATAAGAAGCTCATGCTTCTTTTTTTTGTGATAAATTGTCAATATAAGTGCAACATTTCCTCCTGAAATGCTTCATGTGCAGTTTTCCAATTAAGACACTTTTTAGGTCTGTTGTTTATGAGCGAGAGTGCTAAAGCTACCTGTTCGGTAGAGACTTTGCTTAAGTCTGTTTTCTTGGGAAAGAACTCCCTTAAAAGGCCATTGGCATTCTCATTGCTCCCTCGCTGCCACGAAGAGTACGGATCTGCGAAGTACATCCTTAATTTTAAGTTTTTCTCAACGATTGGGAAACATGCAAATTCTTTGCCTCTATCTACTGTAGCCGTCTGCATGGATCCCGCTGGCAGAGATTGGCGTAGTTGACCAATAGCCGCCTCCATTGACTTTGCGGAGCGATCCGTCATTTTGATGGCAGTGTACCATCTTGTCTTTCGTTCAACAAAGGTAGCCAGGCACCCCTTACTTTTTCCCCTGCTCGATACAACAGTGTCTAGCTCCCAGTGTCCAAAAGTCTGACGCTTGCGAATCTCTTTGGGGCGATGGTGGATGGAGACTCCGACATTGAACCGGCCTCGTGTTTCCCTGGGCTGGCGCCGTTTACCCTTATGGCGTAAAAGGCTTAGATTGTGGCTCTGTAGGAATCCTAAGTAGATCCATCGATAGATTGTCTTGGTACACAAGGCTTGCCTAAAGAGTCGATTCGCAATCTGTTCTGGAGACCATGTGTGTTTCAGCTTCTCATTAATTGTGGCAGCCAAGCTCATAGACCATTTGGACTTTCGCCCACATCTTTTGCGTCGGTTTCCATACAGATCCTGAGCAAACTCTGAAATGTAAACTTTTTGGGTAGAATTACGTTTGAGTTCTCGTGATATAGTCGAGACATTGCGACCCAATTTGATCGCTATGCACCTCATGGTGAAACCCTCTATCATTAGGGTTTCTATGCGAGCACGCTCAAATGTGGTAAGATGTTGATAGCTCATGATGGCACCTCCGTGTATGTGTCGGTGTGGTTATCTACATTTTACACGAAGCATGTTGTCATGGGCTGAATTATTTTCAGCTTATCTTGTAGTGTTGCACTTAATTTTACAATTCATCTTGTCAAAATTGCATGGATTATCGGGGCGCAATACTTTATGATAAAGATGAGACAATTATTTGGGTATTCAGGTGATAAGGTGACTGAAACCAGAGGGAAAAGTTGATTTACAGGAATTCGTTCAGCCAAGACGAATTCAATCAATATATTGACTTGGAAAAGAGGGTCGCTATGAAAAGCTCGAATTGTTACGCATACATTACATTTCGATCTGTTCATGATGCCATGAAAGCCGAAGCAGATCTGCAGGCTGAAGGGTTCCAATTTGAGACCGTACCGGTACCTCGCAGGATCCGAACTGACTGCGGGATTGCCCTGAAAGTGGACTGTAACGATCGGCATAAGATAGAAGAGAGAATGATACAGCGAAAGATCCGATATACCCAGATCGTTGAGTATTCCTAAAGGAGTGGGTGAAATGAGAGTTTATCTGGATAATGCAGCCACGAGCTGGCCGAAGCCTGCTTCGGTATACGATGCAGTGACTCAGTATATGCGCACCATAGGTGCCAGCCCGGGACGATCAGGGCATCAGCAGGCAATGGAAGCCAATCGAATTGTGTATTCCACCCGGCGGGAATTGGCGGCCATGTTCAACGCCCCTTCGGACGATCATGTCATCTTGACGATGAATGCCACCGATGGGCTGAATATGGTGATTAAGGGACTTGTCACAGAAAATGATCATGTTCTTGTATCTTCTATGGAGCACAACGCCGTGACCCGGCCCCTTATGGGGTTGGCCGATCGGATGGGCCTGAATGTGGAAAAGATCCCGTACGATCCAGTACTCGGCATGGATCCCGCTGAAGTTAAAAAACGTATCAAACCTGCTACCCGCTGTATTGTTATGAATCATGCATCCAATGTCAGTGGTATTTGCCTTCCGGCTGCAGATATTGGGGCTGTGGCTGCCGAACACGGTGTCCATTTCATAGTGGATGGTGCCCAGACAGCGGGAATCGTCCCTATAGACGTCCAAGAAATGAATGCCGACGCATTTGTCTTCACTGGACACAAAGGTCTGATGGGGCCTCAGGGGACCGGTGGGGTTATCATCAGGGATTCTATTCATTTGCGGCCTTGGCGTGAAGGAGGTACCGGTAGTCAATCATCCAATGACAGACAGCCGGATTTCCTACCGGATGCTTTGGAAGCAGGGACCCCCAATACACCGGGGATCGCGGGGCTCCTGGCTGCATTATCCTATATCCGAGCCGTGGAGATTTCTCAGATTTTGAATCATGAAAGAAGATTGAGGAGCCTCTTGAGGGAAAGACTGCAGGGAATCGCAGGTATTCAGTTGATTTCCGGTGGTCTTGAAGACAATGCAGTTGGCGTTATATCCTTTACCATCGACAAAAAGGATCCCGCTCAGATCGGTTCAGATCTGGACCGTCGAT
>JAXGQE010000006.1:0-199776 GCA_040766585.1 Candidatus Sumerlaeota bacterium
CGTCGTGTCCGTCTCTCAGTTCCCAATGGTGGGATTCGTTGCCCTCTACCGGCACATCGTGAGCTCCGTGCCAGGCCATCAGCTCGAAATGATCCGCAATGGATTCTTCCAGAAGCATCGGCCCCCGACGGTCCAGGGCATTAAACCAGAAGGTGGACGTGGCGCACCAAGCATTGTGAATGGTCTTCCGCAGCATTTCCCCATAGCGGATCAGATCGTTGGTTCCGCTGTAGGAACGCATCAGCGGGAAGTTACCCCGGCGGGTGGCTTCATACAAGGCTTCAAAATCACTCTCTGTCCGAATCGGAACTCCCCCTGCACCGGCGCGGGAAGGTACGATACGTTCTGGATGAAAGAAGTTCTCCTGGGCATCCTGGTCCGGCCCCAGTGAAATCACATCCAGCACCTGTGCGTCAGCAATCTCCCGGATTCCCTCAATCGTGGGATCGATGCTGTCAGACGGAATGCCAAAATGATGACGAATCAAGGGGAACGGTTTCTTGTTTTTCATTCTCGGTATGGCTTCCGTGGCAAAATCTGATTCTTTCGCTGCCCGCAGGTCCTGCCCTTTCAAATAGGCAATAACATGCTCCATCGGCTCTTCTCCCGAAAAAACCGCTTCAAAAAATCCCATCTCCTGAGCAATCTCGGCTACCGGTGGGGTTCCGCCAAAGCAAAACCGGCGGTGCTGCAGCCCCGCTTCAGTCAGGGCCTGGATCCATTCATTCAGAATGTTCCGTCCCGTTTCCGGTGTCAGACGATAACTCACTGCCACAATATCCGGATCCGTTTCCCGGATCGCTCCGATGAACACTTCAATGGGAGTGGCCGGTCCCAGAAACTCGGTTTGGTATCCCTGCTCTTCCGCAAGACGCAGAAAATTCATAATGCCTGCCACATGGACGCATTCACCCAACGAAGCCCCCAGTATTGTTGTCATTGGAATCCCTCCATTCCTCTTTGCGGTACTGAAAATATCAATCCAGTCGCTCTATCTCGCTGGTCAACAGAGACATGGCCACTGTCGGTTCCATCGTCGCCAACAGCCCCATACCCCAAAAAATATAGGAGCGGTCGGCATACAGTACCGGGTTCACCGGTTTTAGCCGATGGGGTTCATCCCGGTCGAACAAAGCCATATTCAATAAGGTTTTTGGGTCTTTCGTATGGGCAAAGATTCCGCCTGTTCCAATCACCGCCGGTACCCGGGACAAGTCTTTCCCGGTCTGGATAAACATAGCTCCCGATGGTGTCACCAGTTTGTCCAGTTGTCCCGCATGGCGGTTCACGGCAATCTGCACGGCCGCTTTGGCCAGTTCCATCTCCAGTAAGGCATCCTCCTTCGAAGCTGGAATAAAGTCCACTTTTCGAGAGAGATGGTCCACTTTCTTCTGAATTTCTTCCTTTTTTCCCCCCACCAGTCGGCATACACGATCGGGTCCTGCTGCGTCCAGCAGAGAACCGGCACTGACCCGGAGTCCCAAATCACCTTCGACAGTTCTTTTTACCTTGGGCTCCGGAAGCCCGCGCATGACAGCATTGGGCGTGGTGGGTTTTCCGTCGGCCACCGAATGGATATCCGTGGTGGCTCCTCCGATATCCACCACCATTAGATCCCCCCATCCGGGCTGGTCATCCCATCCTTCTGCCAAAAGTGTGGCAGCCTCCAGCACGGCAGCCGGTGTCGGCATCAGAATCGTACCGATCAGATCCTGGGCTTTGTGGAACCCTTTTCCGTATACGATTCGCTTCATAAAAATATCCCGAATCGCTTTTCGAGCCGGATCGATATTTAGCTGGCGCAGGGAAGGCAGTACATTGTCGGTGACATAGACATCCTTGCCGGCTCTTCGCAAAATATCTTCGACTTCATCGGCAGCTTCCCGGTTGCCTGCAGCCACAATGGGAACACGGATCGCACTCTCAGCCAGCTTTTCCGCATTGAAAACAATGGTATCCTGTTCTCCGCCATCAGTACCTCCGGCCAGCAGGATAATATCGCACTTTCTTTCCTCCAGATCCTGAATGTCCCGTCGATTTAGACGATAGGAGTAGGTTTTGATTACCTTGGCTCCAGCACCCAGGGATGCCAGGCGGGCGGCCTCCGCCGTCAGTTCTGGAACCAGTCCCACAGCCGCCATTTGCAGACCACCGGCAGCGCTGCTGCAGGCCAGCCGCTGGGTAAAATCATGGAGCTGCAGACCTGTTCCAGCAGTAACTCCCTGCAGAGCCTCCTCCAGGCCGATGGATATATCCTCATCAGCAGTTGTCAGTCCGAATGAACGGCACAAAACCCTGCAGTCGTCCAGATCCACCGCCAGCACTTTGGTGTATGTACTCCCAATATCCGCCAACAAAGCAAGGTTCATTGTCATCGCCACACTTTCCAGGCTCTCGGTACTACTGTGCTCTCATAAACCGTGCTTTGGCTTCAGCCACGATGCCGCCGTCCAGCCCTTTTGCCTCGGCACTCATTTCTATCATTCTTCCTTTATCAAATACAATCCTGCCCGTCACTTTCAGCTTTTCCCCAATGGGCACCGCCTGGCGGTATCGGGTTTCCATCCTGGCTGTAAATGCCCGGATCCCTTTTAATGTCAGCAGTTTGCCCATAACTTCATCCAGCAGCACAGCCATGAGGCCGCCGTGCATCATGTTGTCATAGCCCTGATGCTGGGTCTGTGGAACAAATTCGGTGACCAGTTCATCCCGGTCATTGAATGAAAACGACAGATGCAGTCCTATGGGATTGTCCGGACCGCAGCCGAAGCACATATGATCTCTCTCTTTTTCCATATCCATCCCCCCGGTTTCGGATCGCCCATGAAGAATGCCAGCACACCATGCAGGCAGAATCCATTGCACAGCCGCTGGCACTATAATTGTCACTATCGGTTTCTATACGTCTCTCTGGTATCGGGCCAAAGCCACTTTCATCAGTTTTTCCACCAGATCCTTGTATTCATAGCCTGCCGCCACCGACATTCTGGGAAACTCACTGTAGTCTGGCTGCATTCCGGGCAAGGTATTCACTTCCAGAAAATAGGGCGTACCATCTTCGGCCATGCGAATATCAATACGGATGAAATCACGGCAGCCCAGCGACTGGAATGCTTTCACGGCATACCTTCGCATTTCCTCAGCTTTGTCTTCATCCAGATCGGCCGGCGCTTTGGGAATGATGGCATCCCGAGCCTTTATATCCAGGGTCATGGCTCCCATTTTATCCGTGTCTTGATGATAAAAGATAATTTCCTCAATGGGGAATACTTCCGGATTGTCATTGCCCAGAATTCCCATGGTAAACTCCCGACCCCGGATAAACTCCTCGGCCAATGCAGCCTGATCGAAGTCCCGAATAATCGCCTTTACCCGCTTGCGGAGGGCTTCCTCATCGAACACCACACTGTCTTCGGTAATACCGATACTGGAACCTTCATGTTCCGGTTTCACAATCAATGGGAATTTCAATTCCGTATTCAATGGTTCATCCCCCTGGTAAAACACCTGAAAACTGGGGGTGGGGATTCCCTCTGTCAGAAATATTCGCTTGGCTACCTGTTTATGCAGTCCCAATATATGGGCGGAAAGTCCCGAGCCGACAAACGGAATATCCAGCATCTCCAGCATTGCCACCACATGAGCCTGTTGGCTTTTTCTGGTGATTCCGGTGGACGTGTTGAAGATAATGTCAATATCTTTCATGGCGGCCAGTCTCTGGAGCAGATCCAAACCAGCCGGAATCAAAGTGACCCTGTGTCCGTTCTCCAGCAGTGCCCCTTCGATGGCCTTTACGGTAACATCCATTTGTATGGCTCCGTGGGGATTGATTTCAAATTCCATGTCTTTGTCGATTTCGCTTTGACTGTATAACAGTCCTACATGCATCTAGACATCGCCTCCCTTTGGTCTATTCACTGTCTTTGCTCACCAGATCCTGGATCTGTCGAACGGTCATACCGGCAATTCCCAGTCGCTTCACATTGCGCCCTGTGGCCCAGTAGTCCACCCCGTGTATCCCGGATCCCAGAGATATAATGGACTTGATCATGCCCGTCTGTACCCCCAGCATATCGCCAATGGATGAAATGGGTACCAGACTGGCAGGCACATCTTCAAAAATGTATCGATGCTGCAGATTTTCCGGTGCTTTGATCCCCTTATACCCGATGTTGTTTTGAATGGCATCGTACAAAGTAGCTCCGGTGGCTCCGTAGGCAGCATCCAACCAGGCATGGGCAGAGATGGCTTCCACACCCAGCGCTTCCGCCACAGCCATCCGTTCATAATCCATCTGTTCAATCACCTTGGCCACAGCCGGGGTAATTCCTTCATGGTAATATTCAAAATCGCCAGCCGTGGATTCGATCCGACCACTGTTTAGAATGGTGGGTGCCGGATGGAAAATGGCCCCGATATTGTCAAAGCTGGTCTGGAGGACATTGTCCGCCGGGACAAACTGGGGAAAAGCATCTTTCAAGGCATGAATGACGCGGCCAGTTTCGGTGGAAGGCAGTGCCGCCACCGGGACCACATTCTTAATCCGAAAATCCGGGACTGAGCCGGTCCAATGGTGCGGCTGGCAAAAATGAATGTCTGCGCTTCAGCGATGGTTACATTGGCCTTCACTTTGGCCTTTTTCAGAACCGCTCTAAATTCCAGAGCTCCTCCGGTGCGACCCGGATTTAAGACAATAATCTGACCATCCTTCAAATGCTTGGCCGCCACTTCCGCCACATACCGGTGTCCGGTGGCAGGGATGATCACCATGATGACATCCACATCTTCAATGGCTTCATGGATTTTGTTGGTGATCCGGTCCAGACGGCCGAAACCCTCCATCATCCCTGAAACCTGAACGCCTCCCATTAATCGGACAAACTTAATCCGCTCGATGGTTTTGTTGTAGACATTGACTGAATACCCTTTCATGGCCAGAGCGCCGGCCATGGCCAATCCGCCGTGTCCGCCGCCAATGACTGCGTACTTCAATTTACCGGTATTTCCCGATTTTGAAGGTTCTGTAGCCTTTTCCATCCCATCATCTCCTTACATCCATCCGTTGTGTGTAAAAAAAGAAAAACCTGCAGATTTGCAGGGACGCTCTCGCCCGCATGCACAAAATCGCTGTACTTGCCACACGATTCAGCGAATGCTTTCCCTCTTTCTGCGCTTGCGAGGTTAGCTGACGGATTCGGGTCGAAAGAGACTCACCCTACCGGTTTCCGGACTCACCCCAAAATATTGGTTCCCCCGCTCGAATGATTCAGCGTTAAATTATTTTACCACGACGCTACCAATATTTTACCACTCCTTCAACGGTTTGTAAAGGAAACGGACCGCTGGCCAGCCTCTTTTGTCATTTTTTAGAAATATCGGTCGTTCTTTCGGTATCTTCCGGAAATCATAAGGGATCCGTTCCATCAAAAAAAGGACAGAATAAAGGGCATTCTGTCCTTTTCGCTTAGTCGATTTACAGGAACAAAGGAGCAAAAACCAGAGCCACGATGGACATCAGTTTGATCAGGATGTTCAGGGATGGTCCAGCAGTATCCTTGAATGGATCCCCGACTGTATCCCCCACTACAGCGGCTGCATGGGTAGGTGTTCCTTTTCCGCCCAGGTTGCCGCTTTCAATAAATTTCTTGGCATTGTCCCAGGCACCGCCGGCGTTGGCCATCATGATCGCCATAAGAACCCCGGATACCGTTGCACCTGCCAGCAGTCCGCCCAGAGCATTCTTGCCCAGAACCAGTCCTACTACCACGGGAACCACAATAGCCAGTGCCCCGGGGATAACCATTTCCTTCAAAGCGGCTGCAGTGCTGATATCCACGCAGCGGGCATAGTCCGGCCGGGCTTCTCCGGACATCAGGCCGGGAATTTCCTTAAACTGACGGCGCACTTCTTCAATCATCTGAAATGCAGCCTTCCCCACCGCTTCCATGGCCATGGAAGAAAACAGGAACGGCAGCATAGCGCCCAGGAACAAACCGATGATAACATCCGGATTGACCAGGGAGAACCCTTCCGGAGTCAGCTGCACTGCTGTGGAATACGCAGAGAACAGAGCCAGAGCTGTCAATGCAGCTGAACTGATGGCAAACCCTTTGCCGATGGCGGCGGTGGTGTTGCCCACAGCATCCAGGGCGTCCGTAATTTTTCGAACACTCTTGTCCATCTCAGCCATTTCGGCAATCCCCCCGGCATTGTCCGCAATGGGACCATACGCATCCACAGCAATGGTCATGCCGGCAGTTGAAAGCATCCCGACAGCCGCCAGGGCGATCCCATACAGCCCGGCAAACTTAAATGCGACAAAGATAGCCAGACAGATAAAGAGAATGGGCAGGGCTGTACTTTTCATCCCGACAGCCAATCCGCTGATAATGGTGGTAGCCGGTCCGGTCTGGGCTGAATTGGCAATCCCCTGCACCGGAGACCGATCGGGAGAAGTATAGAACTCTGTGATCTGACCGATGATGATTCCCACAACCAGACCCAGCCCGGTAGCGTAGAAAGCACCCAGGTCGCCCAGAATATAATTGGACAGGAAGAAAGTGGCGATCAGTACCAGGACCCCGCTGGCGTATGTGCCGTTGCTGAGCGCTTTGCTGGGGCTGGCTCCTTCGCCGGTTTTAACAAAGAAAGTACCCAGGATTGCGGCCAGTACGCCGGTGGAAGCCAAAGCAAATGGCAGCGCCACTCCGGCAAAACCAAATTGCACAACACCGATGGCAATCGCCGCAATAATGGAACCCACATAGGACTCAAACAGATCAGCGCCCATTCCAGCTACATCGCCCACATTGTCGCCGACGTTGTCCGCGATAACTGCCGGATTTCTCGGATCATCTTCCGGAATCCCCGCTTCCACTTTACCCACCAGGTCCGCACCTACATCCGCTGCTTTGGTATAAATACCGCCGCCAACACGAGCAAACAGAGCGATGGAACTGGCTCCCAGAGCAAATCCATTGACAATGGACGGTTCTCTAAAAATCAAGTAGACAGTGCCCAAACCAACCAGGCCTAATCCCACCACCGACATACCCATAACCGCACCGCCGGAAAAGGCCACGCCCAACGCAGGATTGGCTCCCTTGCTGGCAGCCTGAGCGGTTCTGACATTGGCCTTGGTGGCCACGTTCATGCCAATATAGCCAGCCAGGGCAGAACACAGAGCCCCGGACAAAAACGCCACTCCGGTTTGCCACTGCATAAAAACAGAAATGGCCGCAAACAAAAGCACCACGAAAATCGCCAGCGCTTTGTATTCCCGGTTCATAAATGCCATGGCCCCTTCGTGGATTGCGTGGGCAATCTCCTTCATCCGATCTGAACCTTCATCTGCTTTGTTGATGCGACCGATTAGGGAAAATGCAAATAAAAGAGCTAGAACGCCAGCCGCAATTGCACCGTAAACAATGAATTCCATGCTTTCTCTCCTCCTATAGTTTTGAGTATCTATGCGATGAATAAACAGGCACACATTCGACTGAGACGGGCTTGACAGCCCGTCTCAGCGCATCAACCATCTATTTAGTCAATAACGGTAAGCACCAGAGCAAAAATCATAAAAGCCGCAGTTAGACCTATGGTCATTTTGCCAAACATTTCATCCAAACCCTTCTTCTTGCCGAAAAAGGTTTCTGCTCCGCCACCAATGGCGCCCAAACCGGCCGAGCGGCCAGATTGCAGCAGTATCGATGCAATCAGTGCGGCAGATACCAGAAAATGAATCGCGGTCAATACGGTACGCAGCAATCTTTCCACCTCCCGTCAGGGAATGAGTTAACACGATTCATTGTAGCATACCCCTCAAAAAATAACAAGAAATTCAATGAAAAGATACTCAATACAGCGCAAAGTTTCAGTCTCTTTTCAGCTGGTAGAACACTTCGGCTCCTCCATACCGGCTGAACGGGGAAAGGGCTTCTTCAATACGCAGCAGCTGGTTGTATTTCGCCACCCGATCGGTTCGAGAAGGCGCACCGGTCTTGATCTGCCCCACCCCGGTGGCCACCGCCAGATCAGCGATGGTGGTATCTTCGGTTTCTCCGGAGCGGTGCGACATGACGCAGGTGTACCCGGATTTCATTGCCATGGCAATGGTATCCAGGGTTTCTGTCAGCGTACCGATCTGATTCAGTTTAACCAGAATGGAGTTGGCCGCTTTTTTCTCGATTCCCATCTGTAACCGTTTGGTGTTGGTAACGAATAAATCGTCTCCCACAATCTGTACTTTCTGCCCCAGTTTCTGGGTAATGTGCTGCCATCCGTCCCAGTCATCCTCCGCCAGTCCATCTTCAATGGATATAATCGGATACTGTTCCGCCAAGACTGCATAGAAGTCCACCATATCGGCAGAGGATAGTTTCTTTCCCTCACCCGCCAGATGATACAAACCGCCTTCATAGAACTCTGTAGCGGCAGGATCCAGGGCGATCATCACATCTTTTCCCGGTACATAGTTGGCAGCCGCAATGCTTTCCATGATGACTTCGATGGCCTGGGTATTGGACTCCAGGTTGGGAGCAAATCCGCCTTCATCTCCCACCGCTGTATTCAAACCCCGTCCTTTCAGAACTTTTTTCAGGGAATGGAATATTTCCGTTCCCATCCGGAGGCCTTCCGTAAAACTGGAAGCTCCCACCGGCATCACCATAAATTCCTGAATATCCACATTGTTGTCGGCATGCTTGCCGCCATTGAGGATATTCATCATGGGTACCGGCAGTCGGCTGACATTCACTCCGCCGACATATTGATACAACGGCATGGCGTAATGAGCCGCGGCAGCTTTGGCCGCAGCCAGGGACACGCCCAAAATGGCATTGGCCCCCAGGCGCCCTTTGTTTTCAGTGCCGTCCAGTTCAATCATCCGTCGATCCAGGGCAATCTGATCCCCTGCATCCATTCCCACGATGTCCGCAGCTATGATTGAATGGATATTTTCAACCGCTTGGCGAACTCCTTTTCCTCTGTAACGCCCGTCACCGTCCCTGAGCTCCACGGCTTCATGCATACCGGTGGATGCCCCGGACGGAACCGCCGCTCGACCGACTGAGCCGTCCTCCAAAACAACCTCCACTTCCACGGTGGGATTCCCTCTGGAATCCAGAATCTCTCTTCCTCGGACTCCAACTATGGTTCTCATCCAAACAACACCCCTCTCTTCACCTGCACAGCAATGTTTTCCCTGTCATTTCAACAGGCTGGGGAATCTGCAGCAGATCCAGAATCGTGGGGGCCACATCCCCCAAGACTCCCTTGTCTCTCAATTGGATTTCCCCCTTGTATCCCACTAAAACGCCGTATACATCGGAGGATGTATGAGCGGTAAATGCCTTCCCCGTACTCATATCCATCATGTACTCCGCATTCCCGTGGTCCGATATGATCAGTGTGACGCCATTTTTTGTCGTCTGGGCAGCCAGAATTTTCCCCAGACACTGATCCACCGCTTCCGCTGCTTTCACAGCCGCCCACAGTTTCCCGGTGTGCCCCACCATGTCCAGGTTGGCGAAATTCACAATAACAACATCGTGGCTGCGGTTGTGAATCGCATCTGTTACGACTTGCGCCACTTCATAGGCGCTCATTTCCGGTTTCATCTCGTAGGTGGGCACCGATGGAGACGGAATCAGCGAACGATCTTCCCCTGGAAACGGATCCTCCCGGCCTCCATTGAAAAAAAATGTGACATGGGCATATTTTTCCGTTTCTGCCACTCTCAGCTGCTTCATCCCGTGCTCACTCAGCACTTCTCCCAATGTGTTTTTCAGATAGTCCGGCGGAAATGCCACGGGGGCTGCAATATCTTCCGCGTATTCAGTCATACACACATAATGCACTTTCGGTGGACAGTCCGGCCTCTGGATAACGGGCAGATCGTCCTGAACGAAAGCACGGGTAATCTCCCGGGCGCGATCGGCTCGAAAATTGAAAAAGATGACGGAATCATCTTCCCGGACACGCCCCTTAGGCTTCCCACAGTCATCCACAATTACTGTGGGCAAGACGAATTCATCTGTTTCCCCCCGCTCGTAAGCAGCTTCCAGGGCTTCCATCGCATTGGGGCTTTTCAATCCCTTTCCCAAAACCATGGCATCGTAGGCCAGCTGCACTCGATCCCAGCGATTGTCTCGGTCCATGCTGTAGTATCGGCCCATCACGGTACATATCGTTCCCGACCCGGTATGACGGATCTTTTCCTCCAGCATTTCAATATATGTGGATGCGCTTTTTGGCAAAACATCGCGTCCGTCCAAAAAGGCATGAATGCATACGTCGGTCAGTCCTTTTTTCTGACATTCATCCAGAAGCGCCATCAAATGATGGATATGACTGTGCACACCGCCGTCCGACAGCAGTCCCATCAGATGAAGGGATGTATTCTTTCGCTTGGCAGAGTCCATCGCCCGCTGTATCTCAGGATTGGTTGAAAACTCACCGTGCTGAACAGCCCGGTTGATTCTCTGCAGGTCCTGCAGCACAATCCTTCCGGCACCGATATTCAGGTGTCCCACATTGGAATCGCCCATTTGCCCCGCCATCAGACCCACCGCTTCCCCCGAAGTCTGCAGGATCGTCTTGGGGTAGGCAGCCAGACAGCGGTCGATGGTGGGCGTGCGGGCCAGCATCACGGCATTCCCTTCCTTTTCCCGACGGATCCCCCAGCCGTCCAGAATCACCAGCACTACGGGTCCTTCTGGCCGTTTGTGCATCCGACTACCCCCTCTCTGGTGCTTTGCGGATAATTTCCACAAAACTCTGGGCCTGGAGGCTGGCACCCCCTACCAATGCCCCGTCGATATCGTCAGCCAGTAAAAAATCAGCAATGTTGTCGGGTTTGACACTGCCGCCGTACAGAATGCGTACGGCTTGGGCCCAATCTTGGCTCTTCATCTCCGTCAGCTGCTTCCGGATGACACCATGGACTGTGCTGGCATCCTCCGGTGTAGCCGGATTCCCGCTGCCAATAGCCCAGACCGGTTCGTACGCAATCACCAGCCTGTCTCCCTCGGGAAGATCAATCCCGGTTAAGGCTTCTTTAACCTGATTGACCACAACGGTTTCACTGATACCCTGCTGCCGCTGCTGGGCTGTCTCACCGACACAAACCACCGGAATCAGTCCAACCCGCAAGGCTTCATTCACTTTTCGATGTACATCCCGATCCGTTTCTCCCATGATCCAACGGCGCTCCGAATGGCCGACCAGAACATATCGGCAGCCGGCTTCCCGCAGCATCTGCATGGATACTTCTCCGGTATACGCTCCTTCCGGTTCCCAGTGTCCATTCTGGGCTCCTATTCGAATCCCCATGCTGGAAACCCGCGGATCCGCAGTCAGGGCCGGAATTGATAGATACGATGGAAAAATGACAATATCCAGATACCGTTCCGGCAGATTCATACCCGCTAGTTTATCCATAAACAACTGGGCTTCATCCGCAGTTTTATACATTTTCCAGTTTCCTGCAATCATTCTCTTTGCCATGTATTCGCGCCCCTATCCTCTATTGATCCAGCAACGCAGCCACACCCGGAAGCTCAATGCCTTCCATAAATTCCAGGGATGCTCCGCCTCCGGTGGATATGTGGGTTACAGCGTCAGAAAAACCGAACTTTTCAACCGCCGCTGCCGAATCCCCACCTCCGATGATGGAAATACTCTCTGAGTTGGCAATGGCTTGTGCCACAGCCTTGGTTCCCTGAGCAAACGGAGCCCGCTCAAAGACCCCCATGGGCCCATTCCAGATCACCGTTTTTGCTTCGGCCAGTCGTTGAGAAAACAGCTTAATGGTCTCGGGACCGATATCCAGAGCCATCCAGCCGTCCGGAATGTGATTCACGGATACCACTTTCACCGGAATGTCATCAGCAATGGTTTCGGCTACCACCACATCCACCGGCAGATAAATCTTTTTATTCTGATGGTCTGCTTTCTTCATAATATCAGCAGCCACGGAAACTTTATCGCTCTCCACCAGGGAAGCACCCATGAAATGGCCTTCCGCCTGCAAAAATGTATTGGCCATCCCTCCGCCGATCAGGAGAAAATCGGTTTTTGTCAGGAGATTCTCGATAACACCGATCTTGTCGGACACCTTGGCACCGCCAATGATGGCTGCGAACGGCCTTTGGGGATGATCCAACGCATCCCCCATCACGGTAAGTTCCTTTTCCATCAGAAAGCCGGCCACAGCCGGCAGGTACGATGCAATCCCCACCGTCGATGCATGAGCCCGATGGGCCGTTCCAAATGCATCCAGGACAAAAATGTCCCCCAGACCGCTGATCTTGCGGGCAAACTCAGCGTCATTCTTTTCCTCTTCCGGATAAAACCGAATATTCTCAAGCAGGACAATGCCACCGCTGTCCATCTTTGCCACAGCGTCAGCCGCCGATGGACCAATGGAGTCCTCTGTTTTCAGCACCGGCTTACCCAGCAGTTCCGACAACCGATTGGCCACTGGACCCAGTCTCAGCTGGTCCACCACCTTCCCCTTGGGTCGCCCTAAGTGGGAGATGAGAATGACTTTGGCTTTCTGCTCCAACAGATACTGGATGGTGGGCAGCGCCTCACGAATCCGTGTATCGTCGGTGATATTTCCCTGTTCATCCATGGGGACGTTGAAATCAACCCGGACCAGCACCTTTTTGTGGGCTACATCCAGATCGCGAACCGTCTTCTTATTCATGGAATTCCCTCCGTTCTACCGTGCTTTGCTGATGAATTGAGCCAAATCAATCAGACGGGTGGAATACGCCCATTCATTATCATACCAGGAAATCACTTTGGCCAGTTTGCCTTCCATGACCATGGTGGACGGCCCGTCCACAATGGATGAGTGCGGGTTGCCCCGGAAGTCTACAGAAACCAGTGGTTCATGGGCAATATCCAAAATGCCCTTCAGTGCTCCCGCTGCTTCTTCCGCAAAGGCCTGATTGATTTCTTCAGCTGTGGTTTCGCGTCGCAAGTTTACCACCAGGTCCACCGTAGACACCGTGGGTGTGGGAACGCGCAAGGCAAATCCGTTTAACTTTCCTTTCATTTCCGGAATAACCAGGGCAATCGCCTTGGCGGCACCGGTGGTTGTCGGTATAATGGACATGGCGGCCGCCCGGGCTCTGCGCAGATCCTTGTGGGCAATATCCAAAATTACCTGATCGTTGGTATACGAATGAACGGTGGTCATTAAGCCGTTTTCTACCCCGAAACGATCGTTCAGTACTTTCACCGCCGGAGCCAGACAGTTGGTGGTGCAGGAAGCATTGGAAATGATGTGATGATTTTCAGAATCATATTTGTCGTGATTGACACCCATGACGATGGTTACATCTTCGTCCTTGGCGGGAGCAGAAATAATCACTTTGGAAGCACCGGCTTCCAAATGACGGGCCGCCTTTTCCCGATCTCTGAATACACCTGTGCACTCCAGAACAATTTCCACACCCATGTCCTTCCAGGGAATGTCCTTGGGATCTCTCTGGGAAAACACTTTCACTTCCCTGCCGCCCACCATCATACCGCCTTCATGGGCTTTTACTTCCTGAGAGAAAATACCGTACACCGAGTCATATTTCAGCAGATGGGCGATGGTGCCGGGATCCGTTAGATCATTGACAGCCACCACTTCCAGATCGGGATACTGGGAAGCTGCCCGAAATGCAGCTCGGCCGATGCGTCCAAATCCGTTAATGCCGATTTTTGTTGTCATCGTTTCATTCTCCTCCTTGTAAATGCCTGTAAGTCTACTTTATATACCTTCTATTTCGCTGACTCAGTTCCTGCCGCTCCTTTGATGGGCCCCTTGGATCCCAGAATCAAAGATTGCCCAGTACAGCACTGGCAATGGCGGTGGAGTGATCCCCAATTCGTTCCAGATAGCTGATAATATCCAGAAAAATAACGCCGGATGCCGTGTAGCATTTCCCTTCGTGCAGCCGGCGGATATGGCTACGGCGCAGATCCTTCTCAATCTGATCCACTTCATCCTCATAGGGCATCAGCTGCCGGGCCAGATCTTCATCGTCCAGTTCCAGCGAGTCCACAGAGCGGTCATAAAGACTTTTCACTTTGTTGAACATATATTGAAATTCTTCGATGGCGTAACTGGAAAAGGGCAACCGATTCTCGATCTTCTCCTCGGCGAATTCCACGATATCTTCCAGATGATCGCTGATTCGTTCAATATCGTTAATGATGTTCAGCAAAATATTGATCTTGCGGCTGTCTTCGTCATCCACCGGACGTTGGGACAAGGGGATCAAAAAGTCGATAATTTCTTTTTCCAGTTCATTGATAACATCTTCTCTTTTCTTCACATTGGCGATGGCGGTTTCATTTTCATGAATGAGGCCTTCCAATGCATCGTTCATGGATTCGGAGACGATCCGTCCCATCCGTACAGCTTCTTTTTGAGCTTGCCCTACCGCAATGGCCGGAGTTTCCATCAGTCGTTTGTCGATGAACTTGGTGCCGCGCTCAATAATGAAGTCTTCGCCCGGAACCAGTCTTTTGGAGATATAGTAGAGGAGACCGATGGCCGGGAACTGGATAATCGTGTTGGTCACATTGAAGATGGTATGAGCATTGGCCACCTGCCGGACCACATCCGATGATGTGTATGAAATGTAGCGGACTACGATGGGCAATAGCAGCATAAAGATAACGGCTCCCACCAGGTTGAAGATCAAGTGGACCACGGCCGCCCGTCGGGCACTGACGGAAGTACCGATGCTGGAAAGCAAGGCTGTAACACAGGTCCCAATATTTTCCCCAAACAGAATGGGCAGAGCAGCCCCGATTCCGATTAATCCCTGCCCGGCCAAGGCCTGGAGTACACCGATGGTGGCAGAACTGCTCTGGACAATCCCTGTGAAGGCAAAGCCCACCAGGACCCCTAGAATGGGGGTCCTGCCAATTCCCGTGATCAAATTAATAAAAACCGGGGATTGACGCAAGGGGGACAGGGAACTGGACATGGTGCTCATACCCAGAAAAAGCACCCCAAAGCCCATGAGGATCTGTCCGAAATACTTGGTATTGCGCCGTTTCGAGAAAAAATGCATGAAAACACCCAGCCCAATGGCCGGCAGAGCATAGTGCTCCAGTTTAAATGCAATAATCTGGGCGGTGACGGTGGTCCCGATATTGGCACCCATAATGACACCAATGGCCTGGCGAAGAGTCATCAGCCCGGCATTGACAAAACCCACCACCATAACCGTGGTGGCGGAACTGCTCTGGACGGCCACCGTTGCCACCGTTCCTACAATCACACCCATCAGGGGGTTGGTGGTGAGGACTTCCAGCAGTTTTCTCATCCGATCCCCTGCTGCTTTCTGAAGTCCATCGCCCATGGTCTTCATACCCAGCAAAAAAAGGCCCAGTCCACCCACAAATCCAAAAATAACATCGATTCCCATTTTGTTCCCTCCACTCAACTGCCCGCGCTTGATTAACGAAATCTATTCTAGAACCATTATATGATATTGGGAAATCGCCGATATTAAGATTCCGTTAATTTTACGTCCCCCTACTCCCCTTTGGGCAGAGAAAAACCAAAAACGCTTCCCTCCCCGGGTGTGCTGCGGACAAATACCTTTCCTCCATGGGCTTCAATGATATGTTTTACAATGGCCAGCCCCAGCCCGGTGCCCCCCGACATCCGGGTTCTGGACTTATCTACCCGGTAGAATCGTTCAAAGACCCGATCCACATCCGGAGCGGGTATTCCCACGCCGTTATCCTCCACTTCCACCACGATCTGGTCCTCCGCTTCCAAAGCACGGACGATGATCCGCCCTCCCTTGTGGGTATACTTCATGCTGTTGTCCACGTAATTAATCACTACCTGAGCGATCCGATCCGGATCGGCCAGAATGTAGGGCAGGTCATCCGGAAGATCTGTCTGCAGGTCAATCTCAACTCGCTCCAGCTGAGGCTCCAGTTTCTCCAGGGTCTCCTGGATCAGTTTTTTCATATTGGTCCGCCGAAAATCCAGACGGATTCGACCGGATTCGATTCTGGACAGATCCAGCAGATCGTCGATAAGTCGGGTCAGACGATCCGCTTCCTGATGGATGATTTCAATAAAGCGGCGGATAGTCACAGCATCATCTACCTGATTGTCCAGAATGGTTTCGGTGAACCCCTGAATGGCTGTTAGCGGCGTCCTCATGTCATGAGACACATTGGCGACAAAGTCAGAACGCATCCGAGCCAGCCGCTCCGACTGGGACACATCCTGCAGAATAATGATGGCGGCCGGGGATTCCTCATCCTCGTGCTCAACATGGTAGATATCGGCCTTCAGCGCAAACTGAGTCGGAAGAACTGTCTTCAAAGTAAACTCTGCGTGGGCCTGCCCCTGGACCACTCTCTGCATGATTTCGCTGAGATCGTAATCCTTCACCACTTCCTGCAGGGGCTCTCGCCGCAGAATCAGATCATCAAACCCCAGCAGACTGCCTGCGCCTGGATTGGCGTATACAACCCGTAGATGGCTGTTGACCAGAATGATGCCATCCTTCATCCGTTCCAGCACGGCGCGATAATGACTCGCTTCACGGAGAATCGACATTTCCTTATCCTGCACCTGCTTCTGCAGATAGCGGATTGCTTTGGCCAGCTTGCCCAGTTCGTCCGGTGAATCGCCAAAAAGTATCTCTGATCCCTGTCCATGGGCCATATCGTACATCGAATCCGCTGCCTCCGAAACACCCTGAAACAGGCTGTCGTAGGATCGATTGTACAGAAACCAAGCCAAAATTCCCACCGCAGCCGCAATCAGGCCGGCGGATATTGCCCATTGATTCTGCAAATGATCAAAAACCTGGGTCTGGCTGATCAGGAAAATCCGGTATGAGCCCCCATCGGGGTCATCCAAGCGGATGCCGGTGATGGCCGGCATCGATCCAGAGTCGGTTTCAGCCCGCCCGAAAAATTGAGGCACAGTAGAAACCTGGGTTAGAAACAGTGCAGCGGCCCCATCATCTTCCCCCAGAAGAAGACGGTTCTGTTCATCGTAAATCAAAAGGGAACTCCCTGCCTGATTCTGCAGAATACGGGCGGTATCCAAAAAAGGGGTCTCATCCTGGCCCTCCAGAGTCTGCTGCAAAACCCGGGTTGTTCCCATAAGGTCATCCAAGTATTGTTGAGAGAAAACATCATTCAGATACCAGCTGCCCAGCCATCCTGCCAGCAGCCCGGTGATTACGGTGCATGCCGCCAGGGACAGGGCCATCCGCCATCCCGCTTTGGATCTCAGGCTCTGTGCGTTCATCATCAACTCTCCCTAAACTTGTATCCGACGCCCCGTACTGTCACAATATATTGGGGGTCGGAAGGTTCCGCTTCAATTTTCTCCCGGATATGGCGGATGTGGACATCCACCGTTCGAGCATCCCCAAAGTAGTTGTAATCCCATACTTTCTCCAAAAGAGCTTCCCGGCTGAACACCTTTCCTGCATGGATGGCCATATAGTAGAGGAGATCGAACTCTTTGGAAGTCAGATCCACCCTTTGACCGGCCACAGAAACCTCATGCCTCTGAGCATCGATATGAAGGTTCCCCTTGCGGATGGACCCATCTTCCGAGCTTTCTCCGCTGCGCTGTGTTCTTCGCAGTATGGCTTTGATTCGGGCAATCAGCTCCCGCGGGCTGAATGGCTTGGTGACATAATCATCTCCGCCCATTTCCAGTCCCACCACCCGGTCGATCTCTTCCCGACGGGCGGTCAGAAAAAGAATGGGGATTTTCGCAGTCTCTGCATCGGACACCAGCCGTCGGCAGACTTCAAAGCCATCCATGCCGGGCAGCATGATATCCAGCACAATCAAATCTGGTTTTTCAGTGAGGGCCAGACTGCAGGCCGAAGTCCCGTCCGCAGCTGTCACCACATCGAACCCCGCTCGTTTCACATTGTACTCAATCAGTTCCACGATAGCCGGCTCATCATCCACAACCATAATTTTCTGTGCCATCTCATGCCTCCTAATCCAGCACGACTCTCCGTGCTGCAATGTGTACCGACAAAACATTCAGTGCCGTTGTATACTCTACCATTTCCTTCACATACCGCTGAGCCATTAAAAGAACATCCTGGATGTGGATCCCATAGCGCAGCGCCACATCCATGGAGATGGCCACCCCTTCCGGCCGTGAATCAATGCTTATTTTGCTGACCTTTACGATGCCTTCGGAGCTTTCGCATGCTTTCCCGGCAATGGCAGTGATGACATTGTCCGCAATGAAAAACCGGCCCAGGGAGCTGTATGTGGGGCGCACCACTGATTTTTCGATGACCTCCGGATCGCCGCTTCCAGATTTCTTCTTAATAAATACCTGAAGAGGATTCAGCAAATACCCGGAAAACCCTTTCTTCACTTCAAATGTGGGAGCCGGAATCACATGGGTCCCGCGCTGCAGACGAATTCTCCGAGCCTGATTGATTTCCAGCGATGAGGCCACCTCGGTAATCTGAACAATTCTTTCCGGCTCCGGCAGTCCCAGTACTTCGGCAATCTTCCGCACCATACCGTCGGATGTACCCAAGATTAATATTCTTGACGGATCCTCCTCGCGAATCCTCTGAGCCACCAGTTCCGCATGTTCGGCACTCATAAAAAGGGCGCGCCGAACCGCTCCGATCTTGGTGGATTCCCGTTTGGCGGAATACCCGGCAATCACTTTGCTCCCTTTGATCAGCAGTCCATCATCGATAATGTATTCAATATCCATGTCACTGGCCACAACCTGAGCCCGGTGACTTTTTCCCGTACCGCTGGCACCCACCAGTGCAACCACTTCCATGATCATGCCCCCTATGCCCGTCTGTGTTCTGGAATTACCCGCTGACTATGGCCGGCAGTACATGCAGGATATCCTTGTCTGCCAGTCGGTCATCCAGGCCGACAATTTTCTCTCCCACCAAAAGCAGGACTTCCCGAGCAAACTCATCCCGATTGTCCGGATTCGGTATCATTTCCCCCAGAAAATTATGCCTCTGCAGCATACGGGCTACCGCAGACTTCACGGGAGCCCCGTATTCCAGCACCATCAGCATTTTCTTCTCTTTGCTTCCGCTAATAAACGGTGCGTAGATGCGGATCTCTATCTGGATATCATTTTTATTCATGGATTTCTTCATCGTCTCTAGGCCACTCTCCTCTTTCAGCCATCACGTCCAAGGCAATATCCCGGATCCGATCCATTCGGTGACGAACACCAGATTTGCTTAAAGGTGGATCCAGCATCAGACCCAGTTCTTTCAAACTGGCTTCTGGATATTCAAGCCTGAGCCGTGCAATCTTTTCTAAATTCTTTGGCAGGGAATCGATACCGTGAACATGATCGATATACTCGATAAAATCCTTCTGCTCCACCGCCGCTGCCACTGTTTTTCCCAGGTTAGCCGTCTCGCAGTTCACCCTGCGATTCACATCGTTGCGAACGCCCTTCATGACCCGGATACTTTCCATACCCAGCAAAGCCGTATGAGCCCCCATCATATTCAGCAGGGTCACAATCGTTTCTGCATCTTTCACATACACCACACATCCGCTTTTGCGGACGTGAACCCCCGACTTTAACCCCATCTCTTCGATGAGCAACGACAGCTGACGACAGTAGTCCTCATTTTCGGTATTGATCTCCAGGTGATAAGTCTTCTCCGGATTGACCAGGGATCCGGCTCCTAAGAACGCACCGCGCAGATACGCCCGCCGACAGCAGTCTGTTTTCAGATATTCCCCCGGAATATCACTCTGTCCACCGTACAGCACATCCGTCAGATGCAGCTCCATCAATACGCTCTTCACCTGGTCCGGTTCATGGATACGGACTTCATAGACATTGTTTTTCCTTAGAAGCGACTGCCTTCGGACAATGATTTCCGGAGTCAGATCAAAGATCTGCTTCATCATCTGGAAAATCTTGCGGGCTGCAGCGGAATTTTCTGTGGTCAGAGAAAGCGATGCCCCTTTGTTGGTGATATGCAAAACGCCGATAGCACGAATCAGCGCAGCCAGTTCAGCCCGCTGACAGCATGCTTTGTAGGTCGTGATTCGAGCCAGTTCATTTTTTACATTCTGTGAAAACGACATGGTGCCACCTCCCAGCGCTACTTTCCGGTATGATAATACTGGGAAAGAAATCCCGGAGCCACACGAGCCATAAACGCAATCAGCGGGTTCCCCCGGCTCAGCTTATGGGTCATGGCCAGCGTATACATCAGATGCCCCAGCCGCTCGGGATCATGCCGGGCCAGATCGATTTTCGAAACCAGAGGAGCTTCAATGACCTGGACTCCCATGCACTCCAAAGCTGCCCGATTGTAGGTGATCGGATAGGAGTTTTCTTCCCGGTACTTTTCGGCCAGGGGATCCGGAACAGACTCGCTGTTGACCACAATGAATTCCACCAATCCCGGGAAACTGTGGTCGAACAGGGCTTTCAGATGTTTTTCTGCATTGTAGTGATCGGTTTCCCCCGGCTGGGTCATCAAATTGCAGGCATACACTTTCCGGGCTTCTGATTGTCTCAGCGCATCCACTATGTTTCCCACCAGCAGAATGGGGATGACACTGGTGTACAGACTGCCCGGCCCCAGAATAATCATATCGGCCTGCCGAATTGCTTCCAGCACCTGAGGAGTAGCAGTCACCCCGTCCGGTTTCAGGAAAACACGCTTCACCGGCTTTCCTGCCAGTGGAATATTGGATTCTCCTTCGACGATGGAACCATCTTCATATTCAGCATGGAGCTTGACATTTTCCAGTGTCGGCGGCAGCACATGACCCACAATCGCCAGCACACCGCTGCTTTCCCGGACAGCCGCTTCAAAATCCCCGGTAATTTCTGTCATGGCGGCAATGAAAAGATTGCCGAAACTGTGTCCAGTAAGCCCGTCCCCTCTCTGGAAGCGATACTGAAACAGTTTTTCCATCAATGGCTCGGTATCCGCCAAAGCCACCAGACAATTGCGGAAATCCCCCGGAGGCAGAATCCCCAGCTCATCCCGAAGCCGACCGGAACTTCCTCCGTCATCCGCCACCGTCACAATGGCTGTAATATTCCCGGTGTACTGTTTTACACCCCGAAGCAGCGTACTGAGACCGGTTCCACCGCCCAGCACCACAATCCGAGGCCCCTTTTCCAAATATCGTTTGTAGTACATCGATTCCACCAGACGCCCGGACGCATGGGGCATCAGTGTATTCATGATGGACTGAACCAGTTTATGTATAGCCCAGGCAGCAATGACAATCCCCACAGCAATCAAGACAATGCCGCTGAGATAGGGCCCGGCAAACTGCCCTGTCAAATTATATATGAAGGAAATCAGTGTATCTTCCAGCTGCCCCAGAAATTTGGCATCAAACCCGATGGCAATCCCGATTCCAATCAAAAGGATCCCGGCCACAAACATCACAAGCCACCGTTTTACACCAATCCCAGGATACAGCAGTATCCATATCCTTCTCATCTAGTTATCCTCTCCGCTTTCCGTTTTGGCCTTATCCCGATGTTCCACCAGCACCTTGTACCCGTCATTTCTCAGTAGTTCGCCCAGGTGCTCAGCCAGTGCCACTGACCGATGCCGCCCACCTGTACAGCCGAGACCGATGGTTAGCTGGCTTTTTCCCTCGGTGCGATAGTGAGGCAGCAGAAAACTCACAAAATCATGGAGTTTTTTCATGAAAGTCTGGGTGATGCTCCATTTAAACACATATTCATTGACTTCCATTGATGTACCGTCCAGATTGCGCAGGCTGTCCATGTAGTGGGGATTGGGTAAAAAACGCACATCGAAGAGAAGATCTGCGTCCAGTGGAACGCCCCGCTTAAATCCAAAGGAAACAATGTGTACCACCAGGCGGTCCATGTCCTCTTCTTCCGAAAAGATATCGGTGACTTCCTGCCGCAGCTGTCGGGGGGTCAGATTGGATGTATCCACGATCCAGTTTGCTCTGCCGCGAATCTCCTCCAGCTTCTTTCGTTCCAATCCAATGGCCTCCAAAACTCCGCTGCGGGCAGACAGAGGATGACGCCTGCGGGTCTCTTTGAACCGCCGGACCAGTACTTCGTCCGAGGCCTCCAGAAAGAGGATACGGTAGGCATACCCGGAACCCTCCAGCTTTTCCAAAGCCGCAAAAAGGTCGTTGAAAAAGAGTCCTCCCCGTATATCCATAACCAGAGCGACCCGGCGAATTTGCCCTTGGGAGTCAGTGACCAGCTCAGCAAATTTGTCAATCAAGGCGGGGGGAAAATTGTCAATGCAGAAAAACCCCACATCCTCCAGAGCCCGAATCACCTGGGTCTTTCCGGCTCCTGACATCCCGGTGATAATGAGAAAATGAGTCAGTCTGCTTTGCAGTTTCACAGGATCCATGATATACCTCCTTCAATTAAAACCAGACAGCATTAATGGCATCCGGCGGTGTTTTCCCATCCAGTACAGCCGTGACATTGCGCGCGGCCACTTCGGCCATCTGACGGCGGGCACTCCAGCTGGCGCTGCCGATATGAGGCACCATAACCACATTGGCCAGCTGCAGAAGCTTTGAATTCCTCGGCATGGGTTCTTCAGCAAACACATCCAGGCCGGCCCCTCCGATGATTCCCTGGGAGAGAGCTTCAATCAAGGCTTCTTCATCCACAACCCCACCCCGGGCCGTATTGATCAGTACCGCATCGTTTTTCATTCTGACCAGTTTCTCTTTGTCGATCAGGTGCCGGGTGTTTTCGTTCAAGGGAACATGCAAGCTGACGAAATCCGATAATGCCAGCAGCTCGTTCAGAGGCATGTATTTGACCCCCAGATCGCTTTCCATCGGATAATTCCGTTGTTCATCGTAATAATATATTTTCATTTGGAATCCTTTGGCCCGTTGAGCCACAGCCTGGCCAATCCGGCCAAATCCGATGATGCCCAGGGATGCCCCGTAGACGTCTTTGCCCACCAGAAGGGTAGGCGTCCAGGATTTCCACATTCCATTGCGCAGGAATCGTTCCCCTTCCGGTATGCGCCGGGCGGCGGCGATCATCAGCCCCATCGCCAGATCAGCCGTGGCGTGGGTCAAAACATCCGGTGTATTGGTCACAAAGATCCCCCGCTTGGTTGCTTCTTCCACCTGAATGTTGTCAAACCCCACAGCGTAATTGGCCACCACCTTTAAATCCGGAGCCAGATCCATCAATGAAGCATCCACCGTATCGGTAATCAATGAAATCAGACCGGCAGCACTGCGAATCTCTTTTTCTAGCACTTCCCGGGGCACCGGAGAACTGCCTTCCCACACTCGGACTTCGGCCACATCCGCCAGCATGCGCAGTCCTTCTTTGGGAATCAGTCTCGTCACATACACGATTGGTTTAGACATTCGACCAGCCCCTCTCTATTCGATGAATCAACTGAAATACATGTTGGGAAGTCTTGGACAGCAGTCGGTAGGCATCATCCATCATATGCTCCAGCGATCCCGGTCCGGAAGCAATGCTGAAAGGAATGATGGGGAATTCGTCTGCAGGAAATTCTTCGCCCGTCCACTCGCCGCAAAAGACAATGACTGTCTTTTTCTTCGCGCTGGCTCGCCGGGCTATCCCCGCAATAACTTTTCCGCTGAGTGTCTGCATATCCAAGCGACCTTCTCCGGTGCAAACCAGCTGGCATTCATCCAGCAGCTGATCCATATGCACCGTATCCATGATTAATTCCACACCGGAGACAATTCGTCCTCCTGCAAAGGCCATCAAACCCGCACCCAAGCCTCCGGCTGCCCCAGCTCCCGGCCGGTTGGCCATATCCAGGCCCAGATGGCGAATCAACTGCTCATTGAAGTGGACCATATTCTGCTCCAACTCCTGGACCATAGCCGGGGTTGCTCCTTTTTGGGGGCCGTAGATATGGGATGCGCCCTGGGGCCCCAGCAAAGGATTGTTCACATCGCACGCCACCAGAATCTCTGCTTCATCCAGCCGTGGATCTTTGTGGGTCAGGCAGATGCTGTCAATCCGATGCAGATTGCCTCCTCCCGGAGGGACTTCATTTCCCTGTTTATCAGAAAAACGAATGCCCAAAGCGGCAGCCATGCCCATGCCTCCATCGTTGGTGGCACTACCGCCGATGCCAATAATCATTGTGCGGCAGCCGCGGTCCAGAATATTTTTCATGATTTCCCCGGTACCGTATGTACTGGCCGCCAAGGGGTTTCGCTTGTTGGAGGGAATCCGATTCAACCCGGAAGCTGAAGCCATTTCCAGAACCCCGGTGGTTCCGTCGGCAAGAATCCCATACTGGGCTGTCACCGGTTCCCCCAAGGGTCCTTGGACAACCGATGAATACATGGTACCTCCCTGGCTGTTCACCAGTACTTCTACGGTCCCCTCTCCACCGTCTGCCATTGGCAGCAGGATCAGTTCTGCTTCCGGCATGCTCTTTCGGATGCCTTCCTGAATCGCCGCCGCAGCCTGGGCAGCCGTCAGACTCCCTTTAAACGAGTCCGGCGCAATCAATATTTTCATAGAATCCCCTCCAGCCAACTATATCCCTCCCGCAACTGATAAACCAAGCCGGGATTTCAAGAAAGGAAGCGCATCGCGCTTCCTTTATCATGACATGAAATGGTTCTCGTTCCGCAAGGATTCGGTGCTTTTTCAGAAACCGGAACAATATCCGATTCAATGATAAGGGAACGATTCGATTTGAATTGTATATCCAGCCGCCAGAGTATCCATCCTCCGGTGCCATCTGGCAGGGATCCATCCAGACCAATCCAGCCAGTGCATAGTTTTCCTTCAGGTTAATAGATGATGCTGTCACTGATGGCGCTCAGATCGGCACAACCGGTCAGAATCATTGCCTGTTTCAGTTCGGCTGTCATCTTTTCGATAATGATTTTAACTCCTTCTTCGTAACCGCCCACAGCACCCACCATTACAGGGCGTCCCACCAGAACACAGTCGGCACCCAGAGCCAGATACTTCAAGGCATCGGTTCCGCTGCGAACTCCACCGTCGGCAATCACCATGATTTTTCCTTTCACTGCATCCGCAATCTCAGGCAGTACATCCGCGGCACCCGGGGTATGGTCCAGGACCCGTCCACCATGATTGGATACAACGATGGCCTTTGCCCCTGCGTTGACAGCCATCAGCGCCTCTTCCGGAGTCATGATTCCTTTTACAATAAAGGGAAGCTTGGTGGAGGCCACCAGTTCGGTGAGTTCTTTCTCGGTTTTCGGACCCACCGGCTGCCCCAGCATCTTCATGATCACCAGGCCGGCTCCATCCACATCCACCCCGACAGCAAACGCCCCGGCTTCTTCAGCCAGCTTGATTCGGGCCATGACTTCATCCTGTTCCCGGGGTTTGATAAACGGAACACCCCAGCCGTCTGCTTGTTGAACAGCTGCCAATCCAGCGTGATAGATGGAAGGATCCCCGGTATCACCGCTCATGCCCACTGAACCGGCTGCCCGGCTGCCCTGGATCACCGCTGTAATGTACTCCTCTTCCGTCAGGGCACCTCCCATATTGATTTTAGCTCCGGTAATGGGAGCTGCCAGAATCGGTGTTTTCAACGCCTTTCCGAAGAAATTAAATGAAGTATCCGGATCTTTGGCATCGTGAATCGTTCTCAGATTCAGTTTATAGGCCGCCAGTCCTTCCATGTTTTCAAAAAATGACGAACCCGTTCCGGTTCCGCCGACACCGGGTATTTGTCCGGCACAGGCCTTGCCGTCGCATACGGGGCACACCCGACAGTGATTCGGCATTCTCTCTCGCGCTTTCGTCTGTACTTCCTTCCAATCCATTCCGATCTCCTCCAGACATCTTGTTTTTTATCTTAGGACAAAGCCCAGTGCTGAATGGCTGCCGCAGCACCTTCTTCGTCGTTGGTACCCGTAACATAACCAGCAAAACTTTTTACATCGTCCGGAGCATTGCCCATGGCTACGCCCAGGCCGGCAAACGTAATCATATCCAGATCATTGTACTGATCCCCGATGGCCATGATGCGGGAATGGCCGATATTCAGCGAAGACGCCAGCTGACGCAGGGCATTCCCTTTGGACACTTCCGCGTGCACAATCTCCAGATACAAGGGATGCGATTTGAAGGATCTCACCTGACCCCCCAGGGCTGCTTCCATTGAGATCATCAGATCATCCAGCTCCCGGGTATCCCCCATGACCAGGAATTTGTAAAAACCGCTGCACTGATCCAGATTCAGTTCCGTCAAAGGATGAATGGAGACCCCGGTACGAGCTGCATAAACCCGGCTTTTCTCGGTCATTTTCGGCACATACAAAGCGTCTTCCGTATACACCTGATAATGAATTCCTGCCCTTTCGATCCGATCCATGGTCTGGATACTGATATCCATGCTGATCTTCTTCTGGAAAAACACATCTTTACTTATAGAATTTTTCACCAGCGCCCCGTTGTAGGTGATCAGCGGCACATCCAGTCCCATCTCCGCCGCAATGGCGCAGGCAGACTGATACATTCTCCCTGTGGATAGAGTCAGCACAATGCCTTTTTCCACGGCAAGCTGAACCACACGTTTGGTGTTTTCGGTCAACCGGTGCTGGCTGTTTAAAAGGGTGCCGTCAATATCGACAGCCACCAGATCAAATTTTCTCATTCAGTGCCTCCCGACCAATCATACGAATATATTTCCGAACGGATCAGCAAAATCCTGCCGGCTTACTCGTTCAAAGAGCGAACATTTGCCCTCTCCGGCTGATTCATGCCCAGTTCTCTGGACCGTCGGGTGGCTTCCCGAACTGCTGTCATGAGAGCAGCCCGCACACCGGCTTTCTCCAGTTCGTAAATCCCCTCAATGGCCGTGCCGCCGGGAGATGTGACCATATCCCTCAGTCTTCCCGGATGCTCATCCGTCTCCAGTACCATTTTTGCTGCACCCAGAAAAGTCTGTGCGGCTAAAAGCATGGCGGCCTCCCGGGAAAAGCCGGCCATGACGCCCCCATCGGCAAATGCTTCAATCAGAAGGTACACATAAGCCGGTCCGCTGCCGCTGAAACCGGTAATGCCGTCCATCATCTTTTCATCCACCCACAGAATCTTGCTCATTCCACCGGTCAGCATTTTAACTTCTTCCACTTCCGCCTCTGTACTGTTGATCCCCAGACTTAGTCCGGTTATTCCTTCTCCCACCAGACAAGGCGTGTTGGGCATCAGCCGAATTACGCGCACCCTTTTGTCCAGGAACGATTCAATGTATTGAGTCGTAATACCGGCAGCTATGGACACCACCAGTGTATCGGCACTGATGGATGTGCCGATTTCGCTTAGGACGCTCTGAATATTCTGCGGTTTGACCGTGAGAAACAGAGTTCTGGAACGGGCAGCGACATCCATGTTGTCCCGAGCTGATTGAACCCCGTACTCTGTGGTCAGAAACTCCATTCTTTCCGATATGGCATCACTGATGAGAATCTCCCGCCGAGTCACGACTCCAGACTTCAGCATTCCCTTAATCAGCGCTTCAGCCATTCTTCCGGCTCCTACAAATCCGATGCTGTTGGACATTTCTCGTCACCTCGCTTAAAAAAAATGAGCCTCCGTCCCAAAGGGACGGAAGCTTTTTCCGCGGTACCACCCAAATTGACAGATGACTGTCCTCTTTCATGTCCGTAACGCAGACCTGCGGTACAGCTTACTGGGGTATTCAGCGTACAGCTCCGAGACGGGTTCAGCGGAGTAGACTGACAAATGCTCACAGTTTACAGCATTTGCTCCCTGGCAGGTACGATCCGCTTACTGATTCTCTTCACAGCTTTTCATAAACATATATTTAACTCAATGTATCAGATCCTGCAGGATCTGTCAAGCAGCCATCAGGCAAAAACCTGCAGGGCATTCTCGAAGTCAGCTATCAGTTCATCAGCGTTTTCGGCTCCCACCGATACCCGCATCAGTCCCGTGGTGATTCCCATGCTCTCCCGTTCCTCCGGGGATAAAGCTGCGTGGGACGATGAAACCGGATGGGAAAGAGTGGTACGGAATCCTCCCAGCGTCATGGCATAATGCACGATTTCCAGCTTGTGCATGAATTCATTGATTTTGTCTCGATTGTCCGGCATCAGAAAACTCATCATGGCCCCGTAGCCGTTAAAAAGCCTTTGGGCAATGGCATGCTGGGGGTGGGATGCCAGGCTGGGGTGGTTGACTTTCCGAACATACGGATTTCGTTCCAGAGCCTGGGCCAGTTTATCGGCATTCTCCAGCTGTTTTTTCATGCGCAGGTCCATGGTTCGAGCTCCCCGCATAATCAGCCAGGATGAAAATGGATCCAGGGGAGAACCCAAAAGAAGCTGCATCTCATAGATCTTCTTGATGATATCCGGGCTGGATGCCGTTATGGAACCAGCCGCCACATCGCTGTGGCCATTGATGAATTTCGTCAGACTGTTGATGGAAACATGAGCACCCCATTCCAAGGGACGCACCACCAAGGGGGTTGTGAAAGTATTGTCCACCACCATCAGGGCGCCGGCCCGGTCTGCGATGTCAGCGATGGCTTCCAGATCCACCACCACAATCATCGGGTTGGATACCGTCTCCGTGTAGAGGATTTTTGTGTTGGGCTGGATTTTTTTCTCTACTTCATCCAGATCATTGAAATTGGCATAGGTGACTTCTACGCCGTACCTGGGCATAATCAGGTTAAACAGTTCGAAGGTCTCCCCGTATAAGGCATGACTGGATAGGATGTGGTCACCCTGTTCCACATGAGAAAAAATGGTGGTGGAAATGGCCGCCATCCCGGCACTGAAAATGAGGGAATCCTCACCGTTTTCCAGATACGTTATGAGTTCTGCCAGTGCATTGCGATTGGGGTTCCGAGTACGGATATAGGCGTATCCCTTTTCCTGATAGACCGACATTAAATCTTCCAGATCGTCCACATTGAAAGCGGTGGACATAAAAATCGGCGGTACTTCCGGCGTATCCCTTCTCCCTTTCAGCCGGCTGCCGCGGGTCAGAATTTCTGTTTCGGGACTTCTTTTCCTGTCCATGCCGATCCCTCCGTCTCTTGATTTGGATGTACCCTCACTATATGAGAACTATTATCAATTGTCAATAGCGGGTTTCTTCGTTTATGAATCTGCTTCACTGCTGCCACCAGAATCATCCTGCATTTCCTTTTCCAGAGCACCCAGAAAGTTGTCCACCCGGGCCCTGCTGATCCCCAACAGATTCCCAATCGCGTCCGGATCCGCATTTCGTATGCCCTGTAGCGATCCAAACTCCTTCAGCAGCATGGTTTTTCTCTGTTTCCCGATGCCCGGGATGCCGTCCAGCACCGAATTCACCATTTTCCGGGTCCTCAGGTTACGGTGGTAACTGACAGCAAACCGGTGAGCTTCATCCCGGATCCGCTGCAGCAGTCGCAGCCCCTGGTCTGAGCGGGGAAGCACCAGCGGTTCTGTGTGATGGACCGGAAATATTTCCTCCCTCTCCTTGGCCAGTCCGATCAGAGGGATATCCGCAAAGCCGCTTTCTTTCAGAGCTTCATAGGCTGCACTGACCTGCCCTTTTCCTCCATCCACAACGATGAGCTGGGGTTTTTCATCAAAAGCATGTTCGCCATCATCCTCCTGGATACGGGGTCCTGTCAGTTTTTTCAGACGGCGGGTCAGTACTTCTTTCATCATCGCAAAGTCATCCGGCCCGTTTACGGTTCGGATTTGAAAACGCCGATAGGCTTTTTTCATGGGCTTCCCGTCGATGAATACCACCATGGATCCCACCGACTCATGCCCCTGAATGTTGGAGATGTCGTAGCATTCTATCCGGGTAGGCACCGTCTCCAGATTCAAGTGAGCTTTCAGGGCTTCCAAAGCACCCCAGGTCATATCGTGGGAACGAAGATCCCTCTGCGCCCATTCTTCCAAGGCCAGATGGGTATTCTTTTCGGCCATCTGCAGCAGTTCTTTTTTCTTGCCCCGGCGGGGTACGGTGATTTTCACCTTGCTGCCCCGCTTCTGACTCAGCCACTGCTGGACCAGTTCCAGATCATCCGGTTCTTCCGGGACGATGATTTCCTTGGGAACCTGCAGAACCGTGTTGTAGTATTGCTTCAGGAATGAACTGAGGATTTCAGCCGCCGCCATACCTTCTGTATCATCCAGCCGGTACTGATCCCGGCCCAAAAGCTTTCCTTCCCGCATATAAAAAATCTGAATACAGGCCCGGGCCTCCTCCTTGGACAGAGCGACAATATCCCGGTCTTCGGTCAGAGAAGCCGATATTTTCTGCCGCGCTGTGATTTTTTCCACAGCCTGGATCCGATCCCTCAACCGGGCGGCCTTTTCATACGCCATCTGGTCCGACGCCTGCTTCATCTCCTGTTTCAGGGACTTAATCAGGTCTTCCTGTTTCCCCTCCAGGAACTGCACGGCATCGGACACGGTCTGATTGTACTCTTCTTGAGAAATGTACCCCTGGCAGGGCGCCGGGCATCGTTTAATATGGTAATTCAGGCAGGGCCGGGAGGGGGGATCTTTCAACAAATCGATGCGGCAGTCCCTCAACCGGAAAACGCTGCGAATCAGATCCAGGGTTTCAGCTACGGCACCGGCATCTGTAAACGGCCCAAAATATCGATCCCCGTCATCTTTCATCTTTCTGGCTTTGACAATGCGGGGGTAGGAATCTGTCCAGGTAACCTGGATGTATGGAAAATGTTTATCATCTTTCAAATTGATATTGTAGCGGGGTTTGTGTTTTTTGATCAGATTGCTTTCCAGAATCAGCGCTTCAATTTCTGTATCCGTGACAATGTAGTCCACCGAATGGATATGGCTGACCAGAATGTGGGTTTTGGGGGATGCGTTTTTCCCGGGCTGGGCATAGGAACGGACCCTTTTTTTCAGCGAAAGGGCCTTCCCGACATAGATAATTTCCCCCTGTTTGCTTTTCATCAGGTACACACCCGGTTTGTCTGGCATGGTTTCCAGAAGCTGATCCCAGTCCATCGATTCCACTCCTTGCTTACCGGGGACTCAAAACCCGTTTTAAAAACTGTCCGGTGTATGATCCTTCAGCGTCAGCCACCTCTTCCGGTGTACCCACAGCCACCACCTGCCCACCCCGATCTCCGCCTTCCGGCCCCAGATCGATGATATAATCGGCGGTTTTGATCACATCCAGATTGTGCTCAATGACCAGCACCGTATCCCCCGCCTCCGTCAGCCGGTTCAAGACCTCCAGCAGTTTATGGATGTCGGCCATATGCAGACCGGTGGTGGGTTCATCCAGCAAATACAATGTTTTTCCATTGCTGCGGCGGCTCAGTTCCGTGGCCAGCTTTACCCTCTGGGCCTCACCGCCGGATAGTGTGGTAGCTGGCTGCCCCAGACGAATGTACCCCAGCCCCACATCCTGCAGAGTCTGCAGCTTTCGTTTGATGCGGGGGATGTTTTCAAAGAATTCCAGAGCTTCATCCACGATCATATCCAGCACATCGGCAATGGTTTTTCCCTTGAAATGGACATTCAAGGTCTCCCGGTTGTATCGTTTTCCTTTGCATACCTCGCACGGTACATAGACATCCGGCAAAAAATGCATCTCAATCTTGATGATCCCGTCGCCTTTGCAGGCTTCACACCGCCCACCTTTGACATTGAAGCTGAATCGCCCCGGCTTGTATCCCCGGGCTTTGGACTCTGTGGTCTGGGAAAATACCTGCCGTATGCTGTCAAAAACGCCGGTATAGGTGGCCGGATTGGAGCGCGGTGTTCGCCCAATGGGAGACTGATCAATGTTGATGACTTTATCCAGGTATTCAGTTCCCGTTATCTCCAGATGTTCTCCCGGTTTGCTTTTGCCCCGATGCAGCTGGGATGACAGGTGCTTATAGAGGATTTCGTTGATCAGTGTGCTCTTCCCGGATCCGGATACTCCGGTAACACACACAAACACGCCCAGAGGAATATCCACCTGAATGTCTTTCAGGTTGTTTTCGGCAGCCCCGATTATTCGGATTCTGCTGCCATTGGGGATTCTCCGCCGGTCCGGTATAGGTATGGATATCTTCCCGGCCAGATACTGACCGGTAATGGAATTCTCTTCCGCCAGGATTTGATCCATGGTTCCTGCGGCTACAATTTCTCCCCCGTGAACGCCTGCACCCGGGCCGATATCCACGATGTAGTCGGCGGCACGAATGGTTTCTTCATCATGCTCCACCACAATCAGGGTGTTGCCCAGGTCTTTCAACCTCTTCAAAGCTTCGATGAGCCGCAGATTGTCCCGCTGGTGCAGCCCGATACTAGGTTCGTCCAGAATGTACAGGACACCCATCAGCCCGGAACCAATCTGAGTGGCTAGACGAATCCGCTGAGACTCACCGCCGGATAAAGACCCGGCCGCTCGGCTCAGTGTCAGATAGTCCAGTCCCACCTTGATCAAAAACTGCAGCCGCTCCTGTATTTCTTTCAATAGCAGCCGGGCAATCAGATAATCCCGGTCGCTGAGACTAATTTCACCAAAATAATCATACGCCGTTCCCACCGACAAGTCGGCTACATCCGCAATGGATAAATCGCCGATGGTAACGGAAAGACTCTCCTTTTTTAACCTCTTCCCACCGCAGGCCTGGCAAGCATGGGTGCTCATGTAGCTTTCAATATCTTCCCGGGCCGCATCAGACGAGGCCTCCCGATGCCTTCTTTCCAGGTTTGGAACGATCCCTTCGTAGGCTGTCTGGTAGACCCGCACCCGCCCGAATGGATTCCGATACTGAAAGCGGATTTTTTCCCCTTTGGATCCGTACAGCAAAATCTGCCACTGGTCCTCGGTCAGATTCTCCACCGGAATCGTTGTATCAATCCCGAAATGTTTGGCTGCCGCCTCCAGCAGCTGGGGATAATAGGTGCTGCTGCCCCGGGACCAGGGAGCAAAAGCCCCTTCATCGATGGACAAACCTCTGTTGGGAACCACCAGATCCGGATCCACTTCCATATTGATCCCCAGCCCTTTGCAGACAGGACATGCTCCATAGGGGTTGTTGAAGGAAAACATCCGAGGAGCCACTTCTTCAAAACTGATGCCGCAGTCCACACAGGCAAAATTCTGACTCATGGTCCATTCATCCCCATCGATGACATCGATGATAATCAGCCCATCGCTGAGGCCCAATCCAGTCTCAATGGATTCCGCCATTCGTTTTTGAGCGTCCTCCCGAATGACAATGCGGTCAATCACCACTTCGATCGTGTGTTTTTTCGTTTTGGCCAGTTTTATCTCTTCGGACAGGTCATGGACATTCCCGTCGATGCGCACTCGGGCAAATCCATTCTTACGAATATCGCTGAGAATCTTCTGATACTCTCCCTTGCGCCCTCGAACCACCGGGGCCAGGATCTGAATCCGGGTTCCTTCCGGCAGAGTCATGAGCTGATCCACCATCTGCTCCACGGTCTGCTGCTGAATCGGTTTTCCGCACTGGGGGCAGTGGGGCTTCCCTATGCGGGCAAAAAGTACCCGCAGATAATCATAGATTTCCGTCACCGTACCCACAGTCGATCGTGGGTTCCGGCTGGTTGTCTTCTGATCAATGGAAATGGCCGGAGACAGACCTTCGATGTATTCCACATCGGGTTTGTCCATCTGCCCCAGAAACTGCCGGGCGTATGATGAGAGGGATTCCACATAACGCCGCTGCCCTTCCGCATAGATTGTATCAAAAGCCAGAGATGATTTTCCCGATCCGCTGAGCCCGGTGAACACCACCAGGCTGTCTCTGGGGATATCCAGATTGATGTTTTTGAGATTGTGCTGCTTTGCCCCTCGGATAACAATCTTGTCCTTCGCCATTCTTACGCCTCCTACGACTCTTCGGGTTCCTCTTTCAAGCGGCCGCTGCGCAGCCCTTCCAGTTCAAAGATCATGTCTCTCAATTGCGCTGCCTTCTCAAAATCCAGGGACCGGGCAGCCGTTTTCATATCTCTTTGCAGCGATGTTAGAAGCTTCTGGACCTCTTTCTTCTTCAAGGTATGCAGTGGTTTTTCCGGCAGATAGTCTGCCGCTGTCTCGGCAATATGTTTTGTCGCCTCCAGAACATCCCGAACATTTTTCTGGATCCCCTGAGGTTCAATGTCATGCATGTGATTGAACTCCATCTGCAGCTCCCTGCGTCGGTTGGTTTCATCAATCGCTCGCTGCATAGAATCGGTCACTGTATCGGCATACATGATTACTCTTCCGGAAATATGCCGCGCTGCCCGGCCGATGGTCTGGACCAGGGATGTTTCCGATCGCAGGAATCCTTCTTTGTCCGCATCCAGGATGGCCACCAAAGAGACCTCCGGTAAATCAAGCCCTTCCCTCAGGAGGTTGATTCCCACCAGTACATCAAATTTACCCAGACGCAGTTCCCGGATAATCTGCATTCGTTCCAGCGTATGGACTTCAGAGTGCAGGTAATTGACCTTGACTCCTGCCTGCTTTAAATAGTCCGTCAGGTCTTCTGCCATTCTTTTGGTCAGCGTTGTTACCAGTACCCGTTCATTCCTCTGGGCCCGCAGACGGATTTCTGCCAGAAGATCATCGATCTGGCCCGCCACGGGACGAACATCCACTTCCGGATCCACCAGCCCGGTAGGCCGGATAATCTGTTCGACGATTCGCTGGCTCTTTTCCCGTTCATATGGGCCGGGCGTTGCAGAGACAAAGGTCACATGATTCATATGCTGTTCAAATTCCTCAAAAAAGAGAGGTCGGTTATCATAGGCCGACGGCAGTCTGAATCCGTACTCCACCAGGGCTTCTTTTCTGGACCGGTCCCCGTGATACATTCCCCGAACCTGGGGCAGCGTCACATGAGATTCATCAATGATCAGAAGAAAATCATCGGGGAAATAGTCCAGCAGGGTATTGGGAGTATCCCCCGGTTCCCTCTGGGTTAAATGTCTGGAATAGTTTTCGATCCCTGGACAGTATCCCATCTCCTGCAGCATTTCAATATCGTATCGGGTTCTCTGCTCCAGCCGTTGGGCTTCCAGCAGTTTGTTGTTTTTGCGAAGGACCTGCAGTCGTTCGGCCAGTTCATCTTTGATGGACTCAACCGCTACCTGCATTTTTTCCGGTGTCGTAATGTAGTGGGACGCCGGGTAAATCGCAACATGATCCCGTTCACCCAGAATCTCTCCATTCAGGACGTCAATTTCCGTGAGCCGTTCAATTTCGTCTCCAAACAGCTCAACGCGAATGGCTTTTTCCGTATTGGATACCGGAAAAATCTCCAGCACATCCCCCCGGACACGAAAATTGCCCCGGACAAAATCGTAATCATTCCGTTCATACTGGATATCCACCAGTTTGCGGATGATTTCATCCCGGTCTCTAACCATCCCTTTGCGCAAGGAAAGCACCATGTTTTTGTAATCAATGGGGGAGCCCAGACTATAGATGCAGGACACACTGGCCACAATGACCACATCCTGCCGCTCAAAAAGTGCACAGGTAGCTGAATGCCTCATCTTGTCAATCTCATCGTTGATGGAAGCATCCTTTTCGATGTACATATCGCTGGACGGAATATAGGCTTCCGGCTGATAGTAATCGTAATAGCTGACGAAATATTCCACTGCATTCTCAGGAAAGAATGCCTTAAACTCACTGCACAGCTGCGCAGCCAGTGTCTTGTTGTGAGCCAGTACCAATGTAGGCCGCTGTACTTTTTCAATGACATGCGCCATAGTAAATGTTTTGCCGGATCCGGTGACACCTAGCAGCGTCTGCAGAGGGATCCCCTGTAGGATCCCGTCCGCCACCTGCTGAATAGCTTTGGGCTGGTCCCCTCTCGGGATGTAATCCGAAACCACTTTGAACCGGGTCATTCCATCACCCCACTCAATTTTCTGATTCATTATACCATAATTCGCAGTCCCACCCAAATGTTTGTTCGCTTTTTCAGCTAAAAAAACCAGGCGTACAGCCCGGTTTTCTGGGAAAATCGCCTAGGTATTGATTCAGTCTTTCAGCAGCGTTTCCACGGCTTTATCCAGTTGTGGATCCACCATCGCACCATCGGGAAACTCTTTCTCCCACTCGGAAATAACTCGATACAAAACTTTTCTCGTGGCAGCTCCGTCCGACTCCAGTCCTACATCCTCCTGAAATTCTTTCACAGCCCCCGCCAGCGCTGCATTATAGGATAGCTGCCCGTCATCCACCGTATAGCCCAGATCCGATAAGAGAGTCGCCAGTTTTTTCACATCCTGCCCGGTATCCCCTACGGCGAGATCCCGGTCTCCCAGGTCGAATACCTCCAGATCCGGAGCAATCCCGATGCCGTTGATCTGGGTCCCGGCTGGGGTCAGGTATCGATTGGTGGTTATCTTGAATCCGCCTCCATTGAACAATCCAAAAATTCCCTGTACGGAGGCTTTGCCAAATGTTGTTGTACCGATCAGAATGCCGGACCCGCTGTCTTTGATGGCTCCCGATACGACTTCAGAAGCACTGGCGCTTCCGTCGTTAATCAGAACAGCCAGGGGAATACCGATCCCCGGGGTTTCTGAATACCGGGTTTCCCGACTTCCGCTTCGATCCACAATATGCACCACCGGGCCAGGCGGGATGAGCATTTCTGCCACTTCCACGCTGTCCGAGAGGACCCCTCCAGGGTTGTTCCGCAGATCCAGCACCAGTCCCCTCATGGACTCTTTTGTCAGCTCATTCAGAGCATTTTGAAAATCGGCAGCGGTAGTCCGATTGAATTCGGTGATGGCGATGTATCCAATCCCGTTTTCTAAAAGCTGGAACTGAACAGTTTCGATTTCAATTAAAGCACGTCGAATCTCAAACACACGGGGTTCCTCTTCCCCCTCCCGAAGGACTGTCACTTCCACCACGGTTCCGATCTTGCCTCTCATCAGATCCACAATCTCGTCCAATGTCAGATCGGCGGTTTCAACCCCATCCACCGCCGTAATCTGGTCTCCGCGCATCAGCCCGGCTTTGTCCCCGGGCGTTCCTTCAATGGGTGCAATGATGACGATTTTGTCATCACGGATCCCGACGTAGATACCGACCCCGCCAAAGGATCCATCCGTTTCCTCCATGATTCTCTGGTACTGGGATGCCGGCAGATAGGATGTATAGGGGTCTTCTGTGGCTTCCAGCAATCCGGATATGGCCCCTTCCATCAGTTTCTCGCTGGAGATGTCCTCCACAAAATGTTCTTTTACATATTCATACACATAAAAAAAGTCTTCCAGCTCAGACAATTCATGCCGCTCTACACCGAGAATATTCTGATAGCGCAGCATGGTAAAGTTGTAGGTCAGATAGGATGATACCACCGCGGCCAGAATCAGCAGCAAAATAAAAGATTTCTTCAGCTTCAATCCACTCACCCCATTCGTTGATAAAAACAATAAGGCCAGGGGATTCCTGGCCTTCAGAACCGCTTTTCTAGGGCAGCCACTTCATGGGATCTTCGGGAACACCGCCCACACGCACTTCAAAGTGCAGGTGAGGTCCGGTACTCAGTCCGGTGGATCCCACTCTGGCAATGACTTCCCCACGGGCTACATCATCACCGGTACGAACCAGATTGGCAGAATGATGGGCATACAGTGTGGAAATTCCTCCTCCATGATCGATGATGACTGCATAGCCGTATGCACCCATCCAGCCGCTGGAAATGACTGTTCCTCCATTAGCCGCTTTCACGGATGTACCGGATGATGCCGCAATATCAATCCCGGTATGTAATTTGTACACTTTCAGGACCGGATGGTAGCGCATTCCGAACGGAGATGTGATTCGTCCGCTCACCGGCCAGATGAAACTGGTGGTGGGAGCATCCCCCGAACTGTTGCGCTGCAGATCGCGTATAATCCGTTCCAGTTCCTTGGAGGTCCGCTCCAGATCATCCAGCGCTTCCTCATACGTTTCTTTATCCATTTTCAGCTGGCCCAGCAGTTGTTCCCTGCTGGCAGCTCTCGCTTCAATCGTTCTTTTTTCACTGTTTGCAGCCTGAGTCAGCTTCGTCAGTTCCGCCTGTTTTTCTACCAGTTCCGCTTTCTTCTCTTCAATTAATTGTTTTTGTTCGCGGACCTGAGCCAGAATTTCAGCGTCTGCCCGGATGATCTGCTGAAGCAACTCAAAGCGATTGACAAAATCAGCAAAGGATGTGGAACTAAAAAGTACTTCCAGGTAGCTGACGGTCCCTCTCTCGTGAATGGCTCGAATTCTTCTGCCCAAAAGATCGTTCCTCAGGGCCACCGTTTCTTCGGCTGTCTTTAACTCGCCTTCAACAACCACAATTTCCCTTCGCACAAAATACAGCTGATTCTCCAGTTTCCTTAGCTGGATTTCTGCTTGTCGGAGTTCGGTTTCGATCACTCCCAATTCTTGAGTCACGGATTTTTCCTGTTTGGAAACCTCCTCCAACTGTTTCTTCGTTTGCTCCAGTTCTTCCTCGATGCGTTTTTGTTCATCCAGTTTTTCTTCCAGCTCAGACGATGCAAAAACCTGGATCGTAGAAAACATCAGAATGATTATCAACAGTAGCGCGAATAACTTCTTTGTTTTGGCCGACAAGTCCATCACCCACTTTCGCTACAATATTCTGGAGAAAAATCTATACCTGTAAATATCGTCGGATCGAGATCACGCTTCCCAATGCTCCGATCATGATTCCCGAACCCAAAATGATGCTGCAGATGCTTTGAATAAATTCAGCCGACTGGATTAACGGAAGAAAAGGCAAAGACACCGACAGGTTCTGAACCAATGCCGGATATCCGAAGAAAATAATGAGTATGGTTACCGCCGCTCCGCCCATTCCCAGAAGCATTCCTTCCAGAACAAACGGCCAGCGAATAAACCAGTCGGTGGCTCCCACCAGCTTCATGATGCCGATTTCCCGTCTTCGGGCAAATACCGTCAGCTTAATTGTATTGGAAATCATAAACGCCGTCATCAGAACCAGCAGAGTTGCAATGGCCAGACCGAAAGTGCGAATCATTTTTGTCAGGCCCAGCAATCGTTCCACCACTTCGCTCCGATACTGTACTTCTGATATTCCAGCAACTTTTTCAATTTCCTGCGCAGTTTCATTAATTTTTTCCTGATTTTGCAATTTTATCTGCACACTGTCTCTCAGAGGGTTCATTCCCTCCACGGCTTCCAACAGTTCACTTTCATCTCCAAACTGTTCTTTCAGGAGATTCAGTGCTTCTTCTTTGCTTACATAGATCACGCCTTCAATATTGCTGATCCCGGAAACGGCGCTGATCCCGGCGTCAATCTCCTCCTGAGTAGCCTCTTCACTGAAATAGGCCGTAATCTCAACTTGAGACTCCAAATCATCCACCAGGTTTTCCACATTGGCGGCAAAAAGAAGGAAGAATCCAAGGATTAGCAGAGCCACTGTGACGGTACCCACAGACGCAATGCTCATGAGTCTGTTCCGCCGCAGGCTTGTGGTTGTCTCCGTCCAGAGACGTCTAAAACTCCGCAGCTTCATACCCGTACACACCTCTTTCCTGATCGCTGACCAACCGGCCGTCCTCGATGGTAATCACTCGCTTGTGCATGTGATCCACGATATCTTTGGCATGGGTACCAATAACCACGGTTGTTCCTCGATGATTAATCTCCTCAAAAAGACGGATAATTTCCCAGGAATTGCGCGGATCCAGATTTCCGGTGGGTTCATCGGCCACCACGATAGCGGGGTTGTTGACAATTGCCCGTGCAATGGCCACTCGCTGCTGCTCACCGCCTGACAGTTCAGACGGCAGCGCTTTCATTTTATGGGCCAGCCCCACTACCTCTAGGGTGGCCGGTACTCTCTTGCTGATTTCCCGATCGCTGGATTCAACAACCTCCATGGCGAAGGCGACATTTTCGTATACCGTTTTATTGGGCAGCAGACGAAAATCCTGAAAAACAACACCGATATTTCGCCGCAGAAGGGCCACATCGTTGCTTCTCATGCGGTTCACATTTTTGCTGTTGATGATCACCATGCCGCTGGTGGGTATCTCTTCCCGATAAATCAGTTTGATGAATGTTGATTTCCCGGCACCGCTGGCACCGACCACAAAGACAAATTCACCTTTTCTGACCCGGGTTGTCACATCATCCAGAGCGACGGTCCCGTTGCTGTATTTCTTAGATACATTCCACATTTGAATCAAAATTCTCACCCCTGGATCGTGATGATCCATTGAATTTTTATTCATGAACAAATCGTATTCGACAACCTGGGATATAATCCCTCTAGACGGATCCTGTCTGACAATCCCTTTTCTTCCCGATCGACTGTCTGGCTGCCTGTACCAATGCCTCTGGTGTCAGATAGTATTTTTTCAAAAGTTCATCCGGTGTTCCGGATTCTCCAAAATGGTCCCGAATTCCCACCCGGACTACTGGCGCAGGGTATGTCTCGGTCAGCACCTCGGCCACCGCACTCCCCAAACCACCGATGATGCTGTGTTCTTCCGCTGTAACGACACACTCGGTCTCTTGGGCAGCTTTGGCAATGGATTCCCGGTCGATGGGTTTGATCGTATGAATATGGAGTACTGTGGCATGAATCCCTTCCGATTCCAACACGGCAGCAGCGTCCAGCGCCATGGCTGTCATCAGCCCCGTTGTAATGAAAGAAACATCTTTCCCTTCACGCATCCAGACAGCCCGTTCAACGTCAAACCGGTATGTATCATCAAAGATAACCGGCACCCCGGCCCGCCCCAGTCGAATGTAGACCGGCCCATCTGTTCGAGCTGCGTATTGGACGGCTGCTTTCGTCTCAACGGCATCGGACGGAACCAGCACCGTCATGTTGGGCAGCGACCGCATCAGCGAAATATCTTCAATGGACTGATGGGAACCTCCGTCTTCACCCACAGTAATGCCGGCATGGGACGCGGCAATTTTAACGTTCAAAGCAGGATAGGCAATGGTATTGCGGATCTGCTCGAATGCTCTCCCGGTAGCAAACATGGCAAAAGTACTGGCAAAGGGAATCTTTCCCCCTAAGGAAAGCCCAGCTGCCGTCCCCATCATGTTCTGTTCTGCGATCCCCATGTTGAAGAACCGTTTCGGAAATTCTTTTCCAAATGCCGCTGTTTTGGTGGATTTAGATAGATCCGCATCCAGGACCACTATTCTTTCATCGGCGGCACCTAATTCCACCAGAATCTGCCCGTATGCATCCCTTGTAGCGATCTTCTTGGTCATCGGTCGTTCACCCCCAGATCGATCAGCGCTTGTTTCAGCTGCTCCGGATCCGGAGCTTTTCCGTGCCAGTCCACTTCGTTTTCCATAAACGATACACCTTTTCCCTTGATGGTATGAGCGATTATGATGGCTGGCTGGCCAGTAATTCCCTTGGCCCAGCGAAAAGCATCAGCAATTTCCTGCAGATTGTGTCCGTCAATCTCCATGGTGGCCCATCCAAATGCCTCCCATTTTGCCCGGATCGGATCGGAACACATAATGTCTTTGACACATCCGTCAATCTGGAGGCCGTTGAAATCCAGGATGGCTGTAAGGTTGTCCAGTTGATAGTGACTGGCTGCCATGGCGGCTTCCCAGATCTGACCCTCTTCAATTTCCCCATCTCCCACCATGGCAAAAACCCGATACGATTTTTGGTCAATCTTACCGGCCAAAGCCATACCGCAGGCGATGGACAGTCCTTGTCCCAAAGAGCCGGTGGAGGCCTCCACTCCGGGAGTCTTTCTCATATCCGGGTGCCCCTGGAGATGACTGCCTATTTTCCGGAGAGTCATCAAATCAGAGACCGGGAAAAACCCCCGGTGAGCCAATGCAGCATACAGCACAGGAGCTGCATGCCCTTTGCTCAGGACAAATCGGTCTCGATCTTCCCACTGGGGATTGCCCGGATCAATATTCATCTCACCAAAGTACAGTACCGTCATAATGTCCGCTGCCGAAAGGGATCCACCTGGATGCCCTGACTTTGCTTCTGCAACCATGCGGACAATGCTTTCCCTCAAAGCGGTTGCAGTTTTTTCCCATTCTTTGATCATCACTGCGATTGCCTCCCATTCACAAACTTATCTTTCAGCACAGCCCCGATAAACAAAGGCAGCGCCAGTATTCTACGAAATCGCTTCGGTTCTTTGATCAAACGGTACAGCCATTCAATACCGATTCTCTGCATCCATAATGGAGCCCTCTTGAGGCTTCCGCTTAAGACATCAAAGCTACCGCCAACTCCCATCATCAGGGGAACGGACAGAATATCCCGGTACTTGCACATCCACTCTTCCTGTTTCGGAGCACCCAAACCCACAAAAATGATTTCCGGGCTGCAGTTACGGATGGTTTGAATCAAATCCTCTTCGGTTTCATCGGTAAAGAATCCGTGGTGAACGCCGCAAATCCGAAGTTCTGGCCACTTCTTCTCCGCATTTTCTTTCGCCGCAGCCACGACTTCTTCCCGAGCTCCAAGAAAAAAGACTCGAATACCTTGCTTTTCTGCCTCACTCAACAGATTGCTCATCAAATCGATGCCGGCTACTCTTTCGGGGAGAGGCTTCCCGTAGAATCGGGCCGCCCAGATCAATCCGCTGCCGTCGGCAATGCGCAAATCAGCCTGGTTCAGCCACTGGTTCAGCCGAGGATTCCTGGCAGCCCGGTACAATATCTCCGCATTGGGGGTCATGATTATATGAGCACCCGGTTCTCTTAGAAAACCCAAAGCAGACTGCACAGCTTCGGCCATTGTCAGCGAATGAATCGGCATACCCAATATTAAAACTTCTTCAGTCAACGGACACCACTCCTGAACAGCGGTATATAAGCTGGCCGTTAAGTACTGCTTAACGGCCTTAAAACTTAACTCTGAATTGTGTATGTACCCTTGATCAGGACCAGCACCGTATTGGATGCCCGGAATCCGCGACCAGACCGGGGAGTCAGGATATGGTTGTTCAATGGAATAACCACTGCAGACGATATGTCTTTCCCGGTGGTCAGGTTGGCCAGCCCCGCATTGGGAGCCACATTGTAAGCAACCGCTGAACCCATTCGCAGGACAAATTCTGTCCCCTCATTGGCGATGAGTTTTTGCCCTTTCTCCACTGTCACTAAAGTGTAAGTGGCCATCTGATCCACATAGCTCTTGGCTGCAATCGGATCAGTCGATGACCCGGGTTCAGTGGTCGAAGCACCGGCCGGTTGTCTGATAAAAAACCCCAGGCAAAATGAAACGACAATCACAGCTGCCCAAACCATCCATTTGTTGCGTCCCTTTCGCATCGTCATCTCCCTGCTCCTCCTTGTCAGTTGATTGTGCCATTTGTTCCCGCCTATCTTCGTCAAAACTGCAGTTGAATCCTGCTACCTTCCTGAAACTTTCCCGGTAAATCAATCCGTAGAAAAGTCTATCTGGATAAACCCCTCCTGCAGCATAATCTCCGTTACAGCCATTCCAGCAAATACCGTTGGGCGATTATCCGGGATCAGCTCGATGATGAAACTTTCAGTTATTTCCCGAATCATTCCCGGTATATCGAAGGGTCCGATGGTAATGCTTTCAATATTTAGACGGATTTCACCACTTTCATGTACATACGGATACCCGCGGGTAGAAAATGAGATGTCGATGATCCCGCTTTCCCATTGGCCTCCGTAAAAAATGTATTCGTCAAAAATGACTACCCGAGGAGACGATATATTCCCGGAATGGGTCCGAATGTACTGCTGCAGTGCATTCTCAGTAATCCGCGCATACCCCGTACCGGTCTCAAACGAAAACCCTCCATCATTGGCAGGATCCGAGTCAACGGATACATCATGCAAATCCAATTGCCACTCATCCACCTGAATGTCGCTAAAGGAGGTATTTCCCCCCTGTATTTCAATCCTTTCAATCTGACCCTGCCAGATTGAAAAAAACGGAAACGCACTGACCCTTACTTCGGGTTCTGCATCCATCTTCCATTGAGTCTTGAACTGGTTAGCAATCCGGTTGGCCGTCATTTCCGGCACAATCCACTGCATCACCATAAAGACTGTTATCCCCATAAAAACAATAACAGCAATGAGGCGCTCTCTCTGTTTACTGCCTGCGGACCTGCCATCGTAAGAAGGCGTAGATGAATTCATCGATATCCCCATCCATTACACTGCTCACATTTCCAATCTCCACGTTGGTTCGATGATCCTTGATCAAACTGTACGGGTGAAATACATAGGACCGAATCTGGCTCCCCCAGGCTATATCCTGGTATTCACCCCGCACATCCGCCAGTTCTTTTTCCTGAGCAATCCTCTGCAGTTCAAACAGTTTTGCCCGCAGCACTTTCATAGCCGTCTCACGATTGTTGTGCTGGGACCGTTCACTCTGGCACTCCACCACAGTACCGGTGGGCAGGTGAGTTATGCGAATGGCCGAATCTGTTTTATTGACATGTTGTCCGCCGGCGCCGCTGGCTCGGTATGTATCAATGCGCAGATCCGCCGGATCAATATCCACTTCGATTGTCTCTTCTATTTCAGGGAATACATCCACCGATGCAAATGATGTGTGACGGCGCCGGGAACTGTCGAAAGGAGAAATCCGGACCAGCCGGTGAACCCCCTTTTCCGCTTTTAGAAATCCATACGCATTGTCCCCCTGAACCAGCATAGTCACACTCTTTATACCGGCTTCATCGCCTGGCTGCAAATCGGTGACCTGAAGGCGGTATCCCCAGTTTTCAGCCCACCGGGTATACATTCTGTATAGCATCTGCACCCAGTCTTGCGCTTCTGTCCCGCCGGCTCCAGCGTGCAGAGATAAAATGGCGTTGTTCCCGTCGTACTTATCATGCAGCAATACAGTAACTTCAAAATGATCCACTTCTTTTTCCATCTTCTTCAGGTTCTTAGTCAGCTCCGGAATGAAAGAATTATCCTCATCATCCGACGCCAGTTCCAGAAGAATGCCAATATCTTCAACACCGGCTTCCACTTGATCCACCTGCTGCACAAACGATTTGAGGGTGTTCAATTCCGCAATTAGCTCCTGTGCCTTTTCCGGATCATCCCAGAAACCGCTTTGAGCTGTTTTCTCTTCCATCTCAGCGATTTTTCTTCGTCGTGTTCCCAGGTCAAAGAGAATCCCGAAGCATCTCAAAACGATCCTTCAGTTCCTCCCAGCTCTTTCTGATCTCTTCAAACATTTTATCCATCCTTCCCGCAGCACTTTTTATATTTCTTCCCGCTTCCGCAAGGGCAGGGATCATTCCTGCCGATCTTCTTACCTTTGCGGACGGTTCCGGCGGAACCCTTTGCTGAGCCTTCCGCGTAATGTTCCACAACCTGTCTTTCTTTTGGTTGATGCACTATCGTAGCATGATATATGTTCCGGACAATGTCATTCCGAATGGACTCAATCATTTGCTGGAATGCATCATACGCTTCAAATTTATATTCTGTCAGGGGGTCTTTCTGCCCATAAGCCCTCAGTCCGATACCTTCCCTCAGATCATCCATCCCGTCCAAATGATCAATCCACTTTGCATCCACCACGCGCAGCATGACGACGCGTTCCAGTTCTCGCATGGTGTCTGCTCCCAGATCCGCCTCTTTTTGCTCATACAGATCTTCTGCCTGCCGCAGCAGTTCCTGCGACAGCTCATCCCGAGAGAGAAGAGAAAGTTGTTTTTGGTGTAAGATATCTTTCGGGAAGAACAGCCCTTCCAGGTAATCCACCAGCTCCTGGATATCCCATTCCTCCGCATAGGTCTGCTCATTGGCGTGGAGCTCCATGGCTCTTTCAATGCACTCTCGGATCATGGCAAATATTTGTTCTTTCAGGTTTTCACCCACCAGAATCTGCCGTCTTTGCTGGTAGATAACCTCTCTCTGCTGATTGATGACATCGTCATATTCTAAGACATGTTTGCGGGCGTCAAAGTTCCTGGCTTCTACTTTCTTCTGGGCATTTTCGATGGCTCGGCTGACCAAGCCGTGCTCTATGGGTTGATCTTCTTCGATCCCCAGCCTGTCCATTACCGAGGAGATACTGTCTCCGCCAAACAGCCGCATCAAATCATCTTCCAGGGAAACATAGAAACGGGATGAACCCGGATCTCCCTGCCGACCGGAACGCCCTCGCAGCTGGTTGTCAATTCGCCGGCTTTCATGACGCTCCGTACCAATGATGTGCAGGCCGCCCAAGCGAACCACTTCCTGGCTTTCCGCCATAGTCTTTTTCTTGTATTGCTGGACCAGTTCTTTTTTAAATTTTTCGGTTTCTTGTTCCATGGCTTCGGAAACTTCATCCTGCCGTTCCATTTTTCGAATCTCTTCAATAGCCATAAATTCCGGATTACCGCCCAGCATAATATCAGTACCCCGGCCCGCCATGTTGGTGGCAATGGTCACAGCATTGAGGCGTCCAGCCTGTGCCACAATCTCGGCTTCCTTTTCATGGTATTTGGCATTGAGGACCTGGTGGCGGATTCCTTTCTTCTGCAGAAGCTGGCTGAGCTTCTCTGAATTTTCTATGGATATGGTCCCCACCAGCATGGGTTGTCCGATTTCATGCCTTTCGGCAATTTCATCCACCACAGCCCGATATTTGGCTGCTTCCGTTTTGTATACCAGATCAGGCAGATCGCTTCGGATCATGGGTTCATTGGTGGGAATCACAATGACATCCAGCCCGTAAATCTTCCGGAACTCCTCCGCTTCCGTTTCTGCAGTACCGGTCATTCCGGCCAGTTTGTCGAACATCCGGAAATAGTTCTGGAAAGTGATGGTGGCCATGGTCTGGCTTTCCTTTTCAATCCGCACCCCTTCTTTGGCTTCAATAGCCTGATGCAGCCCGTTGCTGTATCGCCGTCCAAACATCAGCCTACCGGTAAATTCATCCACAATGATTACCTGATCGTCTTTGACAATGTAGTCCCGGTCTCGTTTCATCAGCGCAAAGGCCCGGAGTGCCTGATTCAGGTAGTGAGATAAATCCATATTCTCATGATCGTACAGATTGGATACACCCAGCATTTTCTCCACTTTGGCAATTCCTTCTTCGGTAGGTGCTACGGTGTTGGCCTTCTCATCGACATGGTAATCATCTTCTTTTTTCAGCCGGGGAGCAATCTGGGCAAATCGGTAGTAAAGATCCGTTGATTTTTGTCCCACTCCGGAGATGATCAGTGGAGTCCGGGCTTCATCCACCAATATGCTGTCCACTTCATCGATAATGGCATAGTGGAGTTCTCTTTGTACAAGATTGTTCACATGCAGAACCATATTGTCCCTCAGATAGTCAAAACCGTATTCATTGTTGGTTCCATAGGTTATATCCGCAGCGTAAGCTTGCTTCCTTTGCGCATACTGCAGTCCGTGAACAATCAACCCCACTTCAAGCCCCAAAAAACGATAAATTCTGCCCATCCATTCACTGTCCCGGGAGGCCAGATAATCATTCACGGTGACGATGTGAACACCTTTACCGGTAAGAGCGTTCAGATAAGCGGGGAGGGTTGCTGCCAGGGTTTTCCCCTCACCGGTTTTCATTTCCGCAATTTTCCCCTGGTGAAGGACTATCCCCCCTAGAATCTGAACATCAAAATGCCGCATACCCAAAGTCCGTACAGATGCTTCACGCACCAGCGCAAATGCTTCCGGAAGCAGATCATCCAGAGTTTTGCCGTCTTTTACCATCTGTTTCAATGCCATTGTCCGTGCTTTCATCTCAGAATCGCTGAGCTGCTTCATCTGCGGTTCCAGATCATTGACCAGCTGCACCGTTTTTTGCAGCTTTTTAATTTCTTTTTCATTTTCATTGCCGAGAATATTTTTCAGAAAGCTGAACACGCCATCACTTCCTTTTTCTCTGTCCAGGATAAGCAAAGAAGGAACCATAGGGTCCCTCTGCGGTTGTCGATGTTATTGTAACATCTATATTTCGTGCATGCAAGCTGTCTCCGCCCGGGTCATTCCTGTTCCTCCAGCGTGCGGATGAAAGCGTCCACTACTTTTGCATCAAACTGAGTTCCGGAACATCGTTTCAGTTCCTCAACAGCCGCATCCTGAGGCATCGCACTCTTGTAAGGTCTTTCCGTGGTCATGGCATCGAAAGCATCTGCCACCGCCACAACCCGAGCCCCCAGCGGGATATCCTCCCCCGCCAGTCCCATTGGATACCCGCGACCATCGTATCGCTCATGATGATGGCGGACAATTTCTGCGCCCTTGGACAGGAATTTTATTTCCGAGACAATTTTATACCCAACCTCGGGATGCTTTTTGATCTCTTCAAATTCTTCTTCCGTCAGGCGCCCCGGTTTATTCAGCACACTGTCACGAATGCCGATTTTGCCAATGTCGTGCATCAGGCTCATATAGCGCAGCATATCGACTTGTTCTTCCGGCAAACGAAGCTGCTTTGCCATCTGAATAGAATACCGATTCACTCGCTCGGAGTGCCCTTTGGTGTACGGGTCCTTGGCATCGATAGAGGTGGCCAGAGCCGCCACTGTGCTCAAATAGACATCCTGCATATCAATGTACCGCTGGAAAGAATGCCGGGCAAACATCAGCGGTAGCATGAAGGCTAAAACCCCCACAATCCCGATACTCCCAAATACGCTGGAGATCAGCACCGCCAAAGGAGCCAGTCCCAGGTAGTTCAATGTGAGCCAGCGAAAATTCATGATCCACACACTGACTGGAGATACTTTCTGCACCAGGGCCATGATCCCAACGATAATACTCACATTCAAAATCATGTAGACACCGGCGCTGGCAAAATATGCCAAAATATTTCCAGGTATCAGGACTCTCCCGACTTCACCGCCGGTAAATACGTAAGTAACGCCGGCCATTCCTGCACATATGGCCAGCTGTGCTCGATTAAATAAAGTCTTTTCCAGAGAGATCTCTCCGCGGATTTCTTTCGAGCTGATGGTTCCCAGGGCAGCAACCCACGCTCCGACACCCGGTCCATAGATGAGTATACTGGCAAAAATGAAGACAAATCCGATGGATACGCTGCCTTCTCCCCGGGGCAGCCGGACCGGCATAGCCTCCGCAATCAGGGACAGGGTAGTGAAGAAAACAATACCCTGGATATTGGTCCATGTCAGTTCAGGACGCAGGTAAAAAAGCAGAAAAAATCCTGCCCCAATGACAGAAAGTATATAAAGCCACACCGTTTTACTGTACTTTTGCATTCCCTTCACTCCGATAATTTGGGCCAGCGAGTTAGATTATTGGATTACCAACCCCATTTAATGTTTGCGCCGCCGGCTAAGATCAAAGCCATAAGAGCAAGAACGATTTTTGTCAGTCTCACAGTAAATTACCTCCCACGGTTTTACTCCGTTCCGTTCGCTAGAGAAACGGGCAAACCGCTCCGCTCGAGGTATTCTGTAAAAAATGATGGTGCATACTCGCTGGCCCAAAGCCTGGAAACTTATTGAATTTTCGAAGTAATAATTTCCTGACAGTCCTGAAGCAAAACCGGAATCCGTCTGTTCAAGGCACACAACAGGGATTTTGCCACAGCATCTTGCTCATCCCCTCGCACCCAGGCTGTTCCAATCAGTAGCTCTTCCCCATCCATGGTGACCATGGATACGGCTACCACAACAGCCTCCCGATTGCTTAATCGGACCAATGAAATATCTTCGACTTCCAGATAACAATCCGTTTTAATGCACTGCTGAATGGCAGCTAAGGTGGCATTCGCAGCAATGCGCAAATGACTGCTTTGAGATCTCGGACCGGATGAAAATCCTTCGAATACATCTTCCCCATACCGCAGTGATACTCGCACATCGGCTTTCAGGCGGTTGATGGAAGAGCTCAAACCGCTGAGTACTATGCGGTCCGGGGATCGTTCCCGATTGGCGTCGGCGTCTAGCTGGGCAATACTGATCTTTTTGTGATCCACACTTAACCCGTACTGCGCCATGAACAACGACTCGATGTCCCGAACGATTTGCTTGGGACTACGTGATTTTCCTGCCAGAATATGAATCTCCTGGATTGTCTGGTCATGACCGATTGTGATTTTTGCAGAAATAACGCCTTTCACTTTCTGGATCAGTTTTTCATATTCCGCAAAAATCTGCCTTTTGTCTGCTTCAGCCGCCATAAAATCACCTCTATTCGGTCCTTCCTTAGTGCTTTCGACAGGTTTTTAGCTTTTCCTTTACAGTCATCAATAATAGTTCATTTCTTGTGTCAGTACTTGCTTTACAGGACCAGGGCGCTGACCAGAACCAGCATGCCTCCGGCTACCACACTGTGCCCGCCCAGAATCACAGGAATCCGGCACGAAAGTGCCTGCTCTGTAAACTCTCGAATGCGGGCATCCCGGATCTTCGACACCATGCCCAGATCCGAGTAAAACCGATCGTTGGCATCCGGATTCAACTTCCAGTGTGAAAACAGCACCCGCGTATCCATAAATGCCGCATCACAATGATCCTCCAGATAAGCAAAAAATTCACGGATCCCCATCTCATCGATCATCCGTCCTAAAATGCTGTAAACCAGGTTGTTATCGATGCGCCCCAGCGCCTTCATTCCCCTTTCTTCTGAAATGACCCGCAGGCGACACGGAATATGTTCATTGATAAATGACATGATCCAGGGGCCAACCCGACCGGTCAAAACAATTTCTGAATTGGGTACTGCCAGAGCTGTCTGGGCTGCCTTCAGTCGTTCTTTCAGTCCGCTCCATTTTTCTGTATAATCATGGACAAAACCGGGGCACGATGGATGCATGCTCAGATAAACTGCATCGAGAGGTGTATCAATATCAAAGTTAAATCCGGCACTGACCGGGAGCAACTGCAGAGGAAGTTTGCCTTCCTCCCGCAGAATCCAGGGCAGCGGGTTGTCAATCTCCGGAAGATGAATCTGCTGCAGTACCGATGTCGGTGAAAAAGCGATAACATCAGCAGACTGGGGATTGTTGCTGATTACAACCCGATCTGACGAAAGCAAGTCCCCAAGAAGCTGCTGCAGTTCCCCCCCTGACATCAAAGGGGCACTGCCTCCGCTAAACAGCAGTACTTTATCAAGATCGAACTGACAGCAGATAGTTTTCAATACATTTCCGAAATGGAAAGGTTCTTTTTGGGCAGTATCAAAAATCTCTATCCGGAGATTATCAGCCTCCGCCTTCAGATCCGCCCGGTCTGTTGCCAGAATAACTGGATCAACCCCCGCAACGGAAATGCATTTTTTCATTAATTCTATGGTCAAACCGTTTCGGATCCGGGATAGTTCGGTTTCGATCCCTTCCGCCGGCGAACCTCCTTCATAGATGATGACCCCACACGGACGATTCATCCGACCCCCCCCCTGATACTTCATAAATATACAGCAATATAGCATACTTTCCCCAAATTGTGAACCCTATTCAACAAATTATCCAAAAGATTCGCACCATTTGCCATCATCAGTGAAATTCCAGAAAAAAAAGAAGCTGCTGAAAAACAGCAGCTTCCTCCTCATCGGTATTGTGGGTCAATCAAGCCGTAGTTTCCGTCTTTTCTTTTGTAGACAACGTTGATATCTTCGATATCTGAGTTAAAGAACACAAAGAAATCATGACCGATCAGATTCATCTGAACGATGGCCTCATCCACAGTCATGGGTTTTACAAAGAACTGTTTTACCTTCACGACACGGCCTTCATCCATCGCTTCAGCGGGCTGGGATACATCCGGGCCTTGCTTGCCTTTGTTTCCATTCCCGCGGAATCTCTTAAACAGCTTCGTTTTGTATTTATCTATCTGTTTTTCCAGTTTATCTACCACCAGATCAACGGAAGCGTACATATCTCCCGATTCTTCCTGCCCTCGCAGGATCATTCCATTCACCGGGACTGTCACTTCAACGATGTGTCTTTCTTTTTCCACACTCAAGGTAACCTGGGCTTCCTGCACCTGATCAAAGAATTTTTCCAGCTTGCCGATCTTCTTCTCCACATGTTCTTTCAGTCCCTCTGTTACATCTACGTTTCTGCTTCTCACGATCACTTCCACGGCATCCAACTCCTCTCATGTTCTGATGCTTGCGATGATGGGTGACCATATTCTCTATGCTGTATGTATTCCCCAGAAAGATGAAAAATCCTGTACCAAGGATCATGGAACTTTTCTCCAGCACAGAAAAATCCCCGGTGAAACTCACCGGGGATTGGTGAATGCTGGGTTGTGTTGACTCGTTATATTTTCACGACATTCGCAGCTTGCGGTCCGCGCTGTCCTTCAACGACTTCAAATTCAACCTGGTCACCTTCATTGAGCGTTTTGAATCCTTCTGACTGAATGGCTGAGAAGTGTACGAAAACGTCTCCACCGTCATCTCTTTCAATGAAGCCGTAGCCCTTCTCTGGATTAAACCATTTTACTCTTCCTAACATGTTCATTCCTCCTAATCTTTTCTGGCTGAGAAATTTCAACCTTCAAAGCCACTTTACCATAGTTAGAATTGACTGTCAACTTATTTATACTTATCGAAACACGGCTAAACCTTGCCCGGCTTAGCTTTCATAAATATGGCAGATCGTGGAAAGTTCTAAAAACGAAGGTGCGGCCTGTGGAATAAATCCTGTGGATAATGTGCATAAGTCTGTTGATAACATGAATATCGGGACTTTTGGCGACACAAACCGATTACATGTGACAGATTCTTTACGAACATTTTTACCGGTCTGGTTAATTTTGTTCTTATTCCGCTCCATCCAGATGCGCACCCACCTTTTGACTAACTTTTAGAAGCGTTACCTTCCTTTTAATCGGAAGCCGCAAAGCAAAAAGCAGCCCCATCATGATTCAAGAGGCTGCTATCCGATCCATCCTATTCAAAAAACCAACACTATCTCTGATTCCTCATCTTGTCGAAACACTCTTGACAGTACACAGGCTTCTCATTCCTAGGCTTAAACGGAACCTGAGTTTCAACCCCGCATGAAGCGCAGATTACGCTATGCATTTCTCTGGGCCCTCTACCTTCGCCACTGTGGGCTTTCCTGGATGCACGACATGAGCGGCAACGTCCGGGCTCATTGACAAACCCTTTTTCAGCATAGAACTCCTGCTCACTGGCGGAAAATACAAACTCACAACCACAGTCTTTGCACGTTAATGTTTTGTCTTCGAATGCCATTCTGGTAGATCCCCCTTATGCGTATTCGCGTTTGCGACTGCACAGCACCTCAATCATCCTGATTTTGATGAAGTAATCCAGCGCATCTTCATAAGGATCCAAGATCCCCAGAAAAATCCCTTCCTGCAAATTCCATGACAGAATTCGCTACCTGAATAATCGTCAAAATCGTCAAATATCGGCTAAACAGCACACAAACCCATTATAATCGCGAATAAAGGAAAATGCAAGTATTTTCTCAATTTTTTCACATTTCTGACTCATTGGCCAAAAGGACCGTTATGAGTAGTCTCCCACCACTTTCCCATCCACCACAGTCATGACAATGTCGATATCCCGAATTGTTTCCGGGTCAATGTTCAATGGGTTTTTTGAGAGTACCACCATATCCGCCACCATACCCGTTTTCAGTTTTCCTTTCACATTCTCCTCGAAAGTTGTGTATGCACTGCCTACCGTAAAAAGCGTCAGGGCATCTTCCACAGACAGAGCCTCCTCCGGCATGAATTTCATCCCCGGAATGCTGTCAACCTGGCGATTCACAGCCGCGTGAATCCCCAGCAGAGGATCCAGCGGTTCCACCGGACAGTCTGAACTACCCCCGCAGGGAATACCTTTCTCCAGCACGGTCCGCCACGGGAAAGTCAACCGGGCCCGCTCTTTTCCAACGCGATTTTCCGCCCAGCCCCCCTGGCTGGAGACAAATTTGGGCTGTATATCCACCACAACATTCAGTCTCTTAGCTCGCTCCAGAATATCTTCCGTCAATATTTCAAAATGGATGACCCGATGGCGGTGATCATTCATGGGTTTTTTCTGCAGAGCATGCTCGATGGCATCCAGAGCCCGGTCGATCCCCGCATCCCCGATGGCATGAATGGCTACCTGCAGACCGTTTTGATGGGCTTTTCCCACCTCATCCAACAGTTCCTCATGACTCTGCATAAATAAGCCAGTGTTACCCGGGCTGTCTGCAAAGGGTTCCCTCATGGCCGCTGTCTGGGCCATAAATGATCCGTCGCAAAAATATTTGATGCCGCCTACCTTCACTCTTTCATCTCCATCGCCCGATTTCCAACCGGATGAAATCACTTGATCAAGCTCTACATCGGCAATATACTGGGCTGTACGAACACAGGGCCAGCCTTCTTCCCATAATTCCCGCAAAATTTCAAAATATACCGGGAAACCGCCGGCCACACCGGCCGTACTGAAATCACTGACCGATGTTACACCAGCCCGAATGGCTGCCTGCATGGCCAGTTTCAATGCTTCTTTTGCCACATCTTTGGGAACGGGATAGAAAAAGTGACTGACCAGCTCAGCAGCTGATTCCCGCAGTACACCGGTGGGTTCCCCATCATCATCCAGGTCGATCTTCCCACCTACGGGAGGAACCGTGTCCTGGGTAATCCCGGCCATCTCCAGGGCCATGCTATTAACCAGCAGTGCATGCCCGCTGACATGCCTCAGTGCAACCGGATGATCCGGGCATACAGCATCCAGATCGTAGCGATTGGGGTAGCGTTTTTCACTGTAGAGATTCTGATCCCAACCGGCTCCGACAACCCACTGCCCAGCAGGTTTATTCCTGCTGCCTTCTCGAACCTTCTCCACCATGTCCGCAATGGAATAGACACCCTGCAGACGAACATTCAGGAGTCCATTCCCAAATCCAAGCATATGCAGATGACTGTCGTTGAAACCGGGCAGCAGTGTTTTTCCTTTCAGATCAATGACTCGGGTACCATCGCCCTTCCACTCGGCCATTCGCACAGAATCGCCCACTGCCGCAATTCTGCCGCCGAGAACGGCGACTCCTTCTGCGTGAGGAAAATGACTGTCCATAGTGATGACATTCCCATTGATCATAATCAGATCTGCAGCTGGCACTTTTCATTCCCCTTTTCTATTTGATTTCTGGTATACGATTTGACCATCTACAATGGTCATATGGATCCCGATATCCTTAATCTGATCCGGCGCTACTTGGAAAATATCCTCCTCCAGAACCACCAGATCTGCATATTTCCCTACGGATACGGTTCCTTTTTTATCTTCGTCAAAATCAGCGTAGGCCGCCCATTTTGTATACAGCTCTACTGCCTGCTGGACACTCAAACACTCTTCCGGAAGATATGGAGGACTCTCATTGGTATAGTAAGCATGGCGAGTAACCGCAGCCCAGATCCCCAACAGGGGCGGAAGCGGCGTAATGGGACAGTCCGACCCACCGCTGCAAATCACACCGGCGTCCATGATTGTTTTCCAGGCGTAGGTTCGGCGTGCTCTGTCTTCCCCCAAAAGAGTGTTCACCCACTGACCGTTTAGAGGGACAAACGTCGTTTGAATATCCGCGATGACCCCCAGTTTCTTTGTTCTTTCCAGCATCGCTTTATCCACAACATTGTAGTGAACAATGCGGTGCCGAGGATCATCACGAACCATTTCTGCCTGGGCCTTTTCATACGCATTCAGACAATAGTCGGTGGCCGCATCGCCAATGGCATGAATGGCGACCTGTAAACCGGCATTGTGTCCTTTTGCCACCCACTCGTTTAGTTCATCCTGCGGGTGTATGGGGATTCCTCGCTGTGGGTCATTCTGATAAGGTTCCCGCAGGAAGGCTGTCCGCGCCCCCAAGGCCCCGTCCTGGAAAATTTTCAGATTACCGATCTTGACTCGATCATCTCCTGATCCGGTACGGTATCCAGCAGCCATAAGCTCGTCGAAAATCAGATCCCGAATCTCCAGAGTCACTCGTACAGGAGACAGACCCTCCTCCCACAGCTGATGGTAGAGCTTCAGATTGTCCGATAAATGATGGACTCTGTCAGCACGAATGTCATCCGTGGTTACAGAGGTAATTCCAAAACGATGGGCATCGGATACAGCCAACTTCAGGGCATTGTATAGTTTGTCATAGAAGGGCGGGGGCATCACCTTCATGACCAGGCGCGTGGCGGTCTCACGGAGCACTCCTGTGGGCTGACCGGATGAATCACGGTCAATTTGTCCTCCAGGTGGATCACTGGATTCCGAATCAATACCTGCTAATGACAAAGCCCGTGAATTGGCTACCTGGAGATGCCCGCAGATCCGGGTCAGAGCCACCGGATTGCGCGGTGAAGCTTCATCCAAATCCAACCGGTTGGGATAGCGGGCCTCGGTAAAGAGGTTGTGATCCCAACCTGATCCTACAATCCAGTCTCCTTCAGACACGTTGTCTGCTGCAGCTGCAATCCTTTTTTTCATCTCAGCGATGGAGGTCACACCGGACAAAGGTACCATCTGCAGTGTCAGCCCATATCCAATAAAGTGCAGATGACTGTCATGAAACCCCGGCAAAACGGTTTTCCCATTCAGGTCGATTGCGATGGTTCCATCCTGCTTCATCGCCATCACTTGGCTGTTGGTTCCGATGCCGGCAATTTTTCCCCCGGTGATAGCCACAGCTTCACCCTTGGGATTTTTGTCATCCATGGTATGTATATTCCCATTGTATAAAACAAGATCGATACTCACAAACTTTCAGGCCTCCTGTTCTGCTTCTAAATGGTATCGCCAAAAAGAACACTCAGAGGGTCAGGACCTTTTTCGCCTGATTCAGTGTTTCAGTTACATCGTACATATTGGTAATGGACCCTACTGCCAGTGTCTCTTTCAGATGATAATAGTCCAGGCATATGCCGCACGATTCAATGGAAACCCCCTGATCCGCTAGTTTTTGAATCAAAGGTACCACGTCGCTGCCTTCCGCAGTCAGGCGGACAGCGCTGTTGATGAAAAACATCCGCTTCGGCAGCGGGCTTGTCTCGCACAAGGCGGTTAGATAGCTTTTCATTAAAATCGCTCCCAGGCGATCATCGCCCTTGCCAAGACACGCTGAAGTTACCAGTACCACCAGATCATGCGTGTCCACCAGCACCTCTTCATCCACCTCAGCATTGCCTTTTTCAATGGTAATGGAAAACCCATCTTCCGTCACTGCAAAATTCGCAGCGTATCCACGGCTTTTGGCCAGTTTCATAACATTGTTTCGTGCCACTTCATTATCGACAAAAGTAACAACCACTCCATCCTGAATGTCATCCAAAGCCTTCTTCGTCCGGATAACCGGCTCTGGGCATGCCTTACCTCTGGCATCCACTTCAATCATTACCATGGATTATCCACTCCTCTCAGAATTATTCTATAAATATTCTCCCCGGATCGGCAGGCCCTACTTCTCCCACCACCGGCGGCAATTCCTCTCCAGCAGCTCTGAAACTATCCATCAGAATATCCAGCTTTTTTGGATTAACTGAAATCAGCAGTCCGCCCGATGTCTGGGGGTCATACAAGATATCGTCCAGATACTCCGGAACAGATGTCTTTTTCATAATACGGCCTTCCGTGTACTTTCGATTCCGGTAAGAGCCCGCTGGAACCAACCCCATTTCGGCGTATTCTCGGGTCCCCTCAATAACTGGAATTGCCTCCGCCGCAATATGCATGGACACTGAACTGGCAGTGGCCATTTCCAGAGCATGCCCCAGAAAACCGAATCCGGTAATGTCGGTGCAGCCGGTTGCACCGGCTTTTCGCATGGCGACGGCAGCTTCCTTATTCAGTTTTGCCATCCACTGTGCAGTCCTATCCATATGCTCCTTTTGAATGATCTCACCTTTAATGGCAGTTGCCATGATCCCTGTACCCAAAGGTTTGGTCAAAACCAAAAGATCTCCGCTTTTTGCCCCAGAATTCGCTATGATCATCCCCGGGTCCGCTATACCGGTTACAGCCATGCCGAAAAGAGGCTCCGGGGTCTCTATGGAATGCCCTCCCACCAGCAGGGCACCCGCTTCTTTGACTTTTTCCAGACCGCCCCGAAGAATGTCTTCCAACACCCAAAATTCCAGGCAGGATGGAAACCCGATAATGTTCATTGCCGTAAAAGGTTCGCACCCCATGGCATAAACATCGCTTAAGGCATTGGCAGCAGCAATCTGCCCAAACATATACGGATCGTCCACAACGGGTGTGAAAAAATCCACCGTTTGGACCAATACGCGATGATCATCCAGCCGAACCACCGCTGCATCATCCATGGTGTCCGTACCGATTAAAACCCGGTCGTCATGAGTCGAAGGTAATTTACGCAGAACCTGCGTAAGGATCTCAGGATCCAGTTTCGCCGCTCAGCCAGAGCTGGTGGTCATTTTTGTCAGAAAAACAGATTTTCGATCCAACCATCCCACCTCCTTTACAGGTGCGCAAGAATTGTAGCTTCAAATTAGATTGACTATCAGAAGCTATTCGATGGAACCGGTTTCGGGATTTTGAATGCCGATAATTTCTTCCAGCTCCAGTTCATCTCGTAATTTCTTCAAAAAAAGACAGTATCCTTCCCGGGTGGAGAAGTCCATCCCGGCACCTATGGCTATAATGCGCTCCCCGGTGGCAGCTGCCTGTTTGTCCTCTGTGCTGTACAGATCTTTCATTGCCTTCCATTTCTCATCATCCGTACTATGGTAACAGTAGAAGTATCCCAGGGCATTGGAAATCTCTTCTACCCCGGGATCACTTTCTTTGGGGTAGAGCTTCAGATGATTCATAGTGTTTTCCCAGACTAAGTTCTGGTACTCCTGATTGTTGTATCCAAATCTCTCCAGAATTCGATCTATCAGTACATCCGATGTCCAGCTGAGAATACCGCTGACCACATGCTGCCATAAGGGTTCATGCCCTCGGATAAGAACCGGATAGCAGTACCCCATTTCCATCAAAGCAAAATGGGTTAGCTCATGGGCAGCGTTTTCCTCCGCCAGACTGCTGCTTATGTCTCTTCGTATGTATACCCAGGCCCGATCTCTATTCATTTCCACCATAGCCTGTCGGCCCCGGGCTGCCGGATTCGGATGTTCATCCGTGAAATAGAAAGTAATTCGTTTGTCCGAAATCGAGCGAAACCACTGTAGGAACTGAGAAAACTTTTCTGAAAATTCCCAGCGCAGAATCCTCACTATATATCACCCTTTCCAAACCTTCTTCTGATCCAAAGAAATCTCATTGGGGATTTTTGCATATTTTGGCCGGTTTCTGTAGTCACGCTGGGTATAGTCGAAGAGGTAGATCACCCTTCCCGGCCGATTCTCGATGCAGTCATAGTCGAAGACCGCCAACTCTCTGGCTTTTTTGGTCTTTGGCGGATCCCGGGGCTCCCCATTGGACTGAATGCTATCGTAGGCAAGGAATATCTCCTTTTTCTCGTTTCCCGAAAGGACCGTATGTTCCCCAAACCAATCGGGAATATGCCCCGGCCTTTCCAGACAATAGTAGTCAAACTTCAGTGTTTCCAGTGCATAGTCCTTACCTTGGAAATCCCCATCGTCAATAAGATGCGCTAAAAATGAAAACTGTTCCTGAATCCCAACACCGCGATGCAGCATGCCTTTTTGCTTGTAGAGATCTGCTGCTTGACGATAGAAACAGAATGGACTGTCCCAATGGGGAACGAGATAATCCAGAGTATGGGTAAAGCGGCCGCAGTTGTAAAAAAGATCAAAGACTTGCTCAAAGTCAATCAGGCTGCTCATATCCTGCCAGCAGACCCATTGATTGGATAGAACCTGATAGGGAGGATCCGGCATATACCGATACCCCCATGACAGCGCCTGTTGATGGATTCGGGTGCCCGGCAGTACTTTTAAAAACCCCAGCTGCAGCATATGGGACTTAAGCGGATACACATCATTGAATGAGCGGATGAAAGAATCCATATCTTCATACGGCAGACCGGCAATCAGATCCAGATGAAGATGCATCGAATCCAACTGCCTCAGAGAATGGACATGCTGGGTTATCAACGAGATATCGGTGCTTCGATGGACTGCTTCCAGTACAGTTGGGTTTGTCGACTGTACCCCGATTTCCAGTTGAAAGTAGCCCTGGGGCGCAGTCTTAAGCAAGTTTATGGTTTCCTCATTCAAAAGATCCGCGGCAATTTCAAAATGAAATTTCATATCCGGATTCCAGTGGTCAATCAGATATCTCCATATCTTCACAGCTCTGGCAGAATCGAAATTGAAAGTCCGGTCAACAAACTTAACCAGATGCAGGTCCGAAGAAAGCAGCCAGTCCAGATCCGACTGCACTCTTTCCCACGAAAAAGACCGAACGGATCTGTCCAGCGACGATAAACAAAAACTGCAGAAAAACGGACATCCCCGACTGCTTTCATAGTAATAGATCCTCTGCGGATCCAGGTTTTCTTCATACCGATACGGGAAAGGGATTCTGTCCATATCGTGAGAAATGGTCCGGATCCTGTTGGATCTGATGGCCCCCTGGTCCCGCCATACAAGATTGGGGACAGACTCCAGCCGCATCTCTCCGGATCCCAGCTGATGCAGCAGTGCTGCCCATGGGGTTTCCCCTTCCCCGGTGATGATCATGTCCATATCAGGATTTTGTTCAAGCACAGACTGAGCTCCATAACCAACTTCTGGGCCACCCACCACAATCAGCGCTTTTTCTGCCATCTGCCGCACTGTCCGAATCAGCCGAAACGTTTCTTCCCGGTTCCAGATGTAGACACTGAAACCGATTATATCCGGTTTCAGCTCAGCGATTGCCTGAGCCATCCGTATGGGCTGGTCATGAATGGTAAACTCCTGCAGTGTCACGCTGTGCTCCGACCGGATGCATTCTGCCAGGTATCGGATGGCCAGATTCGTGTGAATGTATTTTGAATTAAGAGATACCAGAATCACATTCATACCACCAGCTCCTCTGCCCCTTTAATTCTTCAATAATCAGTATATCCCCTTCACAGATCTGACCCATCTCCAGCCAACGATGAATAACACAGCAAACCCGATGAATCATCGGATGGCCATCTATGATCAGTGCACCTTGCTTGCGGTATTTGAAAACAAAAAAAGGGCCGCTCCTTTTGGAGTGGCCCCCTGATCTATTGTGCTGTGACGGATTCTGCCACATCACCGGCTGACTTCAGGTCTTTTTGCTCTACCATAGCAGAGCCTTGGTTTGCCCAGGGTGTCAAGATTTCAAGAAGAATATTCAGACTGATCCCCATTACCGCGGCCAGGCTCAATCCCGACAAACTGGCATATTCGCTCAAGCGGATAACCGCTGCATTCGCCTCTCCACGCAATGAGGCAATGCCTAAAATCAGTGTAACAAAAACCACACTGGAATTTCGAATATCGGACAGGTCGACTTTGCTATCCACTAAGGTTTTCACACCGATACTGGCAATCATCCCGAAGAGAACAAAGCTGATTCCGCCCATAACAGGAACAGGGATGGTTTGGATAAATGCCCCCAGCTTTCCCATAAAGCTAAGCAGTACGGCAATAATTGCTGCTCGTTGAATAATTACAGGATTGTAGTTTTTTGTGATAGCCAGCACTCCGGTGTTCTCACCGTAGGTTGTGTTAGCCGGGCCCCCCAGAACCCCTGCCAGCGCTGTGGCGATCCCGTCACCCACCAAAGTCCTGTGCAGACCGGGATCTTTCAGAAAATCCTTCCCAACCACAGCACCATTGGTGGTAATATCTCCAACATGCTCCATAATCGTTACAATCGCAACAGGGACAATGATTCCCATGGCTTCCAAAGAGAATTTCGGTGCCATAAATAGCGGCATGGACAAGATGCTGGCCTCTTGAATGGCTGAGAAATCTACAATACCCATCAGGATACTAAACACATATCCCACTGTGATTCCTATCAGAATGGGAATCATTTTGAAAAATCCTTTACCCAGCATGCTGGACAATATGACTGCAGCGATAGTAACGATGGCCACCAGCCAATTGGCAGACGCCATGTCTATGGCTACCGGGGCCAGTATCAAACCGATAATAATGATGATGGGTCCGGTAACAATGGGCGGGAAGAACCGGCGCACCCTTTCGACTCCCACCAGGCGGATAATCGCCGCCATCAGCAGATACACCGCTCCCACAGCCACCATGGATCCTGTGGCATATTCCAGACCGAATGCATCTCGAACGATGATGATGACTCCAATGAAGGCAAATGAACTACCCAGGAACACCGGTACTTTTCTACCCGTTATTAAGTGAAAGACGAGTGTACCAAAACCCGCAGTGAAAAGAGCCACCGATGGATTCAACCCGGTGAGGAACGGAACCAACACTGTTGCCCCAAACATGGCAAAGACGTGCTGCAGCGATAGGATGAAACTCTGGATCGATAAATTCTCTGATGGTTTCATGAGATCCCTCCTGAATGAATTGCACATCCTTCATCCTTGTGTGACATAAAAAACCTGCTTGCAAGGCAAGCAGGTTGAACCAGACTGTCACATCAATTCACCTTTGCAGCCTCACTGGACTGGATTAAAGGATCTGTGCTTTTTTATGATACTATCATATATGCATCTTTCTTGTCAATCCCATCTCTCTTATTCGGGCCTGTCGACAGATAAAAATTCGTTTCTACCTTCATGTCCTTCAACGAAGGACTGCCTGTAATCCTATCAGGTATTTTCGTCCGGGCCCAGACTTCTATAGAGAGTATAGCCAATGGGAAAATTCCCCTCGTCGGTCTTCCACAGGATCTCAACCCGTGTGACACCGATCCCGGTGGTAATATCTCGCTTTTCGTAGTATTCGCTATCCTGATCCTGATACAGTACTGTGTACACAGTTCGGGCTCCCAATGATGACACATTTTCGATAGTGCATTCCAGAGTTCTTTCCTGGCCATCTTCGTCAAGCTGAACCTGAGTCCATTGACTGCCCTGATCCAGAGGATACCGGATCAGTTCTAGTCTGTCAAAGATAGAGTCCATCATGACCTCTTCACTCTTAATCTGAATGAGAGCCCCTTCCTCAATCAGGTACTCAATATCCACACGATAGTTCAAGTCAGATTCTCCATTGGACATATCGGCAACATCACCGCTGATTCGATATCGGTACTGGCCTCCGGTTTTCTCTATGGCTTCTACTTGCATCACATGAAAGTATTCAGCAAATCCCTCATACATCCATACAAAGCCAATCTCGCTGGGCAGCAGCACAGTCAATGCTTCATTCATTTCATCGGTACCATCATTCAAATTGCAGCCCGATGAAAGGACCAGAATCCCAATTAAGAGAGAAAGCAAGATGCATTTTTTCAATCTGCAGCTCATTCCCATCACCCCCTTCTAAATCCATGGTCCGTAAACCCTCCCAAGGAAAAACCCTCACATAAAACCATTGCTGGAAACCTAGTGTCTATGTACAAAAACCAGATTATATATCATCCTCAATATCCTCGTCCTCTTTTTCCCTACCCACATTAATTTGGCAATCCCAGTATCATTGTACGTATATTTTGACTTTCTTAAATTCAGTTTGTTCCATGAATGTATTTCGTAAAACAAACAGCGAGACGGTTATTTTCCGTCTCGCTGCTCTTTATTGAAACAATTACATAATGCTCAGATGATTTTCAATATACTGTACGCCTTTGACTCCTTTTGCAGTTTCATAAGCAACTTTTTTATGCTGATCATTGGGCACAGTACCTTCCAGCAAATAAATACCGGTTTCACAACCGTCAGCAACTTTTACACTGACATTGGAAGCATCCAGAACAGGATGTTTCATCAGTGCTTCTTTGATGTCGCCGATAATGAGAGCATTCTTGCTGCTGATGATGTATTTTTCCATCAGACTGTCGCAAGCTTTCACATCTCTTTTAACTTCCATGCTGGGAGCCACATTGCCAGGTTCTTTCATTTCACCAACTTCGAGCTCGTCAATAACATAGCCGACGCCCGGAATCGGATTTACGACTTCCTGAGCAATCTTCTTGTCTTCTTCGGTCGGTACAGTACCGGTTAAGCGGAAAATCCCTTTTCTGCCTTTTACGCCGGCAATGGTAATCCCGGAAACATCCAGAGACGGATGTTCAAGAAGAGCTTTTTTCATTTCAGGAATCAGTTTCACGTTATGAGATGATGCCACCTGAATTTCCATAAGGCTGTCAAATTCGGGTTCCTTCACAACCAGGTTGTTTACAACGTTGCAGATTTCTTCGTCGCACAGAGCAGTAACTTTTGCGGCTTCTTCTTTTTGACGCTGATCCAGAACAGTACCTGTCAGGTAGACAACTCCTTCACGTGTTTCCACATGAATTTTCGAACCTTCCAAAAACGGGGTTGATTCAACTTTTGACAGAACAATCGAGGTAAGTTCCTTATCCCTATCCATCTGCTCACTCCCTTTATTATTTTATATATAAGCACGCCGCTCGTCTCCCGGTAAATGGCAACCCTCATCCGCACTACCCTATGCAGGTACGGGAGTGATCGATTCATCGTACACCAATGAAGATCACCGGGAGACCGCATGCAACACTATTGTGTCTTTATTCGCTAATCAAAAGCCGATTCCTTCACAAAAAACACGAAAAAACACAATATATTTGAATTTTCGGTATCTTTTCCATGGGTTTGATCAAAAAAAGAAGAAAAATATTTCTCTATCCCTACAATATTGGCAGAATCTTCAGTAAATCAGTACAGATTAATGGTAGCAAAAATGTATGTGAATAGTCAATACACAATCCCAAGAAATTCAATCCTTTGAATCCATCATGGACGATCAGGCAATTCATCAAGAGCCATACTGCCAGGATCCTCTGAGTGGAAGTCCGAAAAGAGCTGCAGCCTGCTATATAAGTATCATTTTCTATGATTGACAGGTCTTGGTCAAAGTGCTATTGTAAAATTGACAGATAAATAAATAACCTTCGTGGTCGGGAGAAGTTCTGCTTCAAAGCCCAATCGGTGGTGATGCCTCTTCGAGAGGACAAGCCCATCAGCCCCAGCAGTTGATCCGGTTAGAATCCGGAGCCGTCAGTAGAGTCTGAATGGGAGAAGGTAACGGTTTGTTTTTATCCTATGAAACAATCGTTATTTTTCAAACACCCCGATCGATCTCGATCGGGATGTTTTTTTACCATCCGGGAATCACAAGGTCCAGTGCAGGAATCATCGTCTTGAGGGTCCGGAAGACAATCGGAACAAGATCAGGAATAGAACCATACGAATCCCAGCATCGCATTCAATCAAAACCATCCACCCTCTGAAAGGAGGCTGCAGGCAGGCGAAGATGACCCGTTGCATCAACCCAAGAATGAAACCATAAAAGAAGCCCAGAACGCCAAATATGGGCAATTCCTTCCACATCAGTCATCACTATCTGTCTATTGGAATGGATTATGAGGTGAATGAGAGAGGAGAATGGACATGAATCACACAGATCAGAAAACAGCGTCAAATTCACATCAACTGCGAGCATTGGTTCTTACCGGTCTGCTTACCGCTTTAGTCTTTGTTGCAACCATGGCCCTGCATATCCCCAATGGAGTCGGCGGAGTTATCCATCTGGGCGACAGCATGATTTTTATGGCAGCTATCGTGTTTGGTTGGAAGTACGGCGCAGTTTCCGGGTCTATCGGGGGGGCTATGTTCGATTTGATGACTCCTTATGCTGTGTACGCTCCGTATACATTTCTGATCAAAGCGGTTATGGGATTTGTGGTAGGAAACATCGCCTGGAGCGGCGGCCATAAAGGAAAGAATCTGTCCAGAAATATTGCGGCCATGATCGTCGGCGGTGTGGTTATGATTGTAGGGTACTATCTTGCGGAATGGGTTATCTACGGGAATGCGTATGCCCCCTTTGCATCGGTTGTCGGAAATGTGATCCAGGCTGGTGGCGGAACCATCATTGCCATCCCTCTGATTACAGCGCTGCGCAAAGTAAAATTCTTCTAAAAATAAAAAAACTGCTCTTTGAGAACTCTTAAGAGGCCTCAAAGAGCAGTTTTTTTTGTTCTAAAGGTTTCTTTTTAAGTATTCAATCACAATTTCGCGCATCCGCGGTCTTTCTGATATGAACGAGTGATCCGATGCAATAGCCCAGTAAGAAGGATTGCTGGCATGCTTTTTACCGATGCTGAATACCTCATGCACTGGGACAAGAGGAAATGCATCATCCCCCGATGCTGAAACCATCATCAAAAACCGTCCATTCAGGAATTGGATTGTATCTCTCGGATTCCAGTGTACACTCGCCCATTTCCAACCGGTCATGAGTTCCTCCGGTGTCACATTATGCAGGGGAACCGCAAAGGATTCCATTACCTTCATCAACATGGCATCGTCGCGGGCAGTAAAATCTGCCAGAGGATCCAGTGCGACGATTCCTTTAATTTTGGGGCTAATCTTGGGAGAAATCAGACTTACCCATCCACCCAGGCTGTGTCCGACAACTCCTATTCGATCCTCGTCAATGTTCCATTTTTGCAGGAATTCGGCTGAAAACACTTCCTCGAAGACAGTCTCGGCATTGCCTGGAATTGTCTCAATCCGGTAATCTCCTTTGCTCCCCCAGCACCCGTTATAGTTGGGTGTTACGACAGCAAACCCGTTTTCACGCAGGGCATAGGCCAGATCAATATTGGTCTCATTACCCGGAATGCCATGAAAAACAATCACCAGAGGGCATTTTTCATTACCGTGGGGGCGAAGTACCCGCATATAAATACCACTATCGCCGATAAAATATCCTTCCGTTGCTCCGATCATTTTATTCCCTTCTTCCCTCTATTTCACAATCAGTACGTTCTTTTTACAGTGGTGAGCTACTCGGCTGCTGACACTTCCGAGAATAAACCCTGTGATACTTCCCAATCCTCGGCTCCCCAACACAATCAAGTCAAAGTCCCCTTCGTCGGCTGTTTCACAGATTACATCCGCAGGGTACCCTTTTCCCAATACAGTCTTTACTGTCAAACCTTTTTCAGCAAAAAAGTCACTGGCTTTCTTCAAGATCTGTTTGACTGCCTTTTCAATGTCTTCCTGCAGGACAAACATATGACCGGACCCAAAGGTCTGATCGCCAATGTAAAACTGCGTGTCTTGTGATACAGAAACAACCGTGATTTCTGCATCAAAGGCCTTTGCCAGATTCGCTGCCTCTTCCATTGCGTGTTTTGATTTTTCTGAACCATCTGTTGCAACCAGAATCTTCTTCATTGTGGCACCCCCTGATAATGTCCATTCCTGATATCCTTATGTATTTTCGCTTTGCCACTCAGAATTTCCTTCATTCGAGTCCAGCAAAAGTAAAAGGCCTGCATATCTGCAGACCCATTGGGACTTATGCCATTTTTGCTTTGGCTTTGGCCAGAGAATTCATAATGCCCAACAAAGGCATATGTGCATACATATCTCTTTGAATTCGGATCTGGCCGCTCATGGCTGCATTGGTAGCATAGGAGTCAGAGCTGCCGGGATCGCTGAGAATTCGATCCCATATTGTACTTTCAAAAGATACCACATCATCGGGATTTTCTGCCTTTCCAGCATACGCTTTCAGTGTTTTCCCTGTGGTATCCAAAACCCATGAAACATCCATATCCGTAACTTCAATCTGCAGAACTTTCTCATACCGGGCTAGCTTCCTGTCCATATCCGGATCTTTGGCCGCTTCTTCAACCAGCTTCAGATTGTAATCCAAGTATTCTTGTTTGTCCATCCGCTCACCCCCTTCCATTCTATCAGGATAAGGGTCTCGAAAACCTGGTTTCCAACGTCATTATATTCGAGCATGCCCAAAGTGTCAATGACCGTGAGTGAAATTTCATTGTTCTGCTGTTGACAATCTATTCAACAAATACTACACTATGGATAGATCTATACATAGTACTATATTGGAATGGGGGTACACAATGCGCTACCATGAGATACTGGCCAAGATGATCCTCCACAGCGGTATGACACTCAGAGAGATCTCGGCAAAATGCCTGGATTTGGGTGTCAAGATCGATCCTTCCTACATCAGCAAACTGCAATCCGGCAATTACAATCCTGCTTCAGACGAAGTCAATTCTGTATTGGCAGAAGTATGCCGTGAAAATCCAAAGGATCTTCTTTATGCCGCCTATTTTGAAAAAGCTCCTCCCACCATTCAGGAATTCATCACTCAACTGTTGGGCTTTTTCCGAAATACGGCCCAATCCCTCACCGAAAATGTCCCGCCGAAAATCGCCCAGATGATTCAACAGGAGTTCATCAACCTGACGGATCAGGAGCTGGTCCAGCGCATCCTTCAAGAGAAAGAAATTCTCAAGTTTCTATCTCGGCTGATTGCCAACAAAGACAGCGATCTGAATGAATTCAGTGAGTCATATCTGGATGAAATCAGCAAGAACCTGCTGGGAATCACAATGCCCGATCAGTCCATGGAGCCAGTTATTCCTGAAGGGGCGCGAATTCAGCTTCGCACGGAACCTTTGACTTCCGGGAGCATCTATGTCATCACGGTTCCCGATGGCAGAATGCTGGTCCGAAGGTGTGTTTTCCAAGATGGGAAAGCCATCCTGATTGCAGAGCATAAAAAAGTATCTCCCGAATCATACCCGGTTGAAGCCATTGACTTTTCAGGAAAAGTCATATCCATGACCGTTTCCCTGGAATAAAAAGAGGCAGCCATCAGACTGCCCCTTTGTACCCTATTTCAGATTTCGGTGGGCTTCTTCCATCACTTCAGGAATATTGATCCCCTGGGGACAAGCCTCCAGACATTTTCCGCAGCGAATGCATCGATCGCCACCCTTTTGCTGATCCAGAAGCATTTTGTACTCCTGGGATCCGTCCCCTTCCATGTTGTATATAGCCGCTTGATTATAGACGGATATTACTGAAGGAATAGCGACCCCGGAAGGACACGGTTCACAGTACCCGCAGCCGGTACAGTTTACCTTAATCCTGCTTTGATATACTTTGCGAACTCGCTCGATAATATCCTTTTCCTCTGCTGTGAGGCTGTTGGGACTGGACCGCTGGAAAATAGATATATTCTCTTTCACCTGCTTCATGGAATTCATCCCGCTGAGAACACATTTGACATTCTCAAAATTGTATACCCATTTAAACGCCCACTCCACTGGACTTCTCTCTTCTCCGTACGAGCGCCAGATGTCCATAATATCTTCGGGAATTCGAGAAACCAGCCTGCCGCCGCGTAAAGGTTCCATGACAACAATGGGAATCTTTTTGTCTTCCGCATAGTGCAGTCCTTCCAGTCCGGCCTGGTACTCCACATCCATATAATTGAGCAGTATCTGACTCATACACCACTTTTTAGCATCGATAATTTCTTTGAAAGTTTGGACATCGTCGTGAAAAGAAAAGGACGGGAAGCGAATTTTCCCCCGTTTTACGGCACTGTCCAAAAACTCAAATACACCTAGTTTCAGTAAATCCGGCCATCTTTTCTTGTTCAACCCGTGGAGCAAATAGAAATCGATATAGTCCGTCTGCAGTTTCTTCAGCTGGATATCCAGATACCGCTCGAAATCACTTTCTTCTTTGATGAGCCATGTAGGCATTTTGGTGGCCAGGAACACTCTGGAGCGATGCCCCACCAGGGCCTCGCCCACAAAAGTCTCACTGTTTTCCTGGTGATACGGATAAGCTGTATCCACATAATTTACTCCGTGATCCAGGGCATAGTGCAGCATTTTTTCTGCTTCGTCCTTGTCGATCCGGGCATGGTCACCGCCCAATGTCGGCAGACGCATGCACCCGAATCCCAAAGCCGATACTCGCACATTGATATTCTCCATCACTCGATACTCCATAGTTACTCCTCCTTATTCTCAAGAACACTTCTCACCCACCAAGCGATATCATCTGCCACCAGAGGGTCTACATTGGCTGGGATCAGATACTCTTCCGGGCGAATCTCCCCTTGCCCGGGCATGAAAAGATGATTCAGATGGGGGTACAATATAAATACGGATTCATGGTCCAGCAGATGATCCTTCCAGATATCGAAATCGCTACCGGTTGATTCATAATCCCGCACTCCCTGCAGGATCATGATGGGTTTATGGACATTGGCCTCTGTAAACGATGCCGCATCATAATCTTTCAAGTACTCCCAGTAAGAAACCGGCTTTCCAAAGATGCTCTGCTGGTTGGTTTTCAACGTCCCCCCATAAACCTGCCTTAGTAGCTCCATCTCCTTTTCAAAACTGTTCCGGAAGATCTCTTTCTCCCAGTCTGCTGCAACTTCTTTCTCCATCATGGTATCAAAAAGATCCGTAAGGGATACGACCATCGAGCGTGCCGGGGCAGCCATCAGGATTAATCCCCTTACTTCCGGTGACCGCTCCATAAGAATGGGCGCTATCGTTCCCCCAAAGTCGTGCCCTAAGATGAACACTCCCTCAGTATTCACTCGAGCATCCTGCAGCAGGACTTGAACTGCCGCCTCGGCATCATCCAGGTATTCTTCCTCCGGGGTGTATTCTTTGCTATTCACTGTGAACTGGGGATATACCGTAAACCTTCTCTGGTAGCGTAAAGTGGCAATGCCATTATCAGCCAGCTCCCAGGCCAAGTCCCGAAGGATTCTGTTGGGACCCAATGTACCATCCTGGTCCTCCGAAATGCCGCTGCCCATCAGAAGAATACCTGGATGCGGCCCTCCTTCTTTGGGGAACGTGAGCACCCCCGGAAGAACGAATTCTCCGTTATCAATGAAAACCTCTTCTTCAATCCATCCATCCTGAGAGACGTCCGGCAGAATCCCTGCCGGGTGGAAAACCGCTCCTTGGATCTCGCCCTCACGGGTAACTGAAATTTTTGCTTCCACATCCTGCTCTTCAAATTTGCAGATCATGTACACCAGGAAATAATCGATTCGATCCTCAACCATAATCCTTTCCACACGGGAAAATGAACCGTATTGATCCACCTGATCGAGCCAGATATCTCCAATCTTCTCGGGAGACAGCGCCAGTGCCAGATTGGAATCAACATACGAATGAGCTTCAACGAATTCTTCATTGTTCAGCAGATCGATGAATTCCTCTGCTTTTGCGCGAACCCAGTATTCCGCTCCCGGACTTTTTGATGAATCTACACAAGCCCCTGCCTGCAGAACAAATACCAGAATCAGCAGCAGGCCCATAACCTTTTTCATAAAAATCTTCCTCGTATTATAAGAATACAGCTAATAATCACAGCAATATTCTTATTTATTTTTTGAAGCAATATCCTAATGCTACAATAACCATATAGGTTATTAGCGAAGGTTTGAGCTTATCTTCCTTGCAAAGCATTTGCTGTTGCTACGAAAGCTTGCTCCTGACTTAAGTCTCAAATGCTGCTTACTCAGATTTTGCATCCCTACCAGTAGCCCCCAGCAAGGCGTTTCTGTTGGGTGAATGCTTATTATGCGAGGTTTCAGTTAGCGCTTAAGATTAGGATATTCTTTCTCTAATTTCCTCATCTCTACCACGAAGGGGTGATACTGTGAAAAAATCAGAGTATTTATCTACTTTGTTTGTGGGCATTGATGTATCTGCCCGTGCAAATGTCATTTGCGCTTTGAATTTCGAACAGGACAGGCTGTTGGAATTTGCTGTCGCTAATTCTCAGCCCGGCGCGGATCAAATTGCTGATACGCTTTCTATCTTGTTGGCGGATGGCAATTTTACCCGGGTCGTTATTGCTTTAGAGTCCACTTCCTTTTATGGGATTCACATTGCCAATTTTCTATCTTCCTGTGCCTATTGGCGCCCTATATGCCCTATGTTTACTGTCTTAATCCAAAGATGATCGCCAACTACAAGAAATCTTTCATTGGTATAGGCAAAAAGGATCCGCTGGATGCTTTCGTTATTGCGGATTTTGCCCGTGTAGGGAGAATCAGTTCTGAGCCCTGGCGTGGGTCCCAATTCCTTGCTCTGCAACGTTTGACCAGGCATCGCCTCCATTTAATCGAGTGCTTAACTAGGGAAAAAACATACATGCTCTCTAATATCTTTCTGAAATTCAGCGAGTTTGCAACACTGACGAAGGGCAACCATCCTTTCTCCAACAAATATGGAGCGACCGCTTCTGCTGTGTTAACCGATTTTCTATCCAATGAACAGATCGCGCAAGCATCCATGGAAGAGCTCATCTCTTTCGTCAGTGAAAAGGGAAAAAATCGTTTCAACAATCCCCAAGAAGTAGCTTCCATTTTGCAAGCTGCTGCCAGAAATTCGTATCGTTTGGATAAGTGCCTTTACGAACCTTGACCATCTCCATTGCCTTCTTCATTCAACTGCTTAAAAGCTTTTGAGGCGGAGATCAAGTCTATCGACAAGGCCATTGAAAAAACTGCTTTGGGACTTAACCCGGCTGAATATCTTTGCTTGAAATCCATACCGGGTATCGGTCCGGTTTTTGCATCCGGTATACTTGCTGAAATCGGTAGCATCCATGCCTTTGCCAATCACTCGGCACTAGCTAAATATGCAGGTATTGTATGGAACCAAAACCAGTCTGGCGACTTCCATTCTGAAGACTCACGCATGAGCAAAGCCGGCAATAAATATCTTCGTTATTATTTGATAGAAGCGACAGGGAGCGTCCTTCGTCAAATTCCGGAATACAATGCCTTCTATCAAAAGAAGTTCAGTGAAGTGAAAACCCATCAGCACAAAAGAGCACTCGCACTCACATCACGGAAATTTATCCGTTTGCTTTTGGATTGCTGGCCAAGAATCAACTTTTTGTCCCACAAGGAGTAGATCATACTCCTTGTTCATAGCTTCTTTGCTACCTTGATTTTTTCTTTGAAATCCCAGGCTTTTTTGTCATGTGCTTTTTTATTCATTCAGTTCGATTATCCCTAAATTTATCGCTTGACATATTACCAGATTGCTTCCCATGCACTATCCTTTAATGACAGCCAAGGTCGATAGCTTTCTGACCGGAACCACCAAATCCGATGCCTGGGAAATGACCTCATCCACGTTCTTATACGCAAATCTGCTTTCTTCAGAGACATCATTCATTTTCTTTTTGCCAAGGATTACTCCGCGCTCACGAAGGTCTTTCAGAGTTTTTTCAGCCGGAATAGTTCGAACAGCCTCTTTTCGACCCATTCGGCGACCGGCTCCATGGGGGGATGAGCAAAAACTCTCTTTGGATCCCAACCCGGTTACAATGTAGCTGCTGGCTCCCATGGCACCGGGAATGATTCCCCCATCGCCGGATCCCGCTCGAATCGCACCTTTGCGGTGGATCCATACCTCTTTTCCGTAGTGAATTTCTTTTGCCGCATAGTTATGGTGCACATCCATAGAGTTGCTGTATTGAACAGAGGTATGTATTCGGGCTACCTCATCACACACTATGGCCAACATTTTTTCTCGGTTTTCTTTGGCAAACCTGAGAGCCAACTCCATCCATCGAATATACTCACTACCTTCTTCGGATTCAGCAGGCAGATAGGCCAGATCATACTGGGCCGGTACCCCCTGGTATTTGGTTTTTGCCAGTTTTTTCGCCAGTCGGTTGAAGTGCTGGGCAACTTTAAACCCGAAATTTCGGCTACCGGAATGAACCATGATATGAATCTTGCGGTCATCACCATACTGAAGCTCTATGAAATGATTCCCTCCACCCAAGGTCCCAATCTGATAATATCCTTCCTGAATCTCCGGCAGCAGAGATCGTTGAGACACGCTTCCCGGATCAAATTCATCCAAAACATGAGATCGTTGCGGGTTCTTGTGTCTGCTGAATCCGGTGGGAATACGCTGTAAAAGAGCATCGGTCAGCCGGCTCAGCATTCCAGCTTTCACCTGGTCTGCATCCCAGTCCGTGGCTGTGTAGGCCACACCGCAGCCAATATCGACCCCCACGGCATTGGGAACAATAACTCCTTCTGCCGCCAAAACGCCTCCGATGGGCATACCAAAACCCGTGTGCGTATCGGGCATCAGCGCAATATGATGGTAGGCAAAGGGCAGCCTGGATAAATTTACAGCCTGCTGCCGGCATTCATTTTCCAGATCTTCCGGAGAATTTAGCCAGACACGAATGGGTATTCCATTTTCCTGCACAGTGAACATCCGCTATCACATCCGTTATTTCTGCTTTCGTCTGATCTTCCCATCAATGGTTTCCCAATCTGCATTCCCTTTCGCAAAATCATCTCGTTCACTTTCCGATGTTTCTTCCACAGCAAACTCACAAGCATCTCCACCGCTGAACGGCATGGCTTCTTTGTGAATCAGTTTGTAATTTGGATTGTAATACATATATTTGGCCGGATCCACATAGCAGTACCAACCACCCAGTTCTTCCTCGTCGTATTCTCTCCACACTTTCGCCAGGGCACACCCTCGGGTAGTGATCACACGCTTCCCATCTTCCTCTTTAACCTGGCGCCCTTCATGCATACCGATGCGGGGCAAGTCCCGTGAATCACCCGCTCCGAAATTTTGCGGAATCGGCTCCATACCCATTTTCTCTACTTCTTGTTTGGTTTTCTCTCCGATCATTTTCCCATATGTTTCGATGGCTTTTAATGCCATCTTCTTGCCTTCTTCTTTTCCCAATTCCGCTACCAGGGTTTTTGCATACGCCAAATGGAGCAGGCCGATCCTGCGGCTGGCCATTTCGGCTTCCTTCACAGCTTCATCCAGCGGTATCATCGTTTTTTCCTCCGTCATGGTATCACTCCTTCATAATTATTCTTTTCCTTCAATTCTCTTCGGAGTGCTCTTCTTCCTGCCCCACGGGCTGTTGATGAGTGTCCCGATGAAGCAGCAGGTTGTCACGACTGATCTTCTCTCCGTACTGCCTAAGCACATCGGATCCGAATGCATGAAGCGGATAACTGAATACTTTTTGTCGGAAGAGCACTACTTCCACACCCGGCAGCAATTCAGACAATGCGTTGGCCAGAGGGATCCCGTTCTCTAAAATCTCGATGGCGTGGGAACTGCCCAAGATAAAGCGCAGCCCCAACTCCGAGGATTTTTTCACCAAAGGATGCGTTTTTCTGACCCGGCTGACCGATGCAATCACAGTATCGATCTCCGGATATCTGGAAAATACATGAACCAGGTCGTTTTCATCAAATCCAGTGTGCGGGAAAATATGGAGAACCGTTTGGACCGGATCTTCTCTTTGACCCAGAAGAATTTCACCACCCACCGCAACACTGGTTTCTTCGATGGAATCCAACCCGCGCAAGACTTTTTCCATCTGCAGCAGTCGGTTTTCTGTCTGCCAGTCTGAAAATCGGAGAATGCGGTCCAGCAAATCACCCAGTGTCTGCACCCCATCGATGGTTTTCCCCACATGATAGATCCTGCCTTGCACTCCGCTGCATTGGGTCTCCGTTACAAACGGAGTGTGACCGTGAATATATGCCATTCCCGGATGGAGCCCATGAAAAACCTCATGCAGCTCAAAAACGGTCAGATCATACAAGTCCAGATATGTTTTCAGCAGCACACCGCCGGAACTGGCCGCATCCGCCACCGGATGGTGGGCGATCACTGCATCCACCCCGGTCTGAGCCGCCAGTTCAATGACCTGTTCAGTCAGAGTCATGACGACAGCCAGTTTTTTCAATGGACGGCCCGGGTCTCCGTACACCATCCCCGGAGTCTCCATAATTGCTTTTCCGGGCAGACCGGACGATTTCATGACTATGTATGGGTTGCTGCCGCTGTAAATCTGATCCCAATATTGAGAGAGCCGTCCCCCCGTAATGGTGTTCAGCGCCAGGGTGACATCGTTGATCCGGAATGTTCTCATTCTTACCCACCCCCAACTCATAATGAAACAGTAATTCATCGATATAGCCGGATTTCCCTTCTCAGCACAAATAAAGAAGGAGTGCAGCAGTGCACTCCTTGCTCTTTCAATTCCTTTTACGGAGAAATATCGATATGCTTTTGAGACTTGTCGGTTACCAGCCTGCCAATGAAAGCTTGACAGTGGGGACAGTAATACTTCTCATCGGGCTTCGTGATTTTCTCTTCCAGTTCTCTTTTATTAAACACTACGTTTCGGCCGCATCGCTGGCAGTTCTTCACAAGGTAACGATCGGAGAAAATCATAGGATCACCGCCTTATCATATTACCTCTATGACGAAATAGTGTTTTGATTGTGCCATAGACTGGAAAGAAGCATTTAATTTACCATTTATTCCAGTGTACTTTATCTTCAGAGTACCTGTCAACCGGATCTTTGTGCTCATCCGGATATCCCAGTGATATGATGGATAACGGCACCACATCTTCCGGAATTTCCAGCAGAGCCTGCAAATTCTTCACATGTGATTCTACCGGAAATACACCCAGCCATACCGATCCCAATCCCTGATCATGGGCTTCCAATAAAATGTTCTGAGTCGCCGCGGCACAATCCTGCACCCAGAAACCTCCGTAGCGTTCATGCCGGGTGTTCCCGCAGACTATGATGGCAGCGGGAGCTTCTTTCAGCATCTGAGAATACTGATGAAATTCAGTGATCTTCACCAGGGTATTGCGATCATCAATGACAATAAAATGCCACGGTTGTCCATTTCCTGCTGAAGGCGCCGCCATACCGGCCGCCAGCAGTTTCTGAATGGTTTCTTTTCCAATGGGAGTATCTTTGTACTTTCGAATGCTTCGCCGCTCAAAAATTGCGTTCACGATATCCCCTCCTTTTTCTAGTGAGCCACATCTTCATACAAGTCGCAGTAGTTGGAAATTGCCGGCAGGTATGTAGTCCAGCCGCCGCTGAGATTTCGTACATCCGGGAATCCGCTGTTCACCAAAATCCGATAGGCAATGTAGGCTCGTAGTCCAATCTTGCAAAAGACTATGATTCGTTTGTCCTTCGGCAGTTCATTCAGACGCCCTCTCAAATCATCTACGGGAATATTCACAGCTCCCGGAACGGTTCCTTCGGCATATTCCTCAGGGGTCCTGACATCCAGGATCAGTGTCTTCTGGCGATTCATGTCATCCAGTTCATCCCAGTGGACAACTTTATGGTCTCCTCGCAAGATATTGGAGGCTACATAGCCTGCCATATTCACCGGGTCCTTCGCTGATGAGAATGGTGGGGCATACGCCAGTTCCAATTCTTCCAGATCGTAGACCGTAAGACCGGCTCGAATGGCCGTTGCCAGTACATCCATGCGTTTCTCCACTCCACTGAATCCGACAGCCTGGGCTCCCAGAATCTTGCCGGTATCGGGAGCAAAGAGCAGTTTAAAGGAGATCATCGTGGATCCGGGATAGTAGCCGGCATGGGAACCGGAATGGGTATATGATTTCAAGTAAGGAATTTGCTTTTTCAGCAGCTGTTTTTCGTTATTGCCGGTGGCAGCCACCGTCATATCAAATACCTTGACCACAGAAGTCCCCTGGGTTCCGTCGTATTCGCTGGATCGTCCACAGACATTATCCGCAGCGACCCTGGCCTGCTTATTGGCCGGACCGGCCAGTGGAATCAAGGCCGGATGTCCGCTGACAAAATCCGTAACCTCAATAACATCCCCCACGGCATATATATCGGGATCGGATGTCTGGAGGTGTTCATTGACATGGATTCCTCCTGTGGTGCCTAGCTCAATGCCCGCTTCTTCAGCAACAGTAGTTTTTGGACGTACGCCGATGCCCAATACCACCATATCGGTCTGGATTTCCCTCCCGCTGGTCAGACGAACCAGTGTTTTTTGACCATCCTGATGGAACCCCCGAACTCCATCCTGCAGATAGAAGTCCACTCCACATGAGAGCAGATAGGAATGGACATACGCAGCCATCTCTTTGTCCAGGACATTCACCAGTTGTTCGGCCATCTCAACCATGATCACATTGACGCCTCTGTGCTTAAGGTTTTCTGCCACTTCTAGCCCAATGTAGCCGCCGCCCACTACAACAGCATCTTTGGGTTTCTTAAAATCTACAAAGTCTTTGATGCGAAAAGTATCTGGAATGTCGCGGAGGGTGAAAATGGTCGGCAGATCCGCACCGGGAATAAATGACCCGATGGGAGCCGCGCCGGTCGCAATAATCAGTTTATCGTAGCTTTCCATATACTCATCCCCGTTTACCAGGTTGGTAACGGTTACTTCCTTCTTGCTCCGGTCAATACGAACGACTTCCTGCTGCACCCGAACGTCCACCTTATACCGCCTGGAAAACCCTTCTTCGGTCTGTACAAGAAGTTTTTCTTTTTCGGTAATCACCTCACCGATATAATAAGGCAAACCACAGTTTGCAAAAGAAATGTGCTGTCCCCGTTCAAAAAGAATGATCTCCATATCTTCATCCAGTCTTCTCAAGCGAGCTGCAGCGCCGGCTCCACCGGCCACCCCACCGATAATCAGCACCTTCATGCCATCACTCCTTATCATGTGATATACCCCCTAGGGTACTAAGTCCATTATATCAGACAAAAAGTCACCATGCAACAGCGAAATGCGTCTTAATATCCCCTGTGCGGATCGCAAATATGCTGAAGGGGTTCACCCCGCACATAATGCTCCAGGTTCTTGCAGAATATATCCACCATCCGATCTCCAATATAGGGGGATGAATGGCTGTCATGGGGAATCAGCGTGCAGTTCTTTGTGGTCCACAAAGGGTGCTCTTTTGCCAGAGGCTCCTGGACAAATGCATCCAGATACGCGCCGGCTATCTGCTCCCGTTCCAAAGCTCGGATCAGTGCTTCCTCATCCACGGTCTGTCCTCGGCCAATATTAATCAGATAGGCGGATTCCTTCATGTACCCGAACGATCGCCGATTGATAATCCGGTTGGTAGCTTGAGTAGCCGGCAGAGCTAAAACCACAAAATCCGCCTGAGGAAGGTATCGTTCCAGATCATGGGTTGGAAACACCTGATCTACATACGGCACATCCTCCACATTTTTCTTTGTACCGATGACACTCATGCCGAAAGAATGGCATAGTCTGGCTACTTCTTTTCCGATTTTCCCCAGCCCCAGGATCAGAACCGTAGACTGAAACAGTTCCTTGTTTTTCAGCTGCCGCCATCTTTTTTCATGTTGATCTTCCCACCGTTGGGGCAAATTTTTTGCATGTTGGAGCATAGCCATCAGAACACTCTCCGCAATGGGGGTTGTGTGGAGTCCGGGGGCATTAGTCAAAATGACTTCTCCCGACAGAATCTGAGGAGTAATGTTGTCACTGAATCCTGTGCTGCACAGCTGTACCCACCGAAGTGACGGCGTGAAGAACTGTACGTAGTCTGCCCAATCCAGTTCGCCTGCATAGTGTTCTCGGTTGCCGCCTTCTGCCAGTACAACCTCGATCCCATCCAAGTGAGCATTCTTTACCTCATCAGCCGGGATCTCGATGAGTGTGATGGCCTCAGAGATGGACTTGATTTTTTCCACATGGTGGGGCAGGAGCCAGTTGCCATCCTTGGATGGATAGTGATACCCTCTGGGGATGCCGCTGACAGCGACAAGCAAATCGCGGGATTTCCAATTGTCCATATCTTGATACTCCTCCTCATCAAAAGAGCTGTTTGACCTGATATCCCTTCCTCTGCAGTGCTTCCAGTATCCTTATTCGATGCTCGTGCCCATGGGTCTCCACAGTCGCTTCCAGCGTTACTTTCCTCAGACTGTCAGCCGCTTTCAACTGATCATGAATCACCTGAACAATATTGCCATTTTCTTCAGCCAGGATTTGGCACACTTTGACCAATTCTCCGGGTACGTCGGGCAATTCTAAGGAAAAGCCGAATATTCTCCCACGTGACACCAACCCGCTCTGGATCATGGTGGACATGGTCATAACATCAATGTTTCCTCCGCTGATTACTGCAACCACATTCTTCCCCTTGCGCTGGATGTGCCGAAGAGCAGCCAGGGGCAGGACACCGGACGCTTCTGCAATCAGTTTGTGTTTTTCCAGAAGCATGAGAAATGCATCGGTCAATTCTGCATCAGAAACAGTAATCATTTCATCCACCAAAGCTTGCACTGCAGTAAAAGTCAGCTCACCCGGTCTGCGTACGGCCACACCGTCGGCAATGGTCTCCACCGATTTCAGCGTCGTGGGGCTGCCTTCCCGAAGCGATTCCTTCATAGACGCTGCTCCAGACGGTTCCACTCCGATAATTTCTACCTGAGGACGCTTTGCCTTCACGGCTGTAGCAATCCCGCTGATCAGTCCACCCCCGCCCACAGGTACCAAAATGCAGTCTACATCCGGCAGATCCTCCAAAATTTCCAGTCCAATGGTCCCCTGGCCGGCAATAACGGCCGGGTTGTTGAAGGGGTGAATGAATGTAAGGCCTTCCTTTTCCTGAATTCTTTTGGCTTCTTCGTATGCATCGTCATAGTTTTGCCCCGCCAAGATCACCTCTGCACCAAATTGGCGGGTGGCCTCGACTTTGATTAACGGGGTTACCGTAGGCATGACAATGCTTGCCTTCACTTCCAGTGCTTTAGACGCTGACGCTACCCCTTGAGCATGATTGCCTGCCGAGGCCGCGATTAATCCTTTCTTTTTCTCTTCCGGTGAAAGCTGAGCTATGCAGTTGTAAGCGCCCCGGATCTTAAATGAACCGGTAACCTGAAGGTTCTCGGGTTTGATAAAAATTTTGGATCCGGACTCAATAGAAAAGAACGGGCTGTAAAAAACAGGCGTCTCTCGAATGATTGAAGTCAGCCTTTCTTTCGCCGCCAAAATATCCTTTTCTGAAACCCCGCTTTCCCTTCTCAACAATTTCATTCACCTTCCTTTCGTTTGGCAGGAAAATCTGCTTTTACGGCTAAAAAATAAGGAAACGGTCCGTCGACCTTATCGACAGAAAGGAGCAACTATGTCATTTATTGAGTATGAGACCTGGACTGTCAAAGAAGGGGTTCAGTCTGAGCATGATCAGATGATACGAGACTGGTTTCAGTTTGTACAGGACCATCATTCCGATCTTTTCCCGGAGTGGAAATCCGCCGATATTTCCGCTTTGTAGACCGAGAGGGTCATCCGACAGGGAAATATCTGATGCTATTTGAATATTTTACCCGGGAAGGTTTCAGTGACTACAAAGAGCGGCGAAAAAATTGGGACGGTCCCTATGAAGAATACCGCAAATATGATCCCTACCAATATTTCAATGTAGACGAAGTCACAACCGAATACTGGGAACCGCTGGAAGTCAGCTCGTGGTTTGACTTCGAACCTCATGGAGGTGGACAGTAATGGAAAAGATGCCATTCAGCTCGCAGGTTACTTTCCTGTATTTTAACGATCTGGCGGCTGCATCCGAGTTTTTCGCCCACATTATCGGGCTGCCGTTGGCTATGGATGCAGGCTGGGCCAAGATTTACCGGGCATCCGAGGCTGCTTTTGTTGGAGCCGTCCAGAAGGATAAAGGGTCTTTGGAAAATCCCATGGCCAACGGGGTCATGGTCAGTTTTACGACCCAGGATGTTTTGGCCGCCCACGAGAAAATGAGAAAAATGACCCCCGTCAGCGAGATCAAAGATTTTCCCGATATCGGTCTGCGCTCGTTCTTTCTGGAAGGACCAGAAGGATATACATTTGAAGTTCAGCAGTTTTTGAATGAAAAACAGCAGTCTGTATTCTAAATATTTGCTGTACCATCTGTATTCGTTTTCAATGCTCCTTTTCCTTTCAATCAGATACTCCAATAGAAAAGGCAAATGCATCGGTGATAACCTTTTTACCGATCCATTTGCCTTTTAAGTTTATCCATCCTCTGGTTCCTGATCCTCCGGCCATCGAGGTTCAACTCGGTCCAAAACAGCTCGTGCGATCAGTCGGTGACTCGACCCTCTAAGAGGGTGACACGTGGTAAGTGTGAGTGCCGGGATCTCCGTAGGGGCAATTACAGACCAGTCATTCGGTTCTGTGATCTTCACCCACTGGACTTGGTAAATATATCGTTTATCCATAAAGGTCAGGTAGACCTCATCGCCTTCTACCAATTTGTCCAAGTCCCTGAAGTACCCGCCGTATGTGATCCGATGGGCTGCGATCGCGGTATTTCCTTGGCCGGGAAGTGCTGACTGGGGATACCATCCGGGAGCTTTCTTCAAGTCACTGTCGGATGTCCCATTAATGACTGTTACCTCCACATCCAAAGTAGGCATTTCCAGATAAGCGGTCGTAAATTCAATGGGGACTTCCGGATCCAGATCATCCGGAACCACAATCGCAGGGTCTTCCTGAAGGAAATATTGATAGACATAGCTGTATAGATTGGACCAGACAGGGGTCAGTGCAATCAGGATCCCGATGACAATAAGGATATTGCCCAGTCTTTGATTTCGTCTATTCCTATGATCTTGCATCCGCGACATTAGACTCACCTCGGATCCACGAATAGTATGCCATGCATTATGTATATTATAACCGAATTTGAGAAAAAGAACAGAAGGAATCGCTTCCTTCTGTTCTTTGCTATGTCTTCTCAGACAGTACATGCTTTACTTGAATCGACTACCTTCTTTTGCGGCGAATCACCGTACCAACACCAGCCAGCATCATACCAGCCAATGCCATGGTCATGGGATCTCCACCGGTATCCGGAAGGTCATTGTAGGAGTTGGTTACCGTGATTTCGGATTCAAGGTCATCCACCACTTCCACGCTGCCTTCACCCGATACGGACCAGCCTTCACCCAGTTCACTCTTATCTTCAGTTACGGTGTAAGTTCCAGCTTCCAGTTCAAACCAGGTGTAGGATTCTCCACCAGCAATCACTTTGGTATCGCTGAAACCGTTGGGACCTGTAACTGTGAAACGGAATTCAGGCAGTTCATCCAGTTCATCGGTATCACCAGTGACCACTTTGTGCACGGTCAGTGAACCCAAGGCTTCTTCGTCGATTTCATCGTAAGTGTTCTTAACGACTACTTCCGATTCCAGATCTTCATATACTTCCACTTCGCCTTCTTCACTTCCGATAAACTCACCGAATTCAACAACAATCTCTACGGACCATTCATCGCTGAATCCTGAGGTATCTTCGGTAACGGTGTAGATTCCCGGTACCAGGTCCAGCCAGGTGTAGGAAGAACCACCGGCAATAATCTGGGTGTCAGAGAATCCTTCAGGACCGGTAACGGTGATTTCGAAATCCGGAAGTTCGGACAAACCGGAGACATCGCCCAATACTTCTTTGTACACGGTCAGGGAACCAAATGCTTCTTCTTCAATTTCATCGTAAGTGTTTTTGACGACGACTTCTGATAAACCGTCAGCAATAACGGCTACTTCACCTTCTTCGCCTTCGTCAACGCCGCCAACCACTACATCGATTTCCACGATCCACCCATCCAAATCAGTGATATCTTCACTGACGAAATAGGTGCCAGGAACAAGATTTTCCCAAGTATAAGATTCACCATCTGCCAGAGTTTTGGTTTCGTAGAACTCTCCTGGGCCAGTCACAATGATCTCGAAGAGAGGCAATGTCATTCCGTCCGGAGCATCAATAACTTGCTTGGTTACCTTCAGAGATCCTACCGGATCTTCTTCAGTGTATGTATTCTCCACACGGACAACCGATTCTGTATCTGCGATTACTTCGACTTCATTTTCTTCTCCGTCTGCCACAGCACCAGATTCCACATCGATCTCCACTGACCATTCAGTGCTGAATCCAGTCGTATCTTCGGTAACAGTATAGATACCGGGTGCTAAGTCAGTCCATGTGTAGTGCGCCCCATCCTCAATAGTCTTAGTATCGGAGAAATCCCCAGGACCGGTCACAGTGATATTAAAATCTGGGAGTTCATCTAAACCACTGACATCTCCGAGCACATCTTTGTGAACTGTTAGTGATCCTACCGGGTCCTCTTCAGTAAAAGTATTCTTAACTCTAACAATTGATTCGCTATCCAAAGACACCTCTACTTCGTTCTCATCACCATCTGCTACTACCCCAGATTCTACTTCAATCTCCACAGCCCATTCTTCGCTGAATCCTGAGGTATCTTCGGAAACAGTATAAATCCCTGGGTACAAATCATTCCAAGTATAGTGCTCGCCATCCGCAATGGTCTGCGTCTCAGAGAAATCCCCAGGACCAGCCACTGTGATATTGAAGTCTGGAAGCTCATCCAAAGCACTGGTATCTCCAAACAATTCTTTATACACTGTCAGTGATCCTAATGCCGGAAATTCGCATTTTAACTCACCTTTGATGTATTTGTCTTCTTCTCCGATAGATACTAATGTTTGGTTAGATCCTCTTCCCTCAACGGGAGTAAACACATAAGCATCGCTGAACCCGTGAAATCCTGAAACAGTGATCGTATACTCCGTTTCAGCATTCACATCATCAGGATCAACACTTAACTCAACCTGTTTATCATCTCCGACTTCGGTTATTTGCTCGATAGCTGGAAAATCATACTCAAGAGTCAATGAAATAGGAGTATTATCAAAATTCTTGATTCCACCTGTATTATAACTGAATGACACGATGTACTTCTGTAAGATCGAATCCCAAGAAAGATTGATCGAAGACATATGGATTGTAGCATGTGCAGGAGCAGAAACGGAATCTAAGCCAATTAAGTATTTATATCCTTCGTAAACTCGCCAGCTTGCTGTTCCCACCGAAGCGCCTTCATAAAACGAATAGTCTGGTTCAGCCGAATTAGCAAATCTCCAAATTGCCAACTGGGTAGCAGCAATCACTTCCTGCACAGAAATGCTACCTATACCACTATCGTTTCGAAAATCAGCAAGCGATACACTTGGATAGGAATTGTAAACGATCGCTCTAATCTTAGCAGCATCATCATCAGAAAAATAGTCAACAGCCTCGAGAAAATCAACGCGATAGTTTCTGTTTGCTCGAATGACTGTATCCAGATCTAAACAATACGCCTTAACAGCATCCCCTATGAGACTACCATCACGATACTCTCTTACCTTAAATAGCATCGTTGCTACTTCATCATCACTACCTAGTCTTACATCTCTACCCTGTTGATTGTCATTAGGATCCCATCTATACACCGCAGGACTATCCGCAATTGTACTCAAGGGACTCAGCAACAATAGAATGATACATAAAAAAGCAATACATGGACTCTTTCTTAGCATAATAGTTCGCCTCCCTTATTATTCGCGTCCTGAACTATACCCGCACTGTCGAAATCTGAAAAAATTTATTGTTCCATACCTCGAGAGCTCTTAACCTCCTCTCTCCCCTGTGGAGTAACTAAAGTCATCCACAAAAATATCAATGAACAAACCGTTCTCAAACTTGATCCTTACCAAGAATTGACTTGCATCTCAAATTGCTCAGTTTACAAGAGTTGTTACATCCATGGGTAATAAAAAACCAGTCACTGTAGAATTTATGACCGGTTGCACTACTGGCTCCTTCCTGCCCAAGTGCCCACATTAAAGACAGGAGATCATCACTTTCATTTTTTTATGAAGTTCGAACAAATAATCCACGCATGCCAATCGTCCCAATAAAGGTCATTAATGCAAAAAACCGGCCACAGACCATCGCTGATCCTGATGACCGGTTGCACCACTCGCTCTTTTTTACCCAAGTGCCCAGATGCAGGTAAAATGTCATCGCTTTCATCAGATAGACTATTTGTTTGTTGGCATAAAGAAAACCGGTATCAAGGATACTCCTGATGACCGGTTGCACTACTGGCTCCATTTATCCCAAGTGCCCAGATACAAGATAAATGTCACTGCCTTCATCGTTATTCAATTCATTGGGATACCTTCTAGTGTTAGAGTAGATCATTCACTCATGATAGTCAATTATATTTTACGTTTCCATTTCATACACATACTATTCAACAAATCGTTGATTTTTACAGGACTTATATCTCAAAGGTTTGTAGTATCTCATTATATCATCCATTGGGGTGAAAATCCACACTTTTCTGTCAATTTATGCAAATTGACAAATTTTAGGTTGCCGAGCGCCCTGTCTGCTTCTTCCCTGTCGAAGGAAACTATATCCCCAGAGTTCTTCGAATCTCTTCCTCAACATGTTTCTTTTTGATTAGCGCAGCTTCTTTTCCGTCCCCTCGTACCCCAAAGTATATTTTCATCTTGGGTTCGGTTCCGGAAGGTCGAACACAAAACCAGGTTCCGTCTTCAGTCACCGCTTTCCAACTGTTGCTTTTGGGCAGTGGAATCGGGCGGCTCATTTTTCCCGCACAATCCAATTCAACCTGGGCCTCATAGTCAAAGACTCGAGCCAAAGGACTGCCCCCCACGGTTTTTGCAGCATCATTTCTCAGTTTCTCCATCACTCGATCAATCTGGGTTGTCTCGCCAGGCGGCAGACTGATGCTGATCAGATCTTCATAGTAATGTCCGTATTGAGAATAGATTCCGTCTAGGGCTTCATGCATGGTCTTCCCCTGCTTCAAATAGAATGCTGCAACTTCGCTGGCAAACATGGCTGCCTGAATTCCATCTTTATCGCGAACAAAGTCGCCTACCAGATACCCATAGCTTTCTTCATAACCGAAAAGGAATATCATCGTACCATGATCCACTTTCTCTTTGATCACTTCTCCGATGTATTTGAAGCCTGTCAAAGTTTCCACCACTTCCACGCCAAAAGAGCGGGCAATTTCCTTCCCCAGATCGGAGGTCACCACCGTTTGAACCATGATCCCGTTGGCCGGTAGCCTGCCTGCCTTTTTTCTTTGGGATAAAATATAGTGAAGCATCAAACACCCCAGCTGATTGCCCGTAATGGGAATATATTCACCCTGTCCGTCGTGGACCGCCATCCCCAGTCGGTCGGCATCCAGATCGGTAGCCATCAACAGATCTGCCTGCACACTTTTGCCGATGGATTCGGCCATCGTATAGACTTCCCAGTCTTCAGGGTTGGGATACTTTACGGTGGGACAGGAGGCATCCATGACCATTTGTTCGGGAACAAAATGGCCTTCAATAACCGGATTACGTTCAAAAATCAGAGGTATATGCCTTGCACCGGTGCCGTGCAATGGTGTGTAGACCACCTTGACGGTGGGATCACCATCCTGCCACCAGCTTCCGATGCTGCTCAGGTTCATCACTTTTTCCAGATATTCTTTTTCCAGACTTTCCGGTATCCAGCGCAGCAGTCCCTTGGCCTCCGCCTCCGCTGGATCCAGAACCGGAATCTCCAGTTCATCCTCCACTTGCTCAATTCGAGCCATAATCTGATGTGCGAATCCATCGGTAATCTGTCCGCCATCCGGCCCGTACACTTTGTATCCATTATCCGCCGGAGGATTGTGGCTGGCTGTAATGACGATTCCCGCCTGTGCCTTCAGTTCCCGAACAGCGAATGACAGTAGAGGTGTTGGTGTAGGCTTTGGGAAAAGCCAAGCCGAAATACCCTGATAAGACAGCACCGAAGCGGCTTCCTTGGCAAAGCGGAACGAATTTCTGCGAGTGTCGAACGCGATGGCTACAGCAATATCTCCAGTCCCATGAACATCCTTTAAATATGCTGCCAGTCCGGCTGTTGCCTTTCGGATCAGATACATATTCATTCTGGATGTTCCTGCACCCATCGGGCCGCGAATCCCACCGGTTCCAAATGCCAGCCTCCGACCAAATCGATCTTCAATTTCATCTTTGTTCCCTTGAATCTGATCCAGCTCTTCCTTCAATTCCGGATCCATGTCCGGATGTTGCCGCCAACGTTCATATTCATGATTGACATCCACCCGTTCCACCTCACTTTACAGGTATTCTTCCCTTTGATCTTCCTTCAGCAGCCGCACCAGTTCTTTAACATCCTGTGTCCGATGCCTGGGACAGACAAGAATGACGTCTCCATCTTGAACAATCACCAGATTCTGCAGCCCCACCGCAGCAATTAATGACCCTTCGCTTTGGATATAGCAGTTCTCATTGTCGAATCCCACAAAATGACCATGGACTGCCATACCGTTTTCGTCTGCGTCTGCAATCTCTGCCAGAGCCCCCCAACTGCCCAGATCATCCCAGCCGAAATTACCTTCTACCATCAAGATGCGGGGACTTTTCTCCATAATTCCGTAATCAATGGATATAGCCGGCAAATGCGGGAATACTTCTTCCAGCACTGTGGCCTGCCCATCGGTTCCAATTGCCGCCTCAATTCTTTGCAGTCCTTCATAGAGAGCCGGCATCTCCTCTTCCATCCGCTGCAAGATCACAGGCACTCTCCAGATGAATATGCCGCTATTCCAGTAATACCGGTTGTCTCCGTAAAACTTCTCGGCTCGTGGAAGATCCGGTTTTTCAATGAATCGTTTGACGGAAAAAACAGAAGGATTCTGATCCTTCGTCTCAGCATCCCTCTCAATATATCCATACCCGGTTTCCGGGCGAGTTGGAACAATCCCAATGGTTACCAGGGCATCATCCCGAGACGCCCAGGAAAAGCCCTTGTCCAGGCATTCCAAAAACTTTTTGTCTCCTTTGATTAGATGATCGGCAGGAAAAACCAGCATACCGGCATCTGGATCCCTCTTTTGAATATGGACAGCCGCCAGCCCGATGCAGGGAGCGGTATTTCTTCCGGCAGGCTCCACGATAAAGTTTTCGCTTGGCAGTTCCGGAAGCTGCTCCTGAGCCAGCTTCAGATGATGTCTGCCCAGTACAATGTATATATGATCATCGTTAAACATCTTTTTGATTCGATCCACAGACTGTTGGAGTAGTGAACGATTCCCAGCCAGGGTAAGAAACTGCTTCGGTCGGTCTGAGCGGCTTTTCGGCCAGAAACGTTCCCCCCGTCCGCCTGCCATAATCACAGCGTACCGATTCATGATTGTTCCCCCCTATGTGCTGGATGTAGTCCGTCCATAACTATCTTCCAGTCGAACAATATCATCTTCTCCCAGATAGCTGCCCATCTGTACTTCAATAAAAATGAACGGATCCTTCTGCCGATTGATGGCTCGATGCAGCATCTCAGCCTGAATGTCGATAGAGTCCCCCGGCTTCAACACAAACTCTTTGCCGTCCAGAACCACAACACCTTCACCTTTGACTGCCACCCAGTGTTCATGCCGTTTGGCATGCTTTTGGTAACTGAGTTTATGTCCCGGATTCACAGTGATCTGCTTCACTTTGTAACCGGGTCGTTCCAGCATTACATCCCACCGCCCCCACGGCGGTGTTGCAGATTCAATAAATTCTTTTTCGGTATGCATTTCACAGCCCCCTTTCAGTCTTGTTGAAATAGTTCCGACCACTCCGTCAGCCGGTCCCGATAATAGAAGCGGCTAATGAGTTCCCAGCGATACAATGAAACCAGGGCCAGGGCAAAGGAGATGGTTGCTTCTGCACCCCGGTTTCTGCTGGCACCATCCGGTTCCAAACCATCCGAGCAAGCTCCGTTAATGGAATTGTACAGAGGTTTCCCCAACCGGTTCCGCCCCAGATACCATTGAAATGCAGCATACCCCATCTCCAGATATTTCTCTTTCCCGCTCAGTGCCATGGCCAGCATGCATGTTTCAGTCAAGGCTCCGGCATCCACCGGCTGCTGACTGAACAGCGCTCGCTCCTGCCCCCGGTAATACCATCCTTCATTGCCGATCATATCAAAGAAGCCGTTCTGATACTGTTCACGAATCAGAAAATCCAATGCATTGAGCCCAGCTTTTAAGTAACGGACATCCCGCAGATGCCTGTACCCCAAAAGCAGTGTCTGTGCCAGACGGGCATTGTCGTAAGTCAGAAAATCTTCAAACCAGACCCAATCAACCGATCTGTTTTCATTCAGCATATGCAACAGTGAATCGCAAATGTTTTTCAGCGCAATCTGCGCCGGCTCATAGCTGGGGTGAAGCACCAGATAAGAGGCTAGTCCGCAGGCTGTATATGCCTTGGCCCGTGTATATGTCAGCTGGTCGATTAGAGGGATACTTTCTTCAACGATGGTCCGAGCCAGCAGCCCCTGCGCCCGGTTCTGGACCAGTCGGGTTGCTGCCCCCAATCCCCACAAACATCGCCCGAATGTGTCTTCGCTGATTTCTTGTTCGGGAAAATTCCGGTTGTAATCCATATAGTTATAGAACCATCCGTCATCACGACGGGCATGCAGTAAAAATGCCAGATACTTATCCACCATCGTCAAGGCGGATTCATCCCGAAACAGGTTGTAGTACTGCGCGTACGCAACGATAGCCCGACCGGCATCGTCGGCTGAATAATCGTGCTTAAAATCCGGGATGCCGTATAGGGTATGCTGGATAATTCCGGTGTCATCGGTCAATTCTTTCAGGTAGTTCAGATTGATATCCGGCAGTGTATATACCCGCCCCTGTCGGACCTGTTGAAACTGCCCGGCCGATGATTTGCTGACCACATCTTCAAAAAGATCGGTATATTGATGGGATACGATCTCCCATCCCATGGCCTGGCCGGCAATAAAAGCTTCCCCGGCGATGGCACGGCGTTCATCCGGATTTTCAATGAGTTCGGAAATAACTTCCCCCATTCCGATGGAATCCCTAAAGTTGACCAGTCGTCCCCGTCCATTTGCCAGCGCTTCCCGGGCGTGCAGGTACGGTGTGGATATAATGGTTTTCCCTTTGCCCAGTGAAAGGCTCAGGACTCCGCTGGTTACCTGTGCATCGGAATGATACGGACAAATCACCACATCCGCAGCTCCCAGATAAAGATCCAGGGTATCGTCGTCCACAAAACGATTTTCAAACCGGACATTATCCGAAAGTCCCTTTTCCTGAACCAGCGCTTCCAGATATTCCCGATATTCTTCGCCCTCTCTTCGCTTCACCACAGGATGAGTAATACCCAAAATGATGTAGAGTACATTGGGGTGTTTTTCAATTACTTTCGGCAGCGATTCGATGGCTACTTCAATCCCTTTATTTCTGCTGAGGAATCCAAATGTCATGATGACGAAGCGATCCGTTAGATTAAGTTTATTCTTATAATAAATAGGATCCAGGTAAAACTTATCGGCGACCCCATGAGGAATCAGACGGATTTTAAACTCCGGAACATCGTAGACATCGGTCAGAATTTTAATGGCCAGTCGATTCATAACTACCACCGCTTTTGAAAACGCAGCCACTTCCACCAGTGTTTTATACTGGCCTGGTGACGGCTTTTCCAGCACAGTATGCAGCGTTGTCACCACGGGTTTGTTCACCCTGCTTAGAAAATCTACGATATAGTTCCCGTCGGGGCCGCCGTACAAACCATACTCATGCTGCAGCGAGACCACATCCACGGACGAATCATTAATAGCCTCCGCCGCTTTGTGGTAATCCTCCAGGCTCTCCTGCCCGATTTCGAAGGTAACCCGACTGGTGTATTGATATTCCTGCCCGTCATTGAGAGCAATGTAACTGGTGGCTTCCCGCCCCAAAACATGACTGAGACTGCGGCTGATGCTGTTGGAAAAAGTAGCAATCCCGCACGGCCGAGGCAGTACACTGCTGACAATGGCAATCTGAAGCCTTTTCCGTACACTCTTTGCTCCACTTTGAGTAAGAACCATTGTTGTCCCTCCTTGCAGTTTTTACTCTTTTCTATATTATACCACAGGCAAGGCACGCTTTGGCAATTTGTTACATTCCACATTGGAAAAAGGGTTTTGCCGGTAGACAAAGAAATTATTCTCCATGAGTATCTGGAGGTGATTATTTTGACCGAACGGGAAACCGAATACCAGCAGTCCATTATGGAATCCCTCAAACGCATGAAAAATTTCAGCCGTGTGGATCTGGTGGTGGGTATCCCTTACCTGGCTGGAGAGGAAGAGATCCAGTCCATCATATCCATCATTGAGTCGGGATTGGATACCTTCTACCCCGGACTGCAGAGCCTGATTATATGTGTGATGGGTTCTTCGAGCAATACGGATGAACCCCCCCTATCCAGCAACCATCGTCAGGACCGCATATTCTTTTTGAATTTACCCTCATCTCTTTCAGGAAGAGGTTGGGCAGTGCGCGGACTGATGGACATTGCCCACAAATTGTCTGCTGATCTACTGGTAATCGAACCCAATCTCTTATCCACCGATGAAACGGAAACCACAGAAGGGCTTACTCCGGACTGGATTAAACTGATGTATCAGCCGATCCATGACGAAGATGTGCTCTTCATACTGCCTCGATTTAAAATGTCCCATCTGGCCAACAGTCTGGGATCGCATTTCATTTTCCCGCTGCTGGCATCGCTGTTCTCCACAGAACTGCACGGGTGCCTGGATGCCGGCATGGCTATCTCCAAACAAATTCTGCCGGATCTCACTGCAGAACTAGCCCACGATGGGGAAGAGCTGTACGAATTCGGGTTGAATTATTGGCTGATCTCCCGGATCCTCCAGCTGCAGATCCCCATGGCGGAAGTGTATCTGGGCGTCAAGCCCCGGACTACATTGCCCGTTGGAATGAATTATTTATTTAGCCAGGCCGCCCATATTTTGTTTCGCTTCATCGATAAAAGTCAGGAAACATGGAAAAAAACTCCTCCAGGGGTCCGATCTCCCCTGGCCATTGGAAACAGGGAAGATCTTTTCCTCAAGGATCTGGTGGTGGATGTACGACCTCATATTGTCCAGTTCCGCCGAGGATACAATCGATATTTCGAAGCAATCTGGTCCAGAGTATTTTCCGATGGGATCGTTACCCAACTGGAGCAGTTAATTCGTACAGCCGCAGCCGGAGAATCCGGATTCAATTTCCCGGCTACACTTTGGGCACAAGTGGTTTATGAAGCCATTATCGCCTATCACTTTATCCCGGAACTGGAAAAAGAAGACCTGGTTAGCAGCCTGGCTGCGTTGTTTGAAGGCAGGCTGGCCGGGTATTTTCAAGAGATTGCCGAAAATTCTTCCTGCTCATTGAATCAACCCGGCGTTGAATACACCGTCTGCCCCCTCAATGCCCGGTCCAATCTGGAATCCCAGGTGGATGCATTCATCAACAGGAAAACCACTTTTATCGAACAGTGGCTGCATCACAAAGAAAAACTTCAGCCATTCCTGCCTGAGATATCCTATTGGGAATACATCCCGGGCATACCGATTCTTTTACCCCATGTGGTCCGCTCTCCTTCCGGTCGAAGTGCCCATGTCTACGGCATCTATGAAAAATTGCTCCAGGAATACACCCTGGAATTTAAAGATTTTATTGCCAAAAATCTAGGCATGACCCCGGAAGACGGAAGCGAGAAAGTCAGTCAGGGTATGAAGGATATGATCGAAAAACTGGAAAACGACCTGGATGAGCTGCTTCTTCCGGGAAGTCTCCATAACCAGAATAGCGTGCACCGTATAACCGAAAAGATTTTTCAACTGTATCCGGCCCCCGAAAGCATGTCCCTCAAAGAAGAAGTCGCCGAAAGACTGCTGAGAGAGAATCCCCCCCGGAATCTCATCACTTCCTGGGGCTATTCCGACACCAGCGATCTGCTGGATAACCACAATGCGCTGGATATTCTGGCTCTGGCTCCGTGGTCCGAAGAGAATCAATACAGTACATTCAATACCCGGTGGCTGCTTGAGAACCTGACCCCCGATGATTTTGAAATGTCGCCGATTCTGCCGGTTGTGGTGGATTACACTGAATTCCCTGCGCTGATCGGAATGAGAGAAGCATCAACGCTGGATCATCTGACCAGCCGGGTCGTAATCAGCAACCTGCGGGAAGGCAGCGGCGGCCAATTCCCGAAAATCCGCTTCCTGACAACCACATTGAAACGAATTATAGAAGCCGAAGAGTACGGGAAAATATGGGACTCATATATTCGAGAATGCGGCACCGATGATTTTGCTGAACGCGTCATCAATTCCATCGGTGGACATTGGGGCATCAGTATGTTTTCTGCTCACAGTGTATTTGAACATCTCCAGCAGACGGTATTGAAGAAAAAGCTGCTGGGCATGGCCACCCATGATTGGGGACTGACGGGTCCTCGCGTTGAGGAAGCTCAGAAAAATATGGAGCGTCTGGCCAAGGTCTATCATCTGGGTCTGACTCTGCCCGACGGAGTATTCATATCCTGCTGCATCTGGAGTTGGGCCAGCTACAGTTTCAAAGGCGGCAAAGGGATTCCGACCCCTCTGTCTTTGATGGTCGAACGCCGATGGTTCAGTGGAGAGCTATTTATGCGTCTGTATGAGCATGTTCAAGGAGAACGATCCGAGATCATGCCCATTATTGCAGAACTCATGGGACAGGGCAGAGAGAATGAAGATTTGGCCCTGCGCTATCTGGGCAGCGGCACGATGGACACCAAAATCATCGTGGATCAGAAAATCGATCGCGATTCACCGCCGGCAGGCCGTCTGTCCCGATCCACTTACAACCCGATTCTAGCACCCATAGCAGCCAACGATTGGGAGAATAAATATGTCCTGAATTGCGGTGTCATCCGCATCCAGAGTAAGATACATATCTTTTACCGCGCGGTGGGCGACGATGGGAAATCGCGAATCGGTCTGGCCATCACATCCGACGGCTATCAAATCGAGGACCGACTCTCAGAACCGGTCTTTTCCCCTGAAACAGAACAGGAAAAAATGGGCTGCGAAGACCCCAGGCTGGTGTCCATCGATGGCCGAGTCTATATGCTGTATACCGCATACGACGGAGTTGTCCCCCAGATTGCCCTGGCATCGATTTCTCAGAAGGATCTGGTGGCCAGGAAATGGGATCAGTGGCAGCGGCATGGGATGGTATTCCCGGGATTTCCGAATAAAGATGCGGTTATGTTCCCAGAACGATTTGATGGAAAGCTGGCGTTGTATCACCGTATTGCGCCCAGCATATGGCTGGCCTATTCAGAAAAATTTGATACACCCTGGCCGCGGGAAGGCCACAAAATCATCATGGGGACCCGCTCTGGAATGGTCTGGGATGCTGTGAAAATCGGTGCCGGAGCCCAACCGCTAAAAACAAAGTTCGGCTGGCTCCATATCTACCACGGTGTGGATTATTCATTCCGCTACTCTTTGGGCGTCTTTGTGACAGCCCTTCATGATCCTGCTCGCCTAATCTACCGGTCTCCCAACCCCATCATGGAGCCGGAAGCGTCCTACGAGCTGGGGGTATCCGGTCGAAGCTGGGTTCCCAATGTTGTTTTCACCTGCGGGGCCGTTCCTACAGAAGATAGAGAGATTCTGGACGAAGAAGACGAAATTCTGGTCTACTACGGCGGAGCCGATACAGTTATCGGGGTAGCAACCGCCAAGGTAAAAGACCTGATTCCTGAGAAGTATCGCAAAATGCCATAGAATTCCTCAGAAAAGCCTGAACCGACACTCGGTTCAGGCTTTTCTATTTCTTTGACCCAGATGGCAATAATTCCGATAATTTTGTCTCTTTCGACAGAATGGGAGGAAATACCTATGGGACAAAGAATACATTGATTGGAAGGATATCGCTGCTGCAGGGCTCTGTCCTTACGGGTCCTGACAGCCATCACTTAAGAAAAGGGGGATCATGCCATGCATGTACTCGTTTTGGGTGCTTCCGGAACGCAAGGCCGTGCCGCTGCTTACGATCTGGTTCATAATCCCCGGATCGAAAAAGTGATTCTCGCAGGCATTGATCGGTATCCGCTGGAAAAGACAGCCCGCTGGCTGGATAGCGAAAAATGCCAGGTTGAAGTGGTGGATGTTTCCACCAAATTTGATGTGTTCAAGCTGATGAAAAAAATTGCCCCTCATGTGGTCGTTTGTTCTGTACCCTGGAAAGTAACGCTCCCTCCCTTGGATGCTGCCATAGAAGCCGGTATCAGTTTTGTCGACTTCGGCCTGTATCAAAATGTGGATTTCGATAAACGGATTGACTACTACCATCAGCGAGCAAAAGAAGCCAAGGTAACCATCATTCCCAGCTGCGGACTGGCTCCGGGCATGACCAATATGCTGGCAGCCTACGGAATCAGCCATATGGACAAAGCGGATACAGTCGAAGTGTATGTCGGCGGAATACCCGAGAAACCCGCACCACCCCTGCAGTACAAAGCAGTTTGGAGCATCGAAGGAGTCTGGACCCAGTTTATGGTAGACTGCAGGGTGATCCATGAAGGGAAACCCGACACCGTGGAAGCCACCACCGGGAAAGTGGATCTGCATTTCAACAGCATCGGTGATTTTGAAGCAGCCTACACAGACGGCCTGGGCACCATGCTCCATGCCTACAAAGAACCGGAAATGAAAGGGGTTCGGGAGATCTATGAAAAAACCATTCGCTGGCCCGGACACTATGAAAAAATAAGGATTCTGAAGGACTGCGGTTTGTTGGATACGAAGCCCATTGACATTGACGGCTGCTCCATATCCCCCCGGGCGTTTTTAACCAAATTGCTGGAGCCGGCTCTGAAAATGGCGGATCAGGAACGCGATATGACCCTGCTGCGGGTGAACATTTCCGGTGAAAAGGATGGCAGCCCCTTGAAGAAATCCTATGAAATGATTGATTACCGGGATAAGAAGACTGGCATTTTAAGCATGGCACGTACCACAGGATTTACCGGGGCCATTGTGGTTGACATGCTTTTATCCGGCAAAATCGTTGATCAGGGAGTGGTCATGCCGGAAAAACTGGGGGCAAATCCAGCAATCTTTACAGAAATGATGGACGAATACAAAAAACGAGATATCCATATTCGCGATATGTCCGACTAACGAATCCCCACACCACACTACAAGGAGGAATTGATTTGAAAAGAAACCGTTTTGTCTGGATTTTGCTACTCATTCTTATTCTGGCCGCAGCCGGGTGCGGCGGAGAACCGGCGCCGGATGATCAAACCGAAGTGGAAGATCCCGGTGAACTGCTGGCCAAGGGTCACCAGCTGGAGAATTTATCGTACGATCTGGTCATGGAAGGGCCTCAAATGGACTTTCAAGGAACCTTCTGGATCAAAAACACCAAAATGAAAATGGAAATGACCGTGGAAGGAATGACCAGCATCACCATCATCAACGGTGAAACTGAAGAAGCGTTTATGTACATGCCGTCTGAAAACATGGCAGTACGCGTTCCCTTTGACACATCCGAAGAACAGCTGGTTGAACAACCCTCTGATTTTCTGGACTACGATGAGTCGCTGCTGGAAATGGGTGAATCCGTAGTCTACAATGGCATCGAGTGCCAGAAAATAACCGTCACTGGGGACAGTCCCATTACCATGTGGGTGCACAAAGAACTGGGCATTCCCATTCGTGTGGAAATGTCCATGAACGGGGATACCATGGCCTGGGAATACCAGAATATCTCCACCGATCCGATTCCAGACGAAGTTTTTGAATTGCCCGATGGCGTCAATATCATCGGTTCCTAAAGTTCCTTACACAAAAAAAGACAGAAGCCGATGGCAATCCGGCTCCTGTCTTTTTCTTTCTTATCAAAAAAATCGAATCATGGAGATTCAAAACCAGGTTCAGTTGAGCTCATCCTGGGTTCCCCCTACAAAGAGCCCGCCGGTCACAGCCAGAAGCAGTGCCAGTCCATAGCTTTGCTTCCAGAATGAAATGGCGAGAATACAGATCCATAAAAGATAAAATGCCGTTGCCAGGATCATCTTCCACAGCGTTCGCGTTCGAAATCCCGGAATACCGTGTAAAGTAAACTGCTTCGCATTATCCAGAATACGTTCTCGGGCTGCCGAAATCTGCTGTTTTCCCGGAGCCAGCGCCTTTTCTATATAGGATGGCCGACCAGCCTTCAAAAGGCGTTTTCTCCTCCACCGGACAATCAGATAGGTGACAATGTTGTACATTGTAAAAATGAATATACCTACCATCAACCCAATGGGTCCATAAAAGAAGTACAGAAGAAACGGGACGATTACCGCAGTGATGACAAACCAGACCAACTCGGAAGGTTTTGGGCTTCCCGTCGGTATGTCAAACCAATCGTCCATACGCGGGTCGGGATGATCTTCGGGTTCAGGTTCTTTTGCATCTTGACTTGCCTTTCTGATTTGTTTCATGCGAGCCAGGAAACCATCCTGATGCTTAGATTCCACGTTCACCACCTCCAGCAGTCCAAGGAGCCGATGGGGATCCAGATCGTTACCTGAAAAATGCTGAACAATCACCATCTCCAAGTTTCTGGCTATCTTTATCTTATCACATTGAATCCTCTTCTGAAAGCCGCTTTCAACCAGTACCTCCATGTCTATTTATCCAGAGAAAACAACGGACAAAGACGGATCATCCCTATAGCTCTCTCCTATAAAAAAAGACAGCCCACGGCCGTCTTTTTCAATCTTTTTCTATTGCATCTCCAGTACCTGCCTCCGAATGATCCAGGATGCAGTCTTTCGTCTGGCATCGATCTTTCATAGAGCAGGCCGCACATTTCCCCTCAACCGCCTCCTTGCGGATGCTTCGCACCAGCAGGTAAATTCCGGGAACAATAATCATGCCTGCAATAATCCAAGTAGCTGCGTTGCCCAATGCCATCCACCTCCTTCAGGAAAAAAGCAAAGTTCCAACTTGAAAGACCACAAAAGCCATAACCCAGGCCACCGCCAGCTGATAGACCACAGAGAAAATTGGCCATTTCCAAGAGTTGGTTTCTCTCCGTATTACGCCGATTACTCCCACACACGGTGTGTATAGGAGAACAAATACCATAAATGCATAAGCTCCCACCTGGGAAAACTCCCGGATCAGGATTGGTGCAAACTCAGCCAGCCCAGCTGCTTCGGACAAGCCATACAGGATCGCTGTATTGGCGACAACAATCTCTTTGGCCACGATTCCAGACAATAGCGACAAAGCATTTTGCCAGGATCCAAATCCCAGCGGGGCAAACACCGGAGCGATCGCCCGACCGATGGCTGCTCCAAAACTGGATGAAATATCCGTCATGCCGGCTGTATTGAAGTTAAGGACAAACCAGAGAACGATACTGGCTCCGAATATGACCGTACCGGCCTTCACCAAATACCCCTTCACTTTCTCCCACACATGAATCCCCAAATCGGACACCAGAGGGAATCGGTATGGCGGCAGTTCCATGATCAGCGGGCTGAGCTGTCCGGGAACAATGGTTTTTCTAAAGATAAACGCAAACACAAACGCCATCAAAACCCCCAGGAGATACAGTGAAAAAGTAACCAGGGTCTCTCGACCGGGGAAAAAAACGGAAGTAAACAGGACATAGATTGGAAAACGGGCTGAGCATGACATAAAGGGATTGATCAATATGGTAATCAGCCGATCATTTTCATTCTCAATCGATCGCGTGCTCATAATGGCCGGTACATTGCAGCCGAATCCCAAAATCATGGGAATGAAACTCTTCCCATTCAAACCCACTTTGGACATCCAGTTGTCCATTAAGTAGGCAACGCGGGCCATATACCCGACATCCTCAAGAAAAGAGATGAGGATGAACACTATGGCGATATTGGGTACAAAAGTAATGACTCCGCCTACGCCCCCAATGACCCCGTCCACCACCAGAGATATCAGCCAGTCAGATACCTGCAGGAAATTCAATACGGCGACAGCGGCCCCAGAAATCGGGCCGGCAAAAAAAGCCTCCACATAACCTGCCAGGAAACCGCCTACTGTAAAGGTCAGATAAAACATAAACAACATGACTACTCCAAAAAACGGGATACCCAGATAAGGATGAATGGCCAGCCGATCAATGCGGTCTGTCAGCCTGTAACCGCTGTTGGCCGGTGGGGTGGAAACCACTCGCCGTACCATATCTCCGGTAATGCGGTATCGTTCTTCCGCCAAAAGATCCTGATGTAACGATCCTGCAATCCGGCGGAGCGTTTCTGGCATGTTTTCCAGTACGTCCGGATCACCCTCCAGCAGTTTCAGGGCCAGCCAGCGGGAGTTGGGATCGTTCTTTTCATGCAACAGAAGCATTTTTTCCACTTCGGAAACCTTCTCTTCGATTTCACGGCTGTATGGAAATCTTTTGGGGCGATATATTTCTTTCCCGTGGTGAGCCTGAATCACCGTGTCCATCAGTCGGTCAATCCCCTGTTTCTTCAATGCGATGATCGGCACCACAGGAACACTCAACTCAACCGCCAAGGATTCTGAATCGATGGACATACCGCGCTGTTCTGCCTCATCCATCATATTCAGGGCTACGATAACCGGACGGCCCAGTTCGATCAGCTGCAATGTCAGATAGAGCCCGCGCTCCAAGGTAGTTGCATCCACAATATTCAATACCACATCCGGCTTTTCTTCCAAAATAAAAGACCGGGCGATCTTCTCTTCCAGTGTGTACGGTGAAAGGCTGTAGATTCCGGGCAAGTCCACCAGATCCATAATGTGCTGGTTGTGTTGAACCCGGCCTTCCATCTTTTCAACTGTTACGCCCGGCCAATTGCCCACATAATGGTTGCTGCCAGTCAGTTTATTAAAAAGAGTGGTTTTGCCGCTGTTGGGATTTCCCGTCAGGGCAATCTTGAATATATCCATTTATGCCCCCTCCGCGGCAACCTGGATTTTCGAGAGAATCCCTCGTCCCAGAGCCAAACGTGTTCCACGTACTTCAATCACCATGGGACCCAAAGAGGGTGCCGAAAGGATAGTCAAATGAACCCCGGGAGTCAGACCCATGTCCCGCAGTTTCTTTTTCACCAAATGTCCACCGAATATGTTTTGGAGTACGACGCGGTTGCCTTTTCTTGCTTCTGATAGCGACATGTGCAGACCTCCTGCATGATCTTAATTGAGAATTATTATCATCAAGTTTATTATACAAGCCCCTGCCCATTTTGTCAAATAGCAATATAAAAACTCAAGTCTCTGCTTGAGTTTTTCTGACTAAATCTCCATATTTTGGCGGGAGCGTGTAGGAATCGAACCCACCCAAGACAGGATCACTGCCTCGCACTGGATTTGAAGTCCAGATGAACCACCAGGCCCAATCCGCCCCCGCAACTGCCCTCATTATACCACATTCGTAAGAGCTTCGCCAATATTCTATTTGCTCAGGACTCGTTTGTCTCCCATCCGTTTGGTAATCCTTTTCTCATCCATATGCTCCAACATAGCCAGCGCGTATTTGCGGCTGGTCTGCAGACCATCCCGAAATTCCGCCAGTGTAAGCCCTCCGTTGGTATCTATAAACGATTTTGCCAAGTCTACCGCTCGATTCCATGCATCCTCTGTCAGGATGATGTCGCCCGATTGTATACGGACTGCTTCTCCCATCTCAATCATCGCGTCAGCAACCGCTTCCGCCTCATCAACAGGAAAATTCTTCGCCTGGGCCACTTCAGCAGCAGACGGTGGTGAATATGGTTGGCTGTTCCATGCTTCCAGCAAACTATTTCGGATCATTTCCTGTTGAGCTGTCAGGGTGATCTGATAATCCGTCAGTTTCACTTTTTGTCCCGACTGAGTCAGTATCTTCTGCTGGGCAAAATATACCAACAGCACGGAAAAGACCCGGGGTGAGAACCCTTTAAAGAGCTTCGACCGCAGTTCTTCCAGTGTCACGCCCGCTTTTAATGGCTGCTGGCGGTGGAATCGTTCCAGATAATCCTGAACCCAGCGGCCATATGACGCCAAAATGGTGGCATGCACAACCCAGTCTCTCTGATCCACATTGAAAATCTTGACTTTCCCTTTATCCATGAGCCCCTTGAGAGCATCCTCAATGACCGTATCCGTCAGACCCATGTCTTTGGCCAGTCCATCGCGGTACACCACAGCTTCCGGATCCTGCAGAAGGTGTTGCTCAATCAACTCATCCGGGGTCCCCTGCTCTTTGATCATCATTTCATCAATGACTTCCTGGCGGTAGCGCTTGTGCTTTTTGGCGTAGGGTTCGATCACGATTCCGCCTCCCACTGTTGTGACCGGCGAATAGGAGCGGATAATGAAGTGATCCCCCCGAGCAACCACGGCTTCTTCTTCCAGAAAAATCTGAGCGTAACCTTCCTTTCCCGGTTCCAGAAAATCACTGTCCAAAAGCAGCACCCGCCCCAGAATCTCCTGGGTACCAGTATGGAACCGAACCCTCTCCCGATTGTGGATGGGACGCCGGGTTTCTTTGCCAAACGGTTTTGCCAAAAGCTTTAGTTTGATATCCAGCGCCTGGGTGGGAACCAAAAGACCCGGCTGGGCAATCACATTCCCTCTTTCCAGCTCGTTGACCTCGATTCCCGCCAGATTGACTGCAACCCTCTGCCCCGCAGCTGCCTCATCCATTTTCTTACCGTGGACCTGGAGCTGCCGAACCCGTGCCTGCTTCTGAGAAGGAAGAACCTCAGCTATCGCTCCGGTTTTCAGCCGCCCCGATGCCAATGTCCCAGTCACCACAGTACCGGCTCCTTTAATGGTAAAAATGCGGTCAATGGGAAGTCTGAAAGGAGCGTCCTCGTCTTTGCCTCGAACCTGTCGGGTGACCGCATCGATGGTTTCTTTCAGCGTCTCCAGCCCGGATCCGTCAAGAGCTGAAATGGCTACCACAGGTGCATTTTCCATAAATGTCCCTTGGACAGCGTCACGGATATCCTGTTCCACCAGTGCCATCCATTCCGGATCCACCAAATCCTTTTTAGTCAAGACCAGGATCCCCTTTTCAATCTCCAGGAGATCCAGAATGTACAAATGCTCCAGAGTCTGCGGCATAACGCCCTCATTGGACGCAATGACCAAAAGAACGACATCCATGCCGCCGGCTCCTGCCAGCATGTGTTTGATGAACTTTTCGTGGCCAGGAACATCCACCACCCCAGCCAGACGCCCTCCGGGAAGAGTGAATGGAGCAAAACCCAGCTCAATGGATATGCCTCGTTTTTTTTCTTCTGTCAGCCGGTCTGTATCCACTCCGGTCAACTGCTGTATCAGGGTGGTCTTGCCGTGGTCCACATGACCGGCTGTCCCTACAATGACATATTTCATTTCGAATCTCCGCCTTCATCAGGATGATTCAGAATTTTTTTGATGGCTGCAGCAATTTCTGTTGAGTCCCCGTCTCTCAATGTACGTGGATCCATCAGCACCCGATCGTGATCAATGCGAGCAAGAATTGAAGGTGTGCTCTGTCGCAGCAGGCTGGCCACTTTCTCTGCAGTCCAGCAGTTGTGGGTCAGAGCCACGACAAAAGTAGGTATATCCGTCTCCGGCAGGGATCCTCCGCCCGCTTGGGATGAATCACAGATAACCTCTATGACCCCCGCATCGTTCCAGACCGGACGAATCTCATCAGCCAGGGACTCTGCTTTCTTGCGCATAGCATCCGCATCCTCCGTCAGCATGCTGAGAACGGGAATGTGTTTTTCCACATGATCGTTGTCCAGATACAGACTGAGAACGGATTCCAGAGCCGCCAAGGTGAGTTTGTCCAGCCGCAATGCCCGCAGTAATGGGTGCTTCTTCATTCCATCCACGTATTTCTTTTTCCCGACGATGATTCCCGCCTGAGGTCCGCCCAGCAGCTTGTCTGCGCTGAATGTAACGATATCGGCACCAGCCTGTACGCTTTCCTGAACGGTAGGCTCCTTAGGCAGCCCCCATCGTGTGAGATCCACCAGACATCCGCTGCCCACATCATCCAGCACCGGAATCCCTGTTTCCTGACCGATTTGAACCAGCTCGGACAAGAGTACTTCCTCTGTAAATCCAACCACTCGAAAATTGCTGGTGTGGACCTTGATCAGCAGCGCTGTGTTTTCACCGATGGCATTCCGGTAATCCGACGCTTTGGTTTTGTTGGTCGTACCTACTTCCACCATCCGGACCCCGCTTTGGGCCATGACTTCCGGAACTCGAAATGAACCCCCGATTTCCACCAGCTGTCCCCTGGAGATCACACCTTCTCGATCTTTAGCCAAGGCTTGCAAAGCCAGCAAAACAGCTGCTGCATTGTTGTTGACTACCACCGCGCTTTCTGCTCCTGTAATCTGGCAGATCAGTTCTTCCGCATACCGGTACCGGTGGCCTCTTTTCCCTGTATGAAGATCCAGCTCCAGGTTCGAATACGATCCTGCCACCTCAGTCAAGGCTCGGACCGCATCACCAGGTAGAAGGGCCCGCCCCATATTGGTATGCAGGATCACACCGGTGGCATTCACCACCCGCTGCAGCTTCATTTTCATCAGATATCGGATTTTTTCTGTCACTTCCGTCTCCAGCTGCTGTCCGAAGGATTCGGAGTCAATGGGCTCCTTCAGAGTTCCATTCAGAATGGTTTCACGTGTGTGTTGAAATACCTCCTGGATGGCTTGAATGATGATAAAGCGGGGAATCTCTGAATCCGTATCTCCGCGCAGCCGAATTCGATGTATCGTTTCTTCTACGGAGGGTATTTCCCTCAGCCATTTTCTCTGTTCCCTGGGGTCCACATTATTCACCTCTTCACAATTCGTCTATTCCATGGGCGGAATAAATACCGGATTGCTCCTGCATATCTCACTGCCGGTATATGACTTCATCAAAAGCACACGAGTTCCTGCCCGAAGGGTATATCCTCCGGCAAAGCGCCCGAGAGAATCGATATGGTATGCAATCAGACTGCCCAGTTCCTGGTGACGGATCATCCCGCAAACTGCCGGCCAAAGCGGTTCCAGCTCTCGGGGAGAATGCTTGTAGGCCATAGGATAAGCAATGCAGTGGCGAAACGCCTCCCCGGCTTCCGGAATATGAGGAATATGTATCCACCGTTTGATCTGTCGGGCGGCTCCGATCAATGCTCTTAGTTTCGGGTCCCACGACAGCACAACGCTGCTGATGATGCTGGAGACCGGCCAGTATCCCAGGCAGGCTGAAATATCTCCCTGGGAATCCGCTACAAAAACATGTTCCATAGAAAACCCCGGCAGGTTATGAAAACTCTCGGCCAGGCTCTCTGCAGTGTATCCGGGAAACATATCGTGCCTGCCATATATTTGATTCATAAGCTCAGCCACATCCGCCAGGTCTTTTTCTTCCATAGGACGCACACGCCCATCGAAAGTGCTTTTTCGGGTCTCCAGGTAAATCGACTGTTGAATCTTCGTTCTCTCCATATACCCCTGCTGGCTCAGAAGCCCCAGGTACGGCAAATTTTCCTGAGCTACCGAACAGTATCCGAAATCTGCACCCATCTCTTCAAAGTATCCTTCGCATGCTTTCAGCAGTTTCAATGGTATGCCCAATCGGCGGTATGCCGGATCCACCAGGGTTCCGGACAAACATCCTGCTGTTGCGATTTCTCCTTCCAGGGAGGAACGGTGCAGTCCGCACTCCATAACGCCCACAGCCGTATCTCCATCCCATGCGATCCATGTCCGGGGATGGTCCAGATACTGCTGCCGCTGAAAGAAATCACCAAAACGCTCCTGGCGAACCACCAGGGAATTGCCGGATGGACAGTGCGAAATTAGATCCAGCAGCTGATCGTTGTTTTCATAGGTTGCTTTCGTAATATCGATCACACTTGTCCCTCCTGCTCCGGTTCGTACAGCCTGGTCTGATGATTTCGAAAGAATGTTTTTATCCTATTCAACGCCCGAGGGAAAAACCCTTTACAGACTCCTAGTTACATCGAAACGATAAGAAGTGAAAAAGCAGCGAGTTTCCTCACTGCTTCTGCATCCTCACTTAGCTCTGTTCACTTTTCCCTCTACCTCAGCTCGGCAGCTGCTTTTTTCAAGATCTCCGCCTTATCGGTTTTTTCCCACGGCAGGTCCAGATCATCCCGCCCCATATGTCCATAGGCTGCGACCTGCCGATAGATCGGTCTTCTCAGTTTCATATCCTGAATGATGGCGGCAGGACGTAGATCAAAATGAGTGTTCACCAGTGCCTCCAGGTCGCTGTCGGAGACAACGCCGGTCCCGAAAGTATTGATGGACACGGAAACGGGACGGGCCACACCGATGACGTAGGCCAGTTGAATTTCACAGCGTTCGGCCAGATCCGCCGCCACAATGTTTTTGGCTACATAGCGGGCGGCATAGCTGGCGGAACGGTCTACTTTGGTGGGATCTTTCCCGGAGAACGCCCCGCCTCCATGGCGGGCAGCCCCTCCGTAGGTATCCACGATAATCTTACGGCCGGTGAGACCGGAATCTCCCTGGGGTCCGCCAATGCAAAAACGACCAGTCGCATTCACATAGTATTGGGTATCGTCAGACAACAGTTCAGCAGGAATCACTTCTTTGATTACTTTTTCCACGATATCGTCATGCATGGCATCGCAGTCCACTTCCGGTCTGTGCTGAGCCGAGATGACTACTGTGGTTACCCGTACAGGTTTGAACCCGTCGTATTCCACCGTCACCTGGGTCTTCCCGTCCGGACGCAAATAGGGAATCTCCCGGGTTTTTCGCACATACGCCAGACGCCGAGCCAGTTTGTGGGCCAGGACAATGGGCAGGGGCATCAGTTCGGGAGTCTCTTTGCAGGCAAAACCAAACATCATTCCCTGGTCTCCAGCGCCGATGGCCTCCAGTTCAGTATCATCCATGATTCCCTGCTTGGCTTCCAGGGCCCGGTCAACGCCCATGGCAATGTCTGCAGACTGCTCATCGATGGATGTTATCACTGCACAGGTATCGGCATCAAACCCATATTTCGCCCGGGTATATCCAATATCCCGAATAGTTTTCCGTACCAGCTTGGACATATCCACATTGCAGCTTGTGGTGATTTCTCCGACCACCAGAACCAAACCAGTGGTCACGGTTGTTTCGCAGGCCACCCGGGCCAGCGGATCTTTTTCAAGAATGGCATCCAAAATGGCATCGGAAATCTGATCGCAAATTTTATCCGGATGGCCTTCTGTTACAGACTCGGATGTGAATAAGTGCTTCCCCTCTTCTTTGAACATTTCTCTTCCTCCTTTTGAAATATCGCCCGTCAATCCATGCCGATCAACCAGTGCGGTTATGGTGTCTTTTTTTTCATCAGCAAAGATGCTTTCCTTACCGCATCCTGGGCATCCAACCCGTAAGCGTCGGCTCCGGCTGCATCAGCAAAATCCGCTGTCAACACCGCCCCGCCGACCATGATCGTACTGGGGACATGCTGTGATTTCAGGTATTGTATGGTCTTTTCCATCTCCAGCATGGTAGTGGTCATCAATGCACTCAATCCAATGATATCAGCCTTTTCTTCAACGGCAGATTGGGCAATGATTTCTTTAGGGACATCCTTCCCCAGATCCACAATACGGTATCCGTGGTTCTCCAGCAAAATGGATACAATGTTCTTCCCGATATCGTGAATATCACCTTTTACTGTGGCCAGCACAACGGTTCCGGCGTGGACGGTCTCCCCGGACGCCATGTGTCCTTTCAAAACTTGAAAAGCGCCTTCTGCCGCCTCGGCCGCCAGCAGCAGCTGAGGAAGAAAATACTGTCCTTGTTCGTACAGTTCCCCCACCGATTCCAGCGCCGGGATCAAAATCTGATTTACGGTTTCCAGGGGATTTTCCCCTTTATCGATCATAGATTGGGCTTGATCCGCAGCACCAGCTCGATCCCCATCCAGGATGGCCTGCCGCAGCTGCAGTTCGCTGTCAATTTCAGACTGATCCCCACGGACAGCCGTTTTTGCAGTTTTCCCAGCCCACTTCTCAATATATTTTACCGCACCTCGGTCATTTCCGGCCAAAACATTCCAGGCAGCCATCGTCTCCTGCATTCGGGTATTGCCTGGATCCATGATCACCATATCCAGCCCATGGCTCAATGCTGCTGCCAGGAACACACTGTTCAGGCTGTCCCTTTCGGGCAAACCATGGGAGATATTGCTTACCCCCAGTACAGTACGTACCTGCAGCCGCTCCCGCACCATTTGGACAGCTTTCAAAGTCTCCCGGGACGCTTCGGGTTTTGCCGCTGCCGTCATCACCAGACAGTCGATGAAGATATCGTCTCTGGCGATACCGTAGCGATCCGCTTCGGCCAGGATCTTTTCAGCGATTCTAACTTTCGTTTCAGCATCTTCAGGAATACCACCTTCATCCATCGCCAGGGCAATCACTGCCGCTCCATAGCGCTTAATCAGAGGAAAGAGAAACTGCATACTTTCTTTTTCTCCGGTTACCGAATTCACCAGTGCCTTTCCAGGGTAAACTCTGAGAATGTCCTCCAGTACTTTGGGATCGGCTGTATCCAAAACCAAGGGACAGTTTACCACACCGGATATGGCTTGTACAGCCTTGGCCAGCACCGTTTTCTCATCCACACCCGCAGCACCCACGTTGACATCCAGGAGATCCGCCCCCTGGGCTTCCTGTTCTCGAGCCATCTGCCGGACACGTGTCATGTGACCGGCTCGGAGTTCTTCGGCCAGTTTTTTCTTGCCGGTTGGATTGATCCGTTCCCCAATGATAACCGGAGCCCCGCTAAACTCAACCTCCAGAGTACTTGTTCGGCTGCTGAGACGACTGACCGAGGCCATTGTAGGAATTACCGGTGAGACACCTTTCAGCGCGTCGCGGATGGCCGATATGTGGGACGGCGTGTTGCCACAGCAACCCCCGATAATCCGGACTCCCAGCTGGGCAAAGTGAAGCGCCGCCTGAGCCATATCTTCGGGAGATGCTGGGAATACCGTTTTCCCGTTCACCAGTTTGGGTAGTCCTGCATTGGGTTTTACCACCAGCGGTCGAGAGGCTTTACGCGCCATAATCTCCATGACCGGAAGAAGTTCCTCGGGCCCGCCCGAACAGTTGGCACCCACCACATCGGCACCCAGTGCCTCCATGACACTGACGGCAGTCAGCGGATCGGTTCCCAAAACCGTTCTCTGGCGGTCTGCAAAAGTCATTTGGGCAATCACCGGCAGAGAAGTCACTTCCTTGGCTGCTATCAGTGCAGCTCTCATCTCCGCCAGATCGGCCATCGTCTCAATGTTGATAATATCTACCCCACCATCTACCAGACCTTGTATCTGCCAGACAAATGACTCCACCACCTGCTCAAATGTATATGGGCCGAATGGTTGGATAAACTGACCGCACGGACCTACCGTTCCCACCGCCAGTGCATTCGTAAGATTCGCTGCTTGTCGGGCCAGATTGGCAGCCGCTGCGTTGATGGCAGCGGTCTGATGCTGCAGTCCGTATTCTGCCAGTTTCAACATGGAGCCGCCGAATGTATTGGTTAGAATCAGATCGGAACCTGCTTCCAGATACGCTTCATGCACCTTTCGTACTGCATCCGGATGGTTCAGATTCCATAATTCCGGACACTCTCCCGGTTTCATCCCGGCCGCCTGCAGCATGGTTCCCATGGCTCCGTCATAGATCAGTATTCGTTGATTCATCCGCTCCTGCAGTGTCATAGTCTCAGCCCCTTTTCATTCAGACAATCGATATCCGGCCATAGCCGTAATGGATTTCCGAGGGATCAAAATCGCTGCTTCGTTGCAAGACAGACCGATCCGATGGGCATCCAGTTTTTCCAGCAATCGAGGTTGAATCCCAATCCGCCAATCCCCGTATCCAGGGCTGTAGCGACGGGTCAGTCCAGCAACAGATAAACCCTTCTCCCGGAAAAACATGGCAGTCAATTCATCGGCTGCCTCTTCCACCAGTTGAGAACCCACTGCATCCAGGATGGCTGCCCGTGTATGCTCCCGTTTCTGAAACAGAGTTTCTACCTGCTTTTCCAACCGGGGACCAATGGTGACACCCATGAGTACCCCTTCGGAGAATCCATGTAGATGCCCCCGCAAATCTTGAGATTCCAGCACCAGGTATCCATCCAGAATCAGATGGTGCTTTGAGAGCCCTTCTTCCAAGGCTACCGTTTCCCAGATCCCCTGCGGCTCCGCCATGTGCTTGCCCTCAAGCAGCTCCTCTTCAAGAATGGAGAGAACACGGGGTGGTACATCTCGATGAGCGGGAACTCCCAGATAACCGAGAATCTCAGACTGTGATCCGATTAACGCCTTTTTGTCAATAGTTTTCAACATATCATTCACCTTTTTCATAAAACAAAAAAACTCCCCATTCATGGAAGAGTTTCGTGAAAGTCCCCTCTCATCTCCCAGAATTTCCATTCTGCAGAATTTAGCACCGTATCTGCACTGCTGCAAACCGGTTGCTGGGTTTCATAGGGCCAGCCCCTCCGCCGCTCTTGATAAGAGTTATTCGATTGTGTTGACGACGCTTATACTAACACATCTGAAATACTGTGTCAAGAAGCATTTCACGGACCCTGTAGTTATTCTGTGATAATGTCATGTTGAATTTATTCTGATAAAATGTCACCTATGAGAAGGGAGATATTCAACATGACTCAACAAGAAGTCGAAAAACTTCGGGTCATTAACCAAACGATTGATAAAGTAATTACCATCAAAACAGCGGCTGAGATGTTGGGCCTCAGTGAACGACAAGTGCTCCGTTTAAAAGGAGGGGTTTTGAACCACGGACCGTCGTTTCTCATCCATAAAAATCGAGGTCGAGCACCCGCACACGCTGTTTCTGATCCGCTTTGCACACACATAGTCTCTCTCAAACAGACTAAGTATCCATCGGCCAATTTTGCTCATTTCCACGAGCTTTTAGCGGAGATGGAAGGGATCCATGTGAGTTATCCCACCGTTTACCGCACGCTGACTCAGGCGGGGATTAAAAGCCCCAAAATTCATCGCCAGAAAAAGGCACACCATCGTCGAAAAAGACAGAGCCAGGCAGGCATTCTGGTTCAAATGGATGCTTCCCTTTTGCCTGGATTCCCAATGAAAAGCCCATCACATTGCATGGGGCAATTGATGATGCCACTGGGGCCATCTTAGGGCTGCATTTTTCGGAAAATGAGTGTCTGCATGGCTACTTTCAGGTGATGAATCAACTTCTCAAAGAATATGGCCGTCCGGCGAAATTGTACTGTGACCGCCACACCATCTTCTTTTCTCCGAAGGATACGGCTGTCTCTCTAGAAGATCAGCTTCAAGGAGTCACTGAGCCTTTGACCCAATTCGGACGGGCCATGCAAGAGCTTGCCATTCAGATGATCAAAGCCCGCTCCCCTCAAGCCAAGGGCCGTATCGAACGGCTCTGGAACACCCTGCAAAGTCGATTGCCGGTGATGTTTGAACTCAGTGGCATTACTTCCCTGGAACAAGCCAATGCCTTCTTACCGGAAATGATCCGCCATTTTAACCTTCGATTTGCGGTGGTTCCGCAAGACTCCCTCCCGGCTTTTCGCCCGGTGGATTCTTCTTGTGATCTCACTACGGTGCTTTGTATCAAACATACCCGTACTCTCATCGACCAGGGCGCTTTTTCGTACCAGGGTCTGTATTATCAGTTAATGCAGCACCATAAACCCGTTCAAGCCATGCCGAAGGCCAAAGTGACCGTCTTGGATCATCCGCTTCAAGGAATCCGCTGCATCTACAAAGATGCGCTTTTCCAGACCGCCATTCTGGATCAAAGGCCTAAGAAAATGGATCTGGTTGAAAAATCAACCGCCCTGAAAATGGGGTCCCCTCCATCGGCCGATCATCCCTGGCGAAAAAATGCTAAAAACCCTGTCCTCCTTTATGGCTTCATGAGAGATGCTGAAATGCTCGCCATGTTGGATGATCTGTTTAGCTCCGTCCGTCCATGGGCATAGAGGATATGCTTCAGACTGTCAAGGGCGAGCGGTCTTATTCGCTTGTGTACCCTTGACAGTCCCCTGTGATTGTCCATCCTGTTTTTAGGTGCCTGTCCCATCAGGCACCTGCCTTCCGGCCAGGACAGGGGGTGGGGACAGCGTCCCCACAAATTCTTCAATCTTTTCTTGACTTATTCAAGGTGACATTTTCTCAGAATAATCTCGTCTCTTTTAGGTGACATTATCTCAGACTATTGACAGAAGCATTTCACGGACCCTGGACAGGACCTTGTTCATGAATTCTCAGCAGACCATAATCCGCCCAGATCGCCCGCCCTTTGGTGATGAGTTTTTCCGCCTTTTTGCGGCTCATTCCTCTGTCTTTTCCTTCCACATGAATGGTTTCTGTGGTTACTCCCTTATGCAGGGAATGGCATTGCGAAGCTACTCTCCGGCCTTCGTCCCGAGTCAGATCCGGGTTTTTTGTATGATAGCAGTAAGCCAAAGCTGCACATTCATAACAACTGGCTACTGTTTTCCGCTTTAATCTGGACACCGAGAACACCTCCGCATGCTGATCCAACACTGCATGAAAAGCATACCGGTTTCCAGTTCCTTTCACAATGGATTTCAACAAACCATTGAATTCAGCGCATCCCGGGGCCATGGTGCTGGATCGACCGGAGGAAGCGAAGCAGGGGTATCCCCAAAAAGAGAATGACACCTGTTTGTCCCAGGGCAATACTTCCGGCAATCAAAAAATACGGTACATCCAGCAGAACGCTGAGATACCCTCCCACCAGAAAAGCATTCAACAGGATAGGCGATAGATAAGCGGTGAGAGTAAATTTATATCGGTAAGTCACATACGCTGCCAGCAGGGTTACCAGAGAACCCCCAAAAATATCCCACGGACCCAGCCCGCCCAAGATGTTGGCTATCAAACACCCGATAAACAATCCCGGAATAGCTTCCGGGTAGATCATGGGCAACAGTGTCAGTGCTTCTGCTGCCCGAAACTGAATCAGCCCATAGCTCACCGGAAGAAGCACATAGCTGACCACCACATACATACTGGCAACAATCCCGGCTCTGGCTGGCGCCCTTGCACGTAATCCCATTCTTGTCATCCTTCCCGGGGTAACTTCTAGTTTTACCCATCCATACTGCCGGTTTGTCTATTCATTCATCCATCCCTTTGCTTCCAGCACCATCTGAGGCAGTATATCGCCGGCTTTGCCGTGAATAACCATATCCGCATAGGCATCATGGGGGGTGGAACTCATATTGACAATCACCAGTTTACTTCCACTGCGCTTGGCTGTCAATGGTAGCTGAGCAGCCGGATACACCACCAGGGATGATCCCACCACAATAAACAGATCCGACTGGGACGCATGCTTTTGAGCCAACTCCACTTCCTGGATCGGCATGGGTTCGCCAAAAGCCACGGTGGCTGATTTTAGAATTCCGCTGCATTCGTCGCATTCCGGTGATTCGTCACCCTGTTCCAGCCACTCCTGAATCACTTCCCGTGAATATCGTTTCCCGCACTCGATGCAGTAGACGAATTTGCTGGTGCCGTGCAGCTCAATGACACGATCTTCCGGAATACCCGATTCCTGATGCAGATTATCGATGTTCTGAGTTATTACGGCAGCCAGCTTACCCATTCTGTCCAGATCGCGAATGGCCAGATGAGCCGCATTGGGAGCAGCTGCACGGATCACCGGCCAGCTGGTTTTGCTCAACGCCCAAGAGTTCTTCCTGGCCTGAGGATCCGTAAGAAATTTCTGGTATGTAAACTCCTTGGAATCAAAACGGTCCCATATACCCCCGGGACTGCGAAAATCCGGAATCCCCGATTCTGTGCTGATGCCTGCCCCGGTAAATACAACCAGATGCCGAGACGCTGCAATCCACCGCGCTGCTTCTCGGATTTTTTCCTTGGTATCCACTGCCATTCCTCCTTGGGTACGACTTATGCATAGATTTCACGATCAAAATTGAAAACCCTACCCAACAGGGAAAAAACTTGACGAGCCCTCAAGATCGTGGAGGATTCAGGCCTTATCTGTCGTAGATGGAAGGCAGGAGGGGTGAGGCATGGCGACTCGGAAACTATTTCATGAAGATCCGTATTTGAAAGAATTCACGGCCAAAATCGTGCAGATTGAATCAACTCCCAAAGGGTATCGGATTCTGTTAGATCAAACTCTCTTCTATCCGGAATCAGGCGGGCAGCCGGCCGATAAAGGCTCGTTGAACCACATTCCGGTTTTGGATGTCCAGGAAGAGGACGGGAACATTGTCCACTGGGTCAAGGAAAAACCGGATGAACCAGTGGTTACCGGCATCATTGACTGGCCCCATCGATTTGATCTGATGCAACAGCACAGCGGTCAGCACATCTTATCTCAGGCCATTCTGCAGACTTTGGGGGCAGAAACCATCAGTTTCCATCTAAGCTCCCATTCTGCTTCCATCGACATCCGCTGGAAAGATCCCGACATATCCCTCATTCAGCAAGCCGAGGAGATGGCCAATGCAGTTGTCTTTCAAAATCTGGAGGTCTCCACTTTGACTTTAAGTCTGCAGGAAGCGGATGCCCTCACCTGGAGAACCGCCCCACCCCAGGGACTTGAGACTATTCGCGGTGTTCAGATTGGGGACTTCGACCTCTGTGGCTGCGGGGGAACTCATGTCCGACGCACCGGAGAAATCGGATTGATCAAAGTGATCAAAACCGGTCCTGTGCGGGATGGATATCGGATCGAGTTTGCCTGCGGAATAAGGGCATTGATGGATTACCGCATAAAAAACGACCGGATTCGGAATCTGGCCCAGATCCTTTCTGCCGCCGAAGACGATATTGTCCCTTTGGCAGAGCAGTTAGCAGCCAATCAGCGAAATATGGAAAAACAGGTTAAAGACCTATCCCGTACCGTTGATCGTTTTTCAGCCGACCGCCTGTGGGAAGAGACTCCGACAGACGGTCCGGTAAAGATGATTCGTCATGTCTTTTCTGACATGCCCATCGACAGGTTGAAAGAAACCGCCGTGTATTTATGCGAAAAAGAGAACACCATCGCCCTGATCGGCGCCGTCTCCCCCAAACCAGCCGTTGTATTTGCCCGCTCCCCCCAGATCAGTACATCCATGTCCGAGCTGCTGAAGGCTGTTCTCCTCCAATATGGAGGAAAGGGAGGAGGTCAGCCGGCTCTGTCCCAGGGTGGCGGATTTGATCCAAACGATACGGCTCAAATCTTGGAGGCGGCCAAACAGAAACTGAAATAAAAAACCCGGGGGGGGGGAACCCCCGGGTTTTGCTTTACGAATAGTCTTCGAAGGCATAACTCATGATGGATTTTAGCTGGACAGGAGGCATAACAACGCTTTCTCCACGGACAACTACCGTACCGTCCTGCACTGTGCATGTAGTCTTAAGAGTCACCCGATTGCTTTTGGTATCCACTGCAGTTATCTCAACTTCTGTGGTAACCATGTCATTCCAGCGAACCGGAGCCGTAAATTCCACATACTGCGATACAGTGATGGATCCTTTACCCGGCAGCTCATTGCTGATGGTCGCAACAATCAGCCCCATCAGGATCACCCCGGGGACAATGGGCTCGGAAAAAGAAGTTCTGCCGGCATAGTTCCGATCAATGTAGATCGGATTCATATCCCCCGTTACACCCATATAGAGATGAACTTCTCGATCGGTTACCTTTTTGGATAAACGGGCTTTATCGCCAACCTTCAGTTCATCAATCATCCTGCCGATTTTCTTTTTGACAGTTTCCTGATACATGCGATCCACTCCTTCCTGTTGGTATCTGCGGTTGGCTTTATTATCAAGTACTAATACCTGATATTAGGTACTTAAATTCTACCTGGTCTCTAAAAATCCTCTTTTTTCGAAAAAAAAAAGCCGGGATTTCTCCCGGCTTTGGCTGCAGACTATTGATCTTTGGCTACAGAAGCACCTTTATCCAGAGCATCGTAGTTCATCGGAAGGAGTCTGTGATGTCGTGCCGGCAAATGGTCTTTCAGTGCATCTTTGACCGATTCCGGTTTGACAATGTGTGTTTTTTCAATCAAAGCACCCAGCATAACCATGTTCGCTACCCGTGAATTGCCCAGATCATTGGCGATTTCATTGGCGGGAACATTGATTATTTTGATGTCGCTTCGAGTGGGTTTGCGGTCAACCAGTGTGCTGTTGACGAACAGGTATCCGCCCGGTTTTACATCCTTTTCGAACTTGAGCAGAGACGGGTTGTTCATAACAACGATGGCATCGGGTTTACCGATGACCGGGGAACCGATTTCTTCTTCTGAGATAACGACGGCACAGTTGGCTGTACCTCCACGCATTTCAGCACCGTAAGACGGGAACCAGGAAACATGTTTGTTTTCCTTTTCCAGCCCTGCATAGCACATTACCTGACCCATAACCATGATACCCTGTCCACCGAATCCTGCTAATTGAAATTCCATCGTCATGTTAGGCCACCTCCTCAGGTGTTTTCAGTGTGCCGAGGGGATACTGCGCTTTGACTTCGCCCTCAACACGTTTGGTTGCTTCGATGGGGGACATTCCCCAAATGGTCGGGCAGCATGACAGCACTTCCACAAACGAGAAGCCCAGACCATCTCTCTGTACTTCAAATGCTTTCTTAATGGCTTTCTTTGCTTTTACGATTTCTGCTGTATTGTGAGCTGAAACCCGAGCAACAAACTTGGCACCTTCCTGAAGAGCCAGCATGTCGGCCATTTTCAAGGGCATCCCATTGGCTTCCGCAGTTCTTCCATCGGGTGTGGTAGTTGTCTTCTGACCCATCAGAGTGGTGGGGGACATCTGGCCGCCGGTCATAGCGAAGTTCGTGTTGTTGGCCATGATTACAGTAATTTTTTCGCCGCGGGCAGCTGCATGAATGACTTCAGAGCAGCCAATCGCGGTGCAGTCACCGTCTCCCTGGTAAGTAAATACGAACTTATCCGGAAGGGAACGCTTAATGCCGGTAGCAATCGCAGGAGCTCTTCCGTGAGCACCGCCAATGGCATCTACATCAAAAAATCGAGCACTGGAGCAGCCGATCCCGCCTACCCCGATGGTATCATTTTCAATACCCATTTCATCGATGACTTCTGCCACCAGGCGCTGGATAATACCGTGGCTGCAGCCGGAACAGAAAGACAAAGGTGTATCTAAGAAACTTTTTGGTCTACCGAAAACTTTTTCCATTTTACCAGAGCACCTCCTCGCCAGTACCTAGCTTTTTAACCATGGGAACCACATCTTCCACAGACGGAATCAGGCTGCCGTATGTGTGTTCGAAGTAGATCGGGAACCGACCCTTGACAGTATTGACAACGTCTTCAACCATCTGGCCGCTATTGGCTTCGATAACCATGATTCCTTTTACGCTGTCCGGAATCTTGTCAAATGCTTTCTTCGGGAAAGGCCATACAGTGATGGGGCGAATAACGCCGATCTTTTTACCGGTTTCTTTGCGGATTCGATCTACAGCGGTAGAAGCAATACGTCCAACACTGCCGAATGCTGCCACTACATATTCTGCATCTTCCAGGTTTTTGTCAACCCAGCGCTGTTCTTCATTTTCAATTTGTTTGTATTTATCAAACATCATGTATTCGTACTTTTCTTCAGGCATACCAGATGAAACCATATTTCTTTCTTTCCGTTCCCCTTTGCCGGTTAATGCCCATGGTTTTTCAGGCAGGGTGCTCAGATCCAGCATATCCGGCAGAACCACCGGTTCCATAACCTGACCAATGAGGCCGTCAGCATAGATATATACCGGGTTGCGCCACTTGTCGGCCAGTTCGAAGGCATCATACATCAAAGATGCAGCTTCCTGTACAGAAGACGGGCTTAATACGATGCTGTGATATCCACCGTGTCCGCCGCCTTTGGTTGCCTGACGGTAACTGGACTGAGTGGGCTGAAGACCGCCGATTCCAGGGCCTCTGCGGGACATATCCACGATAACACAGGGTACTTCAGCGGCTGCAATGTACGAAATCCCTTCGGATTTCAAGCTGATTCCGCAGCTGGATGATGATGTCATAACACGTACGCCTGTAGCTGCTGCACCGTACACCTGGTAAATTGCGGCCAATTCGCTCTCTGCCTGCAGGTAAGTACCTCCTACTTCAGGCATCCTTTTAGACAGATATTCCGGGACCTCATTCTGAGGGGTGATGGGGTATCCGAAGAAGTACCGACAGCCTGCACGTACAGCAGCTTCAGCAACCGCTTCGTTACCCTTCATGAGAATTCTCTTCTCTGCCATTATCTTATCTCCTTTCCAATCTACCTAGCCTTCTCAATGTCAGTCAAAACCTACTTGTACACCTCGATGCAGACATCCGGGCAATTCATAGCACACATGGCACAGCTGATGCATGCATCCTGGTCAACGCATGTCGCTGGGTGATAACCCGCAGCATTGATTTTCTCTGACAGCTTCATAATCCCTTTAGGACATGCCGCCGTGCACAAGGCACAACCTTTGCAGCGTTCTTCATTAACCACAACTTTTTGCACAATTTTGCCTCCTTTCATCCAATCGTGTGATGAAGATTTTTCCGTAAATAAGGACGCCAGGAAACCAGCGTCCACTAGCTTCGTCTATATTTTCTCCTTCGAATTCACATTTCCCTGCCTTTCAGAGAAATTTTTGCAACTTCAATTTCCTTTTTTTCATCGGACATCCCTGTGTGCAAGATCGCCTTCACAAATAGGTCTTTTTCATGCTTTTCCCCAAGACATTTCCCGTCAGGAGCGCCTCGATTAAATCTCTTTCACTGGCAATGGCCCGATCAAACAGAGTATAGCAGGCTCCGATCTCATGAAGGAGATGGGCATCGCTGCCGCCGGTTTCCGCCATACAATACTGTTGGGCCATACGATGGGCCTGCAGATTCTGCCCGTCCAGGCACTGTCCGTTGCATGTTTCCAGTGCACAGACCCGGGGATGCTCCAATATTTCCGGAGTGTGGAACTGATACCCCGGTTTGAACGGGTGGGCAATCACCGCAGCCCCTGAAACAGCATCCACCAAATCCAACACCGCCTCTGGGGGCAGTTTGGATCGGCTGTAGGGCGTTTTCCAACAGTCACTGGTCACACCAAACAGCAGAATGTGCCCCACCGTGGTGGATAATTCGACCCCTCTGAGGACCAGGAAATCGATCTCCTGAGCCGCCTCCAAAACAGGGGCCGATTTTTCAACGGTATTATGGTCCGTTATGCAGAGGGCATCCAAGCCGATTTCTTTCCCCCGTCGGACCAGATGGCGGGGATCCAAATCACAATCATAAGAAAACATGGAATGAACGTGTATATCAATCTTCATCAGGCACCCGCATCATCGCAACGGGGGCACTGCATCATATCATCCACGGTACCGCCTGCAGGAATCATGGGATAGACATTCTCCTCCGGATCCACCCGGAAATCCATCACAACGGGACGATCCTTCACTTCCATCGCTTTCTTCAATGCATCTTCCACATCTTCTTCCTTATCGATACGCATGCCCACAGCTCCATACGCTTCTGCCAGCTTCACAAAATCCGGCTGGTCACTGATATCCGTAGAGGCGTACCGCCGATCGCAGAAGAATTCCTGCCACTGCCTTACCATGCCCAGGTAGCAATTGTTGAGAATGCAGATTTTCAATGGCAGCTTGTACCGAACAGCCGTCATCATCTCTTGAATGTTCATCTGCAGGCTACCGTCACCGGCAATGCAGAAGACCGTTCGGTCGGGGCATCCGACCTGGGCACCCACAGCAGCTGGAAGTCCGAACCCCATGGTCCCCAGACCTCCTGAAGATACAAACGACCGAGGCTGGACATATTGATAATACTGCGCAGCCCACATCTGATGCTGGCCTACTTCTGTCGTGATGATGGCATTTCCTCCAGTCAGCTTATTCACCGTTTCAATGACCATCTGGGGCTTTATTTTTCCATTGCGATGATAGTACAGGGGATAATCCTCTTTCCATCTCTGGATCTGTTCCAACCATTCCGGATTCTCACTCGGGTCCAGCTGAACAGCCAGGGCACTCAGGACATCCTTCACATCCCCCACGATGGGGACATCCACCAGCACATTTTTGCCAATCTCCGCCGGATCAATATCGATATGGATAATGGTGGCCTTGTCTGCGAAGCATTCGCATTTTCCAGTTACCCGATCATCAAAACGGACGCCAGCCGCCAGCACCATATCCGCTTCGGCCATAGCGTAGTTGGCCGCTGCAGTCCCGTGCATGCCCAGCATACCCAAAAAGAGAGGATGCGTTCCCGGGAAAGCCCCCATGCCCATCAGTGTCGTGGTGACCGGGATGGATCTTTGCAGAGCCAGTTCGAAAAGCTCCCGGTGGGCGCCGCTGTTGATGATCCCGCCTCCTGCGTAGATCACCGGTTTTTTGGCTTTGCGAATCGCTTCCACCGCCGTTTTGATCTGGGTGGCATGTCCGTGATAAGTCGGTTTGTAACCCGGCAGATCGCCAATTTCCGGGAAAGTGTACTTGCAGGAACTCAGCAGTACATCTTTGGGTATATCAATCAGTACAGGACCCGGGCGGCCGGTGGTGGCGATGTGGAATGCTTCCCGAATCACACGGGAAAGATTATGCACATCTTTCACCAGGTAATTGTGTTTGGTCACCGGCAGGGTTATTCCGGTGATATCCACTTCCTGGAAAGAATCCTTCCCCAGCATGGAAACCGGTACCTGCCCGGTAAACGCTACCAGAGGAACAGAATCCATGTACGCATTGGCAATCCCGGTTACCAGATTGGTAGCGCCGGGACCCGAAGTCGCAATGCAGATTCCCGGACGACCGGTTACCCGGGCGTAGGCGTCCGCACCGTGGGCTGCTCCTTGTTCATGGCGTACCAAAATATGCCTCAGGTCTGGATGATTCATCATCTCGTCGTAGAGTGGTATAACGGATCCGCCGGGATACCCAAAGACCGTATCCACACCAAGGTCTTTCAGACACTGAATCAGGATCTGGGACCCGGTTTTCATCCGGTCGTTCTTTTTGCGATTTTCTTCATGATTTTCCTTTGACACATCTGCCGTTGCCATACAAAAAACCCCCCGCCCTATTGAATATTCAATAAGGGACGAGAGGTTTAATCCTACCGTGGTACCACCCTATTTCATGTCGGCTTCACAGCCTCCATCTCATAGAGTACTTGCCTCACAGGCGCATACTCCGGCACAGTAACGGATGCCTGAGTCTCCGGCACGGCCTACGTCCATCCGCACTGGCGGATCTTTCAGCCTGCAGTTCAAGGATGATTTTCAACACAACGTCTTTCTGCCGTTTTTCAGCGACCCGGCTCTCTGTCGTAGAATCATGCTGTGTCTACTCTTCCTGTCATTACTTTTGGTTTCCCATATTCAGTTTATTTCTTCGCGAATATGGCTCCTGTGCTGGCCGAGGTCACCATGCTGGCATACCGCCCCAGATATCCATGGCTGATTTTCGGTTCCGGAGCGGTCCATTTTTTCAACCGCGCCTGAATTTCCGCATCATCCAGAAGCACATTCAGCTTTCTTTCGGGTATATTGATATCTATTATATCATGTTCTTTTAAAATTGCAATAGGTCCGCCAGCCATGGCTTCCGGAGAAACATGCCCGATGGCTGACCCGCGGGTTGCCCCGGAAAATCGCCCGTCTGTAATCAAAGCGACGCTTTCATCCAGGCCCATTCCCGCCAGTGACGAAGTGGGCGTCAACATTTCCCTCATGCCGGGACCCCCTTTGGGACCCTCATAGCGGATGACCACCACATCGCCTTTCTGGATGTTACCCCCCATTATGGCGGACATGGCTTCTTCTTCACTGTTGAAAATCCGGGCGGGTCCCTGGTGAACCAGCATACCGGGAGCAACCGCTCCTTGTTTTACCACCGCTCCATCCGGAGCTAGATTGCCGAACAAAACAGCGATCCCTCCGGTTTTGCTGTATGGATCCGCCACAGAGCGAATCACTTCCCGGTTGAGAATCCGGGCTTTTTCGTAGGTGCTGCGGACTGTCTGCCCCGTTACCGCTATACAGTCTCCATCCAACAGATCGATGCTGCTGAGTTCTTTCATGACAGCTTGGATTCCGCCGGCTTCATGGAGATCTTCAATATGGTTATGTCCTGCCGGGCTCAGTTTGCACAACTGGGGTGTCCGCTGGCTTATTTCATTGATCATGTTCAGATCAATGGTAACGCCCGCTTCGGAAGCAATGGCCGGCAGATGAAGAACCGTATTGGTGGAACAACCCAGCGCCATATCCACCGTCAGTGCATTGATAAACGCCTGGGGAGTCATGATATCCCGGGGGCGAATGTTTTTTTCCAAAAGAGCCATGACCTGCATACCGGCCTCCTTGGCCAAACGGATTCTGGCTGACTGTACTGCCGGGATGGTCCCGTTGCCGGGAAGCCCCATTCCCAATGCTTCTGTCAGGCAGTTCATGGAATTGGCCGTAAACATACCGGAACAGGAACCGCAGCCGGGACAGGCGGCCTCTTCGGCTTCCTTCACATCGGCCTCCGTCATTTTTCCTGCTGCTGCAGCCCCTACAAATTCGAACATGCTGCTCAAATCCACCGATCGTCCCTGGAAGTTACCGGCCATCATCGGCCCTCCGCTAACCACCACGGTGGGGATGTTCATCCGCGCCGCCGCCATCAGCATTCCGGGTACAATCTTATCGCAGTTGGTCACCATCACCAGTCCGTCAAAAGGATGGGCTTCAGCCATAATCTCAATGGAATCAGCAATAAACTCCCGGCTGGCCAGGGAATATTTCATCCCCCTGTGATTCATGGCAATACCATCGCAGACCCCGATGGTGGGAAATGCCAGGGGAGTTCCTCCAGCAATTCGCACGCCGGCTTTGACAGCTTCCGTAATATTGTTCAGATGGATATGCCCGGGAATGATTTCGTTGAAGGCATTGACCACTCCGATCATGGGGCGCCGGATTTCCTCATCAATAAGACCGGATGCCTTTAACAGTGACCGGTGCGGTGCTTTCTCCAGACCTTTTTTCATCTGATCGCTACGCATTTGCATCCCTTCTTTCTAAATATCCAGATTCAGCCCTGCCGTCATTTTTTCAGCCAGGGCATCATGGCCCGCAATTTCTTCCCTACCTGCTCGATCAGATGCTGGCTTTCCTTTTCCTGGACTGCATTGTAGACCGGGCGATTAGTCTGGTTTTCCAGAATCCACTCCCGGGCAAACTGTCCGGATTGGATTTCCGACAAGACCTTTTTCATTTCAGCACGAGTGTTTTCGTTAATGATCCGTTTCCCGATCATGAAGTCGCCGTACTTGGCTGTATCACTGACCGAGTAGCGCATGCCGCTGAGACCGCCCTCATAGATCAGGTCCACGATCAGCTTCATTTCGTGCAGACATTCAAAATATGCCGCTTCCGGCTGGTACCCGGCTTCCACCAGGGTTTCGAATCCGGCTTTGATCAGCTCGGATACACCGCCGCAGAGCACAGCTTGTTCCCCGAAAAGATCCGTTTCGGTTTCTTCCTGGAATGTGGTAGCCATCAATCCGGCTTTGGTGCATCCGATTCCTTTGGCGTAGGCCAGCCCCATATCTTTGGCCTTTCCCGTATAATCCTGATGCACAGCCAAAAGTCCCGGCACACCGACCCCTTGTTCATACATGCGCCGAACCAGATGTCCCGGCCCCTTGGGTGCCACCATGAATACATCCACATAAGGCGGCGGGACAATCTGTCGGAAATGGATATTGAAACCGTGAGCAAACGCGACAGCGTTCCCATCTTTTAAGTGAGGCAGCACTTCTTCCCGGTAGGTTTTGGCTTGAATATGGTCCGGGATTAAAAACATAATCACATCGGCCATGGCTGCGGCCTCCGCTACGGAAGCCACCTGCAGGCCGTCAGCGGCCGCAATTTCCCGGGAACGGCTGCCTTCATAGAGACCCACTACTACATCCAGTCCGCTTTCCGTCAGGTTCAGGGCATGGGCATGCCCCTGGCTGCCGTATCCTAAAATCGCAATTTTCTTCCCCTTGAGCAGATCCAGATTGGCATCTGCATCATAATACATATTAGCCAACATATTCGACCTCCCTCAGATTTCTTTCTCCTTTGGATCCTCGCAGCATGGCGACTTTGCCGGTTCGTACCAGTTCCCGGATACCAAACTTTTTCAACGACTGAATCATGGCCTGAATCTTGCCGGAATCCCCGGTGACTTCCACCACCAAGGTTTTTGCGGCTACATCGACGATCTTTGCCCGGAAGATTTCCGCCAGCTGCATAATTTCTCCCCGCACCGATGCGTCGGCCTGCACTTTGATCAGCACCAGTTCCCTATCCACATAATTCTCGCTGGTAATGTCGCTGATTTTTACCACTTCGATTAACTTATGCAGTTGCTTGGTTACCTGTTCCAGCACCGTTTCATCACCCTGCACAACAATGGTCATTCGGGACATTTGGGGATGTTCTGATGCGCCCACTGAAATACTGTCGATATTGAACCCGCGGCGACTGAACAGACCGCTGACTCGGGTCAATACTCCCGGGTTGTTGATCACCAGAACGGATAGTGTATGCTGCATGCTTCTCACCCTCCTATCATTTCATCCAGGGCCGCCCCGTTGGGGACCATGGGCAGTACGTTTTCCGATGTCTCGATGAAGCAGTCTATGACAACCGGTCCGGGATAGGCCATGGCCTCTTCCAGAACAGGCCTCACTTCTTCGGCCTTTGTGATCTGCAGCCCCAGCGCGCCGTACGCTCTGGCCACAGCCGCAAAGTCCGGCACCTTTTTCATATTTACCTGACAGTACCGTCCATCGCAGTAAAATTCCTGCAGCTGCCGTACCATTCCCAAAGACCGGTTGTTCATGATCAGGATTTTCACCGGCAGGTCATACTCCAGCAAAGTACCCATCTCCTGGATATTCATCTGGAAACTACCATCCCCTGCGATGCTGAACACCGTTTGATCCGGCCGGCCAAACTGAGCTCCAACAGCCGCCGGAAGACCAAATCCCATGGCCCCCAGCCCCCCGGACGATACCCAGGTTCGGGGTTTGTGGAACGGATAATGCTGAGCCGCCCACATCTGATGCTGTCCCACTTCCGTGGTGATGATGGCATCCGGCCCGATCACCTCTGCCAGCTGTTCCAGCACATAGCGAGGACGAATCACTGGGTCCGCCCTTTCCGGACAAGGCAGCTGCTTCCACTCAGACACCTGCCGGCACCATTGCTCTGTATCCACCTCCAGAGGAAGCTGTTGAATGATATCTTCGAGAATATAGGCAATATCCCCTACTACAGGAATGTCCACACGAATATTTTTTCCGATTTCGGCCGGATCCACATCCATGTGAATGATCTTGGCATCCGGAGCAAAGCCGCTGATTTTCCGGGTGACCCGATCCCCGAAGCGTACCCCGATGCCGATCAGAAGATCGGCTTTGGAAACAGCGTAATTGGCGCCGGGGCGACCGTGAAGCCCCAGCATGCCCAAAGCCAGGGGATGATCCGACGGGATGGATCCCAATCCCATCATGGTATTTACCACAGGGATGCATTGGGTTTCAGCAATTTTCTGGAGCGCTTCCGACGAACCGGATGATATTACGCCGCCACCGGCCACAATCACCGGTCGTTTGGACTCTTTTAAGGCCCGGACAACTCGATCAATCTGTAGAAGATGTCCCCGTTCTGTAGGGCGATACCCGGGCAGATCCACTTCCTTGGGATAAACAAATTCAAAGGAAGCGGCGCTGACATCCACCGGAATGTCCACCAGAACAGGCCCCGGGCGTCCGGTCCGGGCAATGAAGAACGCTTCCTTCATAATCCGGGGTATGTCTTTGACTCGTTTTACCAGATAATTGTGTTTGGTCACCGGTGCAGTAATCCCGGTAATGTCCACTTCCTGAAACGCATCCGTTCCGATCAGACCGGTGGCCACCTGCCCGGTAATAATGACCATGGGTACAGAATCCATGTATGCATTGGCAATACCGGTCACCAGGTTGGTCGCCCCCGGTCCGGAAGTCGCCAGGCAGACGCCCACCTTGCCCGTCACTCGGGCGTATCCGTCCGCTGCATGAGCCGCACCCTGCTCATGGCGAGTCAGGATGTGGCGCAAATCCGAATGATACAGAGCATCATAGATATGCAGCACCGAACCTCCCGGAAATCCAAATATCACATCCACGCCTTCCTCCTGAAGACACCGTATGACCGCTTCTGCTCCTGTCAGCCGCATGTTTCCACCTCCTGGTTTTCTCATCGATTAAAAAAACTCCCGCCCCTTGGAAAGGGGCGAGAGATTTCTCCGCGTTACCACCCTGTTTTGCTGTACTTTCACAAGCACAGCCTCGCTAGGTATCGAGATGCCAATACCCCGGACCAGATAACGGGGGTCCGAATATCCCGGCAGTGCCTACTGTAATTCAGCCTGCAGCTCCAGGGTGACCGCCAACTGTCTGTCCCAGTACCGGTTTTCAGCATACCCGGCTCTCTGTTCCTGTTCCCGACAGCGCTATGTCCCCATCATCGCCATATTTTGCACCGGGATCTACCCGGTTGTTTAAGGTAATACATATTCGCAGTCGATATAAAAAATCCTTCTTTTTTTCTGCAGGCCCCATCATTTTTTTTTCATGCAGACTCACTCTGCCTTAAAAATCATTTTCCAGTGTAAAGAGGAAGCGCACAGGATTCAGCACCCGCCACGCAAACTCTGTATCATCGGCCGTTTCCAACATCCGATCCATCAGCTCGTCCAAAGTCAGGTCCGGTGCGGTCTGCCAGGCCAGAAGGGTCAAACCGCCAAGATAGGGCAGCGCCCAGTTAAAGCCGCCGTCCGCCCAGTACATGTACACATCGTCTCCAGTCTGCAGCGCCGTGGTCCGGTATTCACCGGGCACCAACACACTGTTTTCTTCCACAGCTCCCCCCTGCAGTACCCCTGCAGGTTCGTAGTTCGCCGCCTGGTCGCGATTTTTGTATGGAGGGCAGCCACCCCAGAAGAATCCTTTCTCAACGGCATTGTTGGCATACAGCACATCGATGCCCGCTGTTTTTGCCTGATCCAGCTGTTCCTGCCAGGCTGGCCAGCCAGCGCTTTCCGGACTGATTCCGTCGGCAATCAGCACCAGCCGAATCCGCTCTCCGGCAGGCAGTGTTTCATTCAGCGCCACAATAGACTCCAGAATCTCACCGTAGCGAACAAAAACATCCTCCGACTGTTCCACTTCATAGTAATGAAGTTTTGCATCGGGAGCAATTCCGCAGGTCTTTCCGGACAAAAGAGACACCGTAACCATACCTTGATATGCCATTTCTTTCTCGGAAGGGGAGAACTCGCTTACGGAATGCAACACCATATCGTCGGGCAGCTCCGGATGTTCCGTATCCAGCGGCCCTCCCAAAACGGCCGCCGTAAACCCGGTGCCCAGATATCCCTGGGAATGAAGATACCGCACCCCCAGCCCTGGATCTTTGGCTGTGTTCAGCCAATCAGAAGGGGTGAAGGATTCAGGCAGATAATCTTCATTCGGCCAGAGTGTTTTCGTATCAAAGGAGCATTCCGCCAAAACAGCAGCCCGTACCAGAGAAAAATCGTAGGCGGCTAGATCCTGTCCCGCCAGTCCGATTCGCCGTTTCATGGTCCCGTAGTCGGGATCCGGAAACAGATTCTCGGTTACCTGCAAAGGCAGATCCTGGGGCTGAATCCCCAAAGTGTAGAAAAAATGCGTTTCTTCCTCAATCACCTGGGGATCGCTGCAGCCTGCTGCCAGCAGACTGGCAATGATCAGCCCGGCAATCACAGCCTTTTTGACTATCACCGTCATTCTCCTTTCAGAAAATCCCTGGCTGCAGCATAAAGACCCTGTGCCACCTGAATCACACTGTCCAGGTCTGCATACTCGGTCAGTCCGTGATATCCACTTCCCAAAGGTCCATAGATCACTGTGGGAATCCCGGCCTCCTGCAAAATCGCCGAGTCCAGCCAGCCGCTGGTGCCGGCTAGTTTGGGACGCTGCCCTGCCGCCTGGGATGCCCCGGCCAGGACACTTTGGACAATGGGCTCATTCTCTTGCGCCTCCATGGGAGGACGGAAGAAGGTCACCTCTGCTTCGGCATCAAAATCCGGATCCAGACAAGCTACCGCTTCCAAGATTTTCTGGATGTCCTCCTCATACATGGCCAGTGTTTCGCCAGGGAGGATCCGAATTTCCAGTGATAGCAGGCAGCGATCCGGGTAAGTGCTCAGCTCACGACCGCCCTGGATCAGAGATGCGTGCAGGGATGGATGCCCCAAAAGGGGGTGACTTCTTCGAGTCAGCACTTTCTGCCCGTACTCTTCCATGGCCACCAGAAAACGTCCTGCCTTGGCAATGGCATCAATTCCTGCCATGGGATTGCTGCCATGAGCCGCAATACCGCGAAACTCGATATTCATCCAGATAAATCCTTTGTGAGCAATGACCACATCCCCGTGGGTCGGCTCGGCAATGATGGCCGCATCCGCGCGATATCGGGCGGCAGCAGCCTCGGTTCCGATGCTTTTGTACTCTTCATCTGCTACCCCGGTAAAGAGGATCTCGCCATACAGCGGCTGCCCTGCATCTTTCAAGGCTTTCATGGCCAGGAAGATGGCAGCCAGTCCTGCTTTCATATCTCCGGAGCCGCGGCCGTACATGCGCGTTCCTTCCACATACGGCTCCAGAGGCCGGTCCATCCCCTCAATGCCCACCGTATCCAGGTGACCGTTCAGCATCAGCACTTTCCCCGGACGGGTTCCTGAAAGGCGGGCCACAATGTTGGCCCGGGAGCCTTCCAGGATCTGTACTTCAGCCTCCATTCCCTCTTTTACAAACAAGGATTCCATATAGCGGGCAATTTCCAGTTCGCCGCATCCACCGGGAACCAGATCCGGATTGACAGAATTAATCCGAATCATCTCTGCCAGTATCTTTTCAGCTTCTTTCCGATCCATTTCCGGCACTGCTGTCATCGGACACCCTCCTTCGTTGTGAGAATCGTTTCTCTCTTTCGCTATTCATTTCTCCGCAAACGGCCCTTTTCCTATCAAATGGCTTACCCCATCCATAGAAAAAAGAAGAGCAGCCGCTCTTCTCATTTCATGGTTTCGATTTCATGGGCTCTTCGGCAGGCCACCCAGTGCCCCGGCTCCAGTTCCTGAAGCTCTGGTGCAGCCTCGCTGCAAGCGGGTTCGGCGTAGGGACACCGGGGAGCCAGGCGACATCCTTTCGGAGGATCAATCAGGCTGGGCGGTTCCCCCGACAGCTGGATCTTACGCCGATTCCGCAGCCGGGGATCCATGACCGGTGCCGATGACAAAAGCCCCATGGTATATGGATGCAGAGGGCGTTCATACAGACTTTCCACATCGGCAATCTCCATGATTCTGCCCAGATACATGACCCCCACCCGATCGCAGATGTATTTCACCACGGACAGATTGTGGGTGATGAACAGATAGGTCAGATCGTACTTATTCTGCAGATCCAGAAACAGATTCAGAATCTGCGCCTGGACCGATACATCCAGAGCGGATGTGGGTTCATCCAGCACCAAAAGCCGTGGTTCCAGAACCAAAGCTCTGGCAATACTGGCCCGCTGCTGCTGACCGCCGCTGAGCTGATGGGGATAACGATCCAAAAGCTCTTCCCCCAGAGATACCTGGGTGGTCACTTCCTGAATCCGCCGCTGGGCTTCTTTGATATCAATTCCATGCACCTCCAAAGGCCGGTGCAGGGATTCGCGGATGGTGGAACGGGGATTCAGCGATGCCGCCGGATCCTGAAAAACCACACTCATTTTGCGGCGAATCGTCTCCAGCGTTTTCCCTCGGGCCGCAAATATGTCATCTCCGTCAAAAAGGATGGTTCGATCGGTGGGCTCTGTCAAGCGCAGCACCAGCCGCGCCATGGTGGTCTTCCCACTGCCGCTTTCCCCCACCAGTCCGAATACTTCGCCCCGGTACAGATCAAAACTGACATCATCCACCGCTTTGACTGTCATGGTCTTTTTACGGATGAGTCCCCGGGATATGGAAAAATATTTCTTTATATTCTGAACCTGAAGAATTTTATCCATGGGCGGTCACCCCCTTGTGGCAGGCGACGAAATGATCGTTTTCCACAGCAACCAGAGGCGGAGGGGATTCCGCACACAAGGCATCGGCATGGGGACAGCGAGTATGGAACCGGCATCCCGATGGAGGATCCACCAGATTGGGTACGGTTCCAGGAATCGTCTCCAGCCGGCCCTCTTTTTTGCTGATCTGGGGCAGAGCCCGCATCAACAGTCGTGTGTACGGATGCACCGGCTTTTCAAAAATACGGAATACATCGCCCACTTCCACCATCTTTCCGGCGTACATCACGCCCACCCGGTCAGCAATTTCCGCCACTATGCCGAAATCATGGGTAATGATCAGAATGGAAGTCTGGTATTTGCTTTTCAATTCCTTGCACAAATCCAGAATTTGCGCCTGAATCGTCACATCCAGTGCCGTTGTAGGTTCATCGGCAATGAGAAGTTGGGGATTGCGGGACAGCATCATGCCGATCATCACCCGCTGTCGCATGCCTCCACTCAGTTCGTGGGGGAAGCTTTTCACCCGCTGCGGAGCATCCGATATTTTCACATCCTGAAAAATGCTGATGACTTTTTTCATCGCCTCATCCCGGGGTATCCGATCCAGCACAATGGCTTCTTGAATCTGGCTGCCCACCGTATAGACCGGATTCAGCGAATCCAGCGGATTCTGAAAAATCATACCGATCTTTTTTCCTCGAATTTCTGTCATTTCATGGTCCGTTCTCTGCATAATGTCCTCACCGTCGAAGACCACGGTACCCCCGGTAATCCTGCCCGGTTCCGGGATCAACCGCATCAGTCCTGCAGCAGTTGTGGATTTTCCGCAGCCCGATTCGCCCACCAGGGCAAAGATTTCCCCTTCCTGAATGGAAAAGCTCAAATCATCCACCGCGGTTACCCGACCGGCCGAAGTCGCAAAGGAAATGCTCAGATTTTCAACGGACAACAACGTTTTTTCCATGTGCATTCACCCTCCTACACCTTCAGTCGGGGATCCAGCAGATCACGCAAGCCTTCTCCCAGCAGATTGAATCCCAGTACCGTATAGACAATGGCCAGTCCGGGGAAAATGGAGATCCACGGCGCAGACCGCATGTAGTTGATTCCGTCTTTTAAAATCAAGCCCCAGTCGGGATCCGGCGGTTGAGCTCCCAACCCCAGAAATCCCAGAGCCGTCGTGGACAGGATCGCCGCCGGCAGCGCCAGAGTCGAAAGCACGATGATGGGAGAGAGCACATTGGGCAGGATATACCGCACAATGATGTTCAGGTTGGACTCACCGAAAGCCCGGGCAGCCTCAATAAAGGGCATGTTTTTGATAGACTGGGTTTTCACCCGGACAATCCGGGTAAACTGGGCCCAGCTCACCACCGCAATGGCGATAATGACATTGTTCAAAGATGGTCCCAGCATGGTCACAATGGCCATAGCCATAATAACGGGAGGCAGCGACCAGGTCAGATCCGTCACAAAAAGAATGATCTTGTCGGCCGTTTTTCCAAAGAACCCGGCGATCAGTCCCAAAGATACGCCAATGACTGTTTCAATCACCACCACAATGAGCCCCACCCGGAAGGCGATCCGTGTTCCATGCAGAACACGGCTGAAAATGCAGCGCCCGTAATTGTCCGTGCCAAAGGGGTAGTCCGCGCTGGGGCCCTCCAGGGCACGGGTCGGGTTCAGTTCCGAATAGGAGTGCGGAGCAATCAGGTCCGCAAAAATGACTATCAGAATGATGCTGGCGATAATGAGAGCTCCCACCAAAAATGCCCGGTTTTTCTTTCCTTCCTGCATGACAGCAGCCAAACTCTGCATCCATTTCACAAAGATTCCCCCCTCAGTTCCAACCGAACGCGGGGATCGAGAAACCCGGCCAGAATATCGCCCAGGGTATTGGAAATCACCGTCAGTATGGCGATGATCAGGACAATGCCCTGTACCACCGGGAAATCCTGCATGGAAATGGACTTCCACAACAGCCCGCCCATACCGGGCCAGGCAAAAATACTTTCAATGATAACCGATCCGCCAATGAGCCACGGCAGATACAGAAAGAACATGACCGTCACAGGAATCAGCGCATTTCTCAGCACATGGCGCACCAGCACCTGCCGGTAGGGCAGACCTTTGGCTGCCGCAGTCACCACATATTTCTCCCGGAGAATATCCAGCACTTCGGATCTCGTCAAACGAAGCACGCTGGCCAGCGACGGCAGTGTAATGGTGGCTACCGGAAGAACCAGAGAATACAGATTCGTGTACCCGGACAGAGGCAGCCAGTTCAGCTGTATGGCAAAGACAATCATCAGCAGAATCCCCAGCCAAAAAGGCGGCATGGACCACAAGACGATGGTCCCGGTCACCAGCAGGTTATCAAACCGGCTGTTTCGTTTCGAAGCTGCCAGAAGACCCATGGGAACAGCCAACAGGTATTGCAGAATCAGTGCTGTACCGGTGAGCATCAAAGTAAAGGGCATCCGGGCGCGAATCATATATATCACGCTTTGCCCGCTGACTATGGATGTACCGAAATCACCCTGTACGATCTGCTTCATCCAGTAAAAGTATTGAATGTGAGGAGGACGGTCCAGTCCCCAGCGCTGGGTCAGTTCCTGGATTCTCTCTTGGGATACTCGGGGATTGGACACCAGACTGATGGGGTCCCCTGGCATCAGCTGCATCAATCCGAAGATCAAAACGGATACGGCCAGAACAACAAAAAAGCCCGCAAAGATCCTCCTCACTGCATATTCCAATATGTCATTCATGCTGTCAACCTCCTGCCGTCAATGCCGATCCGTAGAGATCGCTTTCCGCTTGTTTGCTTATTATACACCATTCACTTTCGCCAAAGGAACCTTGCGTCCATTGGCATCCAGAATGAGTCGGTATGAATTCGAGTCGGTATGATCCTCATAGAGTAAATATTCGTGGGGACTGTCCAGTCTGAACTGACCCGGAGCCAACTGCAACACAGGTACGGCTCCCGATTCCGCCCATAGGGGGCTTTTTGCTGTCAGAGCAGAACCGTTTTCCAAACACACCTCGGTTTCGTTTTTCTCAGTTTTATAGGTCCCGGCCATGGCCGCACATACTTGCGCCGGAGGGGCAGATCCCTCCAGAGGCGCCATCTCATTCTCAAACAGGATCCGGGCTATCTGGCCGGTGAGCCAGTCCCGGGGGCTGGTTTCATAGTTGGTGAGAATAATCACCGCTGCATCCTGATCAGGAAACCGAGAAAAGCGGGCTGTATAGCCCTGGGTACCTCCACTGTGCCATGTTTCATATATCCCTCGACGGGTATGAACAAACCACCCCATGGCATACCCGGTACTAATCCCGTTTTTCAGTCGATAGGGCGTGACCCATTCTCTCATCCATTCCGGCGAAACCGGCGGATGGTCTTTCAGCCACATCTGCCATCGATACAGATCTCCCACGGTGGAAATCAGATTGCCGTCTGCCCAGCCGATGGTGGCCATGGTGTAGGGAGCCGGGATCATCTCCCCGGCATGGTTCTTCTGGTATCCTTTGGCCAGATCCGGTATGGCAATGTGGGGGTGCAGCCCCACCACCGTCCGATCCATACCGGCCGGTGTCAAAAGCTTCTGAGTCACACAATCGGCAAAGGAATCTCCGCTGACCTGCTCGATAATCCGGCCCAAAAGCACATAGGCCGAATTGCAGTATGAAAATGCGGTTCCTGCCTCAAAATATGGTTCCGTATACGATTGTATCATCTCGAGAACTTCTTGCACATCCATATCTCGCTGGGCATGATCCGGATCATTCCAGAAATCATCCACCAGGTATTCTTGAATCCCGGAGGTATGGGTCAGCAGATGCCGCAGCGTGATGGAGTCCGCGTAGGCGGGAAAAGAAGGGAAATACCGGCTCACGGAATCCTCCAAGCCCAGTTTCCCCTTCTCCACCAGCATCAGAATCAACATTGCGGTAAACTGCTTTGAGACGGAACCAATCAGAAACCGGGTATCGGCTGTGATCGGTTCTTGGCTGGTCAGGTCTGCAAGGCCGAAACCCTGTGTCCAGAGGACACGGCCTTGTTTCGCCGCCAGGACAGCACCTCCGGGGGCCGTTCTGCCAAACGCTTCATCTGCAGAACGCTGAAAACTCTGCACCCCGTTGCTCATGGTATCCCTGCTTTCCTACTTCTTGATCACATCGCCCAGATAGGCTTTGCCGTCAACAGCCACTTTCAGCCCTTCAATGGAACTTTGGGCGGCCATGTACTTCAGCTCTGTGAACAGAGGAATAATGGGCATATCGCCGACTACTTCTTTTTGAATCTGGCTGTACAGTTCAGTCCGCTCAGCGGTATCCATTTCATACCGTGCAGCATCCAGCAGATCGTCCACGGTGGCAGAAGACCAGGGGATACTGCCTGTACCGAATGTATAGGTCAGAATATCCGGATCTGTCCACCAGTAGTATCGCGTGGCCACTTCGAAATTGCGTTCGGTAATCTGTGTCCGAATGTAGCGGGAGTCGTATTCATTCAGCTCCAGTTTAACACCCAGATCAGCCATTTGTGCCTGAATTACCGGGGCGGCTTTCTTGAAATAGGTATTGTCATTGCTGACCATCATGGTAAAGCCCAGTACTTCTCCGTCTTTGGTGCGGAATCCGTCGGCATTGATTTCATCCCAGCCGGCATCATCCAGCAGCGCTTTGGCAGCGTCCAGATCGTAAGAATACAGTTCTTCCAGTTCGGCTTCGGTGTCTGCATCATAGCAGAGCTGCGCCGGAGACAAGATTCCGTATTTGACCACCACAGTGTCATTCAATACATCTTTCAACGCTTCTTTGTCAATCCCCATGGCCATGGCCATTCGGACATTTTTGTCAAAAAGCGCTTCATTTTGTGTGTTCAGCACCAGATAATCAATCCCGGTCTGCATGTAATCAAACAGCTGGATGCTGCTGTTTTCTCCCAGACTGGCCACATTTTCCACCGGTACATCCAAAATGATATCCACAGTTCCGGCTTCCAGTTCACTGACCCGGGTGAAATCTTCCGGGATGAAGCGAACGGTGATTTTATCAAAGTTGGCTTTGTTTTCGATAAACGGATTGAAGCTCAGGTAGTTGGGGTTCTTAACCAGTGTGATATGGGAGCCTTGCACCCATTCATCCACCATGTAGGGTCCGTTTCCGACTGCGTTCAGACCAAAGGTTTCCGTACCCTGTTCGTCGGCTACATCCGTATTGACAATGCCGCCGTAGGAGGTAGCAAACACGGGCCAGATAAATGCAGGGGGATTGTCAAATTCGATGGCCAGAGTCAGTTCATCCACCACAGTCATTTTGGTAATGGGATCAAAGTCGCTGGCATAGGGGCTGATCTCAATATATCGTTCAAAGGATTTCTTCACTGCTTCTGCATTCAGGGGATCGCCATTGGAGAACTTGGATTCTGCATCAAAAATAAATGTAATGACTTTTCCATCTTCGCTGATCTGGTATTCCTTGCAGCCGGCGGGATGGATTTCCTCCAGGTCCAGGTCAAAGGTCACGATTGGTTCATACAGAAGATCATGCACCACATTGTTCCATGTAATCTGATGCATATCGGTGGACTGGATTTCTTCGGGCACAGCAATAATCAATTCATCCGCCTGGGTAACCTGCCCGCCGCAACCCGCCAGCATGGATGCCATGAGAACAAAACATAATGCCAACACAATTGCCTTTTTCTTCATCTCGGTAACCTCCTTTAATAAATACATGATTGCTCTATCTGCCAATTCCAGTAATGAATGTTTATTCGCTGGGCTTTCGCCTCCCTTCACACAAATGCAAATATATTCATAGTTTTTAATATTTATTAGCTTGATTGGCAAAAAATAATAGTTCCGAACCCATCAGGAACCATGTTTGCCGCTCGAGACTGTCGATGACGGATAACATGAAATTAGTTTACCTTTGCATTTAGGGATTGTCAAGCATTTTATGAAAATTTTTGATTAAAAATACATAAAATTCGGATATGCACATATTCATATTTATACATTTATGTATATTCAGCAGAATTCATGGAAAAAGGATTTTCACGAACGGATGGAGTATGTAGATGAGGGGATATGAACGGAGCAGGAGATGATTGGATGCACAGCATGATCATGCATTGCACTTCTCTTCAGGGTACACCGTATGTATTGAGGCCGGCGGCACCTCGGGACGCAGGAGGGATCGTCGATGCCCTGCAGGCGGTGGCCAAAGAAGGCATTTACCTGGCTGCCGAAGAAGCCGGTTGGACCCGACAGGATGTGCTGGATATGATTCGCGACATGACCTTCTATCCACTTATCCTGGTGGCAGAGGCCGACGGCAAAGTGGTGGGCCATTCCTTTGTCCAGCGGGGAAGCCTGAAAAAAAACCGTCATACCGCCGGAATCGGAATGCTGGTGACATCCGGATACCGGGGCATGGGCATTGGCACCACCATGCTCCAGTACATTGATTCCTGGGCTCGTGCCAATGAAATAAAGAAACTTTTCCTCAGCGTTTTCAGCAGCAACATACGGGCCATTCGTATCTATGAAAAAAGCGGATTCATCCAGGAAGGAGTCCGACCCGGTCAGTTTGTGATCAACAGCCGGTTTACCGATGAAATCATCATGGGAAAACCGCTAACCCCGGACCTGAATGTGCTGTACAATCCGTGATGGTTGAACTCTCATACATTACCACAAGGAGGCTTATTCTATGAAAGCAAAAATCGGTTTGCTGACCATCGGACAGTCACCCCGCCAGGACCTGACGCGGGACCTTGCCCCCATTCTGGGAGACAACGTGGAAATACTGGAGTACGGCGCCCTGGACGATCTGTCACTGCCGGAGATTGAGAAGCTGGCTCCGGGACCCAATGAACCTTTTCAGGTCACTCTGCTGCGCACCGGCCAGGAAGTCTATCTGAAAAAACCGCCCATCATTCCCCTTCTGGGCCAGGGTGTCGACCGTTTGAATGAGATGGGAGCCCAGGTCATCATCATCTGGTGCACCGGCGATTTTCCCGATTTTCCCTCCCGGGCCCCCATCATAAAACCCGACCCCATTATGCGCAGTGTGGTCAGCGCCATTATGCCCACGGGAACGCTGGGCATACTCTGCCCGGCACCGGACCAGTGCCCCCAGATTCGTGCCAAGTGGGAATCTATGGGCTATCGGTGTTTTGTGGAAGGGTATTCACCGTTCAAACCCCTGGAGCCGCTGGAAGATGTCATGACCCGCATTCCCCAGGATCAAATTGATATGATGGTGCTGGACTGCATGGGAATGAAAACAACCATGAAGAACCAGGTCAGGGCCTTTACTGACAAACCCATCATCTTACCTTTGTCGCTGATCGCCCGGGTTGCATCCGAACTGATTTAGATTACCAAGGAGGTTTTCCAATGAGTAAAGGATTGTTTTTGTACAACGGTGTCATCCACACCATGGATCTGCACGATCCGGTTGTGGACGCAATGATTATGGAAGACGGTACCGTCAAAGCCATCGGAGAAACCAGTGTGCTGAAGCATCTGGCAGGGAGCCAGTTTGAATCCATGGATCTGCAGGGGCGTCTGGTCCTGCCGGGCTTTACCGACAGCCACACGCATTTTGCCATGTACTCCCTCGGGCTGGAGAGGGTTTCTCTGGAAGGAACCCAGACCGCCGATGAAGCCCTGGACCGGTTGAAGAAAAAGGCCGACACACTGCCTGCCGGGTCTTGGGTATACGGAGTTGACTGGAATAAAAACATCTGGCCGGGCGGGAATGCCCCCGGTCTGGAAGCAACCGACCGGGCTTTGCCGAATCATCCGCTCATTGTGGTCAGCAAGTGCGGACATCTAACCTGGACCAACTCACGCGGTCTGGCATTGGCCGGTATTGATTCGTCCTCACCTCATCCGGAAGGCGGCGAAATCGAACATGAAAAATCCGATGGGACCCTCACCGGCGTCCTGAAAGAGAACGCTGCGGATCTGATTCACCGCATCCTTCCGGCCACGACCCGGGACGAATTGCTCAAAGCCATGCGCAACGGTCTGCAGCAGGCCCACAGCATGGGACTGGTGGGTATTCACAACTGCGAAGGACCCGACGTCTTTTCAGCGTTTCAGACTCTGGACAGCGAGGGAAATTTGGCATTTCGCGTCCACCATCATCTGGCCATGGATGGGTTGGACCACGCCCTGGCACTGGGTCTGAAAACCGGGTTTGGGTCTCCCACCCTGAATATCGGCAGTCTGAAGCTCTTCATTGACGGGGCTTTGGGTTCCCAAACCGCATACATGCTGGAGCCTTTCTGCGGCACGGAGGATTACTGCGGCATTCTGGTCAATACACCGGAAAAGCTGCACCAACTAATCGAAAGAGCCGCCCAAGCCGGTATCAGCTCTGCTGTTCACGCCATCGGGGACCGAGCTAACCGGGAAGTTTTAGATATCTTTGAAGCTGTGCTGCCATTATCCCGAAAATACGGTCTGCGCCAGCGTATCGAGCATGCTCAGCTGGTCACAGCCGAAGATTTCCCCCGTTTCAGCCAGCTGGATGTCATTGCTTCCGTGCAGCCTCTGCATGCTACATCCGATAAAGATATCGTGGACCTGCATTGGGGAGATCGAGGCGTCGGTGCGTATGCATTCAGGACATTCATTGACCAGGAGCCCGCTGGGCGTATGGGTCCGATGTGCCGGTAGAAACCTGTGATCCCCTGAAAGGGATCTATGCAGCGGTTACCCGCCGCCGGGAGACCGAACCGGAAGCCGATCCCTGGTATCCGGATCAGAGAGTCAGCATGCAGGAAGCGGTGTACGGGTATACCTTAGGAGCCGCGTATGCCGCCTACCAGGAACAATTCCAGGGGTCTCTGTCGGTGGGCAAAGTGGCCGACGCAGTGGTCTTGTCCCAGGATCTGTTCACCGTTCCTGAAAAAGACATACTGGACACGAAAGTGGACTACACCATTGTGGGAGGAAAACCGGTATTCGTCCGCTAGAAAACTGAGCAATATTAAAAGGGGAGCACGGTTTCAGTGCTTCCCTTTTAATTGTTTGATCAAGGATATCAAATTGCCGGCAGTTGATCCAGGCAAATCCGGTTGTACGGGATGTTCATTGACCCGAGTTCCTCTGCTTCCCTTTTCCCGGATGTAAAGAGAAGAATCTGTCGGTCGGCTGCCAGCTCTCCCAGCAGGGACATGGTCTGCTGCAGGCGGTGGGGACTGTATTGGACAAAAGGATCATCCAGAATCAGAGGCAGCTTCCGATCCCCGCTGAGCAAATCCGCCATGGCGATGCGCACTGCAAAGTAGAACTGATCCACCGTGCCGGCGCTGAGCATCTCCAGGTCCACCGAGCGACCGCCTTCCGGTTCTGTCACAGTGATTTTCATTTCCTCATCAATCCGTACTTTCTTGTATCGTTCATGGGTGATTCGGCGAATGATGCCCTCCACCCGGTGATTCAGCTCAGGAGCCAGGAGACGGTGTCTGCGGTCCGCCGCCGATGCCAGCACTTCCAAGGCCGTATCCAGGGCAGCTGCCTCAATCTCCTGCATCTTTTTCTCCCGAAAAGCCCGATCCAGGTCTTCGGTGATCTCTGACAAACTGCGCCTTCCTTCCAGGGCCCGGGCCATATCTGCCTCCAGCGCTGCAATCCGGACTTCGGTTTTCTGCAGAAGATCAGTCCATTCTTTCTCCTGCCGGATCCAGGTTATCCAGCGCTCCTCATAATCCACCGGAATCGCTTCCGGAGGTTCAACTGTCATGTAATCCCTCCATTGCTCCAGGCTGAACCGGGCCAGGTACGGTTCCAGAAGGTGCTTCAGCTGATTGTATCTTTCCTGCAGGTGCCGGTACTCTTCTTTTTTGTGACAGCCTTCCATAAACTGATCCCGGTCTGCAACGCCTGCCGCTTTAAAAATGTCCATTCTTTCAGTTTCCAGAGCCTGGATCTGCTCTTGCAGACGGACTGCATCCTCCTGCAGCGCCACTCCAGCCCTTCGCACCCGCTGGTGCTCTTCCGCCCACAGATCCATTTCCTGCAGACGATTCAAATACCGATCCACATGATCTCTGCAAAGGCCCCTGTGATCAAGGTCCGGCGTCACCCGCGCCAGATCGGAAAGAAGGATCCTCTCGTTTCTTTCCATGTCAGTTTGTTGCTCCCGATATTTTCCCTCACGGTCCTTTTTGTGTTGCGAGAGGTCCTGCAGGCGGTCTTGAAATCCTCTGTAGGACAAAGCCAGCTCCTGGACTTCCCGCAGACTCTTAGCCTTCAATTCCGCCAAAATCTCATCCACGGACTCTTGGATGGCTGCAGCCCGCTGCTGGTTCTGATGGATCTCTTCTGTCATCTGACGGATGAGGCTGCCGTGCAGAATCCGGTGCTGTCGCTTCCGCAGTCCCACAGCAAGCGCTCCCGCAGTAGCTGCAACAGCTGCTCCCAGAGCCGCTACTGTCCAACCATCCCAGGGTACGGACAGCCCGGGATTTCTCATCAGCGCTGTGCTGATTCCGATCAGTGCCGCCACCAGTGCTCCACCAGCCTGCAGATTCATGCGCCTGATTACCTCTCTGCCCTTCTGCTTCAAACGATCCAGATCAGCAGGAAGAGAGGATCTGAGCAGCTGATCCTGTTCATCAAGGACTGCTTCCATGGGGGTCACGATCTCTGCCGCTTTTTTCAGATTCGGCCGCTGCCCAATCAATTCATTTAGAGTCTGGATGTCCTGCTCTGCCTTTCCAATCTCCTGATCCAGCCCATGCAGCAGTCTTTTCTGATTCTCAATTTCTGCAAAACGCAGCAGAATATCCTGCCTGGCTTTCTCATGGAAAGGGATATCAGCCGGGAACCGGCCCATTTTTTGCTTCAGTGCCTCTTCTTCGGCGGAGCGCTCTTCCATGCGCAATTGCACCGAGCCCACAGCTTCCTGAAGAGTGTCAGCTTTAGTCAGAATCTCCTGGAGCCGGGGTTTCAAACTGTCCGGGAAATCTGCATAATCTTCGATTTGACTCATCTCCGTTAGAATGTCCTGCTGCTCATTCCAGTACCCCAGCACCCGAGCTGCATCGTATCGATTCTTCGCTGTCTGAGCAGCTTCCAGATGCTCTTTCACCCGTCGGATCTTCTCCGCTAGATCCTGTCTTCGGGTCAGGGCATCGTTCAACTCCTCCATCTGCATCCTCAGTGAGTGATGCAGATGCTCCATTTCGCTCTGCTCACTGCCCAGGTCTTCCCAGTTGCGCACGGCTTTCCCCAGCGGTTTGGAAACTGCCCGGACAGTACCCAGATCGTCTCTCTTTTTCCGCAGCACTGCCAGTGCTTCTTTCACGGAAAGGTCTTCTCGACCGCTTTGGCTCAGCCGACTGAGACGATCGGCCACTTCCACCGCCAGTTCTTTACCGGTTTTCCCGCCCAGCTGGGCTAAAAAAATGGTATGGTCAAAAACCGTGGCATTAATACCCAAATGCTTTTGGGCAAATGAATACTCTTTCCGAGGATCCATATCAAAGTTGGATTCCAACGATTTCCCGGTTACCGCATCATAGATCCGAGTGGTATCGGTTTGAAAACATCGTTCAATCGCAATCCTTTGTCCATCATCCAGCTGGTACTCCAGACGCCCCCTGTAGTCCGGTCCGGACCAGGGGCGATAACGATCGTGCTCCGGGGTGTAATACCGGCGCTGCGAATGTTCCTTTTTGAACCCAAACAGCATCCCCCGGATGAATCGGTGAATGGTGGATTTTCCGGTTTCATTCTCACCGCAGATCAAATTCAAACCGTCGGCTACAGCTATAGAGCGCTGGTGAAACTTTCCGAAAGCCTGCAGCCCCAATTCCGTCAGCTTCATTGAAAATCACCTCGCTGCGTAAAAAGAGCATCCAGTCCATACTGCAGTGCTTTTCTGAGAAGGGGCATCGCATCTTCCGCCGCCCCCTCCATTTTCATTTTCATAGCCTGGATAAAGTCACCCAGCACGGTATCCTCGTACTCTTTGCTGAGGGCATCCAAATCGTACTCCAGGTAGGACCGGTCGCGAATTTCTGCGTAACAGCACACTTCATTCAACCAGTCCGTCAGCCCCTCCAGATCCATGCCGGCATCCGGACTGCGGGGCCCTTCCACATCGATCCGCAGCAGAACACGATCCCCCATCTGTATGTGTTTCTCCTGAAGACAACTTTGCAGCGCAGATTGGGAAGCAAGGCACGCGGCATCCAAAGATACTGTCCGGTAGGTACGTCTGGCCAGATCCGCAGGCTCCCACTGCTGATTTGCCTGACTGACCTCTCCATAGAGGACACCATGGCATCCGGTTTCTGCAAAATGCAGCGGTTCCGGACTTCCGGCATAGCGAGCCAGAATTTTCCCTCCGCTGACATGATCCTGTCGCTGGTGGATATGCCCCACAGCCGCATAGTCAAAGCCCGCCTTGGCAACATCAGCCAAGGGAACAGGGCAGTAGGGACTGTCGCTTCGGCCGTTGATTTCGCCGTGGAACATCAGCAAATTGAATCTGTCCGGATTAACGGCGACGTGATCCACGCCCAGTCCGTCCCGGTACTGCCACTGGGTCCATCCGAACCCATACACATCCAGGTTCAGCTGGGGAAACTCCAACCGCTCCAGCTCCCCCTGAAGGAAGATATGGACATTGGGGCTCCAGTTCACATGACGGTAAAACGAATCCGCCACCGCCGGGTCGTGGTTGCCGGGAGAGACCAGAACCTGCAGTTCGGGCCGTGCCGCCCAGGCATCCCGGATAAAACGGATGGTCTGGAGGGTGGCATAATGGTGCTCAAACAAATCACCCGTAACCAAAAGAAGCTGGGCATCCCGCTGCTTGGCCAGATCCAGCACCGCCGAAAAGGTGTCCCGCAGGTCCCGTCGGCGCAGAGCTGCCTGCTTGGAAGTCAGTCGCCCTCCGGTGAAAGCTCTGTCCATATGAAAATCGCCGGTTTGAATGACGCGAATCGGCTTCACCGTATCCCTCCTTATGAACACAATAAAGAAGGGATTCGCTCTTCGGATAGGGAATCCTCTTGCGTAATTGATGCTGCCGGATGTTTCAAAAAAGGAGGCCGCTATGCTGACCGTCGTTCCCGTTACCCAGCCCGCAGGGCGCCCCATGGATTCCATCAACATGTACCTGATCCTGAATGATCCCATCACTCTGGTGGATGCCGGGTTTCACACCCCCGGCTTTCGGGATGCACTGCATGAAGCTCTCCAACAAAACCATCTGGATGAGACGGCAATCCAAAGGGTGATCATTACCCACACCCATCCGGATCATGTGGGACTGGCCAAAGAGCTGGAGGACTCCGCAGGAGCTGCCATTTTTATGCATCCGCTGGAGTGGAAAAAGATCCACAGCGGGTTGTCCGACAACATTCATTTGTACCATTGGGCCGGAATACCCCAGTCGTACCGGGCAATCAGTCATCCATCCCACAATGAACCGCCTCTGGATTTTAAAACCTATGAGCCTCTGGCTCACGGTGTCACGATCCCCTTTTCCAACCATGAACTGCAGGTCATCCATACACCGGGACATTCGTCCGGACAGATATGCCTGTTTGAACCCTTTGAAAAAATCCTGTTCACCAGTGACCACTTGGTCCCCAATTTCTCTCCGGCACTGCTGGTAGAACCGGGGAATGCAGGACTGAACGATCGAACAGAAAGCCTGGCCCAGTATCGTCAATCCCTCAAAATCCTTTTGCCTGTGGAGATCGAGAGAGCGTATCCGGGTCACGGGCTGCCTTTTGATCAAGTGCATACCATGATCCACCACAAACTGAATCGCAGCATCCCCGATAAACTGTCAAGGGTGGCCGGTTGCCTGTCCGACACACCCCAGACTGTCTATGAAATCGTTTCCCGGATGATCCCGGAACTCCCGCCTGCTCTGGCATTTTTCGCCTGCGGCGATACACTGGCTTACCTGGATTACCTGGCAGCCCAAAATCAGGCGGAGAGCGTTGTCACCGATGACAAAATCCTTTTTTCCAGCACCCGGCAGTAACCCACCGGCAGCCTCGCCGTGTGGCAGAGCGAATTGCCAATTCTATCATCCGACAAGGAGGGGCCTCTATGATTCATCGGTATCACAAGCCCATCGCGGCAGAAATCTCCGGAATGTCCGCCTTTCAGCATGTTCGGGAAATCAGCTCTTATCACCGGATCCAAGCCAGCCCAGGCTTTCGGGAAGCAGCAGCGTATGCTGCCCAGGCTTTTGAAAAAGCCGGTCTCCATGCAGACATCCTGACATACCCTGCCACGGAGAAAACCTGCTACTGGTCCCAGAAAATGTTTCAGGAATGGTCCTGCGACGATGCCGAACTGACCCTGATTACTCCGGAACGAAAACGCCTGGCCAGCTTCAAAGAAAACAAGATCAGCCTGATTCAGCGCAGCATCGCCACTCCGCCCCACGGCATCGAAACCGAGATTGTCTTAATCGAAGATGCAGAGAATCCCCGATCCTACGATGGTCTGGACCTACGTGGGAAAATGGTCATGGTCAGCGGGGATTTAGAGAGAATCCGGCAGCTTGCCGTGGCAAAACACGGAGCTGTGGGCCTGATTACCGATGCCATGAGCGAAAACCTCCCGATCCGGCACCGTATGGATGTGGCCGATGCCGTTCAATACACTTCCTTTTGGTGGGCCGGGCAGAAAGAACGATGCTTCGGGTTTGTCCTGTCCCCCAAAGAAGGGGAATTGCTCCGGCGGATGCTGAAAAAAGATCAGACTGTCCGTGCTCATGCCCTGGTGAAAAGCCGCCTGTACGACGGGCAGATCGAAGTCGTATCCGCAGCCATACCGGGCACATCGGATGAAGAAGTCCTGGTTGTAGCCCACCTGTGCCATCCCCAGCCCAGCGCCAATGATAACGCTTCGGGAAGCGGCGTGGCCATCGAAGTGGCTCGCACATTGAAAAAACTGGTGGATGAGTCCCTTTTGCCGCCGCTGAAGCGTACTGTCCGCTTCCTGCTGGTTCCAGAGTTTACCGGTACCTACGCCTATCTGGCAGACGATGAATCCCGCATGGGCAACATTGTGGCCGCCATTAATCTGGATATGGTCGGTGAAAATCAGGATCTGTGCAAATCCACCCTGGTCATTGAACGACCCCCTATGTCCACCCCGTCGTTTGCCTCTGAGCTTCTGGAGTCCATTATGGATGAAGTCGGCAAAGAGACCGTAGGGATCGGCGGCAGCGTCCGCTATCCTCTGTTCCGGCATGCCGTGATGCCCTACTCGGGCGGCAGCGACCACGGAATCTCGGCCGATCCCACCGTCAATATCCCCACACCCATGCTCATCCAGTGGCCCGACCGCTACTATCACACCAGTGATGACACCATCGATAAGGTGGATCCGGAGAGCCTGCGGCGAGTGGGCACCCTGACCGCTTCGTATGCCGCTTTTTTAGCCGCAGCCTCGTATTCCGATCTGGTCTGGCTGGCCGGGGAGATGACAGCTCGTTTCAGTCGGGAACTGCACCAAAAATGCAGCCCAATGCTGTCCCAGGCTGCCGAAAAAGCTGCCCAGGCATCTTCGGAGGCCAATTCACCGGCTAAGATCATAAATCGTGCTCTTCAGCAGATTGATCGACGTTCGGCATTTATGCTGCGGTGCAAAGAAGCGGATCTGCAGGCCATACTGCGTCTGCTGCCGGAAGACGCCCGGGGATCCATGTCCCAGCTGCTGGAATCGCTGAATGAACAGTTGATTGAGACGGTCGTCAGTGCCCAGTGCCGCGTTCGGATGGTAGCCCGGAATTATCTTCCCCAGGTGGGGGAATGCTCTGTTCCGGATACGGATGATACTCCGGACGATGAGTGGGAAACCAAGGCTGCTGCCATGGTCCCCGCTCGAACCTATCCCGGCCCCATTATGACACGCGGCCATACTCAAGCGCTGACCGAAGACGAGGCAGAGGATTACCGGCAGCTGATGAGCAAACATAAGAATTCATATACCCTGACACAGTTGGCTTCGTACTGGATGGATGGGAAGAGAACCCTGAAAAATATTGCAGATCGAGTGGAAATGGAGGATGGACGGCGCTGTACGGAGCTTTTGGTCCGCTACACCCGCTGGATGGAAAAAATGGGACTGATCCGGATGCAATAAATAAGAAACTCCTGCAGAACAATCTGCAGGAGTTTGTTTTAGTGGAGCAGGTATTCCCCGAAAAATGTGATCAGAACCCCCAGGGCAATTCCGATATTCGCTGAGTGAGAATGCTGCCGATGGGACTCAGGAATCAGTTCGTCACTGGCTATGTAAATCATGGCCCCGGCGGCAAAACCCATGGCTACAGAAATGAAGGTCTGAGATAAACCAAAGAGCAAAAATCCCAACAGAGTACCCACGGGTGTAAACAGTCCGGCCAGGGAGGCAATGGCAAATGTATTCCATGTGCGGGTTCCGGCCATTTTCAGTGGGCAGGCGATTCCGATTCCTTCCGGAATGTTATGCAGCGCAATGGCCAGGGCCAGCATATTGCCAAATGTGGGAGCTGCTTCATACCCTGCTCCCAGCGCCAGACCTTCCGGCAGATTGTGCAGAGCAATTCCCATGGCGATGAAAAGACCCATCTTCGTATATTCACCGCACACTCCTTCTTTTTGGAACATATGCAGGTGGGGAATCCGGTTATCCAAAAACAGCATCATGAACAGCCCCAATGCGAATCCAAGCCCCACCATGCCCACGGAGCCGAACTGCAGAGCCTCCGGCAGCAGCCCCAAAGTGGCGATGGCGATCATGATTCCTGCTGCAAATCCCAACAGTGCCGACAGAGCTTCCCTGCGAATGGTGCCAAAAAACATCAGGATCAGAGCCCCGATCCCTGTCGCTAAACCGCTCAGTATACTGACAACCAATACATTCCAGTCAAACATTTTGCTGCAGCCCCCTGGATCTTATTAAGAAACATTCTCATTATATCACACTTCAGCATTCTCCTGCAGCGGATTTTATTGGTTTTTCCTATTATTTGCCTCAAGGAAAAGCAAACCGTCAGTATATTCTCTTTCTTTGCATTCGGACCCCAGCTGTGGTACAATGAGTGTCGCAGGTGCATGCACCTGACCAAGAACGTTTTTGCAGCAAACCCACTGACGAGAACGATTGAAATGGAGAGATATATTTATGGAAGAAGTAAGAAATTTTGAAGACCTGGGGCTGGATCCCCGAATTATGCAGGGCATCGCTGACATGGGTTTTGAAACCCCCATGCCCATCCAGGCCAAAGCGATTCCCATTGCCATGGCGGGCCATGATATTTTCGGCCAGGCCCAGACAGGCACTGGGAAAACCGCTGCATTCGGCCTGCCGATTCTGCATAAGATCACCCCGAAAGAAGGGCTGCAGGCTCTGATTATCTGTCCCACCCGGGAATTGGCCGTGCAGGTTTCCCAGGAACTGACCCGGCTGTCCAAACACATGAATGTGATGGTGGTGCCCATTTACGGGGGACAATCCATCGAGCACCAGATCCGCATCCTGCGCAAAGGCCCCGAAGTGGTGGTGGGTACCCCCGGCAGACTGCTGGATCACATGAACCGACGCACACTGCGTCTGGATCATGTCGCCACGCTGGTACTGGATGAAGCGGATGAAATGCTGGATATGGGTTTTGTGGACGATATCCGCTCCATTATCCAGGCGACTCCCCAAGACCGGCAGACCATGATGTTCAGTGCCACGCTGCCCCAGGAAGTCACCAACCTGGCCAAAGAATTCATGACCGATCCCCAGAGTGTCCATATCACACGATCCGGAACCACCGTATCCCAGACCGAGCAGCGATATTATGAAGTCAATCCCAAGCAGAAGGTGGAAACACTCTGTCGTCTCTTGGATGTAGAAAGCCCTGAATCCGGCATCATTTTCTGCCGTACCCGCCAGGGTACATCCGAACTGGCTCAGGAACTGCTGGAACGAGGCTACACCGTGGATGCCCTGCATGGAGACCTTTCCCAGAGAGAACGGGACAGCGCCATGAATCGCTTCCGCACCGGAATTGCCGAGATTCTGGTGGCAACGGATGTGGCCGCCCGGGGCCTGGATATCAGCAATGTAACCCATGTCATCAATTTCGATATCCCTCAGGATCCGGACACCTATGTGCATCGGATCGGCCGTACCGGCCGGGCTGGTAAAGAAGGGATTGCCATCACGCTGGTAACCCCTCGGGAAATCAAGCAGCTGCGGTTCATTGAAAACGGAATCCGCAAGAAAATTCCCCGGCATGACATCCCCACGTTGACCGATGCCCGGGAAGTGCGGATGGAGCAGCTGCAGAAAAAGATTACCACCGTGCTGGAAGAAGGCGCCGGTGAATACAAAGATCTGGCCAGCCGGATTTTGGAAGAGTACGACTCCACCGAAATCGTCGCCGCTTGCCTTAAGGTCATCGACAAAGACGGCCGGGATATGGAAACGGCCGAACTGGAAGCAGCCATACCGGAATGGATCAAGATCCTGCTCCCCATCGGCCGATCGGATGGCCTGCATCCCAAAAAGATCATTCAGGAAATCATCAATCGGACCCGCCTGAATCCCCGGCAGATCGGCGACATCGAGATCCACGACAAAAGCACCTATGTGGAAGTACCGGTCAGCGATGCCGATCAGGTCTACGGAGCCTTCCGGAACTACAAAAGCCGCAGCCAGCGAAGACCCGGGCCTGCGGATACCAGAAGCAAAAAATCGGGCGATCGGCGCCCGCGCAAAGAGTACAACCGCAGCAAAGGATACGACCGCTAAAAACAAAACCCGGCTCTGCCGGGTTTTTGGCTGTTTAAATATCGATGGGATCTGCGTAAATCAGACGGGTACTGGGAGACGCCTTTTCACTAAGCGGACGCATAACCTGATGCAGCCCCACCGACACATGGAGACCCTGACGGGTCAGCTTCACCAGTTCACTTTGAGGGTCCAGCGGAAACATAATCACATTGACCCGCTGTTTCAGGGCAAAATTGTTCAACTGCCTCCACAAAGGGATCAGATCATCCGGACTGTTTCTGTATCCCGGCAGCTCCGGCACACAGTACGCCCAGTTTTTCCCCATTTCAGGAACTCGGGGTACTCGCCCGAACAGCCGCAGAAACCCCATCAGACGGGCTACCAGATTCAACTGGCTGCTGAGCTGGATGATGGTTCCATTGATGACACGGCTATAATCCCAGCATCCCATACAGCTGAGGATCATGCCGTCTTTTTCATACACATAAAAATGCTCCCGCTCAAACCCAGGAAGGCGCTGGATGAATTCAAGCAGTCTGTGGGAGGTAAATGGAAAATAGTAATCATATCCGGCATAGGTTCGATTGAGCAAATCCGTCACCTGCTCAAGATCGCTATCTTCCATGGATCGAACGCCATCCGGTATCGGCTGAGGACGAAAAGGCAAAAACACATACACCTTGAGCATCTTCTCGGTGTCATACCCGACACGACCAAAAGCTTTCAGCGAAGGAGTGTTGTCTTCCAGGATCCACCCGAATACCCGGTCCGCCCCTTCTTTCAAAGCAAATCCGGTGCAGGCTTCTTCCAGCTTCAAAGCCAGCCGGTGTCCCCTATACTCACTGTCCACGGCGTAACTGTATCCGTATGCAGCCCTTTCTTCCAGGCCGTCTTTTAAAATGGGCCGCAGGGAGCATTCACCGGCCCCCACAATGTATCCGTCATCATCGGCCACAAATGTTTTGAATTGTTGGTACGGCTTCGAGCGGGCAAAGAAATCCGGCGCACGATCCAGTCGCACAACCAGATTGGTTCCCTGCGGACAGCGCCGCAATAAATCCACCAAGGCATCGTTGTCCTTCGGTACCGCTTCCCGAATGGTGATCATGGCATCTCCTCCCTCAGCAGAATGAGCACACTCTGTATTCATTCCATATATTCGTGCCATCCCGGGCCCATTCCTTTTCCAGAAAAAAGAAAAGGAGAACCCGTGGTTCTCCGAATATGGACGGCTCTATGAAAGTTCATCTTCTTCCTCGGGCACTTCCTTTTTCTTCAGCATATTCTTCATGATCCTCATCTTGATGGGAGTTACAATGATGGCTGCCATAATCAGCAGCGCCCATCCCCATACAGGAATATCCGGCATCGTTTTCACCTCCTTGCAGATTGCATGATTCTAGCGCAGTTTCAGCCGTTTCCCAACAAAGGGAATCAACAACAGCAGCAGCAACAGCGATGTGCCCCATGTCCACAGACACGACATGGCATAACCCACCCCGTAGGGAGCAGCCGTGAATACGTTCTGAAACACCTGAAATACCCAGTAGTTGGGGAATGGATACAGCAGCCATAAATACCGGGATGGAATGAACAGCGAAGCCAGCGGAATCCCCGTCATCCCGATCATGACAATCTTGACGGCGGCTATGGCTGAAATCTGAGTATCTGTCAGTCCTCCAATGGTCAGCCCCACAATCAGACCCAGCCCGGTGGACACGGCCACACCCATCACAAGCCGCAGGTAATCCACCGAAAAGCCCATTAAAATGACAGCCGTCATCAAACTCAAAAGCAGAGCTGTGATAAAGACCATACCCGCCCGGGCCGCTGTGTATTCCACCATTCGCAGAGGACTCACAGCCAGAGCAGAAATGGCTCGGGACTCTTTTTCATCGATGATATTGAAAGTGATAAGAATACCGGCGATCAGAATGACCCCCAAAACCAGCATACTGGCGGTGGTTTCCCTCATCCGTGACGGGTCCCTGTTTGTGTTGATCCGCACAAATTCGATTTCACTTTCCGGCCTCATTCCTCGCTCCAGAACCGCTGCGGTGAGAGATACCAGATTCTCCTGCTCATTCCCTTCCGCCACAATGACAAACTGTCCCGACGGCCGCTGCAGTACACCGATGACATCGTCACTGCGTTGGACCCGTCTCGATAACCGATCCTCCCCTTCCTGGATCTCCACTCGCCCATGCTGCTCAAAGACATTCTGAATCTCCCCCGGAACGCTTTGATCCAGTACAAAAGTCATCTCTGCATTCTGCACCGAGGGGATGAAGAAGGAAAATGCCACAGCCATCAGCAAAGGGGCCACAATCATATACAGCCCGATGTTGTCGCGCATGATGTTCACCGCATCCTGGCGGGCAAAAGCTATCATTCTTTTCAGCATATCAGAAACCCTCCTTCATCAGCCTGCGCTGCACCGCCACATATGCAGCTGCCGCCATAATGGCCGTTTCTGCAAATAGGGTGCGGATCACAGCTGAAATCAGCCAGTCATTTCCTGTGGGAAAGAAGATTTCCCGCAGGCCGAACAGAACCGGATACGACGGAATGACCTGGAGATACGAAGGCGCAAATGACGGCTGAAAATAGGACACCATCGGCAGTGTAAAGATGGCGCTGATAAAAACCGCCACAAACAAGAACTCCGACAGGTTATTGAAAAACACACTGAGAAGCAGTCCGGTCAGAGTCATCAGAAGACTGGCTAAAAACACCACAGCCAGCAGCAGGGTCAGCCTTTCCGGGATCCCGGTAACTGCAACTGTCAGCAGCAAAGTATAGAGCAGTCCCAGCAGAATGTTGACTGAAGACTTGGCCGCCATGTATTCCAATGGTCGGCCGGGAGTAATTCGAAATGCCCGAATGCTCCCTTCCTGCTTCTCCTGAAACACCATCACAGCTGCAAACATAAATCCCAGAAGCACCACATCAAAGGCGATAACCAGCGGTACCATGCTCCGATTGAATGGGACTTTTTCTGCCGCTGGGCGCAGCTGGACCAATTCATAAGTATCCATGGGGATATCACCTCGGGCCGATCGAACCAGACTCTCCAGGGCTGCCTCCATAACCATCATTGACGAATCCGATTGAAGGCCCGGATAAAAGATGGTGATCTGCGGGTTTTCCAGAGAACCTTCCCATAGAACGCCTGTCTGCTGCCGGTCTTCCACTGCCTCCATAAGACTCGCGTCATCCACGGCCAGGTCTTCTGCAGGTACTCCGTTTTGCAGCAGCCATGGAGCCACTTCCCGATTCATGGTCTGATCCAGGTGCATGACAGATGAATCATGATTCATGTCTTTCGGAACCACCCAGACAATCAGGGCAATAAACAGAAGGGCCACAACCAGAACAGCATGAGGAAAACGGCTGCGGTAAGCCACAACCATATCCTGCCGAACCAATGACAGCAGTCTGCCCATCAGGACAACCCCCTCCCGGTTAAACCAATGAAGATCTGTTCTAAGGTGGCTTCCTGGGAATGGATTGTCTGGATTCTCGATTCATCCAGCAGCCGCTGTAGCCGCTTTCGATCCTCCGGCTCATGGATAAACAATGTTTCCTGCAACAGGGTACCCTCTTCATCCATATATTCCACTCGCAGGGATTTTTCCCCATACTTCAGCTTTAGGTTGCGGGGAGCATCCATTTCTACCAGCTCTCCTTCGTTAATAAACGCCACCCGATCACTGAGTTCATCCGCAATCGCCATATTATGGGTTGTTAAAAAGATGGTGCACCCTTCTTGTTTTTTCTTCAGAATCAGATCTTTGATTCTGGCGGCTGTGGCAGGATCCAACCCCGATGTGGGCTCGTCCAGAAAAAGAATCTTGGGTTTGTTGATCAGTGCCCGGGCAAATACCAGCCGCTGTTTCATCCCTTTGGAATACGCAGAGGCTCTTTTATGAGCCGAATCTTTCAAGCCCACCATATCCAGGAGCCGCAGAGGGTCTTCCGTAGGACCCCGGAATAATCCCGCATAGAAGCGCAGGTTTTCATACCCGCTGAGCTTTCCGTACAGATTGGGATGCTCAAACGAAACCCCCACCTGATTAAAGAAATCCGGACTCATATCCCGAATGGACCGTTCCCGGTAGGCAACCTGTCCTTTCTGCAGAGGAAGCAGCCCGATTAGAATATTTTGCACTGTGCTCTTCCCCGCCCCGCTGGGGCCCAGAAACCCAAGGATTTCTCCTTCATCCAGTCTGAAGCTGACATCCTTCACTGCATATTGACCGTTTCCTCCGTAATCATGGTAGAGATGATCCACCTGTATGTACATCGTCATCCTCCTTTGGTATTTATGACCAAATAGTCATATGACCTATCAGTCACATACTACCACGGGGGGAGATTCCTGTCAACCGTTTTTGCACAGGACTCTGGCAGGAATCCCCGAAAGCAAATGGAATATATAGCATATCTCAAAGAATGGAGGAATAGCCATGTGCGGACGATTTCTTCTCACTTACGACATCGAAGCCATCAAAAAGTATTACCGCATTCCTTCCGACGAGAATGTGATCTATGCTCCATCCGAAGAAATCTTCCCCTCCCAGAAGATCCCGGTGATCTACTCCAGGAATTCTGAGAATCACATCGCTCTGATGGAATGGGGCGTTCCCAAACCCCAGGGCAAAGGCATTCTCATTAACGCCCGCGGCGAAACCGCTGCCGTAAAACCCACGTTCCGACGGTCTTTTGCCGAAAGGCGCTGCCTGATTCCGGCCAGCGGCTTCTTTGAATGGAAACAGGAAGGATCCAAAAAAATAAAGCACCGCATCCAGCTTCCGGATGGGGGATTGTTTTCCATGGCCGGCCTCTTTCGTCCCGCTGAAGATGAAAACGATCCGTCCGGTGGAGCCTGCATCATTATCACCAGAAACCCTACATCCCAGCTGGCTCGAATCCACGATCGAATGCCGGCCATCCTCTTGCGAGATGACGAACCGGTATGGCTGGATGAAAACCAGGACATATCATTACTGACCGATCTGATTACGGCCGATACTCATGAGTCGATCTCATTTCTCATCGAAACAGTGTAAAGAAAGGAGAGCCCCATGAATCGAAAAGGAACCTTGGCCGTGCTGATGGCAGCCGCCGGATACGGAACTGCCTCCATTTTCGGAAAACTCGCGTTTGCCCAGGGTCTGGATACCTACACAGTCCTTACCATTCGCTACAGCCTGGCGGCCGTGATTCTCTGGGGATACCTGATTGCGACCCGACAGCACCGCCCTCTGGACAAAAAAAACCGCCAGCTGGTATTCCTGGCGGCTCTTCTCGGAAACATTCTGGTTCCCATCCTGTATTTTCAGGGACTCCAAAGACTGCCTATTTCCCTTTTTGCGATTCTCTCCTATACTTACCCGTCATTCGTCATTGCATTCTCCTGGCTGTTTCTCAAAGAAAAACTCCAGCCGTATCAATGGACTTCGCTGGCTCTGACCATGACCGGATGCGCTGTTATGTACTGGAGCCGTCAGATCCACTACGATCTCCTGGGGATATTCCTCGCCCTGGGGGCATCGGTATCCTACTCCCTGTACATTCTGGGTCTGGCCCGAAATATGCAGACACTGAGTCCGGCCCGGGCCATGACCTATACCATCTCAGCAGCTGCCGCCGCATTTATAATCTACGGTGCTGTCACGGGGGCTCTGCGGCCACCGTCTCCCACCGGATGGGCTCTCCTGGGAGGAATGGCCATTTTCTCCACAGCAGCCGCCAGCATTGCCTTCTTTACCGGAATACAGCTGATCGGTCCATCCCGAGCAGCACTGATCAGCACCGTCGAACCCATATTTACTATCGTTTTGGCCATGCTTGTTTTCAATGAGACCATAACCGGCCAGCAGGCACTGGGTGCCGGGCTGGTAGTTCTGGCTTTACTCATCCTCCATGGAGGAACCCCCCGCATCGATCCTGCGGGGGTGGAAAGAAAATAGCGTACCCGGGTCGAACCCGCGGGTTGCCATGGGCAGAAGACTTTCCATCGCCAGCAGATCCTCCCGGTTGTGATCCATAATTCCCCGGATCAGCCGCCCGTCACCGGTACGGACAAAGCGGTGGTACACCGTTGGAATCATGGATCCCGGTACATCGTCTTCCCTTTTTTTATGCAGCAGATGTTCTTCCAGCGTAACCAGACGGCAGTCCGGAAACACCCCGCGAAAATGTCGGCGAGCATGCTTTAGCAGATCGACCTGTTCATGGTGGGTCCGGTAAAAAAGACGATGGGCCACGGTACGGTTCTCGATATAAGGGATATCAAAACTGCGGCCGTTGTATGTAACAATCAGAGAAAAGCGCTTCAAATCTTCAATCAGCCCGGCTAGCAAGGGCTTTTCTTCTTTCAGGTTGCGGGCGAGCAATTGGCGCGAACGCAGTTTACCGCCATCATAGTAGAGCAGCCCCACCAGAAACAGCGGTTGAGTAAACCAGAGACCGGTGGTTTCAATGTCTAAGAAGACAATATCGTCGGCACAGAAAAACGGCAGGATATCCTCATCTCCGGCCCCCATCCGCCGCAGCCCGGCAATATCCTGTTTCTGCAGACACGCCTCGGCAGCCTGCGCCTGGTCTTTCCACCTCTGATGGGCAGTCAGATCCTGCAGCGTGCGGTATCCTTCATTCTTCAAACGAGCTTCCGTGGCTGGACCAATTCCGTACAGCAGCTGGAGATTCTCGCAGTAAAATACCGGACTCTTTTGCGGCAGCCCGAAAACCGGCTCATGCTCTTCTTCCACGACCAGATAGGAGCCAAAGGCGTTTTTTTCTTCCACGCCGGGTAAATGATCGTGGGCATTGGGATCCCGAGACAATCCCGGGATTGTGCTGTTGGATGCTTTTTTCAATCCGGATAACCGCTGGTACAGACTCACGGCGGATCCCTCCTTCTGCCCTCTACTTCTTTCGGAACCGGCTGGCCGCCCGACGAATGGCCGCTTCCTGGCGCTCGGCATCGGATGTCTTTTTTTGCTTGGGAGAGTATGGCTTCCGCAGAATCAGATGAAGCAGATAGACAGCTCCTTCTTTATCCAGCGGCTGATTGAAATTGGAGCATTTGGCGGAATGAATGCAACTGGGGCACCCATCTTCGCAAGAGCAGGCCATGATGGCTTCCCGGGTGGCGTCCAGAAGCTCTTCCATTTTGACATACGCAGTTTCACTGAAACCCACGCCCCCGTGGTAGGCATCGTGGATGAATACGGTACCCGTCTTTGTCTGGGCATGGTTCACCGTAGACAAACCACCGATGTCATTGCGATCGCACATGACAAAAAGGGGCAGCAGACCAATTGCGGCATGCTCGATGGCATGCAGGGACCCCATATAGTCCAGTCCGGCTTCGCGTATCCGGTCTTTGATGCTTTCAGGCACCGTCAGCCAGGTGCCCACTGTTTCCAGCACCTGCTCAGGCAGGTCCAGATCGCCGCTGCCCAGCACTTGACCGCTGACTTCGTGCTTTTTTAGATAGCCGGTGACCTGGGTGGTCACCCGCAGCGGGCCGCAGGCTACCCGGCAGTCGAAAAAGGGCTTCTCCCTTTCCGTATCCAAAATCTCGGTTGTTTTGTTTCTGCGCACAATGGTGTAATAGTCCACATCGGATTCATGCAGATAGGCAGTCTTCTTCTCCAGATCCAGCTTCTTGACCACATAGGTTTCCCCCTGGTGCATGTATACAGCCCCATCATGGACTTCAGAATACGCCGTGCTGCCGTCCACAACCCCGATGAGCTTCTGGGGTTTTTGAGCATCCCGCAGTTGGATGTTATCCAGGGAGGCAGATCGAATACTGAAACGCTCGGCCGGATACCCCTGTCCGGAGTAATAATAGGTCCCATCCGACTCGGTGACGATCCCGTCTTCTGCCAAAAGCATCAGCAGATCCCCCAGTACTGGACCCCAACCCGTTTCATCCGCAGGACGTATGGGCAATTCATGGGCGGCACAGACCGCATGATTCAGCAAAATGTATGGATTGTCCGGATCCGTCAATGCTTTTTCAGACGGCTTTTTAAACAGCGCATCTGCATGCCGGACAAAATACTGGTCCAACGGATTGTTCACCGCCAAAAAGACCACCAGAGACTCATCCAGCCGCCGGCCCACCCGTCCTGCCTGCTGCCAGGTGGATGCAATGGTACCGGGAAATCCGGCAATGATGCAGGCTTCCAGTTCCCCTACATCGATACCCAGCTCCAGGGCATTGGTGGCAATGACCCCCATTGCCTGACCGGAAAAGAGCTGCCGCTCCACCAACCGTCGCTCTTGAGGCAGATACCCTCCCCGATAGGTCAGGACCTGACTGGCCAGAGGACTGTGCTGCAGGTTGCGGCGAATTTGCCGGAGCATTCTTTCGGCACCCTGGCGGGCTCTTGAAAATGCAATGGTTCGCGCCTTTTGCCGGATCAAATTTGAAAACAACCAGGATGTTTCCTGCACCAGGCTGATCCGGGGCGACTGCTTCCAGATGACAAACCGGCAGGCCCCTCGCGGTGCCCCGTTTTCTTCTACCAGTGAAACTGTCAATCCGGTCAGCGTTTCGCTGTGTTCCTGAGGATTCCCGATGGTCGCAGAACACATAATGAACTGGGGATCGGATCCATAGTAGCGGCACAGACGCTGCAGCCGCCGCAGTACATGACCCACATGAGTGCCAAAAACGCCTCGATAGGTATGGATCTCATCAATCACCACATACCGCAGATGGCTGAAAAACCGGTGCCATCTGAGATGATTGGGTAAAATGCCCTGGTGCAGCATATCCGGATTGGTCAGAATGATCTGAGCTTCATCCCGGGCTTCTTTTTTTTGAGCATCCACGGTATCGCCGTCGTAGATGAATGCCTTGAGCCCGGGGGCCATCTCCTGCAGAGACCCCTTCTGGTCCTGGGTCAAAGCTTTGGTTGGAAATATATACAGAGCGCAGCCCTGCGGATCGTCCAGCAGCGCATTCAGCACCGGCAGGTTGTAGGCCAGTGTTTTTCCGGAGGCTGTGGGTGTAACCACCACGAAATGGTGCATTTTTTCAGCCAGGGAAAATGCCTCCGCCTGATGGGCATACAACCGGTGAATATTCTGTTGGTCCAAGTATTCGCTCAGCTGAGGATGCAGATCTTCCGGAATGGGCTCGTAGCGAGCCATCACAGCCGGCAGCTCTTCCACATGCACAATCTGCTGATCATATCCCGGTTGCTGGCGAAGAAGATCGATGATGCGCTGACTGTCCATTTCGTTTCACTCCATTGCCAATGGTAATCGAACATAAATTCGCTTTTTACATGAAAAACCCTGCCTCCATCCATATTTATCTCTTCATCCTTTGTGATACAATGTAAAGAGATCACTGCATCCGCGACCAGTCTGTTGTATGCCGTGTTTTGGCCTCGATGAATCGGATCATCTTTGCATCTGAAAGGGGTTGACAGTTTGAACAATCAGGAACTGCACCAGCGCTGGCTCGTGGATGCTCAAAAAGGACTCAGCGGGTGGGATTTTTCACACCTGCAGGGCCGCTGTGAAAGTACACCGCTGCCCTGGGACCTGTCCACTGTGATCCACTTCTTTTTAAAGCCCGCCATGGATCTTCTGGATATGGGCACCGGCGGTGGGGAGTTTTTGCTATCCATCCAGCATCCATCGGAGCACACATTCGTCACAGAGGGGTATCCCCCCAACCTGACCCTCTGTCGTAAAAAACTCGAACCCCTGGGCATCACGGTCCGGGAAAGCTGTCCCGACGGTACCATACCCTATGAATCCCTGCAATTCGATGTGGTCATGAACCGCCATGACTCGTTTGACTCTGCAGAGGTATACCGGGTGCTTAAGCCCGGCGGATATTTTGTCACCCAGCAGGTGGGAGGTCTCAATCATTTGGATCTATCCCGTCAGCTCATTCCGGGATACCGGCCGCTTCTGCCCAATCATACCCTTATCCCTGTGTGCGCTGAAGTCAAAGCAGCAGGATTTCAGATCATCCTCCAGCAAGAGTTTTTCCCCACGGTTCGCTACTACGATGTGGGAGCCCTGGTCTTTATGGCCTCAGTTTTGCCCTGGGAATTCCCGGAGTTTTCCGTGGACCGTTCTTTGGAGCAGCTGCTGGCTATGCACAAGGAAGTGGAAGCAGCCGGCGCGATCCTCGGAACCGAACATCGGTTTCTGATGGTCGCTCGTAAATAAAGGAAAACAAACGGCCCGGTTATCTAACAACCGGGCCGTCATACGTCGATTGACACTACCGTTTCATGGCCAATCCGCCTTTACCCTCAATGAGGCCTTCGACTTCATCCAGGGTACTCCAGCTGAAATCCCCCCGATGGGTATATTTCAGCGCAGCCGTTGCATTTCCGTACTGCAGAGCCGCAGCCACATCCTGATCTTTTCTCAAATATGCGTACAGAAATCCAGCGGCGAAGGCATCACCGCCACCGATGCGGTCGACAATTTCCACTTCAATGGGGATATCTTCAAACAAGGTCCCGGCATGGAAGGCAACAGCACGCCAGGATATGCGCCGGACCGAATGCTTCTCCGAACGCATCAGGGCAACGACCCCAATGTTGTAGCGGTTGGCAGCGGCAGAAGCCGTCTCCTCCAGGTTGCCCTTTTCAATGCCGAAAATCTGCCGAAGCTCACCCACCGAAGAAAACAGAATATCCACATACTCCATCAGCGGTTCCAGACATCGCCTTGCTTCGTCTTCAGTCCAAAGCTTTGCCCGGTAATTGACATCAAAACTCACTGTCATCCCGGCGTCCTTGGCAGCCGCCATGGCCTCCCGGGTCGCCTGGGCAGTGTCAGGGCTCAAGGCCGGTGTAATCCCGGTACAGTGGAAATGGCGGTATCCCATTAACAGTTCCGGCCAGTGTAAGGAGTCCGGATCGATCCGACTGAGAGCAGAATACGCCCGATCGTAGATCAGATCTCCGCCCCGGGGGTTGCTTCCTTCTTCCACAAAATACAGACCCAGACGATCGCTGTCGCTCCATAGAATGCGCGAGCAGTCCACCCCTTGCTCCCGGATTCTGTTTCGGACCATATATCCTAAACTGTTTTTCGGCAGGCGGGTTATGTATTCTGCCGTCAGCCCCAAACGAGCTGCACCGATGGCCACATTCAATTCCGTACCGCCCACATGGGCTTCAAATGAGTCGGCTTGTTCAATTCTCTGGTACCCCGGCGGAGACAAGCGAATCATGACTTCCCCGAACGAAATCAAATCTTTCAAATCCATCACCTCATCCGTTTGAATATCTTTTGCGGGCTTCCTGTACTTTGGCCACAAATTCTCGGGCGGCCTCTTCTGCCAGAGACCACTGGCTGTTTTCCAGGGCTTTCCGTGTCAGTTCTCCTCCCACGCCAATGCCCATGACCCCTGCCTGAAACCAGTCTTCCACATTGTCCAGACGGACGCCCCCGGTGGGTATGACCGGAAGCTGTGGCAGCGGCCCGCGCAAGGCTTTCACAGCCTGAGGCCCCAGCACATCTCCGGGAAAGAGCTTGACAATATCGGCACCGCCCTCCAAGGCTGTAAGCGCTTCGGTGACTGTCATCACGCCAGGCATCACCACGGTCTGGTAGCGATGGCAGAGTTTCATAGTATCCAGATTCAGGTTGGGAGCTACGATAAAATCGGCCCCTTCCAGAATGGCCAGCCTGGCTGTTTCTCCATCCAGGACTGTACCGGCTCCAATCAGAAGATGATTGAATCGGGATGACGATTTTAATGCCCGGATCGCCTCCAGTGCTCCTGGAACTGTAAATGTAATCTCCAGCAGTCCGATACCGCCGGACTGCAGAGCATCGGCCAGTTCGACGGCCTGATGGGCAGTCTGGGCCCGAATGACGGCGATCAGTCCTTCACTTTCTATTCTCTTCAGATGATCCCACTTCTTCATAGCCGCTACCCTCTCTTCACAGCAGTAACGCGGACATGCCCAATGCGTCCCTGCAGATAGTCTTCAATGGTTTCAGCAAGCGCCATCTCTTCTTGGACCAGCCGCTTCTCACCCAGCTTCTGCTGCCAGATCCCGCGCTGCCGGATCAGCCGCTGTTCCAGATCCTGCCACAAAGGAATGATTTCCTCGACGATGTCTTCCATAATAATCTGCTCAAACCCGGCCTCTCCCAGCATTTCTTCATATTCCCGGGCTGTAAACGCTTCATAAAAAATCTCTTCGTCCTCCTGGTCTTCACGGATGCATCGATGACCCCGTACACTGTTGGTGAAAGCAAGGGTGCCTTGCGGTCTCAGCACCCGTGCGCACTCTTCAAAAAGCCCGGCCGCATGAGGCCATGAATCCTGTCCCCATACCACATCAAAGATGCCGTCCTCTAGGGGCATCTGCCACATGTCCCCCTGCAGAAAAGAAACTTGCTTGCTGAGCTTTTCCGCTTCCGTCAGCATAATCGCTCCCTGGATGCAGGCCGAGCTAATGTCCAGACCCGTAACCTGGCAGCCATACCGTCTGGCCAGATACCGGCTGGGCCCACCTAAAAAGCAGGCTGCATCCAGCACCTTCAGACCCGGTTTCAACAATGCCCGGTCCGCTAGAGCATCGGTAGTCACAGCGCCCCCCAGATGAAACTGATCGCCGCACAGGTATGCCCAGTTCCCGTAGGCGGTGGTAAACTCCCGCACTGCCCGGGCAATCCCTCCAGGACGTGTCAACTGTTCTGAATCCCAGCTCTGCACAATCTTCTGCAGATGGTTCTCTCTGTCCATATCCATCATCATGGGTTACTCCGGCTTGTCCGCACTGCGTTTTCCGGTCACCCGGTCCACTTCAATGGCCACCACAACGGTCCGCATATCCGGAGCCGGGTTCTCCAGCGCCTTGCAGACATACCCGGGTGAAAATTTATCCATCATCAACCGCAGGGCTTTTCTCTTTTCCCCGTCATCTTCCAGAATCCGAGCACTACCGAAAGCCACTGCACTGCGATAATAGGCGGACATTTTGGCGGGCAGGACCTGATGGACACCCACCACAGTAAAACACACCCGCGGGTGGCTGCGAATGGCATCCAGCTTGTATCCTGTAGCTGCACAGTGGAAATAGATGGCTTTTTCATCGGCCGCATGGTTGACCACCACACCATACGGATTCCCCTCCGCGTCCACTGTGGACATATACCCAATCTCACCTTGCTGTATGATTTCCCACGCTTCTTTTTCCGACAGAGCCAGCTCTTTTCTTCGCATACTGATTTCCATGTTTTTCATTCTCCTTTGTCCAGTCAATGTGAAAAAGCCGCAGAAAACTGCGGCGGGAAATTACATCGCGGCCAGTTCAGAAAGTATAATGTCAATCAGGTCTTTCAGCTGGGGTTTGATCTCTTGGCAGTGAACGGCTTCCGCATCCGTCAACGGCTGAATATGGGGGCCCATGGCAAAGCCGCGGGTTTCCAGAGCCGCTTTGAACCCAACCGGAAATGGCACCGTCAGCATCAGTCGCAGCAACGGCAGAAGCAGGTACTGGGCCCTTTTTGCCCGTTCATGATCCCCGGCCTGGAAATACTCATAGATTTTCACCATGAGTTCAGGAACCACCGAGGCCGATCCGGTCATGCTGCCTTTTCCACCGGCACATAGGAATGGATAGAAGATCTGTTCCGATCCAGTCAGCACATTAAAGTCCACTTTGGTATTCTGAACAAAGTCGATGACATGAGTCAGGTTGGTCATATTGGCACTGCTGTCTTTGATCCCCACAACTTTTTCCCGGGAACTCAAATTGCCGATCACCGTGGGGCTGATTTCGTTGGAGAATGCCGGAATATTGTACAAAATGACCGGAATATCCACAGCATCCAGGATGGTTTCAAAATATCGTTCCACCATCCCCGGGGTCACCTGATAGTAATAGGGACCGCAGACCACCACAGCGCTGCACCCGGCTGCTTCGGCGTGCTTGGCAACTTCAATGACATGGGCCGGCCGGGTTGCTCCGGCTCCCGGAGTCACTGGAAGCCGGCCGTTGTTCTGGTCGGTGACAATATCAATAAGCTTTTTTCTCTCGTCCAGCGTCATATGGGCAAACTCACCGACGCTGCTGACCGGAAACAGACCGTGTACTCCTTTTTCAATAAAGAACTCAACCAGATCCCGAACCACCGGCTCATTGATTTTTTCCTGGCTATCAAAGGCAGTCAGCATAGCCGGATACACTCCTTGGGGCTTAAACATGGGCACATCTCTCCTCTCATTTATCGGTTCTGCACTTACACAGTTTGAAACCAATCATCATCCTAGGATTCCAGGTCCGTGTCGGCTTCCCCTCGGGCAATTTTGCCATAGCGAAGCATTTCCAGTGCAATCAAGGCATAGATCTTCACAGCTTCCACGACCTGATCCACGGCAATGTGTTCATCATGGGTATGCGCATGTGACGGATTTCCGGGACCCAAAATCATGGTATCGATGCCCCGCTCGGCAAAAAACCGCCCATCGCTGACTTGACTGTACCCTACCAGATTCTCATCCAGCTTCCGAAAAGCCACTGCTTTCTGCCCGGCTTTCACCACCGGAGCACTGGCATCCGTTTCAAAGGGGACTCCCAAAATTCGCAGATTATATTGGATGGCATCGTTATCCGGATTCAATTCATGCAAAATGGCTTCGATATCGGCGGCAATTTTCTGTGTGTCCATTCCGGGAATCGGCCGAATATCGATGCTGGCCGAACAGCTTTCCGGCACCATATTGCTCTTTACCCCGCCCTGCATCATACCCAGATTCAGCGAAGGCGGCGGCGTCAAATCATGCTGCTGGTCTTTCAGATTGCTATCGAAATACTCTCGTATCCGGGTGTACAGTGTGATCATCCGGTCAATGGCATTGATCCCTTCCCAGGGGGTGCTGGCATGTGCGCTCTTTCCCAGAGTTCGGACATCCAGCTGGATGATCCCCTTTTCGGCCACCGCCACTTGGTTGTCGGTGATCTCTCCCACCACCACAAAATCCGGATCAATTTCCCCTTGTTCCAATAGAAGTCGGGTTCCTTTATCACCGCCGGTTTCCTCGTCGCACACCGGGTTGATTTCCAAGGATCCTTCCAGCATCAGTCCGCTGACAGCCAGGGCTTTGGCCGCCATGATCATAGCGGCGGCAGAACCTTTGGCATCCGCTGCTCCCCGTCCGTACACAGCGCCTTCATGAAGATCCCCGCTAAAGGGCGTGTGGCTCCATTTCCCTAAATCCCCTTCCGGTACCGTATCGATATGACTGTTAAACAGAAGTACCGGCCGGGAGCCCCTGTTCATCCGGGCCACCAGATTCTGACGACTCTCATCGATGCTGATTATGTCATAATCGGCTCCGAATGAATCCAGTTTTTCAGCGATGGTATGAATCACCCGGCGGGTATGGCCCGGTGGGTTGACGCTTTCTATCCGGACCAAGTCTTGAAGGAAGGCGACAATTTCATCTTTCATTTCATCAATCAGCAGACAGATCCCCTCCTTCTCCTGAGCGGGATCCATCGTATCCTGTCTATCGCCTGCCTTGTCATCACCCCGCGCCCTCCATTCCTCCAGAAGCTCTCTGGCGTGGGATTCCATGATTCCCGGAACCAGCACCTCAACAGAAGCCAGCGGCCCAATGGTAAACGGGTATGCAGATCCTAAACCGCTGCGGATCAGTTTGACGGAAATTCCCTTGGTTTGCAGAAAGCCTTTAATAATTTCACCCTCCGTGTAATGAGCCGCTTTAACAAGCAGCACCCACTCACCGGAGCCCTGTCCGTTTGTATTATCCACCATGTCAGACACCTCCTCGATGCACCTTTTTCTGCTACAGCATAAAGTACAGTGCAATGGCCAGCGCCAGCTGCACGCTGCTGGGCAGAAGGAGCATATTGTATACTTTCCCCAAGTTAGCTCTAAATACCTGTACAGTCAGAATCAGACACAGATGAACCGGAGACAGCATAACCCCCATAAAACCGCTGACATAAGCCAGGGCCACCATTTGGATCGGTACCCCGTTGCTGCTGAGTCCGATCAAAATGGGAAATGTGGTTCCCACATACGCCTGGGACATACCCGTAGCCAGTCCCACCACAAACGGCAGAATGATGACAATCAGTTCTTTCGGCAGTCCTATGGATGAAAAGAATACCGGCAGAGTATCCACAGCCCCCGTCTGCATCAGGATATCTTTGAAGATGATGACAGCCACCACCATCAAAATGATGGGAAACGAGAAAGCCTCTTTGACCAGATGAACCACTCGCGGCCATGAGTACCGAAAGACCGCCATCAGCAGCCCGATAACCGTCAGAAGAGCAATCCAAATCTGCCATTGAAAAACCAGTACCGCCACAATGATCAGAAATACCGGATAAATACTTCCGACAAATGCCAGGGTTTCCTTGCCCCGGCCTATCTCAGACACCGTTGGTTTTGGGCGTTCTTCGTTTCTGAATGCAATGGGAATGCCGATCAGTGCCGCTGCCAACGCATAAGGAGCCATAAAGGATATGAGTCGGGGAATGGGAATCTGGGTAATTTCTGAAGCCAGAATAATGCTGGGATACAGCGGAAAAACATATTCCCAGACATGCCGGTACCAGTAGTTGACAAAGCTTTTCTTCTCAGCGCTTAAGCTGGTTTCCCGACTGACCTCATCCACCATGGGAGCCGAAAAGACCGCCCCGCCGGCAGACGGAAGAAGCCCCACCAGAGCCGGCAGCACCGCCATAACCACCCGGCTGTCCCCCACCATTCCCTTCAGGGAGCGGACCATGTTCTCCATCATGCCGTTGGTCCTCATGATGTTTTCCAGGAACATAATCAACACCAGGGCCAGAGCCAGCGTGATGGTTCCGGCGGCAGTGGTGCTCTGAAACGCCGTCAATGCAATTTTCTGGGGGGTAATCCCGAAAATCAGTCCCATGGCCAAAGCTGCAGTCAGCATGGATTTATACAAAGGAACCTGACGCCGCAGCATCCAGATGATCAGGGCAAACACCCCGCAAATCTTTACGAAATCGATCATACCATACCCTCTCTTTCAAATTATCTATACCAATATTCCCTTTATCATGGAACAAATCCTTCCCTGCCTCGTCTGCACTAATGGAAAAGAATTTTTGATCGTTTATTGAATATTTCAGTACAGATATATTAATATTTTTAATTTATATATTAAATTTTTCAATATATGTATTGACATCATTAATTCAATGTGATAATTTGGTCCTAGAAGAATGAAAGGAGGGGTTCTCCATGGCTTACAAAGCTCCGGGACGATGTCCGGTGTGCAGCGGGGATCTGATGATCAGCAAACTAACCTGTCTCCAGTGCGATACACGAATTGAGGGAGAATTCCATCCATGCAAATTCTGCCGTTTGCCGGATGACCAGCTGAAATTCCTGGAAGTTTTCATTAAGTGCCGCGGGAACATCCGAGATGTGGAAAAAGAACTGGGCATATCCTACCCCACCGTTCGCGGTCGGCTGGACAGCGTCATCCAGGCTCTGGGCTACCCGGTGGACAAAGTGGACAATGCCGCTGCAGAAAGCCGTCGACTGGATATACTGGATGCACTGGAAAAAGGTGAAATTACCCCCCAGGAAGCGTCGCGGCTTCTCCGGAAAAAAGGATGACAAGAGCAGAAAGGATGAGTTGAATGAACAACGAAAAAATGAGGATTCTTCAAATGATACAGGAAGGCACCATCACTGCAGAAGAAGGCATGGAACTTTTGGACGCAGTAAATGAGCAGACAGAAGCAGCACCCAAGAATCCCGACAGTCAGCGCAGTCGCTTCCTCCGGGTTCGCGTGGATGGAGACAAAACAAAAAGGTGAATATCAACATTCCCTTGTCCCTGGTTCGGGCTGCCGGGAAAATGGCCGGGTTTGGAATGGCCTTTATGCCCAAAGACGCCCGGGAAGAAATGGAAAAACAGGGGGTCAATCTGGCCGATCTGAATATTCAAGAGCTGATTGCCCAAATCGACGCCGGATTGGTCAGCGGCCATCTGGTGGATATTGACACAGAAGATCCCGAAGAAGGACATATCAAAGTTGAGGTTTTTGTTGATTAGAAAGGAGGTTCATCATCATGATACGAGACATTGTCAGACTGCCCCTGATTCACATGGGTGAAGCCGGAGCATGGCTGATTGCACCGATTGGTTTTATGAAACGAATGGCCGTGGAATTGGTCAAACCGTTCCGAAGCTGCCAGGACGATCATCCCAGCTGTCACCGCTACAGCCCGGAAGGACATGCCAGTCAGGGAATTCCCCCTTCCGATTTTCTGCGGATTCTGAGATAATATAGGTAGAAAAAGAGAAGGAGGGATGTCATGAACACACTGCTGATCCGCACCATCGCCAATGGAGCAGCATTGTATACCGCATCCATGCTCTTTCGCAGTGTTCAGATCACCAGCAACGAAGCACTTTTGGTGGCGGCGTTCATCCTGACCCTGGTCAATATGCTGATCCGACCCATTCTGCTGTTCCTGACATTGCCCATTACACTGCTGACCCTGGGTCTTTTCACACTCATCATCAATACCTGGATGGTGGTTCTGGCAGACCGCTTCACCGCTGGACTAACCATCAGCAGTTTCACAGCCGCATTTTTTACCGGAATCCTGGTATCTGTTCTGAACATTATGCTGCAGCCCATGAGCAGAAGGCAGCACCGCTGATAAGACCGACTCTGGTTTCAGAGTCGGTCTTCTTTATTTTACAGCCATTGTGTGATACACTATCGGAGTAATGCTTTGGAACCATGTTCCGGAAAGAGGTACACCATGAACCAAAAAGGCTTAATTGCCATTTTGCTGTCCGTTGCCTGCTTTGGCTCAGCATCCATTTTTGCTCGTTTTGCCTACGACAACGGCATCAATCTGACCACGCTGCTGACGGTACGTTTCGGGTTATCGGCCGCTTTGCTGTACGCAGCTTCCCTGATCACCCGGGAGTCTCTGCGTGTAGGCTGGAAGGATCTTCGACTGGTGCTGCTGCTGGGCGGGGTGGGGTATGTGTCCATGGCTTATCTGTACTTCGGATCACTCCAGTACATACCGGTATCCATGACGGCACTGATCACCTACACCTACCCCACCATTGTCACCGTTATGGCCTTTTTCCTGTTAAAAGAACCTTTGGATCCACTGAAAATCGTGTGTCTGGCCATGGCCACTGCAGGCTGTGCCCTGATGGTCTGGGCTCCCGGACTGAACATCAACCTGCTGGGGGCAGCCCTGGCCTTTGGCTCCAGCATTACCTATTCAGTCTATCTGATCTATACCAGCAAATATGCCGGGCATCTGCCGCCCCGGTTGTTGACCTTCTATATCACCATGACAGCCTTCGTCGTCTATCTGTCGGTGGGACTCATCAACGGGGATCTGCTCTGGAACCTGCCCTTCCCCGCCTATCTGGCCACTGCAGGACTGGCCGCCGTCCCCACGGTTTTGGGAAATCTGTTCTTCTTCTCCGGGCTGCGCCTTTTGGGAGCCACCCGGACGGCTCTGGTCAGCACCGTGGAACCGCTGTATGTGGTGCTGATGGCCGTGGTCATTTTTGGCGAAAAAATAACCCCCATTCAAGCCAGCGGGGGCTTGCTGATCATCATTGCCGTCATTTTGCTGCAGACCGGAGGACCCGTATTCCTGAAAAGAAAACAGGATGTACCTACCCTTCCAGAGTCTTAAAATATCCGCTTTGCCTCTCCAGGTCATCCAACAGTTCCTGCCAGCTTTCGCGGGCCTGCTGCAGCATATCCCGCGGCATCTGGGTAGCTGCCAAATGCTCGAATTCTTCTTCATCCAAAACCAGGATGTCCCCTCGGGCGGACACATATAAATCCAGGACCAGATCCACATAAGAGAGCGTATTCCCCGAGAGGGTAGGCGGAGCCGCCAGGTTGCAGTAGATACCCTGAAGCGTGTTTTCTTTTCCATAGATTTCGCAGATGTTGTACCATGCATCCAGCGGATAGATTTCCCGGGTTATATCTCCGGGCATAAAGTGATGATAGGATGTATGAAACTCCCGGGTAAAGATACCCTGGACAATCAGCTCACTTTGACTGCGCTCCAGAATTGTCCCCGGCCAGCAGTATTTCAATCGCCCATCCCACCGATAAGCTTCCACCTGTATGTTCATGATGACATCTCCCGGTCTTTGGTTTCCCGATTCATCGTACGCCTACTTCTGTTCGTCTGATACAAAAAAAATCCTGCCTCGGAGGCAGGATTTTTCACTTTAATCTTTTACCAGAACAATCATTTCAATTTCGACTGGAGTACGATGGGGCAGTTCATTTACCCCAATGGCCGAGCGGGCATGCTTTCCTTTTTCTCCGTACAGAGCCTCCAGAAGTTCAGAGCAGCCGTTCATGACTTTGGGTTGCTGATCAAATCCGGGTGCACTGTTGACAAAGCCCAGAATCTTCACGAATTTTTCAATCTTATTCAGATCTCCGATAACCGCTTTGATGGCACTTAAGCAGTTCAGCGCAGAACGGCGGGCACACTCATACCCTTCTTCAATGGTCAGCTCACGACCCAGATGCCCTCGGTAATCCGTTTCACCCTGCCGCCGTGCTCCCTGGCCGGAAGTGTAAACCAGATTTCCGATTCTGTGCGCCGGCACGTAGAGCCCGGCCGGGGTCTGGGGGTCAATCAGCGGATAACCCATCTCTTCCAGTTTCTTTTCAATTTCCACAATCCATCACTCCTCTTCTGATTGTATGGCTGTTCCATGACCAAACGCTCCGTAATGGGTACAGGACTCTGCGGCGGCAGCAGCCGCCAGTTTCAAAGAATAGGGAATGTCCTTGCTGATGAGATAGTTCAGCAAAAACATGGTGATAAAGGCATCACCGGCTCCCAGTGTGTCCACCACTTCCACCGGAACGACTTCCTGATGATAGAACTGCTGCCCATCGTAGAGCATCGCTCCGTCGGATCCCATGGTAACCAATGCCAGTTCCGCCCCGCCGGAAACCAACTTCTTCAACATCTGTGTAATCTCCTCATGGGAATGACCGCTACCGGACATGAAAGCATAATCGATCTGGGGGATAATCTCTTGGATCAGTTCCTCGTCCCACTTATCCGAAAAATCGAAGGATACTCGGGCACCGGCTCTTCGGAATTGGGGCAGATAGCGGGTGATCTTACTGTATACACTGGTGTGGATTAAGTCAAACGTCCCGATGTAGGAAAAATCCGCATCGGTCAGATTCAGTTTCCCGTAGATACTCAGATCAAAATTCTTAAACACCCGGTCACCGTTTTCCAGCTCGATATCGGTGAACGCAGTACTGCCAGCCGCAGTTTGCAGCCTGGATATGTCTACATTCTCTTTTTTCAGAGCGGCTTTGATCAATCGGCCGGCGTCATCATTTCCGACTATGCCCAGGTAGGCGGAATCAAACCCGTATCGTTTGGCCAGAGCGGAAAAATTCAGGGCATTGCCTCCTGGGAACATCATTTTCAGATCAAGATAGCGGTCTACTACATTGTCACCGATACCAATTACTCGCAGCATTTTGTTCCCTCCACTTTCCTTCTTTCTCTTGTTCTAATACTCCACCACGCCCATATAGCGGCGCAGATCCAGGGAATGGTTCCGTGCTTTCTCCAGACACTGGGCATACCGGAACAGAACGGTCCAGACGACAAAGGGCGAAAACAAACCGCGGACTTCATCGTCAATACCCGGAAGCTCGTAGTTTCGGCTGTCAATGACCGTCAGCTTGTCGGTATACTGCTTTGCAAATGCTTCCACCCGCTGGGCCATGGGCCGGGTGGCATCCTCTCCCATCAGCAGGATCAGGGGAACACCCTTTTCAATGATCTCAAAAGGACCGTGGAAGAAGTCTCCTGCATGGAACGGAGCGGAGTTTATCCACTGCATTTCCAGCAGAATACAAATTGAATAGGCGTACCCCATTCCGAAAACCGGCCCTCCGGACACGGTATAGATCGTCTTGTCCTCTTTATGGGCTTCAGCAAATTTCATGCCGGCTTCTGTCTGGGTGATCCGCAGACTCGTCAATGCTTCCGGAAGGTGCCCCAGGCCAACCATGGCCTGCTCATATGGAAATGAGGCATTGCCGGATCTAATCAGGCGGAAAAGCAGCATATGCAGAAACATCATTTTTGAATCCGTGATGCCGTACTCACTCTGGTAACTGAAACAGAAATCTACCTTTTTGCTTAATGCAGAATCCGCATCCCGGCTGAGGCCGATGGTGACAGCCCCACGCTCTTTGGCGAACCCGGCCGCTTCCACGGTTTCAGGTGTTCCGCCTGAATGGGAAGCCAAAATCACCAGTGATTTTTTATCGACATTGCGGGGGGCAACCAGAGTAAATTCCCGACTCTGGTAGATATGAGCCTGCACGCCCGGCAAATATTTATCCAACAGATACTTTCCGGGTATCATGGGCGCCAAAGATCCTCCGCAGCCCACCAGATACACCTGGCTGATCCCTTTGGCTGCGATCCCATCCATAACGGCTTCTGCTTTGCCGCGTTTGTCCGCAACCGCTTTGAGTTTTACAATGTATTCGGCAGAATAGCTGTCCAATATTTATCGCTCCTTCCTGAGCTGGGTCAACGATTGCACTATCCGCTGGTATCCAAGTGCTGCCTTCTCCAACTCATCCGTCAGGATGTATTCATCCACCACATGGGCCTGATCTTCCCGGCAGGGCCCGAATCCGATGGTGGGGATATTCATATGTCCCGCACTCATACTGCCATTTGTGCAGAATGAATACACATCCAGTCGTGCAGGCAGTCCTGCCTGTTTCAACGCATCAAAGGCCGAAACAACCACAGGGTGATCTTTTTCCATGAGCCAGGCGGGGAAAAACCGGATTCCGCCGATTTCTTCTCCCGTGTAGCATTGGGTGACAGCAGAAACCACCGAGGCATGAACCCATTTGGCATCGATATCCATTTTCCCCAGCTGCCCAAGAATCCCGGCAGTGACGCTTTCTGCCGTTTCTCCCACCAAAAGGCGCCGATCCCAGGTTGTGCAGCAGCGCTCAGGTACCACCGATGCTCCCGGGTAAGGGCTGGATATGATGTCGGTTAACTCGATAATGGCGGATCCCAGTGTGGGATGCTGCGGCAGTGACACGGACCGGACTGCTTCCACAGCCGGGAGAATCTCGTAGACCGCATTCAGCCCTTTTTGCGGATTGGCCGAATGGGCACTTTTCCCCAATGCCTCCAGCAGAATCTCCGCCCGTCCTCTCTGTCCGATTTTCAGATTCAGCTCAGATGCTTCTCCAATAATCACGCAGTCCGGCTTCACATCATTCAATACTTCACCCAGGGCAATTCCTTCGAATACCTCTTCCTGCACCGATCCGCAGAAAAAGACATCTCCTTCCGGCTTTTCCCCCTGTGCAATCATGCGGGAAAGAGCCGTCAGCATGGCGGCTATTGCCCCTTTCATATCGGCAGCACCCCGTCCGTACAATTTTCCGTCATGAATGTCACCACCGAACGGGTCGTGAGTCCACGCATCGGGGCTGCTGACGGGAACCGTATCTAGATGGCCATCCAGCAGTACGCTGAATCCGGAACCTTTGCCGCGAATCCGGCCGATGACGCTGCCATAGCGATCAGTCCAGACATCATCAAATCCGGCTGTTTCCATAAAATCCTTAACTACGGATGCGGTAGCGGCCTCCTGGCCGGAAATACCGGGCTGACGAACCAGCCGCTGGCACAACGCAATCAGACTGCTCTGGTTCACGTTCATCACCTCGCATCGTTGTTGTGGTATTGGCCGTTTGTATCCAAATCCATATTCTTTGCGCTCCGGAGAGTGTCTATTCGTTCTTCTCCAGAAGTTCCGTTTCTTCTGCTGCGATTTCAACATCGCTTTCTTCCATGTCAAAAATCTGGTCGGCAGTACCCTCTTCCCACTCCAGATATCCATACTGGCAGCATTTGGGACAAATCTCTGCATTCACCAAAACTATGGAACTGGCTTTGCAGAACTGACATTTCACTTTGTGCGCTTTCACTTTTGCCATTGACAGGCCCGATCGATTCGGGCTCCCCTCCTTTCAGTCCGGTTCAACAGTGAAGCTGCCTTCTGGCAGCTCCCGGCAATACTGTTTTCTTCATTTTCTGACAATTTCCTGCCTGCCTACAGGGGTAAATGCAGTCCGGCTTCCAAGAACCGCTTTTTTGAAGCAACCGCCAGTTCCCGCGGTCGGACTTCGAAAATGAGCGGACAGTTCAGATCCTGGACCGCGGCAGCATACCCGGCCAGATCCATCATCCCGTCACCCACCACCAGATGATCCTGCTTTCCGTTGTGATCATGGACATGACAGTTCCTGACATAATGGACATGGCTGCGCATAAAGAGCTCCTGCTCCGGGTCTCCGAATGAATGCCCCCAGTCCCAGGTCAGATAGAGACCCCCCTGGGGAAGCAAATCGGCCAAAACCTCCTGAACCACATCGGTACCGAAGTAGGCCACATTTTCAATACACACAATCACTTTTCCCACAGCATGATCCCGCAGCCTTTCCAGAGAGTCCCGCAGGATCGTCCGGAAGCGGTCCGGATACACCTGATGAAGGTACTGTCTGCCCTGGGGCAGTGTGAAATACACGCTGGTTCCGATGTGAACCGTCAGCCGGGTGACCCCCACTGCATGGGCCCAGTCCATGATCTGAGTCATTCGCTCCAGACCGGCCCGGCGCACACCGTCGTGAAGCTGGATCAGAGAAAGATCCTCCGGTGCATGGGCCGTAAGACCGATTCCCTGGACAGCTGCATGGGCACCGGCACGAGCCCATTGCGCCGGGGCCATGGCTTCCGGAAAAAACTCCGGAAGATTCAGGCTCAGCTCCACCCAGCTGAAGTCATTCTGTACGGCAAAATCCACAGCTTCCATCATGCCTCCGCGGCCGGATGTTGCGGCATATCCCAATCGTTTGATCATGTCTTGCACCCTCCTTTACGATAGTCGGATCAACCGGACTTCCCGAATACCGGGTATTTGTTCAATTTCCTGCTGTTCCTCTTTTCCAACGGGCTGATCCACATTGAGGATCATCAGGGCCTCCCGCCCCACATTCTTTCGTCCCACCTGCATGGAGGCAATATTGATCTGTTTTTGACCCAGCAGAGTCCCCACCGCACCAATGACGCCGGGTTGATCAATATTTTCCACAAACAGCATGTAGCGGCTGGGGGAGATATCCACCTTATATCCCATCATCTCTACAATTCGTCCATCATGCCGCCCAAATACCGTTCCGGCCATAACAATCTCTCCTTTGTCACTGCGAATCCGCACTTTCAGCAGGTTGGGATAATCCCCCGGCTGGCCTTCCCGGCTTTCAATGACACGGATGCCCATGTTTTCCGCCAGCACCGGAGCATTGACATAGTTGACCCGCTCTTTGAGAATGGACTCCAGCATTCCTTTCAAATAGCCAATGGTTACCATCCGGGTATCTTTCTGAGCCAGTTCCCCGCTGCAGATCACTTCCACATCGGCAATGCGTCCGGGATGGAGCTGGAAATATACTTTTCCCATCTGCTCTGCCAGGTGCACATACGGACGCAGCGCCGACAGTTCCCGGGTGGGCAGAGACGGAAGATTCACCGCGTTGGTTACCATTTCTCCTTTCATGGCATGCAGTACCTGCTGGGCGATGGTAACCCCCAGTGTTTCCTGGGCTTCCACCGTGGCCGCCCCCATGTGGGCAGTCATAATGACCTGAGGCAGCTCAAACAGGCGATGGCCGCTGACCGGTTCTGTTTCAAAAACATCCAAAGCCGCACTGGCCACCCGGCCGGATACAATGGCTTCGTACAGTGCATCTTCATCAATGATGCCGCCCCGGGCACAATTAACCACCCGGACACCCTGCGGCAGCAGCTGAAATTGATCGGTACTGATCATTCTGGCTGTCTCCTCGGTTCGGGGAGTATGCACAGTCAGAATCTGTGTCTCCCGCAGCAAGTCCTCCAGATTCTCCTTTTGTTCAACTCCCAGTTTCTGGAACCGTTCCTGGGCTATGTATGGATCATAGGCGATAATACGGCAGCCAAATCCCTGCAGCCGGGTGGCCACCAGGGCGCCGATCCGGCCCAGACCAATGATCCCCACCGTCTTGCCGTATAATTCGATACCTTCAAACTGTTTCTTCTTCCATCCGCCGTCCCTCATATGAGCGCATGCCTGGGGGATATTCCGGCATTGAGCCAGTATCAGACCGATGGTATGTTCAGCCGCAGATACGCTGTTGCCATCGGGATTATTGGTGACAATGATCCCGTGGCGGGTAGCCGCATCCAGATCAATGTTGTCAATCCCGTTTCCAGCCCGTCCCACCACTTTCAGCCGCTGGGCTTTGGACATGAGTTCTTCGTCAACCAGTGTGTAGCTGCGGACAATCATCCCGTCGTACTCCGCGATCCGGTCCAGCAGATCTTGCCGGGAAATGTTGGTTGCAGAGTGTACTTCACATTCTTTTTGCAGCAGTTCAATTCCCTTTTCTACAATGGGTTCGGTTATTATGACCTTCATCGGTCCATCACTCCTTTATCCTTCAGTACCTGATCCACAGCCCGGCATGCCTTCTGTTCTTTGGATGGTCGCCCGCCCAGGACCGATTCCAGAGCATAAATTGTAGTTCGGATATCGTCCCACGATGTATACCCCATATGACCGATGCGAATAATCTTTCCCGCCAGATTGCCTTGCCCGCCGGCCACACTGACCCCGTATTCTATGGCCATTTGCTCCTGCACACCGTTTGCATCATGGGGCTCAGGGATCCAGATCGCTGTGACGGTATCCGATGCGTCCTGCGGTCTGGCCACCATGGACAGCCCCAGGGAGGCAATACCGGCCCGCATGGCTTTTCCCCCCACTCTGTGGTGCTCCCAGCGACTTTCCAACCCTTCGGAAAGAATCATCTCCAAAGCCTGCTCCAAGCCGAAAAGGAGTGAAATGGCCGGTGTATAGGGGGTCTGCCCTTTGTGCAGCGATGCCCGAGCTGCAGCGAAATCCCAGTAAACCCGCGGCAGGGCTGCTTCTTTGGATCTCTCCCAGGCCCGGGGGCTGAGAGCAGCGAAAGCCAGCCCCGGAGGCGTCATCAGCGCTTTTTGGGATGCGCTGACCACCGCATCCAGCCCCCATTCATCCATCTTCAAAGGTAGTGCACCCAGAGAACTTACGGCATCTACCACCATGAGCGTGTGATGCTGCCGGCACCAATGCCCCAGATTCTGCAGATCGTTGCAGACACCGGTGGATGTTTCATTGTGGGTTACCAGAACCCCCTGATAATGGTTTCCGCCGCCTTCTTCCAGGCATTGAATCATCCGATCCGGATCCAGCCCTTCTCCCGGTTCGAACTTCACAACCGTTACATCCAACCCGAAAGCCCGCGCCATCTTCCCGAAGCGAAAACCGAATTCACCGGTTTGAGCCACCAGGATTCGATGGCCGGGAGAAAACAGATTCACCAGCACAGCCTCCATGGCTCCAGTCCCCGCTGCCGGAAAGGTTAGGACATCCTGTTCCGTGCGGAACACCTTCTGCAGATAACCGTGAATTCTCCGGAAGAGAGAAGAAAACTCGTCACTGCGGTGACCAATCATGGGCTTTGCCATGGCCGCTACAACCTCCGGCGGCACGGGTGTAGGTCCCGGAATCATTAAAATCTCTTTTCTCATTGCCAATCCCTCCTTCAATCAGGGTACAAAAAAATCTCCATTCCTGCTCAAAACGCACTGCAGGGACGAAGATCTTCGCGGTACCACCCTGTTTGGCATAAATGCCCAACTCTTTACCTGCTGTAACGGGCAGTCCCGTCTGCCTTACCCAAAATAAACAGAAAACCGTCCCTCGATACAGGGACGGTTGTAACCGCGTTGCCACCCTGGTTGGCATACATGCCCAACTCAGTCTGCTGTAACGGGCAGTCCCGTCTGCCTTATTGTTTTCGGCGGATCCCTTGAAAGTGGATTCATGCAGCCTGTATACCGGCTTTCACCGCCGCCGGCTCTCTGAGATATGTACTGCATTACTGTTCTTTCTCATAGGGACCAATGTATTGAGCTGTTGAGTGATATTATATGACCCCGGTGAGCCGTTGTCAAGCCTCTGGCTGAAGAAAACGCGGCAGTCGGATTTCAATCACGGTACCCTCATCATCCCGGCTGATGGCTCGCACCTGCCCGCGGTGGTTTTCAATGATCCGATGAACCGCATACAATCCCAGCCCGGTACCGTTTTCTTTGGTTGTAAAGAAGGGGTCGAACACTTTGGACAGGTGTTCTTTCTGAATCCCGTGCCCGTCATCCTCCACCCGGATCATCCAGTAACGGGGATCGTCCGTGTCCATGACAATCCGAACTTCCTGTCCGTCCTTGGAGGCATCGATGGCATTTTGAATCAGATTGACCAAAACCTGCCGAATCTGCTGCGGATCCACTTCAGCCACCATCGGTGCATCCCCGTTTACCAGGGATAACCGGCAGTTCCGGCGGGCCGCTTCCCCCTTCATGAATTCGATGACCGAGCCAGCCATGTCACGTAAATCCGATGGAATCATCTGCGGTGCTGAAGGTTTGGCAAAAAGCAGGAAATCATTCAGCAGCCGATTCACCCGCTGCAGTTCATCCATAATCAGGGGAACATACTCTTTCATGGACGGATCTCCGAAGTGGGTCTCCATCATCTGGACAAATCCCTGGATCACTGTCAGTGGGTTGCGTATTTCGTGAGCCAGTGAGGCAGCCAGCTGGCCCAAAGTTGCCAGTTTCTCGGATCGGTAGATCTCATTTTCCAAGTATTTCTGCTCCGTAATATCTTCCAGGATGGACATGGATCCAGTAATATGTCCCTCTCCATCATAGAGAGGGAAGCTGTCAATAATGAACCAGCGAAGAGTCCCTTTGTGATCTTTCAGACTGAACTCCCGTCCCCGGATGTAGCGCCCCGTTTTCAGGGATTCCAGGGAGGTTGCCAAATACTCCCCTTGGTCATTGAAAATCTTTCCTCCGTACCATACATCCCACACATATTTGCCGATGATCTCCTCCCGGGGTCGACCGCTGACAGCGCTGAACGGTCGGTTGAAATCCCGAATCCGCCCATCCTGATCCAGTACCGTGATAAACAGGTTGCTTCGTCGGAAGAAATGCTCCCGAATTCCTTCCATTTCCGGATTGGTCCCTACGGTCAGACGACTTTCCACCGACTGGATGGCAAACACCGCAGTCAGGAAAATATGGGTGCTGGCCAGCCGACTGGGTGTGGCCAGACCTACGGCTCCGATAATCAGTCCGCGGCGGTCATGAATGGGGACACCCACCGTGGTCCATCCCTTCATGGCCAGACAGTAATGCTCTCCTCCCTGGATATAGACCGGCTCTTTTTGATACAAAGCCGTGCCCACCGGATTATTGCCGAGATATTTCTCCAGATGATTGGCGCCGGGCACCATCAGAATCGCTTTTGATTGTTCCACGCTCTCCGGATCTCCCCGTACTTCCAGAATGTATCCCTGGTCGTCTGCCACGCTAATTACATAGGGATTTCCCGACAAGGTATCGATTAAATTATCCAGAACCGGGTCCAAACACTCCATCATTTCCCTTCGGAAAAGACGGCGTTCCTCCAGTTCTTCCTGGCTCAGCAGTGTCTGAGGTTCAGGCTGATAGGGATTGGCTCCCAGCTCATACGATCGGCTCCACCAGCTGGCAACCGTCGAATTGATTTTTTTCCGGTCCAGCTCACCGGTATTCACCAGCTTTTCCCATGCCTGACGGCGATCACTGTTGGTCATCCTGTCACCTGCTTTCTTTCTTGAACGCATTGTTGTTTTCCATCATATACCGGTACACTTCTCCATCTATCCAGGGGCCTTCCACAATCCGTTCTTCAAAGTTCTCCCGGTGCATATACCGCATCAGGCTTTCAGTTGTCTCCTCATCCATCGTACCGTGAATCTGACCTACATACATCCCCGATTCTGTCAGAATCTGCTGCAGATTCTCTATGATCGGCGGTTCCAGCTGAATCATCTGGTGCGGATCGGTGGGATGGAAATAGAGATGATGGATGAACAGCAGACGTCGAAGCTCATGGAGAGGCTGTGTATGATCATCAACGCGAAGATCCAGATACCGATCGTTGAATCCACCGTACCCACCATTGGGTTTCACTACCACCAGAGCCGCGGACTGCATGCCCCGGGAATCCCCTCCTGCTGCCTGGGCTGCATCCAGCGCATCCAGCATTCTGTGAGCCAGATCCCCTTTGGCGGCACAAAAAGCATCGGCCATGTTGTGGACCACGGAAGCTCCGGTCAAAATATTTCCTTGGCAGGTAAACCCCTCTCCCGTCACATGCCCCGCCCAGTCGCTGCAATCGCAGCCTGTATAGGCAGCGGCACGGCCATCCGCATGGACAATTCCCACCTGGCGTCGGTTCCTCCCTTCATCGGCGTCAGTCAGAACCTCGATCGTCCGGGCCGGAGACATTCCATCCTTCAAAAACTTTAGTCCTTCCGGCCCGTAGCGGGTATTGGCCCAGGCTTGCGTGGCCACAGCTCCGGTGCCGGCTTCCAGCCAAGGCACCACCGCACCTACTGCCAGAAACCGGGACTGAACAGCAATTCCAACTTCCTTCGTTTCACCATCCACAGCCGCAATCGAGTAGGTCGCAACGGGTTTCAACGGAATCACTCCCTGCTGGTTTTGTCTTTCGTTTCAGTATATAATATACCTACGATTCGAAGCACAGCCCTGACGCCGTGCGGAAAGAGGCCTTCAATGCCAGAACTTCCTGAAGTAGAAACAGTTCGACGCGGTTTAGCCCAGTTTGTTGCCGGGCACACCATTACCGATACCGTTGTGTATCTGCCCAAAGCGGTCCGCAGCATGACTTCGGAAGAATTCAAGCGAAGCGTCGCTGGACAGACCATCCGATCAGTGGGCCGTAGGGGAAAATATCTGCTGATTCATCTCTCCGGCGGAATCAGCCTGGTCGTCCATCTGCGCATGACCGGCCGTTTGGAGTATGTCCCTTCGGACAGTCCTCTCCATCCCCACACCCGTATTGTCCTCCATCTGGACAGAGGATATGATCTACGGTTTATGGACATGCGCACCTTTGGCGGCATGGAGGCGGTAGCGGATAAAGTCGTGTCCGACCATACCGGATTATCCCGTCTGGGACCGGAACCGTTGTCCCGTGACTTCACGCCGGAATATATGATGAACTGCGCCCGTAAACGCCCGGGGCCTGTAAAAGGAATGCTTCTCAACCAGGATATTGCGGCCGGAATCGGAAACATCTATGCCGACGAAAGCCTATTTCAGGCTGGAATTCACCCCTGCCGGGCTGCCAACAGCCTGTCTCTGGCCGAATGGACTTCTTTGTGTCAGGCCGTTCGTTCATCGCTCAAAGCCGGAATTCGTCATCGCGGTACCACTGTACAGAACCATCAGAATCTGGACGGACGTCCCGGGTCGTATCAACAGCGTCTAAAAGTCTACGACCGTACCGGAAAACCGTGCCCCCGCTGCCGAACTCCTATCCAAAAAACACGTACAGCCGGTCGCGGCACTCACTTTTGCCCCCACTGTCAACCATTGTCCTCTTGAAAAGGCTGCTGTCTGCGGTAGGCTAGAGAAAACCAAAGATAAAATGCTGCCCAACTGCGCCAGCCTGACCAGTGCTCACCAATCTGCCGGACCGTTTCTTCATCCGGCTGTTTGTCCATGCCGTATTGATCTTTCACGGCATTGCGCAGACCGATATCCGCTGCCGGAAGCGCATCCGGATACCCCAGACCCCGCATCAGAGCATATTCCGCAGTCCAGCGGCCAATACCCCGGATCCGGGTAAAATATTCGGTGACCTGTTCTGGATCCGTCACCGGCTCCAGGTCCAGGGATACCGATCCATCCACCACTTTGCGGGCCAGATCGATTAGGTATTCTGCTTTCCTCCGGGAAAAGCGATGCTGAGTCAAATCTTCATAGTTTAGAGATGCAATAGCCTGAGGCTCCGGGAATGAGTAATACACTGCCCCATCCCGGTTGATTCGTCCGCCAACCATTTCCACCAGCGTTTTTTTCAGCATGTATGCAAAACGTATATTGATCTGCTGCCCGATGATGGCCCAGCTCAGCGACTCAAACACAGAAGCTGCCCGTACAGGTTTCAACCCGAAAAACTGCTTCATCAGCGGCTGCATCTTGGGATCATCCTCCATGCGCCGGTAGAAGGCAAGGACATCATCCTGCAGATGAAACCGTGTCTGGATACGCGCAACAATTCCTTCCAGTGTATCTTCAAGTACCGGACTACCGTCCCCGCTTTCTACATGAACGCTCAGACGGGGGGCATGGACCGTACCGCTGTTTTCGACTGACACAAAAAACAAACGCCCGTTATACGGGATCAATGTCTCAAACACCCCATGGCAGACCCGATCCATTGTTTCCAGGTCACTGCGGCTGAGATAATATAATGTAAGAGGAAAGTTATACGGGGGTTTGGGATAGATCGTCAGATTCATACTCCATCTCCTTTTCACTCCCCTATATATTCCTTTTTTCCATCTCTGTTTCCTGCTGGAAGAAAAGACCGGGTTTCCCCGGTCTATATCCTCTCATTTACTTTTTATGAGCAATAGCCTGGATTCTCTTCAGCAGTCGGGATTCCACATCCATCAGGTGATCTAGGATCTCCTGGATGCTCCACATGTCCTCTCCCGGTTTCTGCTCCCACTGGCTGTCGGATAGTCCCTGCAGAGATGCAATCAGATCTCCCCGAGACTGATCGGCCTGGCCTAGCAGAAGCTGGATTTCGGTGGGGTATCCATTAATCATTCTTCGGGTCTTCTCTACTTGAACGATATGGTTACGCTCATGGTTACAGTAGAGTCCGATGAGCTGCCGCACGGTTCGCTTGGATTCTTCATCCGCCTCCAAAAGCAGCCGGTCGGGAAGCTCCCGGAGTTCTTTGAAGATGCTTTCCCGGAGCATCTGCATATCATCCAACTGGGCTCTCAATTGCCGGTCCATGCCAAACACCTCCCTGGGTCTGTCTGGAGAAAAAAGAGGATCTGACTTAAGTCAGATCCTCCGCTTGAACTACATCAGGCTTTTGATGACATCGGCAAACAACTTGATTCCTTTGTCGATGGCCTCTTCGTCAACGGTTGTGAAGCACAGTCGAGCCTGGTTCCAGCCCTTGGTGTCATCCGGATAGAATGACGGCCCCGGACGGTAGGAAACGCCTGCTTCCACAACGCCTTCCAGCATTTTTTCGCCATCTACGGAATCCGGAACGGTAACCCAGAGGAAATATCCGCCCTTGGGTTTGGTCCAGACAACGCCTTCCGGCATATATTTTTCCAGTGCAGCCAGCATAGCGTCTTTTCGGGCTTTGTACAGTTTCTTGGAATTTTCAACGTGTTTATCCAGGTATCCGCGGATGCTGAACTCAGCGGCCAGCGCCTGGGTCAGCGGACTGGACATCAATGAGGTTACGGATTTAGCCATGGTCAATCCTTTAATGATTTCCGCATCAGCAACGACCCAGCCGATTCGAGTGCCCGGAGCAAATGTTTTGGAGAAAGTGGTGGTGTAGACGACCAATCCGTCTTCATCCATGGATTTCATAGTAGGCAGTTCTTCGCCTTCATAGCGGAATTCAATGTAGGCGTCGTCTTCAAAGATGATTACATTGTATTTCTTGGCAATTTCCAGCAGTTTTTTGCGCCGTTCCAGGCTGAGGGATACGCCAGCCGGATTCTGGTAGTTAGGCAGAATGTACATGAATTTGACCTGGATTCCTTCTGCCTTCTTGGCAGCCAGAACTTCTTCCACTTTCTCAGGAATCACGCCGTCATCATCAATGGGCACAGTCAGCATGTTGGCATCGTGAGCTTTAAACGAAGCAATGGCTCCCGAATAAGTCGGTTCTTCTACAATGATGTAATCTCCCGGATTGACAAACACTTTGCACATCAGAGCGAACGATTCTGTCGAGCCGTTGACGATCATCACGTTTTCCAGAGCCGCTTTCTGGTTCTTGGAATTGGCGATTTCAACTACATGTTCCCGCAGCTTTCGGTATCCGGCCGGATCACCGTACTGAAGCGCCAGAGCGGCTTCATTATCCATGACATAGCTAGTGATCTCTTTGATTTCTTCCCGCGGAAAATAGTTGGGATCGGGGAATCCAGCGGACAGATGAATGGCTCCGGGTTTCTGCTTTGCCAAAATCGCGTTCATTTTGGACGGCTTCACAGCTTTAATCATCCCGGAATAAAGATGAGCATACTTGGACACAAACATCAACCTCCTTTAAATTGGCCTTGCTTTTTGTACAAAGACGTAAACACACAAGGTGTCTCGCACCTATAGAATATTTCGCCTCAACAGCTGAAATTCCTTTCCACGGAAAAACATTTTTCGTCCATGTATACAATTCAAATCAACCGTGTAGCAGATAAGTATGGTTCAGTCCCCACCGGGTCAGGCTGTTTTCCACATACGCCCGGTTGCCTTCCCGCAGTGCCCGATCCAAATCCAGATCCTGCCAGAATGGATGCCTGAACATCTTGCGGACTGCCTGGGTCATGCGCGCCATCTCCATGCTTTCAAACAAAGGTCCATAGCAAATCCCCACAGCCGGGTTCCTCTGGACGATGATGCGAAATGCATCCGCCAAAACCCGGGTCCATATAGCCGCGCCATCTTCCCTTAGCTGAGTTTGCAGTACTCCGGCCGGGTCTTCTTCTTCAGCCAGAAGCCCTTCTGCCAGAATGATTTCCAGAAGGATCCTGCCGTTTTCTGCCTCCTCCTGCCGATAGTCCTTTTCACTCTCCAGTACAGCATCGGCCGGACGGGAATGAAGAAAGGCACGTATATACTGATATGGAATATCGTCGCCCACTCGAATGGATCGGCTTTTCACATGCTGGGTCAATCGCTGCCAGGACTCGGTTTCGCGGATCCAGTGGGACAGGTAGGATTCGAGGGATCGGATCCCCTGGTTTTCGGTCAGCTGCAGGATATCGTAAAACACCGTCGATTCCGTCAGCAACTGATCCGGATGCACATCTCGCCACTGGTTGATCTCGTCCCGAAACTCCCGGTACATCCAATCGGTCACCGGTGCGGGTTTATGAGCCGCAGAACGCAAAATGCCTCGCGACGCAGTTACCGCTTCGGCCAGCATCTGCTCATCGGGATCCACAAAAACCTTGCAGTCCACTCGCAGGTGGCTGTTCCCCAAATGCTGGGCAGCCGCCCGGTGCAGACCGCTCACAATGCTCACTCGCCCGTCATGCCAACGGCAAATCACAGGATTCATCTGCACATGATCCCGCAGATGACCGCTGAGCCCCACCACCCGGCTGCGAATCATCCCCTTGGGATCAATGGCCGGATCCGATTCCAGATAGGCAGCCGGCAGCAAATGGTAGAAGTAGAATGTCCCGGTGTTGGGACATTTTTGCATGGGAACAGTAACTCCATCCACCACAGCCAGCATCTTTTCTTTGTCGATACGGATATCCGGGGTACTTTTTCTTTCTGTAAAGATACTGTCATAATCGGAGGCAAACACCACCTGGATTTTGGCCTCATCCCGGGCAAAATGCAGATCCTGTTCCTTGGCTTTCAAAAAGCAATAATCGTGAAGCGGTACATAGTTCTTCAAGTCAAATGAACCACCCTGATCCAAAGGGAGCTTATGGACAAATTCTGCCTCGTCCGGGTGAATAATATCGCCACGGCAGATATAGCACTGATAATGATGTTGTTCCAGAACAGACTGCTTTTCTTCTTTGCTTAAAACCCGCCTGCCCAGCACGGCCTGCGCCTCCTCATATGCCTTTTTTTCTCATATTCCATGAAAAAGCGCTGTTTCCTTCCTGCTGAAAAAAAGGCAGGCATTTTCTGCCTGCCCGCCTCATCTTCTACTTCAATGCCATGCTGTCCACCAGGATCAGCTCATCAGCCCGGGGCTCCCAAACCAATCGATCCGATACGCCGTAAATGTCTTCCTGCTGGTACAAGAATACAAAGGGAGCTTCCTCCACCACCCGTTCCACCGCCTGATGGTACAGACTTTCCCTTTCCGCTGCATCCATGCAGCTGCGAGCTTGCTCCAAAAGTCGGTCCAGTTGTTCATCCCCGAAATAGGTCAGCCGCTGCTGAGAATGCAGCTGGGGAAACAGGGTCGCGTCCGCATCAAACAAAGAGGTCCCCCAACCGATCAGGAAAGCATGTTCCATTTGCTTATCCAGGAGTTTGGTAATGTGGACGCCCCACTCGTTGATCTGCAGGGTGGCATCAATGCCGGCTTCCGCCATCTGCCCCACCAGGGCTTCGGCAACTTCTTTGTCCATGGCATACCGTCCGGATGGCACATCCAGAGTAATCTCGATTCCTTCCGGATACCCAGCCTCAGCCAAAAGCTCCCGGGCTTTCTGGGGATCGTACCGATACCCCTCCACATCCGGATTGTAGCCAAAATCATAGGGGGTCAGGGGCTGGGTGGAAGGAATACCGCGGCCTCCCAGCACATGTTCGATTACTGACGGAACATCCACTGCGTAATTCAGCGCCTGACGGACTTTTTTGTCCCCCATCAGCCCTCCTTGGTTGGCAACCAGCTGCAGAAAGATAAATCGTCCGCTGGGTACCGACTCAATCCGGCACCCTTGGGCCTGTTCAACGGTTTCCACCTGATGAGGCGGAACGTTGACTGCCAGATCCACATCGCCTGTCTGCAAAGCCGCCAGACGAACTGCATTTTCCGGAATCGGACGGAACAGGACTTCCTGGATGGCAGGGGCTCCCTGCCAATATTCATTGTTTGCTTCTAGAACAATTTCCTCATCTTTCACCCAGCGGACAAAGCGGTAGGGCCCGGTGCCCACAGGATGCTCGGCGAAATATTCCCTGCCGTTTTCCTGGATGTATTTCGGCGGGACCATTTCCAGGCTGAGACGCTCTGCCATCAGCGGATAGGGAGTTTTGGTCCATATCCTCAGGGTGGTATCGTCAATAATATCCACTTTTTCGATCATGTTCAGATTGGCAATCTGGGGAGATCCTTGCTGCGGATCCAGGATGCGTTCAATACTGAAGAGGACGCTTTCTGCATTGAAGGGCTCCCCGTTGTGAAAGAAGATATCTTCCTTCAGTTTCAGTTCCCAAGAGCCATCCTCCAGCAAAGTGATGGACTCGGCCAGATGCGGCTGCAGTTTCATATCCGAATCCCTCATAAAGAGACGGTCAAAGATTTGAATGGTAATATTAGTGGTGGTGGTTTCAGCGTGCATGTGCGGATCCAGTGTGGTGGCATCCACCCCCTGGGAAATGACGATGGTCGAGGTGTCAACGGCAGCCTCCTGGGTGCAGCCGGCTGTCAGGCCGACTACCAAGCCTACTATCACGAAAATCAGAATCATTTTTCTCATGCTCGATCAGTCCCTTCTCCAACAAATAGTATCGGCTCTTCTCTCTCTGTCGTACCTACCTTCCCTGCCCTCCTTTCATAAAACAAAAAAACCGCCCCCAAAGGGACGGAATTTTCTCCGCGGTACCACCCGATTTAGACACTGCCCGGCCATGTTCCCAACAAAAAAACCCGTCTCCGAAAAGGGACGAGTTTTCATCGCGGTACCACCCTGGTTAGGCTATGCCTCACTTGTTCTGCCGCCGGGCCGGATTGTGATCCGGACTGAGGGCATAGCCCGATAACAGGGGCTCCTGTCCTGGCTTACACAAACAGAGCATGTCTGTTTTTCAGCCGGCAATTCCGAGGCGTATTCACATACGTTGCGCAGTGCAGAACTCTCAGCATACACCCTGCTCTCTGTAATCCCGCTTTCCGCAGTTACTTGGTCCCCGTCATCATCTTTTCGATATTGCACCCATTCTATCGAATCCCAACGCACCTGTCAATAGGCGTTTCTTAAAAGAGTTCTCCCTGAGCAAATAAAGCTGCCCTGCCGCCCACATAGACGGTAATCTCCCCGTCTTTTTTCTCTCCAGAAAGATATAGAATGGCGTCGCGGCCGATTTCGAAACCCTGCTCTACCTGAATCTTGAGTGTCTTATCGCCAAAGTATTCATATTCCAGCAGATAGCCGGCCAGGCATCCGTTGGCACTGCCGGTGGCGGGATCTTCAGGAACACCAAAATATTCGGTGAAAACCCGGGCATGGAGATGATTTTCCGGATACTTGGTTTGAGGGGCGAAAAAGAGAATCGCTTTGGCCTCCAACCCCTCAATTAATGCAACGTAATGATCCTTGGCCAGGCGCGCTTTGGCAACAGCGTCCAAACTTTTTAAAGGAACGATGATAAACGGCAGGCCGGTGGACACTTCCTGAATCGGGAAGCGGCTGTCGATATCCTCCACCGACAGATTCAAGACTTTGGCCAGATCGACACCGGATAGTTTCTGGCCGAACACCGGGGGATTCTGTTTCATGGTCATCATATCGATCCGGCCTTCCGAATACTCCATATCCACCGGAATGGGTCCTACATTCAAGTCCAAAATCAGTCGGTCATATTTCTTCTCCGCCAGAAAAGTCTGAATCACAAACGCCGTGCCCAGTGTGGGGTGTCCGGCAAAGGGAACTTCGGCCGCCGGAGTAAAGATCCGGACCCGGTACCGATTATCCTGACTTTCGTTCGGGAAAATGAATGTGGTTTCACTAAAATTGATCTCCCGGGTTATTCGCTGCATTTCTTCATCACTGAACAGATGACCCTTGGGGAACACAGCCAGCTGATTCCCGCCATATTTTTGTCCACTGAATACATCCACCATGTAAAACACTTTTTTGTCCATACAAGCGTTCTCCTTTCACGTACTGGTTTATTATTGATTCTTCAGATGCAGCCACTGGGCAGTGGCTGCCAGGGAAGCGGCCAGAAGAATGGGAAAGTCCGCATAATCTCCCGTCAGTTCTGTCCCGTTTGTGGTTCCGCCAATATGTCCGAACACATGTCCGCCATCAAACCTCAGATCCACCATGCTCCCCGTATTTTCCCCACCAATATGACCGGTCACACGCTTGCTGTCCGCTTTCAGACTGATCTCCGCCCCATCCAGGGTGCCGCCCACCCGTCCGTCCAGACGATTGTCGCGCATCACCACTTCAAATCGGGCTCCCTCCAGGACTCCGCCAATCCGGCCCCGGTATTTGCTGCCGACAGCATCCACTTCCACATCCTTTTCCTGCAGAAATCCCCCCATGCTTCCCACAACACGACTGTCGGTGGTCCGCAGAGACAGATCCCAACCACCAAAATTACCACCCAGACGACAGTGAAAAGAACCGCTCATCTTTCCTCCTCCTTTCGTTTCCTACAATGGCTTTCCGACAAAAAAATTACACACCCGGAACTACCGTAACACACCCTCACAAACCATCCCCATCTCTCTCAGGATAGAATCTCTTTCAGACGCTGGGCCAGACGCGTATTTCTTTGTGACACCCGATTGTTTTTTACCGCCAGTGCCACAGCTCGCTTGGAGCCCACCAGGACCATGAGTTTCTTAGCACGGGTTATGCATGTATACAGGAGATTCCTCTGCAGCATCACATAATGCTGCATGGTCAGGGGGGCCACCACCACTGGGTATTCGCTTCCCTGGCTTTTATGAACCGTGGATGCATAGGCTAGAACAATCTCATCCCATTCGGACCGCTCATACGACACCAGCCGGTCATCGAAGCGGACCGCCAGGATCTGTTCTTCCTCATCCAGGTCCTCAATCCAGCCAATGTCACCGTTGAACACATCTTTATCGTAGTTGTTGCGAATCTGCATGACTTTATCTCTCTTTCGGAAAGTAGTCCCTCCGAATCGCACAGACGGACCCGTGGGATTCAGTGCCTCCTGCAGCTTTTCGTTGAGATTCTGCACCCCCACAACCCCACGGGTCATGGGGCTGATCACCTGGATCTGACGAGAATCTATCTCGTAATGACTCGGCAGGCGCCGCTGGCACAAATCCACTACCAAGCCGGCGGCAGCTTCGGGATCCTCTTCTTCCAGAAAGAAAAAATCATCCTCCGGGCTTCCTTTCAGTCGCGGGTACTCCCCGCGATTGATCCGATGGGCGTTGCTGACAATCATGCTGCCCCGGGCCTGGCGGAAAATGCGGGTCAGTCGCACCACCGGCACCACCCGGCTGTCCATAATATCCCGCAGCACATTGCCGGCTCCCACAGGAGGGAGTTGATCCACATCACCCACCAGCACCACAACCGCTTCTTCCGGAACCGCTTTGAGCAGATGGTGCATCAGAAAAATATCGATCATGGATGCTTCATCCACTATCAGCCCGTCGCAGTCCAAAGGATTGTGCTCATCCTTTTGATAACCCTGAGGCGGTTTAAATTCCAAAAGCCGATGAATCGTTCGGGCTTCCTTTCCGGTGGTTTCGGTCATCCTTTTCGCCGCTCTTCCGGTAGGGGCAGCCAGCAGTATTTTCAACCCCATTTTCATAAACACTTGCATGATTCCCTGCACCGTGGTTGTTTTCCCGGTACCGGGACCGCCGGTCAGAACAAGAAACTTGGATGATGCCGCTTTCTGGATCGCATCCACCTGAACGGGATCGAATTCGATCCCCTTCTCTTTTTCCACCTGGCCGATGATGCTCTGCAAATCCAGGATCTGACCCTGATATGGAGACTGCAGCAAGCGGCCAATTCCTCCGGCCGTTCCGCACTCACTGTGGTACGCAGACGGCAGATACACTGCATCGTCCTCCAAGATGAGCCGACCGTCCACTATCATTTCATCCAGCACCGCTGCTTCCGCTTCGATCTCCAGTTCTTCTGCGGTACGCTGAATCAGCTCCGGTGCTTCCAGATAACAGTGTCCATCGCCGGCTGCTTGATTTAGCATGTGGACCAAACCTGCCCGACAGCGAGCCGGTGAATGGTGATCGAACCCAATGCTTTGCGCTATTTTATCGGCTGTCTTGAATCCGATTCCCCAGATGTCCTCAGCCAGACGATAGGGATCGTTCCGGATCATTTCAATGCTCATGGTCCCGTACGCCTTGTATATTTTCACTCCCAGGGACACCGAAACCCCATACTTCTGCAGAAACACCATCACATTCTTCACTTCCTGATGCTCCTGCCACGCCTGCCGGATCATATCCACCCGCTTGGGTCCAATCCCGGGAACCTCCACCAGACGATCCGGTTCTTCTTCTATAATTCGAAAGGTATCTGGACCGAATGTCTGGACCAGACGGCGGGCATTGACCGGCCCAATTCCTTTGATCAGCCCACTGGACAGATACCGTTCCATGTCTTCAGTTTCCACCGGCCGCTCTTCTTGAAACCGGGTTACCTGAAACTGTTTGCCAAAACGGCTATCCATGCGCCAGTCACCTTCCAGAAGCAGGACCGAACCGGCACAGATCCCGGCCATGCTGCCCACGGCTGTCACCAGATCCGGGAATTCCTTCACCTGCAGCCTCAGCACACAAAACCCGTTCTCCTGGTTTTCAAATACGATCCGTTCCACTACGCCAACAATCTTCTCCACCATCGATCACCCAATCTGTTCAGATTCATGCTCATCGTTTTGACTGCATAGATTCCCTGCAGCATCCTCTTCGATTCCCATTTCACTGTGAACGGTTTCCTCTGCGGTCAACAACAGTTCATGAGCCCTGTCCTTCTTCCTGCGCATCAGACTCCGTAGTGAGAAATATAACCCCAAAGATCCCGCCAATCCACCCATCCACAAAACCGGTATCTGGGCCCAAAGCAACCGTTGAAATACAGGGATAATTTCCATGTCTTCTTCCAATTGAATCTCGACATCGTCCAGAAATTCTCCATCACTCGTTTTCCAGCCGACGAACTGAAATCCTGTTCGGGGAACAGCCTCCAGTTTGATGGAGGTTCCGTGAAAGAATTCTGTCTGCCAGACAGAATCTTCAGAAGGGGCAGGGATTCCGTGAACCCAGACATCGCCCCCCCGCTCCCCAATCCATCGAACCGTCAGGCAAAGGGATTTATTCAACCCGAATACCTCTTCGGTCTGGGCGCGCAGATAGGCAGGCCTCTCTTCGGCAAATGTTCGAACGACATTTACATTCTTCTCCCACTCCTGGATTGAAGCCGGAACTTGCCAGCGATCAATATGATGCGGCATCTCTGAAACCAATTGATCTTGCCAGTAATCCACCCATTGAATCACATGTTCTGAGGAGAATGTAGAATTCAAATGATAGTCCAGACGGCTCAGAAAACGGCTGCGAAAACCATCCTGCTGCAGCAGGCTGCGAAACAGGAGAGTCGACCAGGCAGGAGCTGGATAGGTTCGGCTTTCCACCACCAACCGATCGTACATATTATACTCCGGAAAATGGAACCCAACATCCAGGTCGTTAATCAGCCAGCGCCAGCGACCATCCATTTCTTCAGCAGCAGCTTCCGATTCATCTGGATCCCGTACACGCCAAAATCGGACATTGTTACCCGGCCAGTCCTGGTTGGCAGTGTACAGCCCAACCAGTGTCTGGTCCAGAAAACTATCCAGATCAATCTGGTTCAGCAAGTGATCATAGTGGTCTTGCTGGGTGATATCATGGTGCGTGAGATAATCCAGCACATCATTCCACAGCTTCGTATCTGTGTCATTCCCGACCATCAGCAAACTATTGTTTTCCATCAGAACCAGATCTTCCGGGTCAACCCCATGGTAGTGCTCAAAATATGTTTCATCAAATCGTTCACGAATATGGTGGATTCCCCAATACACTCCATTGATGAACACCACAACCGGTCGCCCTCGCTGGATGTCCAGGTCCAGATGCTGCAAGATGCTGTGGCCCACTATATCCCGCAGATACGCTCTATAAAAATCCTGTCCGGCATTACGCATAATCAGGCATTCATATGTTCGGTTCTGTTCTTCCCCCAACACCGGATAGTCGATATTCCCTTCGCCATACTTTGAACGAGCATAGACCCGCAGGCTCTTCATGGTCTGAATCCGGCTCCATGCGCCATGGATCCGGATCCCTACATCTTGGGAAAATCCCAAATAGCCGTCCGGTTCGTACCAGGCCATATTGGCAGTACGTTCCCACTCATCCCCTCTTTCATTGTAGTTGGCCGGCTGCTGACCGTATGCCAACCGATCCGTATTATTCTGATCATAGATAATTCCGGGAACATAGATCCCTGACTCGAAAGAAAACAGTCCGGCCGGGTCGGCTGCGATGGCAATCACCGGCATGGTGAATCGGTTTCTGATTTGACCATCAACAAAATATGTCTGGGTCTCAACAACCCCCACAGGCCCTGCCGTGGAAAAGTATTGGGCCCTTACGACTGTCGCCTTGAAGATATCTTCACCGGGTTCCTGCCATTCCATAAAATCAGGGATTCGTTCCATGGTGGTCTCAATGTATTCAATACCCCCCGAGTTATCCGGTTGGTATCCAATCGGAATCGGTGCTGTGTACAACAGTGAATCTTTTGTCGGTTCGGATCCATCCAACGTATATCGAATCTCACCATTGGGCACGGAAGATTTGAGCACGAGTGAAAACTTATGCTCATAAAAACCGCCCGGATGCGAAAACTGAACTCCTGCTGTTTCCTCCGCAACCATTGTTCGTGGCAGCAGCAGTAGAAGAAGCATTACTATCAGGAAAATTCTATATTGCAACCGATCTATGATCATCTCTTAAGACCATCCTGTACATTTTTGCCGATCTTCGTTGGTTATGTCCATACTGTTCTTTTTTTTCAGCGTCTTTCCTTTTTATTTGCTTCCACTTTTTAGTATGACAATCCATGAGAAAATGCTTCAACAGAGAAAAGAAGGGCGTGTCGCCCTTCTAATCCAATCGTCTGTATCGGGATAGACTCAGTCGAGCTTTTCATGCACGACTTTCCCATCCACCATGGTCATCACTACTTGAATATCCATGATGGCATCCTCCGGACATGTATAAATATCGTCAGACAAAACCGCCAGATCTGCCACCTTTCCCGGCTCCATGGAACCCACTTTGGACTCCCGAAAAGCCAGCCAGGCACCGTTTCGAGTGAAAAGACGCAGCATTTCTTCTCTGGAAATCTTTTCCCCATCCCCCAGACTCTTACCCTGGCTGGTTTTTCGGGCCACGGCGGCATACATTCCCACAAACGGATTGTAGTGGGCGGATGTCATATCCGAATTGGCCGCAACATGAATCCCCGTATCCAGGTAGGTTCGCAGGGGCTTAAAGTGTTCAATGCGGGGCTGATCCAGCACATCAAAGTAGATGTCCCCTTCGATAAACATAAAGCCCGGCTGGAGAGATACCCCGATTCCGTAATCTCTCATTTTTTTCAGAGCGTCCGGAGTGGGTAGATACCCGTGGACAATATTGTGACGGACATCATTCCGGGGATACTGCTCCTGGGCTTTGACAAAGGCATCCACGGCTATGTCCTGGGCCTCATCCCCGCAGGTGTGAATCCCCACCGACCATCCCATCCGGTGTGCCCGAAGAACCAGATCGTTTAAGACCTCCGCATTGAACCGTGGGTTGCCCCGGCTGTGGGTACCGTCAATCCAGGGGTCATACATCATGGCTGTTTTGCTGCCGACACCCCCGTCGATGGCCATTTTCAGGGCCCCCAATCCCAGCCACAAATCTCCGAACCCACTGTCAATCCCGATGTATTTCAAAATTCCATCCACTTCGTCCGTTCCGTAGTCCTGCATCCCGTAGCATTCCGGCATCATATTGATCCGTAGGAGAAGACTACGCTCCTTGTGCATTTTCCGGTAAGCCCGCATGGTAGGCACATCGATGCCCGGATCGATGATGCTGGTGATTCCCCAGCGAAGATACTCCTGCATGGCCAGATTCAGGAAGTACTCTGTGTCCGCCAGAATTTCCTCATGGGGCTTTTGAGGCATCACTGCCTCCACCAGCGACCAGGCCCCATTGCGCAGTATTCCGGTGGGTTCACCGGTTTTCAGATCCCGGTCAATAATCCCTCTTGCCGGATTCGGCGTGCGCCGGTCAATACCGGCCAGCTGCAGCGCTTTGCTGTTGACCACACTGCGAGCAAAGAGACGGTCCAAAATGACCGGATGATCCGGTGCCACCTCATCCAGATCCCACCGGCTGGGCATCCTGTTTTCCGCAAACTGACTCTCAATCCAACCACCGCCCTGAATCCACTGTCCCCGGGGGGTAACCCGGACTTTCTCCGCCAGCCTTTCTTTCAGTTCATCCAGGGATTCGGCGCCAAATAGCATCACACCGTCCAGAAGTTTTCCCGCGGGAAGCACATGGTTGTGGGAGTCAAACACTCCGGGAATCACAGTCCGTCCATTCACGTCCATGATGCGGGTATGTTCATCCGCCCAAGTCAGGATTTCTTCGCGGCTGCCCACAGCCAGAAAGGATCCATCACCAATGGCTACTGCATCCACGATACGGTTCTTCTCATCCACCGTAAGAAATTTTCCATTGGTCATAATCACATCGGCTCTTCTTCGCCCACTGTCATGCATCGAGCATACCCTCCTCCGTATTGCAGGCATACTGCCATATTATTCGGTACGATCCAGCCAACTGCTCATTAAGACCGGGTAATCCCTCTGCGTATCCAATCACGCTTAGCCATCCATATTCTTTCTTTTCAGTTACCGATTGGTTATCCACTCCGCAATATCTTCAATGACCCGCAGGTCCACATTGCTGGGTTCCATGTATTCGTCCGGGTTGGGGGGCCCGTCCCCCGGCATAAAGAGATGATTCAGGCTGTCGTAGGATTGATAGACAATACCGCTCTGTCCTTCCAACCCATCTTTCCAGGCAGCAAAATCCTTCAGGGTGACCTGGTAGTCCCTTTCTCCCTGCAAAATCAATACCGGAAGATCCAGTTCCCTGATTTCAGCTACGGCATCGTATTCTCTCAGATAAAGCCAGTAGGCCGCCGGTACACCCATGGGCAAATCCTCCTCCGGTGTATCCAGACTGAGATCCGGGCTCTTGACCCTTTCTGCCTGTTCAATCAGCAGATTTAATGCTTCTTCATCCGCTTCAGTTACCTCATCTTTCAAAGTCAAGAGATAAGTGACCTGTTCAACCACCAGATCCTCCAATCCCCGGGGGGTTCCCGCCAGCAGAATCATTCCGGCTGCCTCCCCGGATTCTGTGGCAATTCGCGGTGCCAGCATAGCCCCCAGACTGTGCCCCAACACATAAATCGCATCGGACTCTACCTTGGGATGGCTTTTTAACAAAGCCACAGCTGCCGCGGCATCTTCCACCACTTCTTCATGGGGAGTCAGGCTGTTGACCAATGCCGCCATTTTCTGCCCGTGGGTAAAATTCCTTTTTTCATACCGAAGCACTCCGATTCCCTTGGAAGCCAATCCCCAGGCCAGATCCTGGAACGGTCGGTTGGGGCCAATGGTTTCATTTCGGTCATGGGCACCGGATCCATGCACCAGAACCACAAAGGGGTGGGGTCCTTCACCCACCGGAATGGTCAATGTTCCCGGCAGAGCCCATTCACCGCTGCCCACTGTCACTTCTTCTTCCGTGAACTGGGTTTCATCCGCATAGTCCGGGACCTCATAAAACTGCGCCAGATAATCCGAGGGTTGGAAGAACAGCCCTGCTATTTCAAAGTCCCGGTTGAAGACTACCCGGGTATCCAGATAGATACTGCCCATCTGAATGGTAACAATAACGATCTGATACGGTGGCTGCGATTCATCCCGCTGTTCTACCTCCCGCATAAAGGGACCCACCTGGGTAACCAGACTGTCCCACAGTTCTTCCAGCTCTTCTCTGGAAATGGCATTCCTCATGGTGTCATCAAACAAGCTGTAGGCACTGTCATAATCTTCTTCTGTCAAATCGGCAATAAATCCAGATGCCAGCTCCGCGGCCTTCTCTTTATCCCCGGAATCGTCCGGACCCTGGAACAGAGAACACCCTGTCAGGCACACAATCATCAACACAATCAATATACTTAGCCGGTACCGCGGCATGGGATCAACTCCTTTTCACCGATTTACGGCTGGTAATCCGACGGCTGGAAGAACAACCCGCTGACTTGCTCGTCGGCATTGAAGACCACGCGAATATCTATATACGCGTTGGCAAATTCTCCGGTAATAATGGCAATCTCATACGGATCATCAGTTTCACGCGCCCAATCCACTTCCTGCACATAGTCCCCCACCTGGGCCTGTACCGCCAGCCAAGTCTGCTCCAGATCCGCCAGGGGCAGCGCTTCTTTCATGGTATCATCAAACTGTGCAAACGCTTCTTCATACTCCCCATCCGCCAGCTGCTGCACAAACTGGCTGCCCAGTTCCGCCCACGAATCTTTTTCTTCAGGGGCAGGTGTTCCTCCGCAACCGGCCAACCCAATCATGGCAATCAGAACAACGATCCACAGTTTCTTCATTCAAAACCCTCCCTTTTCATTCTTTCCAGTTTTCCCTGACCGAACCAGCGATTCAGTCTTCCTGTCTTCAGTTAACCAGACTTTCCTCATCGGGTCAAGCACTTGGACAATTCTTGTGCACAAATTTGGCATATACGGTGGCATGAGTACAATTATGCATTTATGTCTTACTGATCCTTGTTTTTATTTACCCCCTGGGATATAATCAAATCAGTAAGCAGTTAATTAATTAAAAGAAGGGGGTAAGAGAATGCTAGTCACGAAAAAAGCACCTGACTTTAAAGCAAAGGCATTTCACAAAGGGGAAATCAAGCAAGTGTCCCTCAGTGACCACAAAGGCAAATGGGTTGTTCTATGCTTCTACCCCGGAGACTTTACCTTTGTCTGACCCACGGAAATTTCGCACATAGCCGTGGGCTATGACAAACTGCAGGCTCTCAATGTAGAAGTAATGTCCGTCAGCACCGACAGCGTCCATTCCCACAAAGTGTGGAATGAAACCGAACTGTCCAAAATGGTGGACGGAGGCGTTCCATTCCCCATGGTCTCTGACCAGGGTGGAAAAATCGGAACCCTGTACGGTGTGTACGACGAAGATGCTGGCGTCAATATTCGCGGCCGCTTTCTGATCGATCCCGATGGAATTATCCAGGCTGCGGAAATACTCAGTCCTCCTGTGGGTCGGAATCCTCATGAACTGCTGCGGCAGATCAAAGCATACCAGCACCACCAGAAAACCGGCGAAGTTATGCCGTCCGGTTGGCAGGAAGGCGGTCCCACGCTGAAACCGTCAACCGCTCTAGCCGGAAAAGTCTGGGAAGTCTGGCAGCCCCCCAAAGACTAATTGCACAGCAATCGAAGCAAAAGAAGACAGCCCCATGGCTGTCTTCTTGGTTATTGATCGATTCGGCGCCCGTAATGCAGCAGATGGGTCAGCCCTTCCAGAAGATTAAATCCCAGACCGATGATCAGCCACGATAGGAAATCCGGGACCATCAGCAAGCCCAACTCCCAGGTAAAACCCCTTTGCAGAACGGCTTTGGATACAGCCGGCACCGCAAAGAACACCACCACGGGAATCAGCAGCAGGAATCCGGCCGTCAGTCCCCTGCGGAATCGGGACATTTTCCGGGGTGAGAATAACAGTTTCAGCCAGTTCACCAAGGAACTGAGCATCGACAGGATAAACAAAATCCCAAAAGCTCGATACACCCAGTAGAAGGTCAGCCGGTCCGTTGCAGGCTGGTCGGTCAGAATGGACACGATCCCTTCCATTAAATCCGGATACATAAATACAGCGTGAATCATATGGTTTTTGTTGGCCAGCATCACGACGGAGTATTCATCCTCGGTCAGCATCACGGCATCCGACACAAATCCGGGAAGCGATCCACCGTGAAACACCGCTGGCCGATTGGCATACTCGCCCACCATCCAGCCCATGCCGTAATGCCCACCTTCAAATCCTTCCTGGAGCTGGGCGAACCCCTCCGGGGTAAGACCCAGGACCGGATCCTGCATTCGAACCGCTTCCAGATACCGGGCCAGATCATCCGCCGATGAAGTCATGTACCCTGCCGGGAGATCATACAGGAGAAACGGTTCTTCCCTTTGTACAGAATAACCGAACACCGACAGATTCCCCGCAACATCCGCCTCACCGGAAGCCGATACATTCTCCAATCCCAGTGGAGCCAAAATGTTCTCTCCGATGTAGTCGGCATAGCTCATACCGCTGACCCGCTCCACAATCAGCCCCAGCAGAGAATAGTTGGGGTTAAAATAGGAGAACATTTCCCCCGGTTCATAGGACGGTCGAATCCCGTTCAGTTCCACCAGCAATTCCACAGTCGTTGCATCATCCGGCAGATCCCCCATAAAATCAAACTCGGTCATTCCGCTGACATGGTGCAGCAGATGGGTTACCTGAATATCGTCCGAAATCGTAAACTCAGGAATGTATGCCGATACCGGTTGGGTCAGATCCACTTTACCCTGCTCCACCAGCTGCATTATCGCCAGGCCTGTAAACGATTTGCTGATGGACGCAATATTGAACATGGTGCTGCCGTCCACACCATCACCCCAGCCGCGGCTGTAGACCGATTCTCCCTGATGAATAATGGTTACAGCCAGCGCCGGTATTTTCATAGTACGCTGATAGCGGCCGATGTACCGGTCCAGCTCCTCTTGCTGCCATTCAGGCATAGCCGCTTCCAGTAAGGGGGCTGCCGCCAGCAGCAAGATCAAAATGACCCACAATACCCGATTCCATTTTAGTAACCCCTTCGTGTGCTGCATGCTGATCGTCCTTTCACATTGCATCTTCAAGCATCCATGTGCTTTCATTCTACACTCACGGATGCAAATATGTTGAAATCATAATCTCTTTACATATATTCTACTGACACAACCCATGTCCCTGCTCATCCCTTGCGACTCCACCCAGACGAATCTCAACGGAATCCAAAAAAAAAGGAAGCATCCAGGCGGCGCTGGGCTTCCTTTTTAAGTACTACTCGTGATATTGGACTTGAATTCCCTTTTGTTCCAAAAGCCGTACTTGGTCCAAAATCAGATGCTTCACATCGTGGTCTTTATAAATAACCAGTTCTTTCAGTCCATTCAGATTCTCCAATGGCTGCAGGTTGGTCACGGGATTGTAGGAAAGAACAAGTTCCTCCAAAGCCGTCAGGTCAGCCAAAGGCCCGATATCCATCACTTCATTACCCTGCAGATTCAGCGATACCAAATCCGGTTTGCCTCGCAGCGGTTCCAGATCCACAATGGCATTGTCATCCATCCGCAGGGTTTGCAGTTTGGCCATGGACTGCAGAGGAGTGATATCTGAGATCCCCACCCGGGACAAAGTCAAACTTTCCAGATTAACCATTCCCTTCATGAAGTCAAGATCCTGAAGTTGGGTATCAATGAACGAAACACGCGTCAGGCTTTTCGGATATTGAAACACCAATGGTTCAGTTACCTCAGAATATGAAATATTGAGATACGTCAGATTGGGCAGATCTCCCAGTGACCCCAACTCTGGAACCATACTGTGTCCAATGGATACGGAATCCAGATTCACGGCATATTCCAATCCGTCAAAACTGGATACATCCACTTCCCAGATTCTCAAACTACTCAGATACTGCAGGTCTTCACTGAGAAGATCTCCTTCCATTTTACCCACTTGCTCCCGTACAATTCTTTCCAGTTCCGGACAGGTAAAAGTCACCGCGGTTCCGTCCGGCAGTGTGTCCGGTGTACTTCCGGCGGGTTCTTCAGGATCGCTGCTGCTGCAGCCAGCCGAAATGATCAGTACCATCACCAGTACCAGCACTAAGTATTTGCGCAAATAAACCCCTCCTCCTCGAATTGTTGCTGTTGATGATTCCCTTTCACCCGATTCGCGGTTCAAAGCAAAGATCCTCCCTGCTGCCCTCATTCTTTCCCATGTTTTCACCATGCTTTGGCGTGAATCTACCTGGATCGTGGTATACTTTACGTAAGCTGAATAAATCATGACTAATCTGGATTCAATAAAACCCGATTAAGTCCGTATAATGGTGTAAAAAGAAAGAAGCAATAAAAGCGAGCCAAAATGCTCGTCCTCGGTTAGAATATTAGTACCACCCAACACCTAACTGAGGAGATGAACATAATGGCTCAATTAGATATTACACTGGATACTGAACTTTTGCACGGACTTTTTACAAAAGATCA
>JAXGQE010000007.1:0-181411 GCA_040766585.1 Candidatus Sumerlaeota bacterium
GGGAGTTCCTGTGTATGATAGCGTACAAGACGGCGGAGTTGATCTTTGGAAACGGGTCCGCGATTATTTCCATCTGAATTGAGGTGGTTTCATTGGAAGAAAGACTGCAAAAATACATGGCGTCATGCGGAGTCGCATCCCGACGAGAATCCGAGAAAATGATACTGGACGGGCGGGTTGCTGTAAATGGTATGCCCGTATTTGAACTGGGATTCAAAGTGAATCCGGATATTGACCGGGTGTCTGTAGATGGTACGATCATCAAGAAGGAAGAAGAATTCATGGTGGTACTCTTAAATAAGCCGGCCGGGTACATTTCTTCTGCATCCGATGAGCGGGGGAGGAAAACTGTGATGGATTTGGTCCACAACATCCCGCTGCGACTCTATCCGGTGGGACGATTGGATGCCGATACTGAAGGTTTGATTCTTCTCACCAATGATGGTGAGCTATCCTACCGCCTTACTCATCCAAGATTCGGTGTTACCAAAACATACAGAGTGATTCTACATGGAAAGGTATCCCCTGCAACTGTACAGGACTGGGAGTCGGGAATTTTGCTGGAAGATGGAAAGACATCCCCGGCGAAAGTGGATCTCATCTATGCACGAGACGACTTATCGGAAATGCTGATTACTATCCATGAAGGGAAAAACAGACAGATACGGCGGATGGCTAGGGCTACAGGCCATCATGTTTATTGTCTGGAGCGTATTATGTATTCATTTTTGACACTCGATGAAGTCCCTCGTGGGCAGTACCGTTTACTCACAGCGACTGAGATAGCTAATCTGCGCAGCCAAGTGAATCTGTCTTGATTAATCCAGGCACATACTATATAATCGAGTTAACTGAATAAAGTAGTCAGGTGCCCATACTGGGATAATAGGGAAGTCCGAAAACACTTTTTTGTAATCGGCGCGGTCCCGCCACTGTATACAGGGACACACGCAATACGCCACTGCATTATGCGGGAAGGCAGCGATGTGGATGAACTGGAGCCAGGAAACCTGCCTGACTGCATTCCGCAGAACCTTCGACGGAAAGGGGGCGTGCAGCAGTGATGCACCAGATGAGAATTCGTGATCAATTTCTCTAACCCGCCATTTTCGAGATGGCGGGTTTTATAATTTGAAAGGATGTGAACGAAGAATGAAACGATCAGTGTGTCTTATCTTAGTGATCATGGTGTTGCTTCTATGTGTGTCAGGATGCAGCAACATAGACAATGATGCAGATCCCATTCAATATCCGTATGCTTTGATTGATGATGCGGGTCGAACCATCACCATAGAAGAAGTTCCGGTTAGGATCATTAGCTTCTCACCCGCCCACACAGAGACTTTGATTGCATTCGGACTGTTGGAGAATCTGGTCGGGGTCGACGACTGGAGCAATTATCCTGAGGCAACACAAGGTATCGAAAAAGTTGGAGACACTTTCTCACCCAATTATGAGGTAATCGTAGGGTTGAATCCGGATCTGGTAATAACCGTAGGGTCTGCTGACACATCGTTTGTTAGCCGACTGGATGAACTCGGTATTCCGGTACTGGTGCTTCAAGCAGAATCTCTTGAAGACATTCTGGACGATATGATAACGATTGGTGAAGTATGCGGGGTTCAGGAAACGGCCCATGCATTGGTCCAGGACTTACAGAACCGTATGGATCAGGTGAAGGACATGGTAACAACGATTCCGGAAGACCAGCGAGTTAGTGTTTTCTATGAAGTTTCCCCTCCAGGCGTCTGGGGTCTATGGACAGTGGGACCGGAATCATATATCCATGATATGATTGAGACTGCTGGAGGAAAGAATGTTTCATCGGATACAGAAGGGGACTATTTTAGCTACAGCGAGGAAGTTTTGCTGGAGAAAGACCCTCAAGTAATTATTACACCCAATACAGAGACCCCGGAAGATATTGCAGCGGGGCTCAGACCTGCTTGGCAGACTATGAATGCTGTTCAAAACGGACGAATTTATTGGATCGATGCAGATGTTGTATCAAGGCCCGGCCCGCGGATTGTGGATGCGCTGGAGACTATCGCCCAATATTTGTATCCCGAGTATTTCTGATTGGATGAGTTTGACAGCAGAGGGGGGATTTGATGAATCAGCCTCATGAATATTCAGAATCGAATTCAAAAAAACCATATATGGTCCTGATTTCGATGGTGCTGATCCTTCTAGCTGCAATGATAATCGCCTCCGGCCTGGGAGCCGTGCCCATATCGCCTGTCGAGACACTTCGCATCTTGTTTCACGGAGTACTTCCATCGATTGTGGGACCGCCTCAATCAGCCGCTCATCAACAAATATTTTTGGCAATTCGATTCCCACGGGTTATTTTGGCAGCGCTGGTTGGAGCTGCATTGAGCGTTTCGGGGGCCACACTCCAGGGTGTTTTGCGAAACCCGTTGGCCGATCCTTACCTGATCGGGCTTTCATCAGGAGCTGCTTTGGGAGCGACAATTGGAATTATTATCCGCAAGAGTGTCGATTTTTTAGGATTCTCTGTTATCCCGATATTTGCTTTCTTCGGGGGGATACTGAGTTTGGGTGTAGTCTTTTTGCTGGCAAGTAAAAACGGCAAAATGACAGTAACCAATTTGATTCTGGCAGGAATTGCATCCAGTGCATTCTTCTCTGCCATCGTATCGCTTCTCATAGTACTGCATGGGGACAGGTTAGAAGAGATCGTATTTTGGATGATGGGTGGTCTGACTCAGGCGACATGGAATGCCGTATGGTCGGTATCTCTTTATCTGGTTCCAGGCACTGTTCTTATCTACCTGCACTGGAGAGCAATGAATATCATGATGCTGGGAGAGTCACAAGCCCATTACCTGGGCATGAATGTTGAAGCGGTGAAAAGGGTTTTGCTGGTTGCTGCGACCTTTGTCACAGCCGCAGCTGTATCGGTAACCGGCTTAATCGGCTTCGTTGGTTTAATCGTGCCCCATATGTTCCGAAGACTGGTCGGATCTGACCACCGGATACTCTTGCCGGCTTCTTTACTGGGAGGGGCTATTTTGATGGTGATGGCAGATGCTTTGGCGCGGCTTTGCCTGATGCCTAGGGAAATACCGGTCGGGGTAGTAACTGCCCTAACCGGTGCACCCTTTTTCTTGTTTCTTCTAAAAAGGCAATCATGAAAGCGGGGGAAATTGCGATGGGTAACATAGTCTTGGAAATCGAAGGGGTCAGCACATCGTATGATTCTTCTCCTGCGCTGAACAATCTCCAGTTCCATGTTCACCACGGCGAATTAATTGGCATTGTAGGACCCAACGGATCCGGGAAAAGCACCCTGCTGGGAAATATTGGTCGTCTTATCCCTTACCAAAGCGGGCAAGTGCTATTTAATGAAAGGGATCTGCTTAGCTATTCCCAAAGAGAAGCAGCACAAAAGATTGGTGCGGTCAGTCAGGAATATCCAGATGAGATAGATTTTTCAGTATACGATGTAGTCATGATGGGCCGCTATCCACATTGGAGATTCCTGCAGCGAGAATCTGCAGAAGACAGAATGATTGTCGAAGATGCGCTCAATAGAACCGGGATTACGGATCTTCAGAACCGTAAGGTGAAAAACCTTAGCGGAGGTGAAAGACAGCGTGTGTTTATCGCCCAGGCTGTCGCTCAAAACCCGGCTGTTTTGCTGATGGATGAACCCACGTCGCACTTGGATATTCGATTTCAAATTGAAATCATGGATGCTATTCAGGAATTAAATCGAAATCATAGTATTACAGTTATCGCCGCGATGCACGATATAAATCTGGCCGCTCATTACTGCGACAGAATATTGATCTTAAAGCAAGGTAGTATTGTTGCATTCGGAAGCCCTCGGGAGGTAATTCAAAAGAGCCTAATCGAAGAAGTCTATGGATGCCAGGTTATCATTACAGAACATCCCATCGATAAGACTCCATATGTTGTGCTGTATTCTCAAAAAGGATACAATCCATCAAGAGACAGCGGATGTGATACCCATTCAGTTCATCTAATCTGCGGCGGAGGAAGTGGCGCTGAACTGATGAATCGATTAACCGGCTCTGGCTACCAGGTAACTGCCGGAGTATTAAACATTGGGGATAGTGATTGGTATACAGCCAGAGAACTGGGAATCCAAGTGGTTGAGGAGACCCCTTTTTCACACATAACCGTGCAGAAAAAAGAGGAGAACATGAACTTGGCGAGAAAATGTGACATAGTTATTGTCGCACCAGTCCCATTTGGGGTAGGAAACCTGCCCAATGCAGAAATTTTAATGCCCCTGAACTGTGAAGGGGTACCTATTGTACTTGTTGATCCGAACAGCATGGATACAAGGGATTACACCCAGGGAGAAGCAATAAAAATACTTGATGCGATTCGTAAGAGGACCGGTGTTTACACAGCGGGTTTGCAGAATATCGAGAATACTCTGGCAGAAATTTTGAAAGAAGGTGACTAGATGGAAAATCGCATTGTTCCCGGTCTTATTCAGGTCTATACCGGAGATAGCAAAGGGAAGACAACGGCTGCCTTGGGGCAGGCATTCCGGGCGCTGGGTCATGGGTTCCACATCGGGATGGTTCAGTTTATGAAAGGAACGACCTATACCGGTGAGATTTATGCAGCCGAAAGATTATTTCCATATTTTCAGATTTATTCATACGGCCGTGGATGCAAAAAAGCGGCCATGATCAAATCAGGCGATGCTCAATGCGATGCTTGCATGGAATGTTTTGTTCTGCCGGGGAATATCGAAGAAAACGATTGGACTACTCTGCGAAAAGCGTATGCAAGAGCGGAGAAGATGCTTCAGGATCCCTGGTTCGACATCGTTATTCTGGATGAAATTAGTGCCCCCTATAATCTGGGCATGATGGATCATGATGAGTTGGCTGCCCTGCTGGCTTTGAAATCCGATTCCGTGGAGCTCATACTGACCGGTCGGACGATGCCGCAATGGGTTGTTGATCATGCTGATCTGGTTACGGAAATGAAAATGGTCAAACATCCTTTCCAATCGGGAATACCCAGCAGACGGGGGATTGAGTATTAGCGTGGGGGTATGAAAGTGTCAGATATCAAATTGTATATTGTACGCCACGGAGCTACGATCTGGAACAAAGAGACAAGATATCAAGGGCAGACGGATGTACCGCTGAGTACAGATGGTGAACAGCAAGCAGAAAAAATTGCTCGTCGGTTTGCCAGTGAAGAAATTGAAGCAGTGTATTCAAGCCCACTAAAGCGAGCTTTGGACACGGCTCAAACGATAGCTCGGCCCCACAAGCTTTCCGTGGGGGTTTTACAGGGAATGAAAGAGATTGGTTTTGGAGACTGGGAAGGACAGGCCTATACTCATGTCCGCGATCAGTATTCCGAAGAATTACGGCAGTGGATTCATGATCCTCTCAGTTACAATATCCCCAATGGGGAACCCCTCCCAAAGCTGAGAATCAGAGTGGAAGAATCCCTTCAGGAGATTCTGTCACAGCATCCAACCGGTAATATCGTACTGGTTGCTCACAGCGGCACGATTCGAATGCTTTTTTGCATCATGCTGAAAATGGATCTATCTGCATTCTGGCATATTATGCAATACAATGCAGCGGTTAATGTTATTCACTTTCGCCACGGGGTTCCCACTGTCTTTGGCATGAACGATGTGTCACACCTGATAGATTGACAAAAGGATCTGCTTGCAGATCCTTTTCGCTTATATTGTCACTCACCATATCAAATGATAGAATGAGGATGAAACGTCAAGGGAGGGACACGAAATGTTGGATGTAATAATCTCTAAAGGAATGATACTGGATGGAACGGGGAGTCCGTGGTATCGGGCAGACATCGGAATATCGGAGGGTAAAATCCAAGTAATATCTCATGACCTGTCCCATGAAGAAACTCAATCATGGATCCAGGCGGAGGGTCTGACAGTTGCACCCGGATTTATTGATATGCATAGTCATTCGGATATTATGTTATTCGAGAACCCAACTGCAGATGCAAAAATCCACCAGGGAATTACATCTGAACTTTTGGGACAGGATGGAATCGGTGTTGCACCCATCAGCCAAAAAAATCTTTCCAATTGGCACAAAGTGCTCTCAGGTTTGGCAGGCACACCCGATATTGAATGGACATGGCGCAGTTTTGGTGATTATCTGAAAGCGCTGGACAATTTGAAAACTTCCACAAATCCAATTGTTCTGGCGACACACGGCGCAATCCGCCAGGAAGTTATAGGATTGGACAACCGCCGTGCTAGCCCTTATGAATTGGCAAAGATGAAAGAACTGACTTCGGATGCCATGATAGAAGGTGCTGTGGGGATGTCGTTGGGATTAATATACCTTCCCTGTTTTTACGCAGACAGGAATGAGCTGGAGGATGTCTTTTCAGTTTGCGGTGAGTATAATGGGTTTATGGTGGTGCATATACGAAATGAAGCGGAGCTGGCTGAAGAGGCGATGCAGGAAGTAATGGACATCACCCAGGCAGCCGGCATACCTCTTCATATATCCCATTTTAAAACAGCTGGGAAGGCAAACTGGCATAAAGTAGAGAAAATGATTGCTATGGCAGAAAAGGCCAGGAGCAAAGGCCATGAAGTGACTTTCGATCAGTATCCGTATATTGCTGGAAGCACAATGTTTTTTGCCATTTTGCCTCAGTGGGCTCTGGAAGGCGGCGCAAAAAATATGCTGATGCGGCTGAATGACAGCGTTTTGAGGGACAAAATCCGGGAGGACATTGAAAATGGGATCCCGGGCTGGCAGAATATGGCCAAAGATACAGGGTGGGATGGGGTTCTGATCACAGCTGTAAATAGTGAAAAGAATAAGCATATGGAAGGAAAATTCATGTCCCAAATAGCCCATGAAATGGAAAAAGACCCCATTGTGGCTGCCATGGATTTGCTTTTGGAAGAAGAAGCTGCTGTAGGAATGGCTACTTTTGCTCAAAGTGAAGACAATGTGAGAAGAGTTTTAAAGCATGACTATCAGATGCCCTGCACGGATGGGCTGCTGGGCGGAAAGCCCCACCCCCGAGTCTATGGGACGTACCCGCGGATATTGGGGAAGTATGTTCGGCAAGAATCAGTTCTTTCTCTTCCTCAGGCCATTCGGAAGATGACATCCTTTCCTGCTCAGCGGTTGGGTTTAAAAGATCGCGGGCTGATTCGGGAGGGGATGGCGGCTGATATAACCGTATTTAATGCGAACACAGTTATTGATCGCGCTACCTTTGAAAATCCACGCCAGTACCCTGTGGGAATAGAGTATGTGCTGGTAAATGGCGAGACGGTGATTTCACGAGGCGTTCACACCGGGAAAAGACCCGGACGTGTTTTGCGGAGGGTGTAAGTATGGATACAAAGAAAATGCAGTTCGTTGTAGATCAATGGATCACACAGTTTGAAGAAGGATATTGGAAACCCTTATCAATTATGGCTCGTCTTACCGAAGAAGTCGGTGAATTGGCAAGGGAAGTGAATCATCGTTTTGGGGAAAAGCCGAAGAAAGCTACGGAAGCTGAAACAGACTTGGAGATGGAATTGGGGGATGTCCTGTTTGTTTTGACCTGCTTTGCCAACTCACAGAATATATCACTGGAAAACGCTTTCCAGCGTGTTATGAAAAAGTATCAAAGCAGGGATTTAGCCCGGTGGACATTGAAAACAGATAAGGAGGAGTCAGAATGAGTGCACAGAATAAGAGATCTCTACCGATTGGGACCGTGCTGCTTCCCGTCCCGGCTGTTATGGTAAGCTGCGGAGAACTGGGAAAAAGTGAAAACATTATTACCATTGCATGGGTTGGAACTGTCTGTTCCGATCCGCCCATGATTGCCATTGGTGTTAGACCCGAAAGACATTCGTACCACCTCATCGAAAAGAGCAAGGAGTTTGTGGTCAATATACCCAGTGTGGCGACTGTACCTGCTGTTCAGCAATGCGGCATCCTATCCGGCAAAGATGGCAACAAATTTTCTGCAGCAAATCTTACTGGCCAAACAGCGACGATTGTATCTGCGCCTTTGATCAAAGAATGCCCGGTTAATATTGAATGCAAGGTTGTCAATTCACTGAATCTGGGCAGCCATATATTATTCATCGGCGAAGTCGTGGCTGTACATGCCGATGAAAATGTTATCAAACCCAATGGAGGTCTTGATGTGGAAAAAATCAATCCAATCGCCTATGCAGCAGGTGAATACTGGAATATCGGAGATAAAATAACTATTAAAGAATGACTGCATAGGGCTAAAGGAGGCTTAAGTATGTCATGGACCCGGTTTGCGTTGGATCAGGGAGAAAAAGTGGATACAATCGGTACATACTCGTCAGGCGATGAAACCTATCTGCCTCTTCACCAGATGGCACGAGCTCTGGGTGTCCCTTTAACGCTGGAAAGAGATCGTCATGGAAGATATTGTTTGGCGATAATGCCCAATGAAGGGCAGAGGGGCTTTGGCCAGATATTTTCAAAACACAGGAAAGATATTCAAGATTCCCTTCAACCACAAGTACAAGCACTCTCTGATCTGAACCAACGCATTTTCTCTCATCCCGAAGCAGGCAATGAGGAATTTGACGCAGCCGCCACCATTACAGACTTTCTCACGAGAATTGGTTTTACGGTTACCTGCGGCTTACCCGGTGTTAATCCGATAAATGGAGAAAATGTATTTCTTGATACTGCTTTCAAAGCTGTAATCAAAGGAAAAGCGGCTGGCCCAGTCCTATGCATCATGCTGGAATACGATGCTCTGCCTATGGGGCATGCCTGCGGTCATAATCTGATAGCGGTCTCCGGATTGGCCGCTGCCGCCGGCTTGGCTCCCTTAATGGCCCGGACAGTCGGAGAGCTTTGGGTAATCGGGACGCCGGCGGAGGAAGGCGGGAAATATGGAGGTAAAATACCACTGTTGAAAGCCGGCCATTTTGACGGCAGCGACATTGTATTGATTACTCATCCCGGCGATCGTTGGGATACCGGTGCGGACTTTCTGGCCATATCCGGCGGGCGCTTCACATTTTCAAGTCCTCCTTCTTTTGATTCGGGAATCAGTGCCTTGGATGCCGCTGTTTTGGCATATACCAACATTGAAATGATACGTGAACATACTCGTCCGGATACACGAATCCACGGTATTGTGAAAGAAGGAGGAACCGCTGTCGGCAGAATCCCACACAAAGCAGTGCTCAGCTATGCTGTAAGAGCTTTGGATCAACCGTATGTGGAAGTACTCAAATGTAAAATTGAACAATGCGTTAAAGCCGCTGCCGATGCTGTGGGCGCTGATGTTCAAATTGCCTGGAGTTACGGATACAGTGCACCCATCAATGTTCCGCTTCTTGATTCGCTGGTTCTCTCCGCCGCAAAAGAGGCAGGTACGGATGGTATTAAGAAATGGGAAGCTCTCGGTTCATCTGACCTTGGCAATGTAGGATATGAAATTCCCACATGCAATTTGTGGTTTAAAATCGCGCCAGAAGGGATTCTTCCGCATACCCATGAGTTCATGAAAGCTGCTGGAAGCATGGCAGGGTTTCAATCTGCATTGAAAGCAGGACTCATTTTGGCAGAGTCTGGAATGGCAATGTTTGAAAACCCACAGATCATTCAGTCCATTGCCGATGATTTCAGACATCTGAAAAACATCCTGATAGGGGACCGGTAAATAGTTGACATCCGTAAGCAGTTTGGTATATAATATCATCAGATACCCTAGGGGGTATAAGGTGAATTCTGGCCGAAAGGAAGTGTTGTCTACAACATGGACAAGAAAATCTATGATGTTGTGATATTAGGAGGAGGTCCGGCAGGATTGAGTGCTGCCATTTATTCTGGCAGAGCCCTGCTGTCTACACTGGTAATCGAACGGGGATTGTTAGGAGGACAAGCAGTAACGACAGAAGCCATAGCGAACTACCCAGGTTTTGCTGAAGAGATTACTGGACCGGAACTGATGATGATGATGGAAAAACAGGCCAAGAATTTCGGAGCTGAATTCGTTACCGCAGATATTGAAAGTGTAGAGTTCGAAAAGAATCTGAAGAGGGTTCGTGCCAATGGCAATGAATATCACGGTAAGACACTGATTATAGCCGGAGGGGCAGCCCCCAACAAGTTGAATGTACCGGGTGAAGGAAAGTTTACTGGCGCGGGGGTATCATACTGCGCAACATGCGATGGTGCCTTTTTCATGGATCGTCATGTATATGTCATAGGCGGAGGCGATTCTGCCATACAGGAAGCCATTTATCTGACAAAGTTCGCTGAACGAGTAACCGTTGTTCACAGACGTGACCAGCTTCGGGCGACCAAAGTTGTGCAGGAAAAAGCTTTTGTTAATCCTAAGATTGACTTTTTATGGGATACCGTCGTTGAGGAGATACTCGGATCGAATCGTGTAGAGTTTTTGAAGGTAAAAAATGTGAAGTCAAATGAAGTCGAAACAGTCGCTGCCGATGGTGTATTTGTTTATGTAGGAATAACACCCAACACTGCGATTCTTCCGAAAGAGATAACTCTGAGCCCTCAGGGCTATGTAGTCACCGATGATGAAATGAAAACATCTGTAGAAGGTGTTTTTGCAGCGGGAGACATCCGTCAGAAGCCTCTCAGGCAGATTGTTACAGCAGTTAGTGATGGTGCGATAGCTTCCATCTCAGCCGAGAAATACATTGAAAAAATTTAAGGGGGAGAAACGATGAGCGACAAAGTGATTAATGTGACAGACAAAAGTTTTAACGAAGAAGTGATTCAGTCAATGGCTCCTGTACTGGTTGATTTTTGGGCACCATGGTGCGGTCCATGCAAAATGATAGCTCCTGTCATTGAACAGATTGCAGAAGAATATGACGGGAAACTGAAAGTATCCAAATTGAATGTAGACGATAATCGAGAAACAGCCGGTAAATTCGGTGTCATGAGTATTCCAACGATGCTGTTGTTTGTGGAAGGAAAAGCTGTGGACCGTTACGTTGGATACATGCCCAAAGAAAAGCTAAAAGAAAATATCAAAAATTCACTTTCATGGTAACTGGGGGTGATCCAGTTTGACGGATCAAGCCAGCGATAGCAAAAAAGATATCTTGCAGCGTTTGAAACGAATTGAAGGACAGGCTCGCGGGTTGCAGAGGATGATCGAAGAGGATCGGGCCTGCAATGACGTGGTGATCCAGCTGTCTGCAATAAAATCTGCCATCGATCGTGTTTCATTGGCCATTGTGGGTACGCATATGATTGATTGTATCACAGAAGAGATGAAAGAAAGCGGCGACTGCAAGAAAGTGTTTGATGAGATGAAAGATATGTTTTTAAAGTTGTCTTAATGAAGTCTAGAAACAGAGTGGCGAATCATTGTCGCTTTGTTTCTTTCTGAAAATCGATACTACATTACCGGTTGTTTCCAACTAATAAGGAGAGAGTTCCATGCAGTGGATCTGGTCCATGCTTGTTCGTATTTTACTGATTTGTCCGGCTGGCTTTAGGAAACACGCGGCTGCCCGTTTGGCAGACTATATTCTGCATCGGTATGCTGTCATAGAAGTGAAAGGTGCGGAAATTCTTCATCGATATAAGGGAAAAAATCTTCTTTTCATTTCAAACCACTTGAGCAATTCCGACGCTATCGTGCTGGATCATGTGCTAAAGAGTTTTAATCCTGTTTTCCTGGCAGGCATCAAATTAAAACGAGAAAGCGGCAGTCGCTTAATGCTTTCCACTTTTAATACCATTCCGATTGATCCCGAGAAGGCAGATCGTCATGCCCTTTTCGAGGCGGTTGAAGCATCACGCAGAGGTAATTCTGTACTCATTTTTCCAGAAGGGACACGCAGTCGTACCGCAAGTATGATTCATGCCAAGAAGGGGATTATCTTGCTGGCAAAAATGGTACGGGTACCTGTGATTCCTGTTGCTGTTGAAGGTACTGAGCATTTGCTTCCAATCAATGATGAAGACATGAACCGAGAGTTCTTCCGCAAAGCGAATGTGAAAGTCACCATCGGTGAGCCCCTGGAAGTACCCCCGGAACGCCAGAATGAAAGCAAAAGACAATGGGAAGAAAGAGTATTGGATTACTACATGCGCGGCATTGCTGGTTTATTGTCTCCACAATATCGAGGTGTCTACAGTTAGAAAGGAGTGCTGAAGATGAATGTACACGATCAGGCACACCGTCTCGCCAGAGAACTGGTTGCCAGCAAGGAATACAGGAACCTTATTGAAGTGCAAAAACGCTTAAAACAAGATGAACAGTGCAAAGAAATGCTCAAGGATTTTCAGAAGAAGCAATTTGAACTTCAGGCAGCACAGCTTTCGGGACAGGATGTGAAAGACAAAGAAGAAAAATTGCAGCAATTATATAGTGTATTGTCTGCCAACAGTCTAGCACGGGAAGTTTTGGAAGCGGAATATAGTTTCAACAAACTCTATACGGATATCCAGAAGATCATCAACGATGCCATTGCAGAAAGCTTAGATATGGAGTAAAATATGTTTGTGTATGGCAAAATATTGTAGTATAATGAGTAAGTGCAAATGGAAAAAGCTATGACAGGAAAAAGTAGGTCTGACAACCCGATTTGTAGCGACCCGGGCGGGTGGGAGCCGGGATTCGGAGCAGGCTGAAAGTCATCCTCAAGCTGCAGGCTGAATCGAGTAAGCTGAGCCGGTGATGCAACCGTTATTTCGCAGGAATCCGATAAGGGTTTCTTGAGGCAGTTGCTGCAAGGCAACTGTGAAACTGGGTGGTACCACGAGCTAACTCGTCCCTGGCAGCAATGCCGGTGACGGTTTTTTTTGTTCGAAGGGGGGTGCACTTTGCATACTCGAGGAGTCATTTTCCTCATAGCTGACTCAATTATGAAAGGGAGGATAGTCAATGTCAAAAAGTAAACTGTTTGCAATTGGTTTAGTTCTGGCTTTAATGGTGGGTATGTTGGCAGGATGCGGTGGCACAAATGGTGATGCAGAAATTAAAATTGGAATGATCGGACCTCTGTCCGGTGACTACGCGACTTACGGTCTTAGTACACAGCGCGGGATTGAAATAGCTGTTGAGGAGATTAATGCTGCCGGTGGAATTGACGGGAAGTCAATTACCCTCATATCTGAAGATTCAAAAGGTGTTCCTGCCGACGCTGCATTAGCCGCCTCTAAGCTAATGGATCAAGATGGAGTTGTTGCTATCATGGGACCAGTCCTCAGCGGTGAAACCTCCACGGTAGCTGAATTTGCTGATGAAGCGGAAGTCATTGTATTTTCGTCTTCGGCAACTGCAACAGGAATCCCTGATATTGGTGAATATGTTTTCAGAAACTGTTTAACCGATGATGTTCAGGCTGCTCAGCTGGTTGAGTATGCTGTAGCTGAACTGGGTGTTAAGAAGATAGCTATTCTTTATGCTAAAAACGACTATGGTGAAGCATTGAAAAATGCTGCAGAAAGCAAAGCTCGTGAACTGCAGGCTTTGGTTGCAGTTGAAAGTTACTCCGATGGTGAAAGTGATTTCAACGCAGTTTTGACAAGCATTAAACGGCAGCAGCCCGATGCACTGTTCATTGGTGGCTACTATACCGAAGCTGCTCGTATAGCTCAGCAGGCAGTGGCCCAGGATATGGATGTACAGCTTTTGGGTGCTGATGGATTCTATTCCCCAGTTCTTGTTGAATTGGGCGGGGATGCAGTAGAAGGTGCAATATTTACTGCCGGTTTCTACCCGGGAGATCCAACGGAAGCCGTTCAGAGCTTCATTACTGCCTACCAGGATAAATACGACGAAGATCCCGATATGTTTGCTGCTCAGGCATACGATGCAATGAAAATTGTTGCCGCTGCCATTGAAGAAGGCGGAGACGATCCCGCTGCTATTCGCCAGGCTATACTCGATACAGCAGACTACCCCGGAATAACCGGAAAGACTTCATTCCAGCCCAACGGGGATGTTGAAAAAGAAGTACTGATTTTGAAAGTGGTTGAAGGCAAATTTGAAAAATTGCGGTAAAGTTATCTGACCAGGCTTTGGCCGAACTGTCTTTTGACAGTTCGGCCAGTTCCTGCAGTCGTATATGAGGAATTGGGAGTGCTGTGGATAATGTTGGAAGAATTGATTTCTTTTGCTCAACAATTGATCAACGGATTGACTTTGGGAAGCGTGTATGCCCTAATCGCGTTGGGCTATACCATGGTGTATGGTATCATGGAGCTTATCAATTTTGCTCACGGTGAGATTTATATGGTAGGTTCTTTCATAGGCATGTTTTGCTATGTATCTTTTGGTATTCCTTTCCCCATTGCATTTATTGCTGCAATGGCTTCTTCTTCATTGCTTGGCTTTACTGTCGAAAAAATCGCATATCGGCCTCTTAGAAAATCTCCACGGATTGCCATGCTGATTAGTGCAATCGGGGTTTCAATTCTTCTTCAAAACTTAGGAATCCGATTCTGGGGACCCCAGGCTCGCCCCTTTCCGCAACCCTTTGCAGTATCGATCTTTCGGCTTGCGGAGATAACCACAGAAGGAAGTACTATGGCTATCCAGATTAGCTCACTGCAGTTATTTATTATGATGATATCTGTTTTGCTGATGGTTGGTCTTACTTTCCTGGTACAAAAGACGAAAATCGGAAAAGCAATGAGGGCTACAGCCCAGGATAAAGAGACAGCCAGTTTGATGGGAGTCAATATTAATCATGTGATTTCATTTACCTTCGCAATCGGATCAGCTCTTGGAGGTGCTGCAGGAGTATTGATTGGTATATATTTTAATTCTGTTTTTCCAACTATGGGTGTCCTTCCAGGCTTAAAAGGATTTGTGGCCGCTGTGCTGGGCGGTATTGGCTATATTCCGGGTGCAATGCTGGGAGGCTTGGTTCTCGGTATGCTGGAAGTTCTGGGGGCTGCCTACATCTCATCTGCATTGAAAGACGCCATTGCCTTTTCAATACTGATCATTATACTAATACTAAAACCAACCGGTCTTTTAGGGCGTCAGGTGCAGGAGAAAGTGTAGGTGATACGATGAATGCATATTATCTCAACATTATTGTTGCCACCAGCATAAGTATAATCCTGGCCCTTAGCCTGAATCTTGTAACAGGATATACAGGTCAATTATCCCTGGGTCATGCAGCTTTTATGAGTATCGGTGCTTTTACTGCAGGAATCTTCATGGTCAACGGCGGGTTGCATTTCCTTCCAGCTCTTCTTTTGGGGGCACTGATGGCAGGATTTTTCGGCCTTCTGATCGGCATGCCAACACTTCGGTTGCGCGGTGACTACTTAGCCATTGCTACATTAGGTTTTGGCGAAATCATTCGTGTTGTCTTTTTGGATCTGGAGATTACAGGCGGTACGATGGGGCTGCGTGGAATTCCCCGGTTGCCTCAGGAAATTATCCTGCTAGTCATGATCGGCGGAGTGCTAGTCTGCCTGATATCCATGTATCGACTGACGAGTTCTCGAGTAGGACGGGCATTAATCGCAATTCGTGAAGATGAAATTGCTGCAGAGGCCATGGGGGTTAACACCACACGCTACAAGGTAGTAGCGTTTGCGGTCAGTGCATTGTTTGCCGGTTTGGCTGGAGGACTGTACGCCATATTTTATCGCTACATCAATCCAGCAAGCTTTGGATTTCTGCGGTCAATTGAAATCTTGTGTATGGTTGTATTGGGAGGCATGGGCAATCACCTAGGAGCCGTTGTAGGGGCTTCAGCTCTGACCATTATCCCTGAGATGTTGCGAGCTGCATCTGAGTATCGTCAGATATTCTACGGTATTCTTCTGGTGGTAATGATGATTGTCAGACCCCAGGGATTGATCAGCGGTCAAACCAGCCGGCAATTTTTTAAACGGAATACTCGAATACTGCAGGAAAAGCAGAACGCAGTATCGGTCACGGAGGATGAAAAATGAGCAGCAAAGAAGTGATACTTTCAATCGATAACCTTTCCAAACACTTTGGGGGTTTGAAAGCTGTGGATCAAGTCACATTCTCCATTCGTGATAATGAAATCTTTGGCCTGATCGGACCCAATGGTGCTGGGAAAACGACGGTATTCAATTTGCTAACAGGTATTTACTCACCGACTTCAGGGCATATAGAATTTCAGTCAAAAAAAATCAGCGGCTTGAAGCCCTACGAGATAACCCGGCGGGGGATTGCACGGACGTTTCAAAATATTCGTCTATTTGGCAGCATGTCAGTTACGGAAAATGTCAGTATTGCCCAACACTGCAGAACAAGGGCCGAAGTGATTGGCTCTATCATTAAACCGAAATGGGTCAGGGAAGAGGAAAGACGAATCAAGGAAAAATCCCATTCGTTGCTGGAGTTTGTTGGCTTGCAAGATAAGCGGAATGAACTGGCTAGAAATCTTCCCTATGGAGAGCAAAGAAGATTGGAGATCGCTCGTGCTTTAGCTACAGATCCTTCTTTGGTTCTTTTAGATGAGCCCGCTGCAGGAATGAATCCACTGGAAACACTGACATTGATGTCGCTGATCTCCAAAATCAGAGAAACCGGACTCACTGTCTTGCTTATTGAGCATGATATGAAAGTAGTTATGGGAGTTTCCGATCGTATTGCAGTTTTGGATTACGGCAAGAAAATTGCTGATGATATTCCTGAAAAGATTCGCACCGATGAAAAAGTAATTGAGGCCTATTTGGGAAAGGGGGCGTAATATGCTCACAGTTGATTCTGTAGTCAGTGCCTACGGTAGCATTCAAGCGCTGAAGGGCGTATCGCTTTCGGTGGATGAAGGAAAAATTGTTACATTAATTGGTGCCAACGGAGCCGGTAAAACAACACTGCTCAAGACAATTTCAGGGTTGATCAAACCCGTTCTGGGTTCCATTCAGTTCGAGAACCGTGAAATCTCGCGGTTCGAAGCCCATGATATCGTCAAACTTGGAATTTCTATGGTGCCTGAAGGTAGACGAGTTTTCCCTCGTATGACTGTATTGGAAAATTTGGAGATGGGAGCCTACTTGGTCAAGAGTCGATCTCAATATCAGGAAAGTGTTGAAGAAGTTTTTCGTCTTTTCCCCATCTTGAAAGAGCGTATCCGACAAATTGCCGGAACGCTAAGCGGAGGGGAGCAGCAAATGCTGGCCATGGGTCGGGCACTCATGTCAAAGCCGCGGTTGCTGCTGCTGGATGAACCTTCTATGGGACTGGCCCCATTGATCGTGGAAGAGATATTCTCGATTATCCGAGACATAAATCAAAAAAAGACAACAATCCTTCTGGTGGAACAGAATGCCCATATGGCGTTATCCATCGCAGATACAGGCTATGTTTTGGAAACAGGTCATGTGGTGCTGCAGGATTCTGCTCGATCACTCCTAGAGAATGATTTGGTAAAGAAAGCATACTTGGGAGACTGATAGGCCGTCACGGAGACGGTCTTTTTTTATGATTCGTATTGCAATGATTCACAACAGCACACCGGGTACATTGAAGTCACGGCCCCAGTGTGCTAAAATGGAAAGCACGGGGAGTGAAGCAAAGGAGTGGATGATGTGAAAAGCACATGCATCGAACATACGGATGAGTTCCTCTCAATCTATTTGAATGACTATAATCGAATTGCAGAACACTATAGTTATGATTTCAAAAATCCCGCCACCATCAGGCAGCGTCTTCAGGACATCAAGGTTCAGGGAGATTTGGCTGTCTTTCGAAAGTCCGCAGAAATTCTGGAAAAATTCAACCGGCATTTGGGATGCAGTGAAAATACATTGGTGAGCCTGCGCAAACTAGCTTCCGGAGATGCCATCGCTGTTGTTACAGGTCAGCAAACAGGGATCATGACCGGCCCCTTATACACAATATACAAGATCGTTTCCGCAGTCCTTACAGCCCAGAAAATCTCTCATGATCACAATGTGCCAGCGGTTCCCATATTTTGGGCTGCCAGCGAGGATCATGATTTTGCTGAAATTGCGCCGCTCAATGTATACGACCCATCCAGTCATGTCATTGACTGGGTATTGAAAAATCCCCTGCATGGGAGAGTATCCATTGGACATATCCCTTTGGATGAAAGAGCGGAGGACAGTATTCGTTTTTTTGCGGATACAGCCAAAGATTGTCCTGCGAAGAAGGACATACTTCACCTTCTGACCCGTACTTACCATGCTTCGCGTTCGATATCTGAGTGGTGTTCAATGCTGGTTACTGAATTATTTCAAGATTACGGCCTGATTGTGGTCGATTCGATGGATCCCGAGCTTCGCCGTTTATCCGTCAGCGTTTTTCAGGATGCTTTGCTCAACGCAGACAGAATCTATGATTCCATCGAATCTATGACGAAACGTCTCAGTGAAAAAGGTCTTAAGACCCAGCTAGCTGTTGATCGCAGTGTGCTCCCATTTTTCCACAATACCCAGCAAGGGAGGTTTCAGATCCATCGACTACCCAATGATCAGTACCAGGTAGATGAACTGGACGGCCGATCATTTGCTCAAAATGAGCTGATGGAGATGATTCAGCTGCATCCAGAACAATTTAGCCCCAATGTTGTACTGCGTCCGATCATTCAGGATCACTTGTTCCCCACAGCTGTTTATGTGGCGGGGCCTGGTGAACTCGCCTACTATGCTCAGCTTAAAGAGGTCTACCCGATATTCCACAAGAAGATGCCCGTTATTCAACCGCGAATCAGCGCAACGATCATAACTCCGGATATTCATGATGGAATTGAGGCATTGAACATTTCTATCCCTCATATGATGACCGTGCCGGATCATGAAATGAAACGTTTACTGGAAGATAAAGAACCATTTTCAATTACAGCGCGCTTTGAATCTGTTCGAAAGGATATTAAAGAACAATACAAAGATCTCATAGAAGACTTGACGATCATTGATACAGATCTAGATAAGATTTCACAAGGCAATTTGGGACGAATTATGTTTCAATTGGATTATCTGGAAAAGAAAGCGTGGCAAAAACTAAGAAAGAAAGAAAAGGAAATGGTCCAATCTTTCCATACAATTCGAGAGTTTCTGCACCCTCGGGGCAAATTGCAGGAAAGGATCATCAATGTATTTTCACTGCTTTGCATGGTTGAAACAGATCTGATTCAGCAAATGATGAAACTGGATCCTTACGCTGTGGACTGCCACTATATTATGGACTTAGGGGATGATGATCATCGATAGCAAACTGGACATTTTAGCATTCGGAGCTCATCCGGATGACGTTGAAATTGGTGCAGGAGGGTTTATTGCCAAAGAGTGTGCCCTGGGATACAAGGTCGGAATTGTTGATCTGACAAGGGGTGACATGTCAACACGCGGTACTGTTGAAGAACGCGCCCACGAATCAGATGCAGCCAGCGCAGTTTTGGGACTAACATTCCGGGCCAATCTGGGAATGAAGGATCGCCACATTCAAATTTCCGAAGAATTCATGGATCCGGTGGTTCGCCTCATGAGACTGCACAAGCCGAATATTGTTTTGGCTCCCTATTGGCTGGATCGCCATCCAGACCATATGAGATGCAGTGAATTAATCACCGAATCCCATTTCAACAGTGGGCTCCGGAAGTTTTTGCCCGAAATTGAAGCTTTCAGACCGTCCTTTCTTTTCTATTACTATATTAATAAAGCAGAAAACCCCGCATTTATATGTGATGTATCGGACTACTATGAAATTAAAAAGGCATCGGTGCTAGCTCACGAATCACAATTTCTGGGTAGCTTTCCATATAGTCTGGAAAGCAGAGACCGATATTTTGGCGCACAGATTCGTAAGCAGTTTGGAGAAGGGTTCGCCTCAAAAAATGTGCTGCCGATCCCAGACCCAGCTGCATTATGGGGGAGTACGGTATGAAAATAGCCATCGTATGTTACCCATCGTATGGGGGAAGCGGAGTCATCGCTACTGAATTGGGTAAGCAAATGGCATTTCGCGGACACGAGGTTCATTTTATCAGTTATGAACGGCCATTTAAGCTGGACTTATTTCATGAAAACATCTACTTTCATGAAGTTGAAATTCTCGAGTACCCGCTTTTCAAATTTCCACCATACTGCATAGCCTTGGCAAGCAAAATCGTCGAGATTGCCCACTGTGCCGGTTTGGATCTGGTTCATGCTCATTATGCAATACCCCATGCAGTCAGCGCATTCCTTGCGCGAGAGATGCTGAAGGAGAAGCAGGTTCCATTTATTACAACACTTCATGGAACGGATATCACTTTAGTGGGAGCTGAAAAACAGTTCTATGACGTGACGCGCTTCAGCATCGAGCAAAGCGATGGTGTCACTGCCGTCTCCAACAGTCTTCGCCAAGAAACTGAAGATGTTTTTCAGATTACACGCCCCATCCGGACCATATACAACTTCGTGGATACAGAATATTTCGTCCGGAAAATGAACCGGACACTGCGAAGAAGATACGCACACGACAATGAAAGAATCCTTATCCACATTTCAAATTTTCGCGCCGTCAAACGCATCGAGGATCTGTGCCGCATCTACGATGCTGTCAATTCGGTGGTTCCCTCCAAACTGCTTTTGGTGGGTGACGGTCCAGATATTGCCACTGCCAAGAAATATGCCGACGATCACAAACTGCAGGATAGAATCTTGTTTTTGGGAAAGCAAGAACGAGTGGTTGAGCTTCTTTCTATCGCTGATTTGTTTTTGCTTCCGTCTGAAAAAGAAAGCTTTGGCTTAGTTGCCTTAGAAGCCATGTCATGCGAGGTTCCGGTAATTGCATCTCGGACCGGTGGAATTCCTGAAGTTGTGGATCATGGAAAGAGTGGATTTTTATCAGAAATCGGAGATGTCCACAGCATGGCCGATCACGCCATACGACTCTTGCAAGATAACAACTTGCGAGAAGTGATGGCAAAGCAAGCAAGAGCCAAAGCTGTTTCATCGTTTTCTCAAGAGAAAATAATCACTGAGTATGAGCAATACTACCGTGATATTTTAGCAAAGAACCAATAATCTTTCTTTACATGGTGAATTGACTTAAGTTATAATAAATCGTGGTTCGACCGACAACAGGTGCCGTGCATCTGTTTTCATTTTACGCCACAGAGAGGTTCGATAGTATGTGTACAGATCATAAAATCAGAAACATAGCCATCATAGCCCATGTTGACCACGGGAAGACCACTCTGGTGGATAGTATGCTTAAGCAGAGCGGTGTATTTCGTGAAAATGAAGCTGTCAATGAACGGGTGATGGATTCCTTTGATTTGGAACGAGAGCGTGGAATCACCATTTTGGCGAAGAACACAGCCATATTTTACCATGGCGTCAAGATAAATATTGTAGACACTCCGGGTCATGCTGATTTTGGTGGTGAGGTAGAGCGTGTTTTGAATATGGTCGATGGTGTACTTCTGATTGTGGATGCGTTTGAAGGCCCCATGCCGCAAACAAAGTTTGTATTGAAAAAAGCTTTGTCACTGCGACTGAAGCCTGTGGTTGTTATCAATAAAATTGACAGACAGGACGCCCGGCCAGAAGAAGTACTGGATGAAATCATTGACCTTTTTATAGAACTAGAAGCCACCGATGAGCAGTTGGAATTCCCTGTACTTTATGCATCAGCCAGAAATGGAACTGCTTCTGACAACGCCAATGAATCAGGAAAAGATATTCGTCCTCTCTTTGATGCCATACTTTATCATGTACCTTCGCCTGGCGGATCGGAAGATGAACCGCTTCAGATGCAGGTTACTACTTTGGATTACAGCGAATATGTGGGTAGGATTGCCATCGGTAGAATCTCCCATGGGTACCTCTACATCGGTCAGGATATTGCCATCCACCGCAGCAGCGGGATAAGAGAAGTTGGGAAAATTACCAATCTCTTTACCTATGGTGGTCTGAAGCGACAACCTATCAGCAAAGCATCCACGGGTGATATTGTCGCCATTTCAGGATTGGGTGCGGTACAGATCGGAGACATTCTAACAGATCCCGACAGCTCAGCAACTTTGCCTGTACTGAGAGTAGATGAACCGACTTTGTCCATGATGTTTATGGTAAATGACAGCCCCTTCGCCGGTAGAGAGGGGAAGTATTTGACTTCAAGGCATCTGAGAGATCGATTGTTCAGAGAGACTGAAGCCAATATCAGCCTGAGAGTGGCAGAAACCGATAGTCCGGATTCCTACAATGTTTCCGGACGGGGAGAGCTTCATCTGGCAATCTTGATTGAGACGATGCGTCGGGAAGGATATGAGTTCCAGGTCTCAAAACCTGAAGTTATAATGCACGAAGATGAGGGGATACGAACCGAGCCTTATGAACGTCTTGTTCTTGATGTCCCGGAAGACAATGTAGGTGCCGTGATGGAAAGGATGGGTGAAAGAAAAGGGGAAATGACCGGCATGACCCATCCGGCAGCTGGCACAGTGCGAATTGAGTTCTCCGTGACAACCCGTAATCTGATTGGGTTTCGTTCAGAATTCCTTACCGTGACCAAAGGCTACGGTGTTATGAGTCATGTATTTGATGGGTATGGTCCGGAGCTGCTGGAGACCAAAGGACGTCGCTCCGGGGTCCTAATAGCTTCAGAAAGTGGTACTTCAACCACATTTGCCATCCATAACATCCAGGAAAGGGGAATACTTTTCATTGCTCCTGGAACTCCGGTTTATGAGGGGATGATTGTTGGAGAAAACAGCCGCCCCGATGATATGGAAGTCAATGTATGCAAAAAAAAGCATGTAACCAATTTGAGATCCAGTACTGCAGAAGAGGCTCTTCGATTGGACTCTCCGAGAATAATGAGTCTGGAACAATGCATGGAGTATATACAAGATGACGAATTGGTCGAGATTACGCCCAACAGTATCCGTATTCGAAAGAAGAAATTGTCCAAACACGATCGGGTTAAGGATAAAAAGAATCGAGCCTGAAGATCATTTTTACAATGAAAATATTCGTCTTATGAAGGAAATGAATCATGGATACAGAATAAAGACATGTGTTTGATCCAGCCGCCGTCGGCAGCTGGGGTTTCTTTTTGTTAAATTCACCAGCAGGAGGGGACTTACTTGACTGAAAGCAATATCAAATCAGCGGAAGAAAAGGATCTACCCGAATCAGAAAGTATCGATGCGGCGGAATATCAGAAGAAAGTTCTAGAAAACTATAGATGGAATTTGCCAATTGGTATTGCCCATGGTGTAACACATTATGCGGCAATGGGTTTTTATTATCAGGCAACCGTTATGTCAAAGTTTATATTTGACCTTTCGGGCTCATCTGCACTGGTAGGTGTATTCAATTCACTCGGTTCACTGGCACATCAGCTGCCGCAGCTGTTTGGCAGTGCTTTAGTCGAACATCTTCCCAGAAAGAAGAGAATGCTAATAATTTTTGGTCTCATTGCTAGGATCCCGTGGCTGCTTTTGTCGCTGGTGGTTCTAGCTGTGCCCAAACCGTTGGCGTTGCCTCTTTCCATTTTTCTTTATACCGCTGCCATGTCATTTTATGGTTTGTATATTTTGGTCTGGACTGATTTAATGGCCAAAGTGGTCCCATTGGAGTTTCGCGGAAACTACTTTGGTGTGCGCAATTTCCTTTCATCTCTGGCAACAGCCGGTGCAGGTATTGTTGCCGGGAAAATAATTCAGGCATATTTGTACCCGTGGGGATATACAATCAGTTTCTTTGTCGCCTTTGTCATCCACTTTATCGACTTATGGATTCTTTCCAGAACCATTGAAGAACCATCCATAAAAGTGTCAAAGAAAGCTTCCATCGGAGAGAAGATTCGGGACATCCCAAAATATCTGAAGATGGATCCCAACTTTGCCCGGTATTGCATTGCAAGGACGCTGGCGAGTTTTATTGTCGTCGGATTTCCTTTCTACATTCTTTTTGCTCAGGAAAAGCTGGCTTTGGATGCTCGTTCAGCGGCAGCTGCAGTCGGTACTTTCACTTTCGCACAGGTATTCTCCCGTGCCATTGGAAACCTAATCTGGGGTAAAGTATCCCAACGTTCTGGTTACAAGGCGCCTCTGGAAATGGCATGTCTCATTATTGGAGCTGTTTCAGTGGTCAGCGCGTACATCAACTCGTATACTGGTTTCATTGTGGCTTTGCTGGTGGCAGGCGTTGGTTCTGCCGGTTTCTTCCTGTCTTCATTAAACATCCTGATGGAATTCGGCAAATCCCACCAGCGTACAACCTACATCGGCATAGCCAATGCGGTTGTTGGGTTGGGTGGATTTATCGCTCCGTTTCTGGCTGGAGTCGTGGCTCAGCAGTACTCGTACCCCCATGTATTCTGGATGATAGGAATTATCTCCATTATTACCTATTTGCTATTTCGATTCTATGTGAAAGATCCCCGCCAGATTGAAGCGTACCGGGACTAGTCTGTCGGAGAAAAATGTCCGATTAAAAAGGAAAATGCCCAGTTGAACAGAAAGATTAATCAAACTAATCAATCTGCGTACCTGTTGCTGCAGTATATCCTATTTGAAAGAGGTGCTTTCGATGAGCTTTAAGCTCGTTGCTTTCGACCTGGATGGCACGCTGTTGAATGAACATGCTGAAATTACAGAGAACACACGTATGGCAATTCAAAGGTTGGCTGACTGCGGTGTGACTGTAACCATTGCCACCGGCAGAGTATTCCAGTCCGCAGCCTACTTTGCCCATCTACTGGGGATCAATGTTCCTCTGATTACCTGTGATGGGGCTCTTGTGAAAGAATCAGACACCGGCTTCGAACACTATCATAAGAAGGTACGACTGGACCTGGCCAAAGAAATTGCGGACTATGGCAGTCGATATGACATCTACCTGCGCTACTATATTGGGGATGTCATGTATGTAGATCGGAACTGGGATCATGCACAAATGATTTCGAAGAGACTGCGCATTCAAGCGGAAAAGGTAGATTCTCTCAAGGATTTTCTCAAAGAAGAACCTACCTTGATATCCATTACTGAACCGGCTGAAAAATTCAACACATATTTTCAACCGCTGTACGACCATTTTCATGATCTATTAACCCTCACACGTTTTACTGCATCCGCCGGTGCCAGCGGGTTGGGCATAATTCACAAAGAGGCCAGCAAGGGGAAAGCACTATCCGTGCTGGCAGATCATCTGGGTATAAAAAAAGAAGAAATTGTGGCCTTTGGAGATGATCTCAATGATATTGGTCTTTTTCAGGGGGCTGGATTCAAAGTGGCTATGGGCAATGCTGAACAAACCATTAAGGATCTTTCAGACCATATTTGCGGTTCGAATCGGGAGGATGGGGTGGCAAAAGCCATCGACGATCTAATCATTCCGAGTATAGTGAAATAACGGGGGGATGACGATGGAAAAAACACGGGTTGGAATCATTTTCGGCGGCCGATCGGGAGAGCATGAAGTGTCTTTGATGTCGGCAGCGTCTATCAGTCGAGCCATCGATAAGGATAAATACGAAGTAGTCCCCATATACATCACCCGCCAAGGCCGATGGCTGCCGCCGGCTCGAGCACAGAATGTGCTGGAGAGCGGAAAATCTCAGGAAAATGATGGATCTACCGGAATTGCTTTGATCGGGGATCCCACCTACAAAGGCCTCATCGAACTGCCCGGGGATGCCCAGCCTTCATCCATGGCGTTTTCAGGGCTGGTGGATGTCGTGTTTCCTGTTCTGCATGGTACATTCGGTGAGGACGGAACAATTCAGGGACTTCTGGAATTGGCCAACATACCTTATGTTGGTGCCGGTGTCATGGCATCTGCAGTGGGAATGGATAAGGAAATCATGAAAGATGTATTTCGATCCAAAGGACTTCCCGTTGTTCGATATGTTATGGTAAAGAGAAAAGCCATCGAAGACAATATGGACGCAGCAGTCCAGAAAATCGAATCTGAAATCAACTACCCGTGCTTTGTCAAACCGGTCAATCTAGGTTCTAGCGTAGGAATCTCCAAAGCAAAAAATCGTGACCAGTTAATCCAGGCTCTCATCCTGGCAACGAAGTTTGACAGAAAGATTCTAATTGAAGCGGGAGTCAATTGCCGCGAAATTGAATGCAGCGTTCTTGGCAATGATGATCCCATTGCCTCAGAAGTGGGAGAAGTGATTCCTTCCAATGAATTCTATGATTATGAGTCCAAATACTATGATGCCTCAACGCAGTTATGCATTCCTGCCGATATTTCGCCGTCGGTAAAGAAAAAGGTTCAGGATATGGCTGTTCAGGCATTTTTAGCTATGGATTGCGCCGGGTTGGCTCGCGTAGACTTCTTTTTGGATAAGGACACGGATAAGCTGTACATTAATGAGATAAATACTATCCCCGGATTTACACAGACCAGCATGTATCCGAGGCTTTGGAATGCCGCCGGTCTTACCTATCCGGAGTTGATTGATCGGCTTTTGTGGCTGGCTATGGAACGCCACCAAGACAAGAATCGTACAAGCACAGTATTTGAGCGAAATGAAAAATGAGAAGGGTCCATGGACTCTTTCTTTTTTGTCAATGAGATGAGGTGCTGCAGTGAGTGATATTGACCTTGCCAGAGAAATCCTGATGCAAGGGTTCTCTCTGGTTGTAGTCAAAGATGGAGAATGCCTTTTTAAAGAGCGTGGTACATGGATACATCCCATTGTCCATGCATTTGAAAAATTGGGGGATACGATGCATGGAGCATCTGTAGCCGATAGCATCATGGGAAAAGCGGCAGCTGTTTTGTGCATTATGGGGAAAGTACGCAGTGTCTACACTCCTGCGATCAGCCTCCCAGCACTGAAAATGCTCAGCAGGGAGCACATCCAAGTTCAGTATGAAAGGACCGTTCCCGGGATCATGAATCGGGACAGGTCTGATTTCTGTTTGGCGGAAAAAATCATGATGGATGTAGATGATCCGGAAAAAGCTTTTTCCGCGTTATGGAAACTCTTACAGAAAGACTAAATTACGACGGTAAGGGGGATGTTCTTTGAAGAAGTACAGAATTGCTATGATTCCTGGTGATGGAGTAGGCAAGGAAGTATTAGCAGAGGGAGAGAAAGTGCTTCGGGCTGTCCAAAAGGTACAGGATGAATTCACCATCGCTTTTGCTGAATTTCCCTGGGGATGTGACTTCTATCAGCAACACGGCCAGATGATGCCGGACGATGCTCTGCAGGTATTAAAAGAATTTGATGCGCTGTACCTGGGGGCTGTGGGCGATCCCAGCGTACCGGACCATGTATCATTGTGGGGCTTGCTTCTTCCCATTCGAAAATCCTTCGATCAGTATGTGAATTTAAGGCCGATTCAACTGCTTTCTGATGACTTATGTCCCATCAAGGATAAGCAGACCCGTCATGTGGATATATTGTTTGTTCGTGAAAATACTGAAGGAGAGTACTCAGGGATTGGTCAAATATTCAATGAAAACACAGAGAATGAACAGGTAACCCAAACCAGTGTGTTTTCTCGAAAAGGGACTGAACGGATTATCCGATATGCCTTCGATCGAGCTATGGAACGGAGAATGAAAATTACAGCAGTCACAAAATCCAACGCACTGAACTATTCCATGGTCTACTGGGATCGCCTATTCAAAGAAATCGCAGCTGAGTATCCACTGGTTGAAACAAGGCTGGTTCATGTAGATGCCATGGCCATGTATATGATTCGGAATCCAGAACAGTTCGATGTGGTGGTTGCATCCAATCTGTTTGGCGATATTCTCACTGATTTGGGAGCAGCCATCCAAGGGGGCATGGGATACGCTGCTGGAGGTAACATCAATCCGGAAAACGCATTCCCATCTATGTTTGAACCCATTCACGGTTCAGCCCCGGACATTGCCGGCACCGGACAGGCCAATCCCATTGCTTCTATCTGGGCTGCCAGTATGATGATGGCCCATCTGGGTGAAACCAAGGCAGCAAAGACCATCTTTCAAGCGCTGAAAAAAGTGACTGCAGACAGACGATACCGTACACCAGATTCTGGCGGATCGGCCACAACAGCGGAAGTCGGCAGTGCTGTGGTATCTGAAATTGAAAAACAATTTTGAGTCCAAGGAGGTAATCATTTGAAGATCACATTTTTAGGCGGAGCGAGAGCTGTCACAGGTTCTTGCTTTTGGTTGGAACATGAGAACGTCAATATACTGGTAGACTGCGGTCTATCCCAGGGAGGATCGGAAGCGGATGAGTTGAATGCCGCCGAATTTGCATTCAATCCTGCTTCTTTGGATGCAGTCCTTTTGACTCATGCCCACATCGATCATTCCGGGCTGATCCCCCGCTTAGTAAAGGAAGGGTTCAAAGGGAGTATATTTGCAACCGGTGCAACGACTCAACTATGTCAGATTATGTTGAGAGACTCCGCTCATATTCAGGAGATGGAAGCTGAATGGATCAACAAAAAGAATAAACGCATCGGGGAAGAAGCGGTTGAACCGCTCTATACTCAAATGGATGCGGAGAAGGCCCTGCAGCTGTTTTCGCCGGTTAACTATGATCAATCGATCATGATTTTAGACAAAATCGAGGTCTTTTTTCGAAACGCTGGCCATATATTGGGATCGGCTCTTTTAGAGGTTATTTTCCCCGTCAACGGGAAAAAGGAAACCATCGTATTTACTGGTGATTTGGGTCGGGATGATCAACCGATTATCCGGGATCCTGACAGTGTGGATGCCGCTGATTACCTGGTCATCGAATCGACATACGGGGATCGGTATCACGACAACAATCCGGAGCAAAAACGGAAAATGCTGTTGGAAGTACTGCAAGAAGCAATCAAGAGAAAAGGGAAAATCATTATCCCGGCATTTGCAGTCGCTAGAACGCAGGATCTTCTCTATGAATTAAACACAATTATTGAAGAGAATAAAATACCGCGGATTCCTGTGTATATCGACAGTCCTCTGGCAATCTCAGCCACGGAAATTTTTGCTGCAAATACCGATTATTACGATCAGAAGACACAAAAAAGAATGGCCAAGGGAGATCATCCTTTTGAATTTCCAGGACTGACTTTTGCACGGTCTGTAGATGAATCAAAAGCACTTAATACCAGTAATGAACCTGCCATCATCATTTCGGCCAGCGGGATGTGTGAAGCCGGGAGAATCAAACATCACCTGAAGCACAATCTTTGGAAGCCGGAAGCTACTGTTTTATTTATTGGATACCAGGCGAAAGGGGACACTGGGACGTAGACTCAAAGACGGAGAAAAAAGGTGAAAATCTTTGGCGAAGAGATTGCAGTAAAAGCCCAAATACGATCCATTGAAGGATTTTCTTCTCATGCCGATCGAAATGACTTAATGAATTGGGTAGGGGAGTTCTCCCATACCCTCAAAGAAATCTTTGTTGTTCACGGTGAAGAAGATGTTGCTGTAGATTTTGCACAGACCCTGTCCGATAAATATGGGATTAAGACAGTGGTCCCCGATCGTGGAGAATCGTTCCAGATCACATTGGATGAAGTAAAAGAAGAGCATATTCCCGTGAAGCCAGAGAAGAAGACAGAACCTGCCGCTGCTGATAAGTCGTCCGATATCGCTGCATTCTATCGTCTCATGGAAGAATTTAACCGTGAAGTAATACAAACAGAGAATCCGGATCAAAAGCGCATAATCGAACTGGAAACGGAAATTATGAAAAAAATGCTGGACATTATCAAGGGCAGACTCGTTTCATAATCATAAAGGAGGGGTCCACATGGAATTGCAGAAAGTATTTGATCATGTAGAAGCCCACGAGGAAGAAATGCTGGATCTGTTTCGCAGGGTGATTGCCATTGATAACAACGTACCTCCGGGCCACAATTACGAAAAGGTAATTGATGAATTCATTCCGTATTTTGAATCGGCTGGATTAAGTATCGAAAAAGTCATTGTTCCTGAAGAACTGTGGAAAGAGATTCCTACACCGGGTTTAGATGGAGATCGAGTGAATTTGGTTGCAAAAATGGATACAGGGAAGGAACCAGTGACCATCTATGGGCACATCGATACAGTACCCGTAGACGATAAATGGACCGTGGATCCGTTTGGGTCAGAAATCCGCGACGGTAAGATATACGGCAGGGGTTCTGCAGATATGAAAGGAGCCATTGTTGCATTGGCGATGGCACTAAAATACATTAAGGATATGGAATTACCTTTGCTTTACGACCCCATTTGCGTATTATGCACCGACGAAGAGATCGGTTTCTATCCCGGTGTATACCACCTTGCCAAAAATGGATATCTCAAGGGGCATGTAGTGTGCCTGGACGGCAGCCAGGAACCCCGGGAATCATTGGCCTCCGCAGGTTCAGCAGACATTTATGTTACCACGAAAGGAAAGAGCTGTCATTCAGGAATGAATTATCTTGGAGTCAATGCGGTTGAAGAGATGATTCCCATTATGAATGAATTGATGGAACTGAAAAAGAAGGTTGAGATCCGGGAATCGGCAGTGGATGGGCCGGTGCGGTCGGACCGTTCATCTCGCAAAATGTCCCCCATGTTTAACTTGGATGTCATTCACGGCGGAACCAAGTCCAATATAGTACCGGCTGAATGTACCCTCATTATCAATCGTCGATATATTCCAGAAGAGTCCTTTGAAGATGTTATGTCTGAGATCTATGAAGCCATAGAAAAAGGGAAAAAGAACAGCAAGGCGCTGGATGTAGAGATCAAAGTCCAGCATTCGTATCCTGCAGCCCGATATAATCCGGATACACCCCACGGCAAAAAAATGAAAGAAGCCAAAAAATTAGTGCAAGGGTATAAGGAAGAAGATTTCACCCGCTATGGTGTAGCCGGTTCTACGGATATGTCGTTTGTCCAAAGAGTATTGGACACCGATGATATCGTTATGGTTGGCGCAGGCCGATCCAACAGCAATGCCCATGGTTCTGATGAATTTGTCTACATTAAAGATTTGAAAGCATTGGTCAAGGAACTGATTTACTATCTCTGCTTTTGATACCCAAGCCGGGCAGAGAAGACTGCCCGGCTTTTTCATTTATAAGTCAAAGGGGCGATGATTATGGGTTTAAAAGAACGGAGCCAGAATGTATTGGGCGGTATTGATCGTACACCGCAGAGAAGTTTTTTCCAGGCAGCCGGCCTAGGTAAAACGGAATTAAGCCAACCGATGATCGCGGTGGTTAATTCCTGGAATGAAATTGTCCCGGGGCACTATCATCTACAGCAATTATCTGAACAGGTCAAAGCATCCATTTGGGCTGCTGGTGGCACCCCTCTGGAATTCAATACAATCGCAATCTGCGATGGTATCGCCATGGACCACGACGGCATGAGAATGCCGCTCATCAGCAGAGACATAATTGCAGATACGGTGGAGTTAATGATTCGGGCCCACGGATTTGACGGCATGGTGATGCTGGCATCCTGCGATAAGATCATTCCGGGTATGCTGATGGCTGCAGCGCGTCTGAATATCCCGACAGTTATGGTCACTGGAGGGGCTAGTTTGCCGAGGGGTTTCTTTCATCCACAAGGGCCTTTCAGCCACAATCCGTATGAGATGGTCAGTCAGTATAAGAGCGGCAAAATATGTCTGCAGGAACTGGAAGAAATTGAACAGTTTACATGTCCTGGAGCAGGTTCGTGTTCACAGTTGGGCACTGCCAATACCATGGCTATCATGACAGAAGGGATGGGTATGTCACTGCCCGGGTGCGGAACATCCTTGGCTATTTCTCCTGAAAAGGGCAGGATTGCCAGAGAATCCGGGAAAGCAGTCATGAAACTCGTCGCTGAAAATATCCGTGTATCAGATATTTTAACGCCTGCCGCGCTTCAGAATGCAGTTCGTGTCGGAACAGCAGTTGGCGGCTCAACCAATTTGACTCTTCATATGCTGGCATTGGCGTATGAGCTTGGAGTCCCATTTTCATTGGATGACATTGACCGGATTAGTCGTGACACTCCTCAGATTGCTAGCTTGGGACCTCACTATATGCTGGATTTAGATCGAGCAGGGGGCGTGTATGCTTTAGCTAAAGTGCTGGGCTCCAAAATGGAAAGGGAAGCTCTGACCGTTACCTCCGACACGGTAGGCATGCATATGGATCGGGCTGCCGTTCATAACAGTGATGTAATTCGAGACCTGGAACATGCCTACCGGGCCGAAGGTGGCATTGCAGTACTTCGGGGAAATCTCGCCCCGGATGGTGCCGTTGTCAAACAGTCTGGGATAGCCAAAGACTTGTATTGCTTTACAGGACCCGCAGCAACCTTTGAATGCGAGGAGGACGCCGTTGCTGCAATTTACGATGGGATGGTTAAAAAAGGCGATGTGATTGTGATTCGAAATGAAGGGCCTTCCGGTGGACCGGGCATGCGTGAGATGCTGGGAGCAACTGCCGCTGTTATGGGTAAAGGAATGGGCGAAGAGGTTGCTATTGTCACAGATGGCCGCTTTTCCGGGGCAACTCGTGGTCCTGCTGTGGGCCATATATCGCCGGAAGCAGCAGTAAATGGTCCCATTGCCATTGTGCAGGACGGGGATATAATCACTATCGACATTCCCAACAGGATCCTCCATGTGGAACTTACAGATGAGGAAATTCGAACAAGGATAAAACAACTGCCTGCCCGTTCACATGTGCAACAATCTGGACTTCTTGGACGGTATGCTCGACTCGTAAGCCAAGCCCATGAAGGCGCCGTAATGAAATAGTTTTGTTGTCAATAGTCTGAGATAATGTCACCTAAAAGAGACGAGATTATTCTGAGAAAATGTCACCTTGAATAAGTCAAGAAAGAGTTGAAGAATTTGTGGGGACGCTGTCCCCACCCCCTGTCCTGGCCGGAAGGCAGGTGCCTGATGGGACAGGCACCTAAAAACAGGATGGACAATCACAGGGGACTGTCAAGGGTACACAAGCGAATAAGACCGCTCGCCCTTGACAGTCTGAAGCAAATCCTCTATGCCCATGGACGGACGGAGCTAAACAGATCATCCAACATGGCGAGCATTTCAGCATCTCTCATGAAGCCATAAAGGGGGACAGGGTTTTTAGCACTTTTTCGCCAGGGATGATCGGCCGATGGAGGGGACCCCATTTTCAGGGCGGTTGATTTTTCAACCAGATCCATTTTCTTAGGCCTTTGATCCAGAATGGCGGTCTGGAAAAGCGCATCTTTGTAGATGCAGCGGATTCCTTGAAGCGGATGATCCAAGACGGTCACTTTGGCCTTCGGCATGGCTTGAACGGGTTTATGGTGCTGCATTAACTGATAATACAGACCCTGGTACGAAAAAGCGCCCTGGTCGATGAGAGTACGGGTATGTTTGATACAAAGCACCGTAGTGAGATCACAAGAAGAATCCACCGGGCGAAAAGCCGGGAGGAGTCTTGCGGAACCACCGCAAATCGAAGGTTAAAATGGCGGATCATTTCCGGTAAGAAGGCATTGGCTTGTTCCAGGAAGTAATGCCACTGAGTTCAAACATCACCGGCAATCGACTTTGCAGGGTGTTCCAGAGCCGTTCGATACGGCCCTTGGCTTGAGGGGAGCGGGCTTTGATCATCTGAATGCCAAGCTCTTGCATGGCCCGTCCGAATTGGGTCAAAGGCTCAGTGACTCCTTGAAGCTGATCTTCTAGAGAGACAGCCGTATCCTTCGGAGAAAAGAAGATGGTGTGGCGGTCACAGTACAATTTCGCCGGACGGCCATATTCTTTGAGAAGTTGATTCATCACCTGAAAGTAGCCATGCAGACACTCATTTTCCGAAAAATGCAGCCCTAAGATGGCCCCAGTGGCATCATCAATTGCCCCATGCAATGTGATGGGCTTTTCATTGGGAATCCAGGCAAAAGGGGAAGCATCCATTTGAACCAGAATGCCTGCCTGGCTCTGTCTTTTACGACGATGGTGTGCCTTTTTCTGGCGATGAATTTTGGGGCTTTTAATCCCCGCCTGAGCTAGCGTGCGGTAAACGGTGGGATAACTCACATGGATCTCTTCCATCTCCGCTAAAAGCTCGTGGAAATGAGCAAAATTGGCCGATGGATACTTAGTCTGTTTGAGAGAGACTATGTGTGTGCAAAGCGGATCAGAAACAGCGTGTGCGGGTGCTCGACCTCGATTTTTATGGATGAGAAACGACGGTCCGTGGTTCAAAACCCTCCTTTTAAACGGAGCACTTGTCGTTCACTGAGGCCCAACATCTCAGCCGCTGTTTTGATGGTAATTACTTTATCAATCGTTTGGTTAATGACCCGAAGTTTTTCGACTTCTTGTTGAGTCATGTTGAATATCTCCCTTCTCATAGGTGACATTTTATCAGAATAAATTCAACATGACATTATCACAGAATAACTACATAATGAAATAGTTTTGTTTGACAACCGGTATGAAATTCGATATGATGAGTAGAAATAATATACTATCACCTCAACTTCTGTAATGGTGAGCTAGAGGCGCGGAACCAATCAGTAACAAACCGAAGCAGAGCAGCGATGAAGGTTTGCGAAAGGTAGTTCCGCCGAAACCGTCTGAACGCCTCATTTCGACGGTTGGGCTGTTATTGAACAAGTATCAGACTGTCACTGAATATTCCCGATTTGTTCAGTGGAGCACTATCTTACAGGTGTGGGAAGAAGGAGGGGTTTATGTGCATTGTCTAGTGCGACAGCATACCCTTGCGTGTCGTTTTCTTTTTTCTATGCACTGCCTGAAAACACCGAAACGGTCTAGCAGTGAATAATAATGTGGAGGTGTTTTTCATGAATCAATTTGCAGATCGAGTATTTATCAATGCCCATGTAAAAACAATGAATAATGACCAGCCCGAGGCAGTTTGCGTAGCCTGTAAAGACGGGAAAACGATTTTCGTGGGAGATATGAAAGAAGGCTCCGACTATATCGGCCAGTCTACTGAGGTCATAGATTTGCATGGAAAAACGATGCTGCCCGGTTTTTCCGACAATCACCTGCATCTTTTGGGATACGGTATTTCTCTGATTGAAGTGGACCTGTCCGGGATAACCAGCATTGACCAGGTTATCGAAAGAATCAAGGAAAGAGCATCGGAAACCGAAGACGGAAAGTGGATTCTATGCAGAGGGTGGGACCAAAACGACTATATCGAAGATCGATATTTTAATCGTTATGATCTTGATCAAGCAACGACATCTCATCCGGTGTTTGCTCGAAGGATCTGCGGTCATGCTGCAGTAGTCAACAGCCGGGGTCTTGAAATAGCCGGGATATGTGCAGAAACGCCCAATCCGGGAACTGGAGTCATCGAAAAAGAGGGCGAAGGAAATGAACCCAATGGGATTCTGCACGAAGAGGCAATGAATATTGCCGCAAGTCTGATCCCGCCCTATGATTTTGCTGATTTGAAATTAGCACTTTCCAAAGCGATGCAGAAAGCCATTCAGGCAGGAGTAACGGCAGTTACAACCGATGATGTGCAGGCTGCCGGAAGTCTTCAAAAGTGCATAGAACTTTACCGGAGCATCTGGGAAGATGCTAAACCAGCCGTACGTGCATACCTGCTGGTCGCTGGCAGATTTCTCGATGAAGCATTGGAAACAGGCAACATAACCGGTGTAGGAGATACTAAAGTTAAAATCGGTCCCCTAAAACTCTTCCAGGACGGTTCTCTGGGTGCCCGCACCGCAGCATTGATGGACCCTTATACCGATAAACCCGATACATGCGGGATTTTGGTTCATTCTCAGAATACATTGAATGAAGTTGCAGCAAAGGCACATGCTGCCGGCATGCAAATTGGTGTTCACGCCATTGGAGATGCAGCGATCGTGTCTACTTTAGAAGCTCTGGAGTATGCACAAAAAATGCATCCCCGGGACGACAGCCGCCATAGAATCATCCATTATGAAATCATTAATAATGAGATACTTGAGAAATCAATAGAGCTTGGGATCATTGCTGATATCCAGCCAAAATTCCTCACTACAGACGGCGGCTGGCTGGAAAAACGCTTGGGAGAAGAGCGATCCACTCAGGCATGTGCCTGGAAGACGATTTTGGATGCAGGAATCCCGGCAGTTGGTGGATCGGATTGCCCGGTTGAGCCGCTGGATCCTATCCTGGGCATCCATGCTGCAGTAACACGAGCTGTCTATTCGAGACCCGGCATTAGCTGGATGCCGCAAGAAAAACTATCTGTTGATGAAGCGGTAGCGCTGTACACTCGAGATGGAGCCTTTGGATCATTCGAAGAAAGCTATAAAGGGCAGATCAAACCGGAGTATTTGGCTGACTATGTGGTTCTTAATCAGGATCCTTGGCAGATTGAACCCGATGCCATCAAAGATATTCAGGTGCTGATGACCATCATAGACGGTGAAATCTGTTTTGCCAAATAACAATCGAAAAGAGGGTGAAATGCACCCTCTTTTTTTTTAAGGAAGGGAAAAACTGAACCAAAGCGAAGTAGATTACTGTTGGAATGGGGGGATGGATGTGGGGTAACTGTTTTCGTCAATGCGTGGATTGTTTGCATGGATAATGCAGATACGATCATTCCCAATGGTTGTATGGTTGTGAAAGACGGGCTGATTGACTATTTGGGTCAATCTTCCCCGGATCTTGCCAGCTGTATAGATGCAGAAGTAATCAATATGACCGACAAAGTAATTATGCCTGGATTCTTTAACTCACATACCCACATTGCCATGGTCCCATTCCGAGGGATTGTCCATGATCAGGAAAATGTCTTATATGATATTATATGGCCCATGGAGACTTCGTTTGCTGCAGAAGACTGTTATCATCTTTCTCGGTTGGGTGCAATAGAAGCGCTGAAAGCGGGAATTACCTGTGTTTGCGACCATTACTTTTTTATGGATGCAATCGCAGATGGGATTTCTTCCATTGGAATACGTGGAGTAGTTGGAGAGACTATTATGGATCAGGGCGGTCCTTTTTCGACCCCGGATTCACTGGAAAAAGGGATCTTGTTTTGGGAAAGATGGCACAGCAGAAATCCTTTGATAACACCCGTCCTTGCCCCTCACGGGCCGGACACCGTAACCCAGGATACCCTGCGGCAAGTCAAAGCTTTCTGCGAAGAGCACGACACCTATTATCATATGCATGTAGCTCAAACCCGCCATGAAGTGGATATCATTCGCAGTCGGCATCAAACCAGCTCGATTCAGTATTTGAATAATAACGATTTACTGGGTCCGCGTCTCAGTGCTGCTCACTGTATCTATACAGATAATGAGGATATTCGTGTATTAAAAGATGGCGGTAGCCATGTTTTGTATTGTCCCAGCACCCATGGCTTCACAGGAGATATTGCTCCAGTTGATGAGATGCTGGCCTTAGGGATCAATGTTTGTCTTGGTACTGATTATGTGGCAGAAAACGATGATCATAATATGATGGAGGAAATGAGACTGGCCACTATGCTCCAGAAAGTACGCTACCATGATCCGTCTGCCCTGCCGACAGAATCGGTTCTTCGTATGGCTACAGTGAACGGGCCCAGCGCTTTTGGCCTGGGATCTAAGCTTGGTTCTTTAGAAGTTGGCAAAGAAGCTGATCTGATCGCAATAAATCTGTGTAATCCTCGATTGACTCCCCATTACAATATCAAGAATACAATTGTCTACGCAGCTTCCGAAGGGGATATTGACCATGTCATGGTTGCTGGTAAGTTTTTGATTCGCGATAAAAAAACTGTGGGGATCTCAGAAGCTGAGATTATTCGGGAAGGGCAGGCTGCCTGCGATCGAATAGTGAGAAGAGCCTTGGTGAAAAACCCTCGGCTGGCTCGTGCCATAAACCCCCATCAATTAAGAAAAATAAAGGAGGAGTACTAAATGCAGGCATTTTGGCCGAAAGAGAAGCAATGTGCAGTCGCTCTTTGTTTTGATTTTGATGCAGAAACGTTGTGGTTCAATGGTGGAAAAGAGACAACCCCGACCCCCACATCGAGGGGAGAATATGCTGCTTTTGTGGCTGTTCCCCGGATCTTGGATCTTCTGGAAAAACATCAATTGCCCGCTACTTTTTTTGTACCGGGATATACAGTGGAGAAATATCCCGAAATCGTCAAGGAAATTCACAAAAGAGGCCATGAGATAGGGCATCACGGTTTCTATCATGAAACCCCTGTAACCAAAGAATATGATGAAGAAAAAGAAGTCTTGGAGATGGGGCTAAAAGCGATTGATGAGGTGCTTGGAATCCGACCGGTTGGGTACCGCTCACCAGCGTGGGATTTAAGCAATCATTCCTTGGAACTTTTAAGTGACTTCGGTTTTCTGTATGACAGCAGTATGATGGCCGATGAGCGGCCCTACTTAATCAATGCCGGTCCGGAAAGAAAGCCCATGGTAGAGATCCCAGTTGAATGGATATTGGATGATGCTCCATATTTTCTGTTCAACTTCAATCCGCGTTATCGCGTCGGCTTATCCGATCCGGAAAAAGTACTGAACATATGGAAAGACGAGTTTAAGGGGTACTATGATAATCAAGGTTGCTTTGTCCTAACCATGCACCCCCAGGTTATCGGCCGTTATCACAGAATTAAGATGCTTGACTCTCTTCTGACATTTATCAAAGACCATGACGATGTTTGGTTTGCTACCTGCGAAGATATTGCACGCTATTGGTTGGATAAAAAATAAGGCGGTGAGACAATTGAAAACCATCTCCAGTGATCATGTGGTCTATTCAATGAGCAAAAATCACTCACCAGCTGCATGGGTTTCATCCGGGGATTTGTTGACATTCCAAACCTTTGATTGCTTCAGTGAACAAATATGCACACAGGATGACCGGTTTCACAAAATTGGTTGGGACCGCATCAATCCGGCAACAGGACCGGTTCATGTGGACGAAGCAGAACCAGGAGACATGCTGGCAGTAAAAATACTGGATATCCGTGTAGCCAAACAGGGCGTCATGGTTACAGTTCCCCAAATGGGTTTGTTGGGATCCCACTTTTGCGAGTCCACAACCAAAATAATTCCTGTACATTCAGGTACTGCCTCTTTTTGTGATGGTATTGAGCTACCGATCGATCCCATGATCGGAGTGATTGGTACAGCCCCAGAAAAGGACAATATTCCATGCGGAACACCCGGTCTACACGGTGGAAACATGGATTGTAAGAAGATCAAAAAGGGTGCAACCATATATTTACCGGTTTTCCATCCGGGCGGACTGCTGGCCTTAGGCGATTTACACGCTTTGATGGGTGATGGTGAGATATTGATCTGCGGAATTGAAATCAGCGGCGAGGTCGATGTACAAGTGGATGTTATTAAGAATACAACCTGGCCGCTGCCTATGCTGGAAGATAGAAAAAAATGGATGACCATAGCATCTGCGCCAACACTGGATGAAGCGTGCAAGACGGCCACAGAGAATATGGCTGCATGGTTAACGCAGATTCAGCATATGACGGTGGAAGATGCCGGTATGTTAATGAGCACAGTGGGTAATCTTCGAATCTGCCAGGTCGTGGATCCTTTGATGACCGCACGCTTTGAATTTCCAAAAAAATACCTTCGTTCGGAAATATCGTCATAGACTTTCTATTCGATTTATTGGACAAAAATCAAATTCATATGGTTTTGAAGGGACTATTCGGGCATGAAACTTCTTTCCGTCGATCAATATTCGTTCATATCCTCAATAAAGGGATCTTGGCTGCGCGTGTCGAAAACATTTTTGGTTCCCCCGGTTTTGCAGACGATATAGCGGGAGGGAAATTGATGGAGCAAGAAAAACAGCTGGGAACTCAATTAAGAATCCGGCGGGAAGAGCTGGGTCTTACCATTGACCATGTGGTTCAGGAAACCAAAATCAGTTCCAGATACATTCAAGCAATCGAAGCAGGTGATTTCGGGCTGATCCCCGGAGAAGTATATTTGAAGGGGTTCATTAAAACATACTCAAAACTGCTGAATCTTAATCCCAGTGAAATGGTCAGCCAGATACCATCCCAGGACAGCTCCAGCCAAAACGCCAATGATTCTGTCGAGCAGTCTCTGTATCCCAGAGATAAAAGCTCGAATCAGGGTTTCAATGTCAATAGCTCAATGCCGAAAAGAAGTGACAAGCATTCCATCAATGGACGCAGTGATAGGGGTCCATCCATCCGGAAATCAGTTCAGATTATTGCTATTGTCATCATTTGCTTGCTGCTGATTACTTATGTATACCAGAATATAATCTTGAAAAATCTCCCTTTACCTGAGCCGGATGACCAGAACGATGACCCTATAGATCCGGGAGACGATGATACCCCTGAGCCTGAGGTCCCCCAGGTTACCATTGTTGAGGATTCCAGTGGGTTCGCGTCTGTCAATGTAGATGCAGAGCAGATTGATTTGCGTATCGAAGCCAATCAAACATGCTGGTTAAGGGCACAGATCGATGATAACGAGCCCGAGTCACAAACCATGGCCCCCGGTGATGTGCTGGAGCTTACCGCTGTAAGCAAAATCCAGCTGCGTGCCGGAAATTCTGGAGGAATTGATATCTACTTATTTGAAGAACTTCTCCCAGTCAGCGGTCAAAGCGGCGGAGTAAAAAATTATACCATCCAGACCCAACCTTGAGAGAGATTCGAATGCAAAGGAAGCCGATCTTGCGGTCGGCTTTCCCTATTTTGGGAGGAGCATCTCATGAAATTTTTACCGATAGGTCGAGAAGATATGATGCAAAGAGGATGGGAGTATGTTGATTTCGTCCTAATCACAGGAGATGCCTATGTGGATCATCCAAGTTTCGGTGCTGCCATCATCGGGCGAATTTTGGAAGATCAGGGATACCGTGTTGGAATATTGGCGCAGCCCAATTGGCATAATGCCGATGATTTCAAAAGGCTGGGCAGACCGCGTTATGCCTTTTTGATTACAGCGGGGAATATGGACTCCATGGTGAATCATTTTACGGCATCCAAAAAAAGAAGAAAAGAGGACGATTATTCTCCGGGAAAAAAAGCAGGACTTCGTCCGGACCGTGCAACAATCACCTATACATCCCGCGCTCGTGAAGCGTTTAAGGATGTTCCTGTCATAATCGGGGGTTTGGAAGCTAGTTTACGCAGGCTGGTCCATTACGATTACTGGAATGACGATATTCGCAGATCGATCTTAATAGATGCAAAAGCGGATTATCTGGTGTTTGGCATGGCCGAAATGACCATGATTCAGTTAGCTCGTTATTTAGCAGAAAACGCCCCGGAAGATGAGATCAGAAAATTGCCTGGGGTGCTTTATCGCACCAACGAGTTATCTCATCTGGATAACTGTACGATCATTCCCGGATACGATGATATAAAAAAAGATCGACGAAAATTTGCTACTGCATTTCGCAAGCAGTCGGATGAAAATGATTATCTGAACGGCCTTCCTGTGGTACAGCATCAAGGCAGTTCCTATGTTGTTCAAAATCCTCCGCCAGCTCCTCTCTCAACGGCTGAAATGGATTGGGTGTACGGGCTGCCCTACACTCGGAAAAGTCATCCTGTGTATGATCCAATGGGAGGAGTGCCGGCACTATCGGAAGTACAGTTCAGTATCACAACTCACAGGGGTTGTTTTGGGGCTTGTTCTTTTTGCGCAATTCATTTCCATCAAGGTCATACCATCCAAAGTCGAAGTAAAGAATCAATTGTTCAGGAAGCGATTGTGCTATCGAAGCACCCTGATTTTAAAGGAATCATTCATGATGTAGGAGGCCCAACAGCCAATATGTATGGGTTGGGCTGCAGCACAGGAGGCAGTGAGAGAAACGGCTGTAAAAAAGAGTCCTGCCTATACCCAAAGCCATGCCCCAGTCTGAATACAGATCATACGCCATCTCTTGAAGTTTTGGAAGAAATTCGCAAGATTCCAGGCATTCGTAAGGTATTTATACGATCGGGGATACGCTTTGATCTAATGAAGGAAGATGATTCCCAGCGGTACTTCAGCAGTCTCTGCGAGTACCATATAAGCGGCCAGCTGAAAGTAGCTCCAGAGCATGCCAGCAAAGCTGTTACCGATCTGATGCATAAACCGGAAATATCCGTATTTTCCGATTTTGTTCGAGAATTTCGCCATATGAATGAAGGAATGGGAAAACAACAGTACATTATTCCTTATTTTATTGCCAGCCATCCTGGATCCACACTCCAGGATGCAGTCCAGCTATCAGAATACATGAGAGATATCCAGTGTTTCCCGGAACAGGTGCAGGACTTTACTCCAACACCCGGGACACTATCGACAGCTATGTACTATACAGAAATAAATCCACTTACAGGAGAATCCGTGTATGTTCCGAAATCCGAAGAAGAACGATCGCTGCAGCGTGCTCTCATGCAGTATTACATGCCGAAAAATCATGATTTAGTCCGAAAAGCATTGAAAATTGCAGGCAGGGCGGATCTAATAGGACGTGATCGAAAATCACTGGTTCCACCTGCTGCTGAAGATGATAAAAAAAACAAGGAAAAAAATCAAAAGAAACTCAAATCCACGGATCCGGCTCGAAAAACGTTCCACCCTTCCGGAAAGAAGAGAGGTCACAGATGATTGTTGATTTTCATATTCACCCAGATTTTTCGATTGATTCATTTGGAAGCATTGCAGATTATTGTCGTAGTGCAATTAAAAAGGGAATAGCACAGATATGCTTTACCACTCATGTGAATCTGGTACCCGAGCGGATTTCACTGGATGGGTTTATTCGTTGTAAAGGCATTATACAACCCATATCCAAAAGGTGGCTTGATTACTACTATCAATCCATCGAGGATGCCAAACTGCTGGCAGATCCATCTGAGCTGCAAATTTTCTCAGGTGTTGAAATTGACTATCATCCGGCAATTGAAAATACGATTGCTGAATTGATCGATGGTATACCGTTGGATTTCGTTCTGGGTGCCGTTCACAGCCTGGATGGGTATTCCATCGCTGTACCGGAAGACTGCCGTATTCTATATCGGCATTATAATCCAGAAGAACTATGCGAAATATATTATCATCGGGTAATTGAAGCGCTTCACAGCGGGCTCTTCGACGCCCTTGCACATTTGGATTTATACAAACGCTTTGGCTACCCGATCTATGGACAGCAAATATATACTGCCCATCATAGGATTTGGGATTCCGTCTTGGCTGCATTTTCCGATACCAAAACCGCTGTAGAGATCAACACGGGTAACTGGAGAAAAGGACAACCATTTCCCTCGCCCAGCTTGGATTTACTGTCTGATTTGCACAAGTGCGGGATTGTTGGAGTTACAGTGGGTAGCGATGCCCATCATCCGGAGTTAGTCGGTTGCGATATTCAGCGAGCTTACCAGTTTGCTGCATTGGCAGGATTTCAAGAAGTGCTCTGTTTTCGTAATAGGCAGCCGGAAGCCATAGTCAGCGTCGATTCATCATCATGAAGTTGCCCAGGAGGAGTCGGTATGAAGTTTTCTTTATTATCTTTGGGCTGTGCCAAGAATCTGGTAGATTCTGAGTTTATGCTGCAGCAGCTGGAAGAACAGTCCTTTGTCTATTCTGAAAACCCAGAAGATGCTGACATCATTATAGTCAATACCTGCGGCTTTATTGAACCAGCTAAGCGGGAATCAATTGATACAATTCTTCAGCTTCTTGAATATAAAAAGTACGGCCGCTGTCAAATATTCGTTGTAACCGGATGCCTTGTACAGCGATATGCCCAAGAGCTGGCAAAAGAAATACCAGAAATTGATATCTTTCTTGGCACCAGTGATTTTCATTCCATTGGGCAAGCCATCACGAAATTGATCCGTACTGGTGTCACTGACAGCCCATACAATTTGGTGGAGGACTCAGTTCTCCTGCAAAATATCAATGGCCGCCTGACGCCGCGCCATCTTTCTTACATTAAAATCGCAGAAGGCTGCAACAATCGATGTTCGTACTGCATCATTCCTGTACTACGCGGTCCGCTGCGCAGTCGTTCAGCTGAATCCATCTATGAGGAAGTAAGATCAAAGCTGGCAGCTGGGGCCCAAGAGCTTATTCTTGTAGCGCAGGATCTGACTCAATACGGATTGGACAAAGCTGAGGATGATGCATTGGCATCCCTACTGTCGGGAATCGAACCCCTGGCTCAAGGGAAGTGGATACGGCTTTTGTATACATATCCTCACGGGATAACCCGGAGTTTAATTGACGTATTGGCAAATAGCCGTGTGGTTGTTCCATATCTGGATATACCCATGCAGCATGGATGCAACGAGATCTTGAGAAAGATGAACCGCCGCGATCGAAGAGAAGATATGATTCGATTGGTTCACACTTTACGAGATACTATCTCGGACATAGCCATTCGGAGCTCGTTCATCGTCGGATTTCCAGGGGAAACGGACCAGCAGTTTAATGAATTGCTGGAATTTCTTCAAGAGATTCAGCTGGATCGTGCCGGATTCTTTCATTACTCCCAGGAAGAAGGTACTCCTGCTGCGAATATGCCGGGACAAGTAGCTGAAGATATTAAAGCAGAGCGATATCAGCGTGCACTGGCGTGCCAGGAGATAATTTCGACCGGTGGAAATCGTCAATGGATCAGCCGAACCATGACTATTCTGGTTGAGGAAAAAACAGAAAACGAAATGTACCCTTATGCAGGCCGAAGTTACAGGGATGCCCCCGAAGTAGACGGGCAAGTCTATATTCAAGGGAACGGGCTCATCGTGGGGCAGTTTGCCAAGGTACATATTGACCATGCAGATGCTTATGATTTATTTGGACATATTGTTTCTGATAGAACAGGAGAGTGAAACAATGATTGCAGAAATAATCTCCGTGGGAACGGAATTACTCTTGGGACAAATTGCCAATGTGGACGCCCAGATTATCTCTGAGCTGATCGCTCCGCTTGGCATCGACATGTATTACCACACCACAGTGGGGGATAACAGCGAACGTCTGCGCAAGGTATTTCGTCAGTCTTATGAACGGTCGGATGTGATATTCACAAGCGGAGGGCTAGGCCCAACCATGGACGATTTAACGAAAGAAACCATTGCCAGCGAAATGCAGTTGCCCATGATTCTGGACGAAAAGGAGCTTGTCCATCTGGAATCCCTGTTTACTCGCCGGGGAGGGACAATGCCTCAGAATAACAAAAAACAGGCTGTATTCCCTCAAGGCAGCAAGATCATTCCCAACCCCAACGGGACTGCACCCGGTGTCATTATTGAAAAAGGACAGAAGGTAATTGTGATTCTGCCCGGACCGCCGCGCGAGCTGCGCCCAATGATGGTTGAAACCGTCATCCCATATCTTCAGCAAAAGCTGGGGAATCAGCACTATGTGATTAAATCCAGAGTTCTGAAACTCTGCGGGATCGGGGAGTCGGCCGCTGAGGAGGCCATAGAAGACATCATCAAGGAGCAAACCAATCCAACCATCGCTCCTCTGGCCGGCAGTGAAGTAACATTTCGAATTACAGCCAAAGCTGACAACGAAGAGACTGCAGACGAAATGATCTATTCATTGGAAGAGCGAGTGCGTGAAAAAATCGGCCAATACATTTACGGTATTAATGAAGATTCACTTGAATCTGTAATCGGTAGTATTCTATCCGATAAATCTTGGACAATCTCACTGGCAGAATCTTGTACGGGGGGGATGGTGGCTGCTCGTCTGACATCCATTCCTGGAAGTTCTGCCTATTTTGAAAGAGGATATGTCTGCTACTCCAATCAATCAAAGATAGAACTGCTGGGTGTCGATAAGGATACTATTGCTGCTTTCGGGGCTGTAAGCACAGAGACTGCAATACAAATGGCACGAGGTGCTCGAAAAATGAGCCATACCAATATTGGTGTTTCGGTTACGGGCATTGCAGGTCCCGACGGCGGTTCTCCGGAAAAACCGGTAGGTTACGTGTGTTTTGGCATTTCAACGGAGGACTTTGAACAAACTCAAATCCAGTACTTTTCAGGTACTCGAGCCAGCATTCGTAATCGAGCGGCTCATCACGCTCTTCGAATGGTATGGAACTATCTTGCCGGTTGCAGAATATGAACAATATTTCAGGACGATTTTTTGTGGCAATTGCACTTCCAAAAAGTGTGAAAGAAGGAATCAACCAAATTCAAAATGGTCTTGCCGCTCAAACTGATTGCTACCGATGGGTTCAAAAAGACTTGCTGCACTTGACATTGTATTTTTGCGGAGAGCAAGATAGAAAAGTGATGAATGTCTTTTCTTCGAATCTTTCTCAGAAAGTATCGACTTTTGACTCCTTTACCATTACTTTAGGTCAATTGGGGGCTTTTCCCGATACTGACAATCCACGAGTTCTCTGGGTGGGCATTTCAAAAGGGGCTGAGCAGCTAACCAAGCTTCATGAGTTGGTGGCAGATACATATCATGAATGCCTAGTCTCAGCTACGGATGATAAAGTCCGTTTTCATCCCCATATTACATTGGCTCGCAGAAAAGAAAGCTACTCAAAAAAGGGTTCTTCGCTGAAACCAGATAATACTCCAGACATTGATCATTCTCATATACCGGTAGAGTCCATATTCTTGATGGAAAGTACACTGACTGCAAAAGGACCCCAGTACAAAACGATTCAATCTTTTCATCTCCATCGGCATTTGTGATTTGGATCTAGGCAAACATATGTTCTTCTGTTATAATGATATCAGATGTTATTGTTGGAGCTTTCTGATAATGGGGAAAGGGGAATTGAGATGACCGAAAAGCGTAAAGCGCTTGAAATGGCCTTGTCTCAGATTGAAAAGCAATTTGGTAAAGGTTCTGTTATGAAACTGGGAGAAGCATCTGCCGCAATGAATGTTGAAACCATACCGACCGGCTCGTTGGCAATTGATATTGCTTTGGGAGTGGGAGGAATTCCACGCGGTAGAGTAATCGAGATTTTTGGCCCTGAATCATCCGGTAAGACTACAGTGGCTTTGCATGTAATCGCAGAAGCGCAAAAACTGGGAGGAATTGCTGCTTTCATCGATGCCGAACACGCACTGGATCCGAAATATGCTAAAAATCTTGGGGTCGATATTGACAACCTGCTAATATCTCAACCCGATACAGGGGAACAGGCGCTGGAAATTGCCGAAGCCTTGGTACGCAGCGGTGCCGTGGATGTGGTTGTCATAGATTCAGTAGCAGCCCTTGTTCCGCGCGCCGAACTGGAAGGAGATATGGGAGATGCCCATGTGGGGCTACAGGCTCGTTTAATGTCCCAGGCGCTGAGAAAGTTGTCTGGCGCCATCAGCAAATCCCATACTTCAGCAATTTTTATCAATCAATTGCGTGAAAAAGTTGGTGTTATGTTTGGTAATCCGGAAACGACACCGGGCGGTCGAGCATTGAAGTTTTATGCATCTATACGGATGGAAGTACGCAGAATTGAAACAATAAAGTCTGGAAATGATATGGTCGGAAACCGTACAAGAATTAAAGTAGTAAAGAATAAAATTGCTCCGCCGTTCAAGCAGGCCGAGTTCGATATCATCTATGGGCAGGGAATTTCCCGGGAGGGTAGTCTTGTGGACATTGGAGTAGAGTTGGATATCGTAGATAAAAGCGGAGCTTGGTATTCATACAAAGATGAACGGTTGGGACAAGGACGTGAAAATGTCAAGGAAGTGCTCAAACAGAGGCCGGAACTCAGCCAGGAAATTGAATCCCGGATCCGTGAGGCACTTAGCCTGGGAACAGTCAAAGGAAAATCATCTGACGAAGATGAAACGGACAGCTAAAGGACCAGGGGAAGGAGTATCCTTCCCTTTTCGATTGGGGTGAATGCAAAGGATGAGAAAAATTCAGCCTGTTCAAAAATTTGCATTGAAACTGCTGGCCAAAAGACAGCACACGGAGCTTGAACTCCGTGATAAACTGCTTCAAAATGGATACGATCCTGAAGATATCTCTGAAACAATAGAACATTTTCGTGACCTTGGATATTTGGATGATTATGGTTACGCACAAAGATTCGTGGAAAGTAAGAGAAGAACATCGAAAACTGGTAAAGGACTTTTACGTTCCCAACTGCAAGCCAAAGGAATCCCATCCGAAATTGCTATTTCTGCTGTCAATGCAGATCATGATGAAGAAGATGAATTGAACATCGCGTTAAATCTCAGTGAAAAGAAAGTATTCCAGTGGCAGAAAAGCGGGGGAGCAGATCCAAACAAACTGATTAAACAAATCTATGGCCATCTAAAGAGGAAAGGCTTTTCTGATACCATTATTGTTCGAGTCATCCATTCAGTTTCACAGACCATCACCCAAAGTCAATAAATCAAGCCCAGAACCTGAAAAAAAAGATCAATACAACTGCTGCTAACCGCTAAAAGAGTGATTTGTATGGATCAATTGTAAGCTTCAGGATCGTTTCAAAAAATGAGCGAGTCTCATATCATTGACATCTGCGATAAAGCTGGAAGGGTCTTAGAAGATTGCAATCTTGACACAAATGAAGAAAAGTTATAAAATTGTAAGAAGAGTATCTGCCGCAAGCCTTTGTGGCATCGCATTACTCGGTACTCTGAGCCAGAAGGCTCTATTTTGGATAAACGGGACTCTCCACTTAGCGATAATAAACAGTTCTTAATCAGGAGGTGAAATCGTATTACAGACAATCCAAATTTTATACTGTATGTAGGCGCTCTCGTACCGGTTGCGTTCATCATCGGATACATTCTTCGAAAAATGTTGGCTGAAGCGAAAATTCAATCCGCAGAAGTCAACGCTCGAAAAATTTTGGATGAAGCCGGAAAAGATGCTGAAGCAATCAAGCGAGAAGCGATCTTAGAGGCAAAAGAAGAAGTTCATAAAGCACGTAACGACCTTGATAAAGAAGTCAGAGAAAGAAGAAGTGAACTTCAGCGAGTAGAACGAAGACTCGTTCAAAAAGAAGAATCACTGGACAAAAAGGTTGAGAATTTAGAGAAAAAAGAAGAGAGTATCGCAAAGAAAGATCAGGAAATTGATCGAATCCGCGAATCCATCAATGATTTGAAAGAAAAGCAAGTCGCTGAACTCGAAAGACTTTCCGGACTGACGTCAGAAGACGCCAGAGTACTGCTGCTCTCAAACATTGAAGAAGAGATCAAACATGAAGCAGCGATCTTGATCAAAGATATCGAATCGAAGGCGAAAGAAGAGGGTGAAAAGAAGGCCAAAAATATCATTTCTCTAGCCATTCAACGATGTGCTGCCGATCATGCTGTCGAAACAACTGTGTCAGTGGTTGAACTGCCCAATGACGAGATGAAAGGCAGAATAATCGGGCGGGAAGGAAGAAATATTCGAACCTTTGAAACGCTGACTGGCATCGATTTGATCATTGATGATACCCCGGAAGCTGTCATTATATCCGGATTTGATCCCATACGAAGAGAGATTGCACGACTTACTCTTGAAAAGCTGATTTCAGACGGTCGGATTCATCCAGCTCGGATTGAAGAGATGGTAGAGAAATCCAAGAAGGAAGTCGAAGTCCAGATCCGGGAAGAAGGTGAACAGGCTACTTTTGAAGCCGGCGTTCACGGACTCCATCCTGAATTGGTTAAACTACTCGGGAGACTGAAATTTCGCACCAGTTACGGTCAAAATGTGTTGAAGCACTCTATTGAGGTGGCCCATTTAGCCAAAGTAATGGCTGCAGAACTAGGTGTTAGAGAAGATCTGGCGAAAAGAGCCGGACTGCTCCATGACATTGGTAAAGCGGTGGACCATGAAGTCGAAGGGAATCATGTAACCATTGGTGAAGAGTTGGCACGAAAGTACAAGGAAAGCACAGAGATTACTCATGCCATAGCCGCTCATCATGGGGATATTGAAGCCGAAACCATAGAAGCCGTTTTGGTTCAGGCTGCTGATGCAATTTCAGCGGCTCGTCCCGGAGCCAGACGTGAAACGCTTGAATCGTATATCAAAAGACTCGAGAAACTCGAACAAATTGCTGATTCATTTGATGGGGTAGAAAAAGTATTTGCCATCCAAGCAGGTAGAGAAGTAAGGATCATGGTGAAGCCCGACAAAATTGATGATGCATCGGCTGTACGCGTCGCTCGAGATATTGTTAAACGAATCGAAGAAGATATGGAATACCCGGGGCAGATAAAGGTGATGGTTATTCGCGAGACACGAGCTGTGGATTATGCTAAGTAAATCCCAAAATCCAGACAATAAACGACTTCGCAAGAAGTCGTTTTTATTGGTTCAGTGTAAAGCAGGAAAAGATATGGCAATGACGAAGTGAACGACTATAAATTCTGTCCATGAATAGGGGGGCTGATCATGATAATCAACCGCTTGCTGCAGGAGAAAGAGAATTATAACAATGAAATTAGTTTGTTGGTTTCGATACTGATCAGATATCCCCAGATCAGTTCACTGAATTACGACAATGAGAAGGATATCCTCCGATTTAGCTTTTTAGCCAATCATGTGTACGATAGCAGGTGGATAGACGATTTTAAACAAAGAATTGAAAACAGTCTGGAGGCTTTTCACGGTTCAAATGGGATGGATGATGTTCATTTTGAATTGGACTGTCAAAGTATACATGATGTGACCCGCTTTGAGTTAACCAGAAATGTGACCAGTTTATCACAAGAAGAGATATCTCTATTGGTTATGCTCTTTGAAGACGCCTTCCGTGATAATCTGGTAATGGACCGGAACGATTCTCTGGTGGATGAAGATATGCAAATTCAAGAAGAAATCATTGATTCCATGTTGCATGATCTGCAAGGCGGATCCAAAGACAGAAATTTCATTGCCTATCGAGAAGAAGGACGGTTGCTGGTTTTTAATAAGTAACGAGGTGTAAAATATGCGAATATTGATGATCGGGGATATCGTGGGACAACCCGGCCGAACTGCAGTTAAAGCAATGCTGGATAAGATAAAGATCAACTACCGTGTTGATTTTACGGTTGCCAACGGCGAAAATGCTGCAGGTGGCATTGGGATTACGGAAGCAATCTATAGAGATTTAATGGCTCTCGGTATTGATGTCCTAACTATGGGAAATCATGTGTGGGATAAGAAAGAAGTCATGGATTTTATCGATCGAGAAGATCGTATCCTCCGTCCGGCCAATTATCCTGGGAACCCCCCTGGACGTGGCATCGGATTGTTTCAGGTGAAGGATTTCGGATTGATAGGGATTGCGAATATTTCCGGGCGTGTTTTTATGAATGACCTTGATTGTCCTTTCAAAACTGCAGACTCATGCATCGATGAATTGAAGAAGGATACAGAAGCAATACTGGTGGACTTTCATGCGGAAGCTACATCAGAAAAAGTAGCGATGGGTTGGTATCTCGATGGCAAAGTGTCTGCAGTTATAGGAACCCATACCCATGTTCAAACAGCCGACGAGCGGGTTTTGCCCGAAGGGACTGCATATATTACAGATGTAGGAATGACCGGTCCGATCAATTCTGTAATCGGTGTGGATAAGGATTTGGTTATCCAGAAATTCCTGACGCAGATGCCGACTCGATTCTCCGTAGCCGGAGGACCCATGGTCCTGTCTGCTGTGGTGATTGAACTGGATATCGTATCGGGGCAGGCTACATCCATTGAAAGAATTTATGAAATTTTGCCGGATTAATAGCAAAATGACAAATTTTTTGTCAATTGAATGAGAAAAGAGGAGATATTGCAGTATTAGCGAATACTGGAAAATAGAAGAAAAATTCAATACAGTCAGGGAGGTAATGAATATGGACGTGCTGAAGGTTTCAGCTAAGTCCAGTCCCAATTCTGTTGCTGGAGCGCTCGCAGGTGTACTCAGAGAAAAAGGTAGTGCAGAGCTTCAGGCAATCGGGGCTGGTGCCCTCAACCAAGCAGTCAAAGCAATAGCAATTGCACGCGGGTTTGTTGCTCCAAGCGGAATGGATTTGATTTGCATACCTGCCTTTACTGACATTCTAATTGACGGGGAAGAACGAACAGCTATTAAGCTCATTGTAGAGCCCAGATAAAAAATGAGTCATGGATTAGCCTGTTTATCGTCATGGATAAACAGGCTTTTATTTATCTCTAGATCCAGATATATTTGAGGGAGCGTGAGTATTAATGATGACAGAAGAATCCAAGCAAAAGACACAATATATGATCAGTAATGATGCCCTCCGCCTTCACAGCCAAAGTATCGTTGTGGATGGACATGTGGACACATTGCTGGAACTGGTCAATGGGAAAATATTCAACTTAAAAGAGAAAAATACGATTAGTCATGTAGATATTCCTCGTATGATTGAGGGAGGTATCAACGTTCAGATTTTTGCTGCTTTTATTGAACCAGCCTATAAGCCCGAAAGATCTTTAAAGCGAACTCTGCAAATGATTTCTCGTTTCTACAAAGAGATAACAGCCAACGCGGACTATATTGCCCCTGTATTGCGTTACAATGATATCGAAGATGCAATATCACATCATAAGATTGCTGCTGTTCTTTCTATCGAAGGCGGGGAAGCCATATCCGGCGATCTGGATGTATTATATACATTGTACAGATTGGGCGTTCGAGCAATCGGCCTTACCTGGAATGAACGCAATGATATCGCAGAAGGTGTGGGAGAAAAAACATCCAATGGTGGACTTACTGCATTCGGACATCAGGTAATCAAAGAAATGAATCATCTGGGAATGATCGTCGATGTATCCCATCTAAATGAGAAGAGTTTTTGGGATGTTGTAGAAATATCTGATAAGCCAATCATTGCTTCCCATTCCAATGCCTATACCAAATGCCCTCATGTACGCAACCTCAAAGATGATCAGATCTTGGCTTTGGCCAAAAACGGCGGCGTTATGGGGATGAATTTTGCTCCGCCATTTATACATCCAGAACAGGCAGATGTGTATCGCCTGGTCGACCATATCGATTACATAGTCCAGCTGGTAGGGCCGGACCATGTTGGGTTGGGATCTGATTTCGATGGAATACCGTCAACGCCCGATGGGCTGGACGATGTTGCCAGAATGCCGCTCATCACACAAGTTCTCATAGACCGCGGTTACTCCAACACGGATATCCAAAAAATTCTGGGCGGAAATTTCCTGCGGATTATGAAGAATGTTTTAAAGTAAGCCGAGTCGAATACAGAGGAGGAGAGCAAGAATGAATATTGAGTGGATTCAAGCCGATCTATTAGAAATCGAATGTGATGCGTTGATCGTCAATCTTTTTGAAGGAGTCAAAAACCCCCATGGTGCGACAGGAGTAGTAGATCGTGCTTTGACTGGAATGATTTCTGAGTTAATTGAATCCAAAGAAATCTCTGGAAAGTTGAATCAGACCATTGTCATCCATACAGTAGGGAAAATTCCTGCAAAACGGGTTATCGTAGTTGGACTAGGAAAAGCAGAGGACTTTACTTTGGATCGAGTACGCCAGGCAGCCGGTTCCTCCATTAAAGCTGCACGAAAAGCAAAAGCCGGCAAAGTTGTCAGCATAGTTCACGGAGCCGGTATCGGTGGGCTTAGCATGTCCGAAGCAGCTCGATGCTTAACAGAGGGTGCTTTATTAGCCAATTTTTCCTACAATGAACTGAAAACAGACAAGGAAAACAATCATGAAATTCTTCAATTTGTGATTGCAGAAAATGACGAAGCCAAGATAAAGGAAATGGAAGAAGGAATTCAAAAAGGTCGGATCCTCGCAGAAATGACCAATATGACTCGCCGATTAGTTTCCACACCGGCCAATCGCATGACCCCATCTATTCTGGCTCAGCAGGCTAAATCCTTGGCTGATGATTTGGGACTTTCCTGTCAGGTTATGAATCGAAAGCAATTGGAAGAGTTGGGGATGAATGCCATTGTTGGAGTTGGTAAAGGTAGCTGCGAAGAGCCGCACATGGTCATCATACAGTATTCAGGAGCACCTGATAACAATGATATTACGGCCATAGTCGGCAAAGGGATGACATTTGACAGCGGTGGAATTTCCATAAAACCGGCTGATGGAATGCATATGATGAAGGATGATATGGGAGGAGCAGCTGCTGTTTTGGGTGCTATCGGCGCCATTGCAAAAATGAAGCTCCATGCCAATGTCCTGGCCATCGCGCCTCTTGCTGAGAATATGCCCAGCGGTTCTGCGCAAAAACCCGGCGATGTTGTCACATCATTATCAGGTAAAACCATCGAGATTCTCAACACAGACGCAGAAGGTCGCCTGATTTTAGCAGACGCTGTCTATTATGCCAAAGAATTAGGAGCAAGCCGAATCATCGATGTAGCTACATTGACAGGATCTGTCGTCGTGGCACTCGGGCACGAATCATCCGGTTATGTCTCGAATCATGATGAGTTCAGCCGTAAATTGGACAATGCAGCTACGATCAGCGGCGAAAAGTGCTGGAGGCTTCCTATCTTCGAAGAGTATAGGGAATATCTGAAGAGTGATACAGCCGATCTTAAGAATATCGGAGGTCGGCCGGCTGGAGCCATAACGGCGGGTATGTTCATCGGTTCTTTCAACGGAGATCTGCCGTGGATTCATTTGGATATTGCCGGTACGGTCTGGACTGACAAAGACCTACCCTATATCGGCAAAGGTGCAACGGGAGTTGCTGTGAGAACCCTGTTTCATCTGGTGGAGCAATACCAAAGCTAAGATAAGGCGGGAAATTCGAAATGGATGTTGACCTCCATGTTCATACAACCGCATCGGATGGGTTATTAACCCCTCATGAGGCTGTCAGAGAGGCGTCACTGGCAGGTCTTCGGGCAGTGTCAATCACGGACCATGATTCTGTCGAGGGTATCCGTCCTGCGCTCCGAGCCGGGAGAACATTTGCGATTGAAGTGATCCCTGGTATTGAGATCAATACGGACTATCGTGGCAAAGGGGTTCATGTGTTGGGCTACCTGCTGGATTATCAGTCATCCGCTTTGGAGGAAAAACTCATGTATCTTCGTAATGCCCGATATCTGAGAGCCTCCCAAATGGTCCAAAAACTCCAATCCCTAGGACTTGCCATTGATATGGATGATGTCATGCAGCTAGTTGGATTCAGTCTGGTCAGTAGACCTCATATTGCTCAGGCGTTGTATAAAAAAGGGTATGTCCGAACTCCCACGGACGCGTTTAGACAGTTTATCGGCCGGGGACGGCCTGCTTTTGTCCCAAGATACAAAATGACGCCTATGGAAGCTGTCCGTGTGATTCGAGAATCTAAAGGCATCCCTGTATTTGCCCACCCGGGGACAGCAGGCGCTGACCATCTCATTCCGGATATGATCGCAGAAGGCCTCCTTGGGTTGGAGGTATTCCATCCGGAGCATAATGACGACAAGAGAGCCCATTATCTGGATTTGGCCCAATACTTCGGTTTAATCTATACCGGGGGTTCAGATTCTCATGGACCGATGTATAAGTCCAACGCCATGGTTGGGGATGTCCGAGTTCCTTACCAGGTTGTACTGGATTTGAAACGATTGAAGGAAGAGATAGAGATAGATCCGGAATTCCGGATTGCACGAAGAGAAAGGTGATTCGAAATGATGGAAGTCTTTTGCATCCTGATTACATTCGCAGCCATACTGGGGCTGCTTCGTATGAAAATCGCACTGGGGTATTGTCTTCTGATTGGTTCTGCTCTTTTAGCGCTGATGGCCAATATGTCTCCTGCTGATTTTGCTGTTACCAGCTTCAATGCACTGTCTGAACCTACTGCAGTTACACTCCTGGCAACAGTTGTACTGCTAGGCATTTTAGGATATGTGTTAAAAGAAACCGGTAGCTTGCAGAGAATGGTGGATTCTTTACAAGGTCTATTCCGGAGCAAAAAAGCAATTATTGGACTAATTCCTGGCCTGATCGGACTGGTTTCAGTCCCTGGCGCCGCAGTGATTTCAGCCCCCATGATCGATGAACTAGGTGACGATCTGAACTTTGTCCCTGCAAAAAAGGCCGCTATTAATATGCTTTTTCGGCATGTTTGGTTCCCTGCGTATCCGATGTCTACGAGTCTGATTTCTTTGGCAGCCATCGGTGGCATCAGTATTTACAGTCTGATCAAGTTCAATCTACCTGCCAGTCTGGTTGCCTTGGGAACATCCATTGTACTCCTCTTGGGTTACCAAAATGATCAACCTGCTTTGGTTAATGGGACCACAGCGGACTCTACGACGCAGGGAATATCAAATCCAGGTAATTCAAATATTAAGGATTTCTTTACCAGCACAGCCCCCATTATGATCAGCCTGCTCTTGGTCCTGGCACTTCAATGGCCGTACCCGGCGTCGTTGATTGTCGGTGTAGGATCAGCTCTATTGATTAATCGCATTTATTCATTCAGTGAAATAAAGAAATACCTGATCAAGGGCCTGGACATCAAGATTGCCATGGCGATCGTTGGTGTCATGGTTTTTAAAGAAGTTGTTCAGGACTCAGGGTTTGTAATCAACATTGTTACAAACCTGGTGTCAGTAGGAGTTCCTCTTTCTGTCCTGATCATCATCCTGCCCATGTTTGTTGCGCTGGCAACAGGTTCTTCCATGGCAGCAATTGCTATTATTCTCCCCATATTGCTGCCTTTGTTTCCACCAGCACCGGAGAGCATTCCGTTGCTGTCCATGCTCTTTATTAGTTCAACTTTCGGTTACTTTTTTTCTCCACTTCATTTATGTTTGATCTTGACCAATGAGTACTTTCAAACCGAATACACTCAAATCTATCGATACGCCGTACTTCCTATGGCGGCCATGTTCCTGACTGCGTTTATCATTGTCTTCATATTCTAAAACTGAGGAGGAGATACAATTTGACAATGGATGCCGAAAGATTAAAAAATGTTCCAAGAGCTAACGGAGGCACCGGGAGTATCCGGGTACGAAACCGCAGTGCGCAAGATTATTCGAAGATTTGCAGAACCCTATTCCACAATTGAACACGATAACTTGGGCAGCATCGTCTGCAAAAAAGAGGGAACAAACCCCAATCCGCGCATTATGATTCCAGGACATATTGATGAAATTGGATTTATGGTAACCAATATCACTGAAGAAGGCTATTTAAAATTCATACCTCTGGGTGGCTGGTGGGATCAGGTAATGCTCGCTCAAAAAGTGGTTGTAAAAACATCCAAAGGGGATGTGGTGGGTTTGATTGGGTCCAAGCCGCCGCACATTTTGACTCCGGAAGAAAGAAAAAAAGTGGTTGAGAAGAAAGACATGTTCATTGACGTTGGCGCTGCCAACAAAGAAGAAGCTACGAAAGAATGGGGCATTCGTCCGGGGGATCCAGTGATTCCAGTGAGCCCCTTCGAACACATGCGAAATGAAAAATTCTTGATGGCAAAAGCATGGGATGACAGGGTCGGTGCAGCTCTTTTCATTGATGTCATTAAGGATCTCAATTCCATAGAACACCCCAATACTGTATACGGTGTAGGAACAGTGCAGGAAGAAGTTGGGCTGAGAGGAGCTCAAACATCGGCAGCAGTTGTAAACCCGGATGTTTGCATCGCATTGGAAGTATCGATTGCCGGAGATATGCCGGGCATGAAAAAAGATGAACCGCCAACAGAAAAACTCGGTAAGGGACCGGTGATTCTCCTGGCTGATGCGACCATGATTCCAAATATTCAGCTACGGGATTTGGTGATCAGCACAGCAGAAGAGAATGGAATTCCTTATCAGTACTCTGCCATGATGGGTGGAGGTACCGATGGTGGTAAAGTCCATATGTACTCCCGGGGAGTCCCCAGTGTTGTGATCGGTGTCCCAACTCGATACATTCACAGCCATACCAGTATCCTGCATTACGATGACTATATGCACACAAAAAATCTTCTGGTAGAGCTTGTGAAAAAGCTGGATCAGAAAACAGTGGATGGCCTAAAAGCGTAATTCCAACTTAATCCAACTTAAATACTTGTCAAAATTAAAACCCCCTCTGGTTCGTTGTGAGCAGAGGGGGTTTCCGTCCATTGAATACTTGCATCCCTTTCAATTCACATATCACTCCACGCTGAGTCAAGGGACATGTTCTGCACGGAAGAAAGCAACTTTCGACGGATATCGGGAATCTCGAGAGAAAGTTCTTGAATAAGTTCTTTCATTCGCTGGCGCTTGGTAAACCCATTCAGAGGGCAATCGTACCGGGCTTTCGGATACTGGAGTAACTCTGCCAATTGTACGATTTCGCTTTCCTCAACAAAAATCAAAGGACGAATCACGGTCAGATCGATACGGCTCAGATAGACACGAGGTGAGAAGGTATGAAAGCGCCCTTCATAAAACATCCCCAATAACAGTGTTTCCAGCATGTCATCCAGATGGTGCCCCAAAGCTACTTTGTTGCATCCTAGTTTCTTGGCAGCATTATTGACAGCCCCTCGTCTCATGTTGGCACAGAGAGAGCAGGGGCTCTTCACATTTTTATGTTCAAAAACGATTTCACCTATCTGTGTATTCTCCAAGTAAAACTCAACACCATGATGCTTACACAAATCCACAAGAAAAGACTCCTCCACTCCCCAGCCCATATTGATCGTAATAGCCTTCAGAGTGAATGGCACTGGAGAGTGAATTTGGAGAGCTGACAGCATTTTCAATAAGGTAACGCTATCTTTACCGCCTGACAGACCGATCCCGATAACATCTCCGGCTTCAATCAGGTTAAACTTCCCAATAGCGTTCCCTACTTTTTTTTGAATAGATCTTCTTATCCGGTCTTCAAGCGATCTCAAAAGCGTCCCTCCAATAGAATGCATACTATACGGCTATTATATTCGAATATTGGTGGTTTTCCAACCAGAAGCAGCAAATTTGGGCAGAATATTCTTTCGTATCTGTGCATATTTGTTCGGATCATAGGCGAAACAAGAGGAAAATAGAACATGTCAAAGGATAAAGGATTCTATCTTGATTAGATCCGGATAACAAATATTTTTATTAATATTTGCAATTTAATATTGCATTTTCTCGATCATTATGGTGTAATGTATATTGTAATTTTTAAGGAGGTGGTATTGATGATGGACCAGAATAGACAGGCAAAAATGCCTTTGTTTGAAGCGTTGAAGGCGTATGCTGATGATCAGACTGTTTCTTTTCATGTTCCGGCACACAAACACGGAAAAGGGCTACCCGAATTTACTCAGAATGTTGGAGATCGTGTAATGAACATAGATCTGACGATATTGGCTGATCTGGACAGTATTTGCCACCCAACAGGTGTGATCCGAGAAGCAGAAAAGCTGGCTGCTGAAGCTTTCGGTGCAGATCATGCTTTCTTCCTGGTCAACGGTACCACAAGCGGTATTCAGGCTATGATCATGACTGTATGTGAACCGGGAGATAAAATCATTGTTCCTAGAAATGCCCATAAATCGGTTATCGGCGGCATCATACTAAGCGGAGCAGTACCGGTATACGTTCAGCCGGAAATAGATCACCGCCTGGGGATCGCAAAGGGAGTGAGCCCGCAGAGTATCTATAATGCACTCTCCGAACACCCCGATTCCAAAGCTGTTTTCATCATACACCCAACCTATTACGGTATGGCCAGTGATCTGGAGAGAATTGTATCCATTGCCGGTGAATTCAATGTACCTGTCATAGCAGACGAAGCTCACGGAGCACACTTTGCTTTCCATGGTGATTTACCGAAACCAGCCATGGCATGCGGAGCCGCCATGAGTGCTGCCAGCGTTCATAAGCTAGGTGGCTCCATGACTCAAAGTTCAATCTTGCTGATCAATGATCAATTTGTTGATCCAGGTAAAGTTAAGAAAATACTCAACTTGACTCAAACAACCAGCCCTTCGTATGTATTGATGGCTTCACTAGATGCAGCTCGACAGCAATTGGCTTTGAGAGGCAAAGAGATATTCGATAAAGTAATCCATCTCTCAGAAACTGCAAGATATGAATTGAATCAAATCCCTGGAATTTACGTATACGGTGAGGAATTGGTAGGAACAGAAGGATGTTATGAGTATGACCCGACAAAAATCGCTATTTCCGTACGGGGTCTTGGAATCACCGGCTATGAGGCAGAGATCATTCTACGAAACAAGCACCATATTGCTTTTGAAATGGCAGATCTCCATAATTTACTGGCCATTATCGGAATTGGCGATACGGAAGATTCAATAAATAAACTCATCGAATCTGTCAAAGATCTGGCATTGGCTTACCCGGCTCAGCATATCACAAAGCAGCAGCTTTCCATGCCGGGTATTCCGGAAATGGCCACATCTCCCAGAGAAGCCTTTTACAGCGAATCACGATCTCTCCTGCTGGAAGATGCCATCGGAGAAATCAGTGCAGAAATCATTATGGCATATCCTCCGGGAATACCGATTATCTGCCCTGGAGAAAGAATCTCCTCAGAAATTGTGGAATACATTCATCAGCTAAGGGATGGATTGTGCCGGCTCCAGGGTACTGAAGATCCGGAAACCAAGAAAATCAAAGTACTGAATCGGTCCATGTACTTATATCGAAACAACGAACAGCTGGCTGTCGGTTTACTGTAGACATCGGTGCAATATAAAGGAGCTGCAAAACTTGCAGCTCCTTTGTTTAGACTATGGGAAGCCAGATTTCAGCTGTTAGTTGCTTGCAGCAAGCTGATTCAGATCTTCCATAAGTGCATCCAGTTTTATACCGTGAGCGCGAGCACCCTGCTCGACTGTCTCAAAGAGAGAACCCCCTCAGCCAACACAGCGCAGCCCATGCTTCAAAAAGACTCGTACAGCACCCGGATATTTATCAATCACATCTTTAATAACCATGTCTTTGCTAATCATTGTTTCACCTCTTTTCAAAATGGAATCGGCTTAACTTCATTGCATTAAACCTAACCTTATTTATTCGAGATAGAAAAGCATATTCCTTCTTTTTCAAGAAATATATATTTCAACAGGAAATTGTTAAGTTCAAATCGAAGAGAGTATTCTTAAGAAGGAGGGGATACCATGCCGGTCAATACACCAGAAAACATTGAGAAAACCTTAATTAGACTAGTATCCTGCAGCAGCATCTCGGGAACCTCCGAGGAGAAGAATATGGCAAAAGAAATCCACAGCATTCTATCAGAAATGAAATACTATCAAGACAACCCTTCTTTGCTTACTATGCATCCCATACCGGATGATCCTCATGGTCGTTTCTTTGTCACAGCACAAGTTCGAGGAAAATCAAATAAGACACTTATTCTGCTTAACCACCACGATATTGTTGGGACCAGTGATTATGGAGCATATAAGGAACTGGCTTTGAATCCCCATGATTTAACGAAAGCCATCAATCCGAGTATCTTGCCAGAATCCGCCCGTGCTGATCTCTTGTCCGGAGAATGGCTTTTCGGCAGAGGAGTCATGGACATGAAATGTGGGATTTCCCTTCAGTTGAACCTGCTGGAGGAATTAAGCAGCCGTGCTGACTCATTGCCCGGCCACATTCTATTTCTATCTGTTCCGGATGAGGAAAATAACTCTGCGGGCATGTTGGCTGCTGTACCATTTTTAGTTCGGTTAATGGATGAAGAATCGCTGACATATACCGCACTGATAAACAGTGAACCGTCAAGTTTTAATGATGATGGGTCTTACAATGTTTATATCGGAGCAATCGGCAAACTGCTCCCCATGTTCTATTGTGTGGGCAAAGAAACCCATGCATCCGATCCCTTTGGGGGATTAAATGCAAACTTGCTAGCGGCAGAGATTGAAAGAAAGATGGAAGTCAATGCTGATTTAGCTGATATAGCTGATGGAGAATTCTCCATGCCTCCCACCAATTTAAAATCAAAAGATTCGAAAGAACTGTACAATGTATCTACACCCACATCAGCAGTGAGCTATTACAATGTTTTTACATTGACCCGCTCTCCCAAAGATGTCATGGAACTGCTCCTATCTGTAGCGCATGATGCATTTGACAATGCCATTCAAAAAATGAAGAATGAGGCCAGTAGATTTGCAGCAAAAGCCGATAGCAAAGAACACGTGATTAACTGGATACCGAAAGTCCATACTTTCTCTGAACTTTATGAAATGGCTCTGCAAGCCCACGGTGAGAAGTTCAGATTGCATATTAATGATTATATGAATACCTGGAAAGTACATACCACTATTGATGAAAGGGAGTTTGCCCTAAAAGTTGTGTCTGAAGTCCATCGGTTTTGCCCCGATAGGGATCCCATGGTGATCGTAGCGTTTGCACCACCCTATTATCCGCATATACGGAACAAAGGGGAGAGGGATATTGAAAAAAATCTTTTGTCTGTGGTCAATCTTCTCAGTGAATATGCACAAAACAAATTCAATTTCCCATTTCGATTAAATCGTTTTCATAAAGGGATTTCCGATATGAGCTATACAGGACTGCAGGATGCAGAGGATGTTATTAAGATGCTGAAGCCCAACATGCCCACATGGGGCTATCGATACAGTTTGCCACTGAAAGATCTGGCTCGGCTGAATATCCCCGTTTTTAATATTGGCCCATTTGGTAAAGACGCCCACAAATTTACTGAACGGCTGCATACAAGGTTTTCTTACGAAATTGCACCCATTTTTCTGAAAGAAGCCGTATTGAAAATAATGAACACGTAGGTATTCCAGAGATCCTATGGGTGCACCTCTTACGGTGCATCCTTTTGCTTGCTTTCTTTGATAATCATCCAAACAGTGATATAATAATTGGGTAAATCATTAAGTGTCCAGGAGGACTGATACTTTGAATCTATTTGAAGCACTCGTACTTGGTATTGTTCAGGGTCTGACTGAGTTCATCCCTGTCAGCAGCTCCGGTCATTTGGTTCTTCTGCAAAGACTATTTGGCATCTATGAATCTTCGCTGTCATTTACCGTTTTTGTACACTTCGGTACTTTGGTTGCTGTATTTATAGTCCTCTGGAAGGACCTGATTGCCATCCTTAAGAGACCTTTCAGCAAACTCACTTTCCTCTTATTTCTAGGTGCTGCTGTTACCGGGACCATTGGTATTGCCTTCAGCGACTATTTTCGAACAGTTTTTACCAGCGGACAATGGGTAGGGATCAGTTTCCTGTTGACAGGAGCGATTCTTTATTGGGTAGGTGGCTTTCCCAATGGTAAAAAGCAAATACCACAGATGAGCTATCTAGATGCCGTCTTTGTGGGATTGATGCAGGCAATTTCCATTTTCCCGGCAATTTCGCGCTCAGGAATGACCATTTCCGGAGCATTGATACGGGGATTAGACCGAACGGAAGCTGCCCGTTTTTCATTTTTACTTTCCATACCGGTCATACTTGGTGCCAATTTGCTTGAGGCAAAGGATTTAGTAGGACAATCTACATTCAGCAACACAGAATTGTTACCCATTATTATCGGTACGATTGCTGCTGCAATTTCAGGGTATTTTGCTATTCATTACATGCTTCGCCTGCTGTCAAGAGGCAGCCTGAAGGTTTTTTCTTTCTATGTATTTGCATTGGGATTTCTGGTCCTGGTGGACCAGCTGTTTTTTCAATATTTTTTCCCAGCTTTGTTCTAATGAGGTGATGAGTCTTGAGTAATATTCATGAAATACCTACTTACCATATTCTTACCTATGGATGCCAAATGAATGAACACGATTCAGAAGTTTTGGCTGGAATACTGCAGGATATGGGATATGAGCCAAACCCAACCATCGAAGACGCCGATGTGATTCTCATGAATACATGCTGTGTCAGAGAAAGTGCAGAAGACAAAATCTATGGTAAAATGGGTTCTTTAAAAGTTCTGAAAGAACAAAATCCGAACTTGATTATTGGCATCTGCGGCTGTATGGCGCAAAAACCAAATGAAGAAAGCCGCATTCGTCGAATTGCACCCCATGTGGATTTCATTTTGGGTTCTGATTCGATGGACCAGCTGCCTGATATGATTCGTCATGCACATGACAGCAAAAATCCCGAAGTATTCATTGCGGAAGATGAATACCATCTTCCGGCTCCCAGCCTGCCCCGAGCTGGAAAGAGCAGTCACCATGCCTGGGTGGTAATCATGCACGGATGTGATAATTTCTGCACATACTGCATAGTTCCCTATGTGCGGGGCAGAGAGCGAAGCCGCAATCCCAATGATATTTTGCGGGAAATTAATGGTTTAGCAGCTTCAGGAATCCGCGAAATAACTTTACTCGGCCAGAATGTAAATTCATACGGATTTGGACTTGAAGAAAAAATCGACTTTTCAGATCTTCTGAACCGCATAGATCGAGAAACTGATATTCAACGTATTCGATTTATGACATCCCATCCCAAAGATCTGTCTGATAAATTAATCGACACAATTGCCCAGGCCCGCCATGTCTGCAATCATATTCATCTGCCAATACAATCAGGCAGCACCCGGATATTGGAGCGAATGAATCGCAAATATTCACGAGAAGATTACATAGAGCTTGTTCATCGTATTCGCAAAACCATTCCGTCCTGCAGCATCACAACGGATATCATTGTGGGCTTCCCGGGAGAAACGGATGAAGATTTTAAAGACACTATGGATATGGTTCAGAAAATTCGATGGGATGCAGCCTACACATTTCTTTATTCTCATCGGTCCGGTACAGCCGCAGCAGCCATGAATAACTCGATAGCCACTGCAGTTAAAAAACAACGGCTGCAGGAATTGATGGATGTGCAAAATACCATCAGCTTTGAGATTCATCAGGGAATGGTCGGAAGTACCTATGAGGTCATGCTTGAAGGCCCCAGCAAGACGAACCAGGAAGTATGGGCAGCACGCACGACCAGCAATCATTTGGTATTACTGCCCAAATCTAAAATAATACGAAATCTGATACCCGGTGATACATGTGTGGCTACAATCTTGGAAGCGAAGACATGGACGCTTCATGGTGCAGCAGTGGAGATTTGACCACTAGGGAGGTGATCGTATGAGCAGCTATACTCCTATGATGCAGCAATATCTGGCCATAAAAGAAAAGCACCCGGACAGCATTCTGTTTTTCCGTCTCGGTGACTTTTATGAGATGTTCTTTCAAGATGCACAGACGGCTTCGAAAGAAATCGATCTCACCCTGACAGCCCGTGATGCTGGCAAAGGAAACCGGGTGCCTATGGCCGGAGTCCCTCATCATGCCGCAGAAAACTATATTGCAAAGCTTATCGACAAAGGGTATACAGTGGCTATTTGCGATCAGGTGGAAGATCCCAAGGAGGCCAAGGGAGTTGTACGGAGAGAAGTAACACGCATCATCACGCCCGGAACCATTCTAGACCCAGGACTCCTCCGTGATAATGAAAACAATTACCTATGTGCTGTTGTTATTGTGGAAGATCAGATTGGAATTGCAGCCATGGATATTTCAACAGGCTTTTTCACATGCACCCAAACCACCCGCAGCGATTCCATGGAAAGCATGGAAAGTGAACTGGCGCGTCTTAATCCAGCGGAGATTCTGATTCCTTCCAGTCAGGAAGATCGCTTGCGGCCCCATTTACAGAAGAAAGACGGTTCATGGTGTCGGATTACTCTCTGGCACGATAGCTATTTTTCTAAGGATAGAGCATTCCCGTTACTAGAAAAGCACTTTCCCGATTCAGTGGAAGAATACAGCCTGATCGGGGAAAATCAGGGAGCGGCACAAGCCGCTGCTGCCGTGTATTTCTATGTTCTCGATACTCAGAAAAACTCACTGTGCCACATAACTGACCTGGAATTCTATGAGACAGCTTCCTATATGGTGCTGGATGCCAATGCCCGACGCAATCTGGAATTGACCCAAACCATTCGTGACAGAAAGAAGAAGGGGAGTCTGTTGTGGATTCTTGATCGCACAAAGACAGCCATGGGGTCTCGGCTGCTTCGGAATTGGATCGAGCAGCCGCTTTGCAACGCAAATGATATTACTCAGCGCCTTGATGGAGTAGAAGAATTGGTCAATAATAGCCTGCTGCGCAGCGACCTTCAGACTGCCCTGAGTCAAATCTTCGACTTGGAAAGACTCGTGGGACGTTCGGCCTGCGGCCAGGCGAATGCAAGGGATCTATATGCCTTGGCGTCATCGCTTCATTGTATACCGGCTATCCAATCATTGTTGGTTGACACTGAATCAGCACTGCTCAATTTCTGGGGGCAGCAGCTTGACGGCTGTCTGGAACTTGCACAGCAAATTCACCTGGCACTTGTTGAAGAACCCCCCCTGGCGCTAAAAGATGGAGGCCTCATTCGTTCCGGTTATGACTCTCAAGTGGATCGGCTGCGCGAAGCAGCAACCCATGGAAAAGCGTGGCTTAACCAATATGAAGCCGATGAACGAAGCCGCACCGGGATTAAGAATTTAAAAATCGGATATAACCGGGTATTTGGATATTATCTGACTGTAACCAACAGCTATTCTCACCTAGTCCCGTCTGACTACCAGCGAAAACAAACATTGACCAATGCTGAACGGTACACTACCAAGCAGTTGCTGGAATACGAATCCGAGATATTGGGAGCTGAAGATCGACTCAAGACCATGGAATATGATATTTTTTGCGAAATGAGAGATCAGGCTAATGCCAAAGCAAAAAATATTCTTGCGGATGCCGAAACACTTGCCTGTATTGATGCCCTGTGTTCTCTGGCCGATGCAGCAGTCCGAAATCGTTATACTCGCCCTGCGATCAATGCAGGTATGGATATCCGCATCGAGTCGGGCCGCCATCCGGTGGTGGAACAAATGCTACCGCCTGGTGAATTCGTATCAAATGATACATATATTCAAAGAGATGCTCACCCTATACTACTTCTGACCGGACCGAATATGGCAGGGAAATCAACTTATATGCGGCAGACAGCACTGATCGTACTCATGGCTCAGTTGGGTTCCTTCGTTCCGGCTGATTACGCAGAGATCGGTTTGGTTGATCGCATTTTTACCCGAGTAGGAGCGCAGGATGACCTAGCATCAGGGCAAAGCACGTTCATGGTGGAAATGAATGAAATGGCCTATATATTGCAGTATGCTACCCCACAGAGTCTATTGCTGTTGGATGAAGTAGGAAGGGGGACCAGTACTTTTGATGGTCTGTCCATAGCCTGGGCAATCACTGAACATATTCATAATCACTCTCAACTGCAATGCAGAACCTTGTTTGCAACCCATTATCATGAACTAACCGATTTAGAAGAAATACTGACAGGTGTTAAGAATTACTCAATCGCTGTCCGAGAAATAGGAGAGCAGGTAATCTTCCTGCACAAGATCATTGAAGGGGGCGCAGACCGCAGTTACGGAATTCAGGTCGCTCGATTAGCAGGAATTCCTGCTCCTGTTCTAACTCGCGCAAAAGAACTGCTCTTTAAGTTGGAGGAAAGAGACGAGATAACCCTCAAAAAGACTCGGAAACAATCTTCCGATGAATATAAACATGCACAGATTGGCTTCTTTGACAGTGAGAGTCATCCGGTTCTGGATGAACTGAGGAAGGTACATATTGAAGGGACCACTCCACTGGAGGCACTTCAGTTGCTAATGGAATGGCAGCGACGCCTCGTCGACGAAGGAAGGAGTCAACCATGAAAATTTCGCCATCCATCCATATACTTTCCGAAGATGTAGCAAACAAAATTGCGGCTGGGGAAGTGATCGAACGACCAGCTTCAGTTATTAAAGAACTCTTAGAAAATGCCATAGATGCAAATGCCACCCATATTACAATCCACACGGAAAAGGCTGGATTGTCTTTGATTCGCGTTGTTGATAACGGATCGGGCATGAATGAAGAAGATCTACGTCTTTCCATACAGCGTCACGCAACCAGCAAGATCCTCTCAGATTATGATTTGAAGCACATTATAACCCTGGGATTCCGAGGCGAAGCCATGGCCAGCATTGCAGCCGTAAGCCGGATGGAGATAAAAAGCCTCATGCATGCTGCAGAATCCGGACACTCCATCGAAGTTGAAGGAGGAATCATCCGTGCCGACGGCATAAGTACCGGCGCAAGCGGTACTTCCATTGCAGTCCATGACCTGTTTTTCAATACACCGGCACGAAAAGAGTTTTTGAAATCAGAAGCCGCAGAAAACCTGGCCATCAATGATACTGTGACACGGTTTGCGCTGGGCTACCCGAAAATATCTTTTTTGCTGGTCAATGACGGTAAACGGATCATTCAGACCAGCGGGAATGGACGCCGCCTGGATGTTATCTCCACCATATACGGGACAGAAATCGCGCGAAATATGATGTTTGTTTCTGCATCAGGCGAATCAGAACAACTGCACATTCAAGGTGAGATAGCTCCCCCTCCCATGCATCGAGCCAATAGAAAGCACATCAGCACTTATGTTAATGGGCGGTGGATTAAAAATAAACTATTGGATGACGCGGTGGTGGCTGCCTATGAAACCTATCTGCCGCTGCATCGTTTTCCCATTTGTGTTCTGGATTTGACCATACCGCCTGATAAAATTGATGTCAACGTACATCCCGCTAAACTGGAGATACGGTTTCATCGCGAGGATATCGTTTTTCAGTTCGTCCGTGATTCCATAAAAGCAAAACTGTCAGCTGGGCTTCAGACTCCCGGTGTCTTTATCCCCGGGAAATCAGTCTATAGTCGGTCCGCTCAGGAAAGGATACATTTTCCCAGGTATACGGGAGAAAAAATTGAACCCTACCTGCCAAAGCAAAGTTCAGAAACGCCTGTGGATGTCCATTCTCAAAGCAGTGTAGATAGAAGCAGGACAGAAGCGCCAATTGAAACGGCTAACGGACTCAATACATCGGTTCCAGACAAATCAGCAAGAGAGACCATTGATTCTGAACCATTGTTCCGAGTAATCGGACAGATTTTTACCACTTATATTTTGATAGAAAAAGATGATGAAATACTGATTGTTGACCAGCATGCCGCCCAAGAGCGCACCATGTTTGAAAAGATGATGCAGAATACTGAATGCGGTAATCCTGCCCAGCAGCTCATGATTCCCGAGTCCGTCGACCTGACACCCACAGAAAGGATTATAGCTCAGAACACAGAGGATATTCTGCATGAAGTTGGATTCGAATTTGATTACGCCAGCGGAAATACTGTTTTTCTGAGGGCTATTCCTGCAGATTTGCCGATCCCGGCAGCCGCAGACTTATTCAGAACTGTCTTGGCAGATACAGAATTTTCAGAGAGAAAACCTCATCAAACAGAGAAGCGCGAGCAGATTATTCGGGCAGCATGCCGGGCATCGATAAAAGCAAATGACCGCATGACAATGGATGAGATGATTACACTGGTAGATCAATTGCTGGAATCAGCCAATCCGTTTACCTGTCCCCATGGCCGGCCGACTCTGCTTCGCTTGTCAAAGGCCGAATTTGAGCGAATGTTCAAGAGGATCCAATAATGGGCAACAAAGCGTATTGCTTAGTAACAACCAGCCAGAATGCCCGGCAGTCCGTGCAGGAAAGAGCCATCGATTATGCCAAATGCAATCAGTTGCAGTTTGCACCTCGTACTGGCTCTCTGGACGAAATGTCTTCATTGCATGATCCAGAGCCTACCTTTTTCATTTTCACAGCCACAGGGATGTATGCATGGTATCGACAGAATGCTGTCCATTTTCATCCCAATATGGCAAAATTGCGCATTACTCATCTGATGCAGGGAAAACATGACAGAATGACTCAGGTCATGTCACTAAAAAAAGGGGAACGGGTTCTCGACTGTACCATGGGTATGGGGACGGATGCCATTGTAGCCAGTCATGTTGTGGGACAAGAAGGGTATGTGAAAGCCGTTGAGTCGGAAGAAGCCATATTCCATCTGGTCCGCTACGGACTAGCCACTTACGATTTCCCCGGACATCCATATTTGATTGAGGCGATGCGAAGAATCCACCCCATTCATGATGAGGGGTTGAATTTTCTGACACAAGCTTCGGATCAGTCTTTTCATGTTGTGTATTTTGATCCTATGTTTCGTGATCCCATTACAACCTCCAGCGGGATTGCAGGCATTCGAGGTTTATCCAACAGGAACCCTTTGACCGAAGCTCATATCCAACAAGCCATACGGGTTGCACAAAGAACTGTTGTCCTTAAAGAAAGACCTGGCAGCGATGAATTTCGACGACTTGGTTTCCTTGAATTACCGTCTTCCAGAGGTGCTTCTGTTGCCTATGGAGTAATACCAGTTTTTACAGGGAGAGGATAGGATGCCTTCATTGATTGCGATAGTAGGCCCGACGGCCACAGGAAAATCAAAGCTGGCTATTGAATTGGCTCACACTTTGGATGCAGAAATTGTCTCTGCTGACTCAATGCTTGTGTATAAGCATATGAACATTGGCACGGCAAAGCCCACTGGGGATGAGATGAGAGGGATTCCTCATCATATGATTAATATTGTCACACCGGATGTGGTATTTACCGTACATGATTACCAAAGAAAAGCGTTAACCTGCATTCAGGACATTATTGCGAGAAACAAAACCCCCCTTTTAGTGGGAGGGACGGGTCTGTACATCCAATCGGTTTTGGACGGTTATGAGTTCGGTCCGGCGGATACGAATGAAGTATATCGACGCCAACTGGATTGGATCGCACAAGAACATGGGAATGATATCCTTTACCAAGCTCTTCGCTTGTTTGATCCCATCAGTGCCGAGAGAATTAATCCCAACGACTTACGTCGATTGATTCGAGCTTTGGAGGTTTACAAAGCGACCGGAGCACCAATATCTGCTCAAAAGAAGAAACCATCTTATCTAGCTGAAATGGATATCCGCACGATCCGTATTGGGCTAACGATGGATCGAGAACGACTGTACCAACGAATTGACAAGCGCGTTGATGAAATGATGCGTCAAGGCCTGCTCGATGAAGTACGCAATTTGCTCCTTTTGGGTTACTCTCCATCGCTTTATTCTATGCAGAGCCTGGGTTATAAGCAGATAACAAATTACTTAGCCGGTCAGTACTCGTTGGAAGAGGCTGTATCCGAAATAAAAAGAGAAACCCGACGCTTTTCCAAAAGGCAGTACACATGGTTTCGCCGAGATCCGCACATCGTATGGTTCTATACAGACCGAGCAGAATCACAAAGCAGTTTGTATGCAAATGTATGTGAAATCTTAAAGGACTTGGAGTTTGGTCCGTAGAATAAGTATTGTCAGGGACAATCGTAATTGGAGGGATCGGGATGAGTAAACCGCAAATCAATTTACAGGATAGTTTTTTAAATCAAATCCGAAAAGAGAATGTAGCTGTAACCGTCTACCTTGTGAATGGATTTCAATTGAAGGGCTACGTTCGTGGGTTTGACAATTTTACAATCATCATGGAAAATGACGGGAAACAGCAGTGTGTATATAAACATGCCATCTCAACCATAACACCCTCCCGTGCGATCAGCCATAATTTTACAGCCGAAAGCAAAAAAGAAGAAGAGTAGAAAAAAAGGGCACTCCAGGCAAATATGCTGGGTGTCCTATTTACATGCCATGAATTCGATGAAGCAGTATCTTATCAATCCGAAAACCATCCATATCGATGATTTCAAAACGCCACTGCTCCCACTCAAATGAATCTCCTTCCTGGGGAATTCCGTCCAAGAAGTACATGACAAAACCTGCGCTGGTTGTATAGTGCATTCTTTCTTCACCGGGAAGAACCGGTACCTTCATGATGTCTTTCAGTTTATCAACGGGTGCTGAGCCTTCGACTAACCATGAACCGTCTGCTCGTTGAATGGCATACTGAGGTGATACAAGCTCCAACGCCCCTATTTTCCCCAGAATGGATTTCACCAAATCTGTCAGTGTCACGAACCCAAGAATACGTCCATCAGCATCAACCACAGCCGAAACGGATTCTTTGGATTCCTTGAATTTCATGAGTCCGTCCAATATTTGGCACGTATCCTCCAAAACCATGATATTCTCCAGCTTTCTAGCAGGATCAAATGGTTCCCCTGACAAGCAGCCCCGCAGCAACTCCTTTACATGAACAACACCCAGAATACGGTCAAAGGACCCGTCCAATACTGGATATCGGGTAAAATTGGTTTCCGTTACCTTTTTTAGATTGACTGAAGGATCATCATGGATATTGATGGCGACCATGTTTCTGGTTGGGGTCATGATACTGGTGATATTCCGGTCATCGAGCCGCAGTACTCGCTCTACCAGTTCATGCTCCACTTCTTCAAAAATGCCGGACTCAGCCCCTTGTTTAATCATGATGCGAATTTCTTCTTCCGAGACATCCGGAGATTGATAGGATTTGATGCCAAAAAGCCGGACTACCAATTCAGTGGATACACTCAGTATCTTCACAAAGGGAGATACGAGCCTAGCTAATAACGATAGCGTTTTAGCCATATATATGGAGATGGCTTCCGGATCTGCATACGCCAGTCGTTTCGGAACCAGCTCACCGATAATCAAAGTCATGTATGAGATAATCAAAACAACAGATCCATAACCGATAACCGAAGAGTATGGTGCAATAGTTGAAGATTGGGACAAGTACTGCGACAGTTTAACAGCCAGAGTAGCACCGCCAAAAGCTCCTGACACAATCCCTATGGAAGTAATCCCAATTTGGATGGTGGAAAAAAGTTTATTGGGATTGTCCATCAGATCCAGGGCTGCCAAAGCTCTCTCATCACCATTGTTATATAGCCTTTGAAGTGAAATCCGCTTCGAGGACACAAGGGCAATTTCAGCGGCAGCCAAAGCACCGTTTGCCATCAGCAGGATGATGATAACCAAAATCTCCAGATAAACCGAATTCAATCGCAAGCACCTCCTGTTAGCATCTCTGTCAGTAATTACTTCTACACAATTTTCATAAACCTTCTGCAGACGATGGGGTCAACCGAAACTGGATCATGTATTGATCTGAATTTTTCAATCTACCTGCAGTCAACGGTATATGGTATAATACCAAAAAGAGGTGAAGGATTTATGGAAAATTCAACTGCATATCAGCACCCAATAGGCGAAAAAATTGTGCTGGTTACATTGGACAATGATCGGGAGTATGATTGGACGCCTGAAGACATTCTTGCAGAAATGACCGAACTCGTCGAAACTGCAGGAGGTCATGTAGTCCAGACTTTTGTACAGAAAAGAAATACCCCCGATGTATCCTTTTATATTGGGAAAGGGAAAGCAGAAGAAATCGCCTCTTTCAGCAATGATAACGATATCGATATAGTAATTTTCTCCGATGAACTTTCCCCTAGACAAAAACGTAACCTTCAAGAGATCACGAACAGTAGAATCATTGATCGTACGGAACTTATTTTGGATATTTTTGCTCAGCGTGCTCGTTCTAAAGAGGGGAAACTTCAAGTCGAACTGGCCCAGTTAAATTATCTTCTTCCGCAGTTAACTGGCAAAGGATTAAGTTTGTCACGGTTGGGAGGGGGAATCGGGACCCGAGGCCCAGGTGAAACAAAACTGGAAACTGATCGTCGGCACATTCGTAATCGAATTTATGAAATCAATCGTGAGATAAATCTAGTGAAAAAGCAGCGAGAACTACATCGAAAGCAGCGCAATCATGTATCCGTGATAACGGTGTCTTTGATCGGCTACACCAATGCCGGGAAGTCAACACTGATCAATTATCTGACCCAGGCTGGTGTTTTGGCCGAGGATAAGTTATTCGCTACATTGGATCCTACGACCCGAAAAGTGAGTTTACCAAGAAATCATGAAATACTTCTAACGGATACCGTCGGCTTCATTCATAATCTTCCGCACCATCTCATTGCAGCGTTTCGAGCAACCTTGGAGGAAGTTGCGGCGGCGGATGTACTGCTTCATGTAGTGGATATCAGCCACGAAAAATATCCTGAGCATATGAAGTCCGTTCAGCAGGTGCTCAGCGAAATTGGGATTGAAGATAAGAAAACATTCACTGCATTGAACAAAGTTGATCGACTGGATCCAGGAACTCCTGTGCATCGGTGGTCTGATAATATAGCCGACAGTTATCCCATCTCCGCAAAGACAGGGGAGGGGATACCCAAATTGCTAGAGGCTATCGCTTCGTATCTGGATCAAAACAGAATCCTTATTTCTGCCCGTATTCCGTATGCAAGAGGTGATCTGAAAGGTATCCTGTATGAAAGAGGGCAAGTCCTGACGGAAGCTCATCTGGAAAACACGACCGAAATCACTGCATACATTCGAAGAGCTGATCTCCATTATTTCGAACAATATCTCATCTAAATTGCATCTGGAGGATACCATGACTTCAAAACTAGAAAAAATAATTAAAGCTTCGGAGCTGCAGATTGAACATGAGCTGCAAAAACAGAGTGAAATAGTGGCAGCAAATTCTGCCAAGGTGCTGCAAGTTTTTACTAGCTGCAAAGTATCTGAAACCGATTTCACATCTTCTACAGGTTATGGATACAATGATCTTGGAAGAAGCAAACTCGATTTGCTCTATTCTGAGATATTTGGTGCGGAATATGCTTTGGTGCGACCTCAGATTGTATCCGGTACCCACGCTTTGGCATTGGCTTTTTTTGCAATTCTACGTCCTGGAGATTTGCTCGTTTCTTTGACAGGTACTCCGTATGATACTCTGCAGCAGGTTATTGCCGGTACCGGTCCGTTAAACGGCTCCCTGCGTGATTTTGGCATTGAATATCGTGAAGTGCAGGTGAAAAGTGATGCAGGAATTAATCGAGACCTTATAACCCAGGTTTTGGCTGCCAATCCCAAAGCCGTTTTCATCCAAAGATCACGAGGATATCGCTGGGACCCCGGAATGCATATCCATGAAATTGAGGAAATAATATCCCTGTGCAAAAAGAAAAGCCCCTCAACATATTGCATTGTAGATAATTGCTACGGTGAATTCACAGATACTCGAGAACCCACCGCTGTAGGGGCAGATCTAATAGCTGGGTCTTTGATAAAAAACCCTGGCGGCAGCCTCGCCCCGTCTGGCGGATACCTTGCAGGCAAAAAAGAACTGGTTGAAGCAGCCGCGTATCGTCTTACGGCTCCTGGAATCGGAGGAGAAGTAGGCGGATATGTAAACGGCACTCGATTGTATATTCAAGGATTGTTTTACGCTCCAACGGTTGTGGGTGAGGCAATGGCTTCTGCAGTTTTTGCCTCCAGTCTGTTCTCATCGCTGCAATTTGATGTATCTCCTTTATATAATGAGAAACGAACCGACATAGTACAAGCTATTCGACTGGGCAGCGCCGAAAAAGTGATCGCCTTCTGTCAGGGTCTTCAGGCGGCATCTCCCATCGATTCTCATGTTTCACCGGTTCCATGGGACATGCCGGGCTATGAACATCCGATTATCATGGCAGCAGGTACATTTGTACAGGGATCTTCCATAGAACTTAGTGCAGATGCACCTATTCGCGCCCCGTACAATGTCTATTTACAAGGCGGAGTTTCGAGACATTACAGCAAAATTGCTATAATTAATGCTCTGGAAGAGATGATTCGTCGGAATCTTATGGAATAACAATGCAGAATTAAACAGAAGGGAAGAAGTGCCCATGTTGCATTATATCATCCTTTTCATCGCATGGACGTTGATGCTAATCGGATTTGTCGGTGTTGTGGCTCCTGCGTTACCAGGTATTCCAGTTATCTTGTTAGGAATGGTTTTGTATGCTTACCAAACGGATTTTTCTGCTATTTCATTAAACTTTCTAGCAATCATGGGGCTTTTTACATTAGCCGGCCTGGCTGCTGACTATCTATCTGGGATTGTTGGTGCAAAAAAATATGGCGCCTCGCAAAAGGGTGTTTGGGGCGCTTTTTTTGGCGGGATCGCAGGTTTTTTTCTTCTGCCAGGATGGGGCATAATCATTGGACCTCTCTTGGGAGCTATTGCAGGAGAAATGTTCTCAGGAAAGTCCAGCCAAGATGCTACACGGGTAGGTTGGGGTACTTTCCTTGGCATACTGACGGGTACCCTGCTGAAACTGGTTATTGGAATAACCATGATTGGGCTGTTTATTCGCCAGCTTTTTTAGTTCAAACACCCTGCACTACATCACAGGATTCACATGGATTCATCCAAAAATCATAAAAAAATAGCATTGAACCCATTTTGACTCAGGGAGATTCAATGCTTTTATTATTCTGAGATTTTCTGTCGTTTAATGAATGCGCCTCAGCAAGGATACAACTTTCCCGAGAATAGTGATATCCGAAACGATAATAGGATCCATATAGGCATTGGATGGCTGCAGTCTAAAATGGCCGTTCTCTTTATAGAATCTCTTCACAGTCGCCTCGTCTTCAATCATGGCAACCACAATATCCCCATTGTTTGCACTGCTCTGTCTATTGACAATAACGTAATCCCCATCAAGGATTCCGTCATCGATCATGCTATCACCTCGAACTGAAAGCATGAAAAGTTCTTCCCCCCGCACAAAATCAGAAGGAAGGGGATAGGTATCTTCAATGGATTCAGTAGCCAGAATGGGTTCGCCGGCAGTAATCCTCCCAATGAGCGGTACTGAAACAACATTTCGATTTTGAGTGGGCTGTGAACCATAATGAACTTTATATTCTTCGTCGATTATTTCAATTGCCCGGGGTTTTGTTGGATCTCTCCGGATGTATCCCAACTCTTCCAGTCTGCGCAGATGACTGTGGACAGTCGAACTGGATTTAAGTCCAACTGCTTCACCCATCTCACGGACAGAAGGGGTAACCTTTGGTCTTCAATGCTTTTTTTATGTAGCTTAAAATCGAACGCTGTCGAGTCGTCAGCCCGCGTAAAGTCATTGAATCACCGCCTTTATCAAGTATAATGCTAATTTACGACTCAAGTATATCATAAGGTTTCTAATCATGCAAACATTTGTTCGTATTTATATAAAAAATAGATTGACTAAGAACGTATGTTCGTGCTATACTGATAACAGTCGAACAAATGTTTGGAGGGAAAGATGTGGATAAACACCGGCGCATTGTAAAAAGAAGAATAAGACGATCTGCACAAAAAAACAGCTCGCTGAATTATTACCTTCTCATCGTTTTTGTACTGGCTATCACAGCTTTTACTTTGTATCCGGAAAAAACCGATGTAAACGCTAGTGCTCACTGGAATGAGCCTGTTGAAATTACTGTGCAGCAAGGTCAGTCCTTATGGACTATTGCTGAAAATATTCCTGGTTCAGATAGTATTGACATTAGAAAAGCTATCTATGAAATCAAAGAACTCAATCAGTTGGATAGCAGTTCTGTCAGAGCGGGGCAGGTTCTTTTGGTGCCATCTTCATTCAATTGATACATATTGTATTAAGTGTAAATCACGATGAGCCCATTCCTGTATGGGCTCTTTCACTGTATCTAGTATTGAGATGAATGCATTTGTTTGTTATACTTAACGAAGATATGCAAACAGGAAGTGATGGCGTGGGAAAAAAGATGTGTGTATTGGAAGACAAAGTGTGTGACAACTGTGGAAAGTGTCTATATTGCGATTTGGACCCTGAAAAGCTCTGTGACAATTGCTGTCGCTGTCTGGATATTGAGCCGGATATTGACTACGCAGTAATTGAAATTGATGAGATCATTCCGTTTAGCGCTGAAGATCCCGTTCAGGCCAAATCAAAAAAGACTCACCGAAGATCTGTTTATAAGAAGCTGAAGATACGAAGAAATAGAAATAATCCATAATAGATGCATTGATGCATATTCATGACTTATAAATGTCTATGATTAGGATTAATATGATTTACCATAGGAGGAATACCGTTGAGATTATATGGAAAAACTGCGATAATCACCGGCGCTGCACAAGGGTTGGGAAAAGCAATTGCCACTCGATTTGCCGAGGAAGGGGCCAACTTAGTGGTAGCTGATCGAAACGCCCAGCAATTGTCAATCACTGCAAAAGTACTTTCAGAGCGTTTCCCGAAAAGAATTCTGTCCATAGCGGCTGATGTGTCGGATCCAACGGATGTTGAACAAATCGTTTCTGAAACTATTAAGCATTTTGATTCAGTTGATATTCTTTGCAATAATGCTGCAGTATCATTTGAAAAAAATGTCGAAGATATAACTCTGCATGAATGGAATACACTAATCAGCATAAATCTCACTGGCACATTTCTTATGGTCAAAGAAGTATTTCCAATTATGAAAAAGAAGCGACACGGTTCTATAGTGAATATTGCATCTGAACTTGCTTTTGTGGGTTATGAACAACTGTCGGCGTACACCGCTGCAAAAGGTGGCATAATTGCATTCAGCCGCAGCATTGCACTGGAAGGAATTCCATTCAATATCAGAGTGAATTGCCTATGTCCCGGAGCAGCTGATACACCCATGTTCTGGAACGGAGTTACCGATCCAGATATTCTCCAAACAATGAAAGACAATATCAAAAAAGAAAAACCGGGTGGTCGGCTCATTACACCTGAAGAAGTTGCAGCTGGAGCAGTTTTTCTGGCGTCCGACGAATCATCGGCCGTAAACGGCACGCATCTGATTATGGACATGGGATACACAACCAAGTAAACCATAGATTCGGTTCCAATGAAGGACTTAATGCTGAGTTCATTCAAATGACCATGTGAAGGCCCAACCAGGCCCTCTCAAATTTTCACTAAAATGTCCTATAATATATCTTATGTTAACTAATAAATTTTGATTGATTCAGTGATAAATTAACCCCCTCGCTTCCAAGGCTTTTGGGTCCGACTTGGTTTGATTGTTGAATCATCTTTTGATTCGTAATCATATTCTTCGCATCGAAACTATATAATTAACTTTCAGAAACATTTTGAACTTTACAGTCACATAGTATTCGTTTAGACAAAAAGAAACTAAAAAACCCCTCTGGCTACACCCAGAAAGGCTTTTTATCATCCACAAGTCAATTCAGCTCATGTACTGCGAAGCTTAGAATTGTATTCTACTTCAACACAGTCAGCTAAAAACTTACCCTAACCGTATATCGCAACAGTCCAACGAAAGTATCCTATCGTTTGTCCTCTGATTTTTCTTCCTCATAATACACTACTTCCTCAAGATCACATTGGAATTCATCCATAATCTTATCCAATTCCTTCTTAAGATCCTCCGCTGCGTGCTCATCTGATTTTTCGATCGCTTTAGTTCTAGTCCGAATATCCGCAATTCTGTCTTCCAGTTCTTTAATCTTCGCACGTTGTTTGTCGCAATAGGCTACATCTTCTTTAATATCCTCCTGCTCCAGTTCCATTCTTCTTTCCTGAAGAACACCAATCCATTCATCCGCTTTTCTTTCCAGTTGTTCACCATATTTTTTTATATCCACTTTGGCACCTCCCTTCATCTACTATTGTATCAGATATCAGCCCATATTCCTAATCAGCTCATAGCAATTGCCTTGCAGTTTACCATATATATCCATATATACTGTGCATATTGCTACTATCTCGCACAACCTGAAGAAGGAATACGAAATACCAATAACACCTTTGTCTCCTCTCAAAGATGCTATAAAAAAACCCCTACCCGATTCAATCGGGAGGAGTTTTCAAATCGTGCACTGGACTAAATGAAATTCCACAGAAAATAACTGTATGCAGTGGCGACGATGAGGAATATGCCCATAACCGGCAGTGTTCTCTTCACCAGGCTGAGAAATGAGACATCAAAAGCTTCCACAACAATAGCCAGACAAATATGGGCTGGAGATATTTGCATGGAGATGTATGTGATGCTCATCAGGAGAACCATCAAGGCCACTCCCCCATTCGGCAGTGCCGCAAATGCCATCGGCATCCCCAATGCAATAATCGCCTGGGAACCGGCTACAATGGTTCCAAAGAAAAATATTAATGCAAAAATAACCACCGTAGGAATAGGTAAAGTAGCAAATACATCCGGCAAGCGACCGACTACCCCCGTGAAAGCCAAATAGTCTTTAAACACCATTACCATGACTGCAGTACCGATCATCTTGACTTCGAATGCACTGACGAATATGGGTCCAAGTTCCTTCAGTGTGAAGCGATTGATAAAGCCTGCTAGTATTACTACAGGCAGAACAGCGTAGTAAACCGGTAGTTTGTAGACAAGGATCAATACGATTGTCAAAGCGATGGTCCAAAGACTCCAGCACAAATTACGGCAACATGGCAATTTGTGCTTTACAGCCGGCACCCCTGTATCTACAGGAATTTTGCGAACATACAGCCAGTATCCAATGAAAAATAGGACCAGCATGATTGGCAGCATAGCCAATACAAACGCAGCCATATCGACTCCGGAAAGCTGAAGCGCCAGAATGATGGATGCATATGTCGGTAAGAAAGCTTCGGATATATGTCGAAAATAGCTGGCTACAAACGCCTTATCTTCTTGGTCAATATATTCAGCTCCTGCTTTGTCCACAATGGGCACAGCCATCAAAATGGCACTGGGTGACGGCAACAGCCCGATGATAAAAGGAGCAATCATGGCATTGATTCTCCGATTATTGAATAGCTCAGTCAAAGATGCCTCGGCCAAAAGTAAATGTCCTCTTTTCTCCAACATCCTTTGTAAAAATGTTATGGAGTAAAACGATAATATCAGAACGATTGTGGGACGACTGACCGATGAAGCCAGGGCCATTTGAATTGCCTGCAACGGCTGTATTTGATACAAAATGACTGTACCGACAGCCCCAGCTGCTATGGCCATATAGAGCGGTTTTTTAAACCGCAACACAATAATTATGAATGCAAAGATCATCACAAGCTTGAAAAAGTCCATGAAATACTCCCCCATTTATTCATATAGAAATCATGCATACTCACTCTTGATAGAGCACTAATTAACAAATCAGCTGACCATTGTTTATAAAACGCTTAGTAAGATTGAAGCAGACGATCTGTTCCAAACATACATTGATTTTATCCGATACTACTTCAAAAAGTAAATATATTAGCACTATAAAAAGCAACTCATAAATTTCTTAGTAATTCTTGTGATGAATAAATGAAATATTGATTGGATTGAACGTACTAATTACAAAAGAAATCTCCGCTGCCCTGAGGCAAACGGAGAGATTCACTGAATGCCGTATTCTTAGAAAGAAAGTCGCTTTAACGGTCGTTTCCGTTTTTCTTACCCTCCGGAATCGCTTTGACAGAATCAACGGCATCAATTAATTTGCACATTCCATCCGGCCCAATGTCGTTTTTACACATTGTGCGAAACAGATTGGCCCAGTGAGTAACCGGATACTTGCTCATGTAAGCAAGTATGTCTTCGTTAAATACTTGCAGCAAGAAAGAAAAATCATTCAGCTCAAAATCATCTTGATCATCAGCCGAATCAGATTCTATTCCGTTTAAGAGATAATCCAAACTGGTATTCAACGTATCAGCCAGTATCATTATGTCATTCAAACTTAAAGAAGTTAAATCGCCTGCTTCCACCCTTTCCAAAATTCCAGCATCAATTTTCGTCAGGTAGGACAGCTTATCGATTTCGCATCCCTTTTTCATTCTCATCTTCTTAAATCGGGTGCCTAAGGAATTCATCCAAACACTCCCCTGCTAATTCCTATATCCAAATCGAGTCAGTTTACTTCCAATTTTGAAATATCGGAGTTTTTACCGATTACGACCATTACATCGCCCTGCCGGATCATTTCATCTGCAGAAGGTGACACAACAATATCACTACCTCTTTTTAAGGCTATGATGTTGACACCATATTTAATACGAGCGTTTAGCTCAGCAAGGCTTCTCCCAGCAAAAAATTCAGGGGCAGTTAGTTCAACAACACTATATTCTGGAGTCAGTTCGATAATGTCCACCAAATTAGTGGTCATTATGCTCTTGGCAAGACGAGCTCCCATATCACGTTCGGGATAAATCACTCTGTCCGCTCCTGATTTTGCCAGAATTTTCCCGTGAGTATAGTTTTGTGCTTTTGCAATGACATTTTCAACCCCGAGCTCTTTTAAAGTTAAAGTAATGATAACACTTGCCTGGATGTCAGACCCAATTGCAACGATTACATAATCGAAATTTCTCAACCCAAGTGATTTTAACGTTGCCTCATCTGTTGCATCCGCCTGTACTGCATAAGTGGCCGATTCAGCTACCGAATTGACTTGTTTTTCGTCGGCATCAATGGCCAATACCTCACAACCGCTGTTGCTAAGGTTACGTACAACACTCGCTCCAAAACGGCCTAAACCGATTACTGCTACCTGCTTCACTTCCCGGTCACCCCTCATATTTTCATTCAATGTGCATCTGTCAAAGAGAAAACCCTGTGATGTCCACAGGGAGAATGAAACACAATACATCATACATATTGTGCTTACCTGTCATCATCAACGCTTGCGAAGTTAGCTGACGGGTTCGGGCTGATCCAGTTTGCCCTACGCCATATGACGATTCACCCCATTTATTGGGTCCTCCGCTCTAAAAGATTCAGCGCCTACATTTTGTATCTGCTGACTATTGTACCATTTTCGTGCTTAAATGCAACCTTACCAATCATGAGTATATCTCATAGAATAAAGATATTTGATCGTGAAATCACCTTCTGTTATCTTATGTGTAGATAGCTCTCCAAAGCTCTTGGATAATCCCAATATCACATCTATTTCCTCCAGAAAGCTGGCGTGAATAGAATTAATATGGTATAAATCTCCAATCTGCCCAAAAGCATGCTGAAAGTGAGTAAAATTTTTGCAAAATTCGTCAGACCTGCATAGTTTAGAGTCGGGCCAACTAAACCAAACCCCGGACCTACATTCCCTATTGTGGCGGCAACTGCCGAAGTGCTGCTAATGAGATCCAATCCTTGCGTTGTCAACAGTAAGCTCATGAAACAGAACAGAGCAATATACAGAAGCACGAATCCAACAATGTTTTGAACAACACTCTCCGGAACAGCCTTCCCTCCAATTCGTATGGGTATAACAGCACGGGGATGAATCAGCCGACTGATCTCTCGATTGATGTATTTAAGCACCAAAAGAATACGGATTTGCTTAATCGCTCCCCCGGTGGATCCCGCCGAACCCCCGAAAAACATAAGTAGAAATAAAAGCGTTTTGCTCAAACTCGGCCAGATTTCATAATCCAGAGTAGTAAATCCTGTGGTTGTGATGATGGATGTAACCTGAAACAATGCTCCGCGAATTCCTTCTTCCATGAGTCCACCATAATACGGCAGTGTATCAACAATGACAAATACCGATGCCAACGCAGTCACAGCAAAATAGAATTGAAATTCCGAATCACGAATGATACCCAAAATGTTACGGCTGAAAAATCCATAATAAAGTGCAAAATTAGCTCCTGCCAAAAACATAAACACAATAATAATCCATTCTACTGCCGGGTTCTGAAAACCACCCACAGAAGCGTTCAATGTAGAAAAACCACCCGTTCCCATGGTGGCAAAAGTATGGGTAAACGCGTCAAAAATCGACAAACCGGAGATACTCAGCAAAAAACACTCAGCTAAACTGATACCTAGATAAATAATATACAAAAGCTTGGCGGTCTGGCCTACTTTTGGGACCAATTTACTGGGTGTAGGTCCAGGGCTTTCCGCTTTGAAAACCTGCACAGTGCCCATCCCCAAAGCAGGTAGCAGCGCCAAGGTAAAAACCAATATCCCCATTCCGCCCAGCCAGTGCGTGAACGATCGCCAAAACAATAAACTTCTCGGCAAGCTTTCAATATCTCTCAAGATGGTTGCTCCAGTGGTAGTGAATCCCGACGCAGTTTCAAACACAGCATCGATAAAGGATGGTATGGATCCATTCAGCACGAACGGAAGTGCCCCAAAAAGAGAAAACAAAACCCACCCAAAGCCAACGATCAGAAAGCCTTCTCGATAACGGATTTTCGCTTCCCGATTGGGCTTGATGATGGCAACTATGATTGCACCAACTGCAGCAATAATCAGAATGCTGATTAAAAGTCCATAGGTGTTCTCTCCATAATACATGGCCAGTCCTAAGGATGGAAGCATTGTAAAAGCTTCAACGAGTAGCAAAAGGCCGAGTGTTCGTAAGACAATCCCTAACTCCATCTGCTTCCTTCCTTTCGCGTCTCTAATCAATAAAGATACTGTTTACCTTCTCAACTTCCGAAGAATTACAGAAAACGATCACACGATCATTTTCCCGGATAATGTCATTCCCGCCAGGTATAATAACTTTCCCATCAGATACGATAGTCGTTATTATGGCTTCTTTGGGCATATTCAACTCTCGCAAAGGGATATTGATGGCCTTCGATGAAGAATGAATGAAAAACTCCATAACTTGAGCTTGCCCACCGGAGAGGAAAAACAGTGAAAGAATTTGCCGTCCCCTCACAAATCGTAGAATTTCTGCAGCCGTAATGACGCTAGGTGTTACAAGAGCGTCCAGTCCGATTTGCTCTACAAGGGGAATATAGCTGATGCGATTGACTTTGGAGACCACTTTCTTTGCCCCCAGCTTTTTCCCAAGCAGGCCGAGGAGAATATTCACCTCATCAATTCCTGTGACTGCAACGAAGACATCCATAGCAGATATGTTCTCAGCTTTCAGCAGTTCCACATCCGTTCCGTCACCCTCAATGATGAGAGTTTGGGCTAATTCTTCAGAAAGGATACGTGCTTTCTCCTCGTTAACCTCTATGATCTTCACATTGATCCCCATTTGATGCAGATTATGAGCTAGATAACTGGCAATCCGACTCCCTCCAACGATCATAACATTTCTCGCACGACGGGGTTTTTTCCCAATATACTTGCTGAATGCAAGGATATCTTGTTTCTTTCCAACTAGATAAAAGTCATCTCCTTTTTTGAGCATATCCTCACCCTTGGGGATAATAACTTCTCCATTCCGAAGTATGGCTGCAATTAAGACATCTCTGAATCGCTTAATATCCCGCAGCGGAATATTGATCAATGGATTGGTCTCTTCCACCGGCAGCTCCACCATTTGCACTTTACCCTGAGCCAGATCCTCACTTTGTCCTGCAGGAGAAAATGTCAGAAGCCGGGTAATCTCACTGGCAGTAAGAAGATCCGGATTAATCATCAGGTCAATAGACATCTGTTCCTTTGTTACAGCCAAGTCTCGCGCATATTCCAGCTTTCTAACACGGGCGATAGTACGTCCGCATCCAAGATTCTTAGCTGACATGCAAGCCAGCATATTTCCTTCGTCACTATCTGTGACAGCAATCAGAATATCCTCTCCCGTCAAACCGATTTCTTTCAGTGGTGTTCCGGTGAGGCCGTTTGCCAGAATAGTCATCACATCAAGATGATCGTGAACGCGAAGCAATGCATCTTCATTGTTATCAATGACGACAATATCATGGGACTCTCCCGATAATGATTCGGCAATCTGATAACCAACTTTTCCGGCTCCAACAATAACAATCTTCATGATGAGTTTCCTCCATCATCATTAGTTTCCGTTGCTTTTCAACTGGTGTCCACGCTCCCACATAGCCTGGACCGAATTCATAGCTTGTTTGCATAAGTCGCCTTGGGTTGATACAATCCCCAAAAGAGGTGATTTCAAGTTGTTCGATGCAATGTAAGAGATCAAAAAGAAAACATTCTTTTTCACGATCATATCATGGACAGCACGGTTCGTAACTCGAATTTGAGCTCCAGCCCGCCCAGCATGGGATCGAAAAAGAGTACCGTGTGCGGTGAGGGAAGGAATCATGATGCAGATATGACTCATGTCGGTATCCTCGCCCAGTGTATTCACAAGAGGATTCAAGAGATGACCAATATTGTTTCCTGTAAAAAACACATTATCTATTGAATCCATGAAACAATATGTATGAATGTATTCGAGAAGTTCTTCATAGGATGTGATCAGTGCGGTACCATTGATCTGTCTATCCATATCCCTCCATCCCCCATTCTTTCAATCTTGCTTCAGCGTATCACATCATCTGTATCGTTTCAATACATACACCATACTTTGGAATTTCGAAAAGAAAGATTCGGATAATCGAGATGGACCGATGCGACTGCTGAATAATTCTATATTTGACAGAAACAGTAGTACCCCTCCATTTTTCTGCTCATATTTATCATGAAAAAAGCAGACAGAATAGTATCTGCCTGCTTTTAACGGATCCAATCTATTCATTCAGTTCTTTTCTTTCCCCTGTAACCATATAGATAACCCATTCACCCAGATTGGTGGCATGATCCGCTACTCGCTCCAGATATTGAGCTACAAATAACAAATAAGTTGCCTGAGTGATCGTGCGAGGGTCTTCCATCATGATGAGCAAAAGCTCTCTGAAGATCTGCGAATACAGATTGTCAACTTCATCATCCCGGGTACATACCTCTTCGGCTAACTTATCATTTCGATCCACAAAAGCGGTGAGTATGTCGTGGATCATGGATTCAGCAATCACAGCCATTCTGGGAATATCAATCAATGGCTTGATGAGTGGTTGTCCTTCCAGCCGAATCGTTACTTTGGCAATATCCGACGCATGATCAGCGATCCGCTCTAAATCTGTAATAATTTTCAATGCTGTGCTAATGGCACGTAAATCACTGGCCATGGGCTGCTGCAGAGCCAAAAGCCGAAAACATCTTCGCTCTATGTCATGTTCCATCTCATCAATAATATCGTCGTCGGCAACAATTTTTTTTGCCAGCTCTATGTCCTTCTTTGCCAACGATTCTACGGATTTAATGATTGTGTTTTCCACTAAATGGGCCATACCTAACAAATCATTCCGCAGTGACTCCACTTCTTCCTGATACGATTTTCGTGTCATTGGTCTCCCTCCATTTGCTACAGCGCGAATAGTAACCCATATCTGACAGATAACGAAAACTATTTGGATTTATAATCAATATATTGGCATAAAAGATGAAAACTCCTTCTAACGAGCCGAGGTTATCTTATCTTGAATGGATTCTAGCCAAATCGACCGGTAATATAGTCATCTGTCTTGCGGTCCTTCGGATGTGTAAACAGACCTTCTGTTTCCCCGATTTCAATGATCTCCCCGTACAGGAAAAATGCTGTTGTATCCGATATTCTCGCAGCCTGCTGCATGTTGTGGGTCACGATTACAATTGTGAAATGTTCTTTCAGATCCACCAACAGATCTTCAATGCGCTGTGTTGCAATGGGATCCAGTGCCGATGTGGGTTCATCCATCAGCAATACGTCCGGTTCAACTGCCAAAACCCGGGCTATGCATAGTCTCTGTTGCTGTCCTCCCGAAAGTCGCATGGCCGATCGATGAAGATCGTCCTTCACCTCATCCCACAACGCCGCTTCTGATAAACTTTTCTCCACGATAGCATCTAATTTTCTTTTATCCCGAAGCCCATGGATTCGCGGTCCATACGCCACATTTTCATAGATGGATCTGGGAAACGGATTGGGTTTTTGAAAGACCATTCCAACTTTCTTTCTCAGAGCCACAACATCGTATCCCCGCTCATAGATGTTGGCTCCATCCAAGTAAACTTCCCCCTCAATACGGGCAGAGTCAATCAAATCATTCAGTCTGTTCAGTGTGCGCAGGAAAGTCGATTTACCGCATCCGGATGGGCCGATCAATGCGGTGATCTCTCTTTCATTCACGTCTAAGGCGACGTTTTTCAGTGCTTGTTTTTGTCCGTAAAACAGATTCAGATTCTTGGCATACATTTTTACATTGTCCATCACCCGTGCCTCCTTTACCGGTACTGTCTCTTTCTATAGCTGGATCGGACATACATGGCTGCAACATTCATACCCAATACAATGATCATCAACACAAGGGCTGTTCCATAGGCAATCGGACGCACCTGAGCTGGAGAATGATGCTGCGTCGCCATAATGAACAAATGATACGGCAGTGCCATAAATCGGGAAAATATGCTATCCGGAAGACGTGGCAGGAAAAAAGCCGCTCCGGTAAATAGGATGGGCGCTGTTTCTCCGGCGGCGCGGGACAACCCTAGGATCAAACCGGTCATCATGCCCGGTACAGCCACCGGAATAACACTGGTACGGATCGCCTGCCATTTGGTCGCACCCAACGCCAGGGCTCCTTCCCGATAAGAATCCGGAACAGCTTTCAGCGCTTCCTCCGCAGCGGTAATTGTTACAGGCAGTGTCAAAAGTCCCAGTGTAAGTCCAGCTGACAATATAGAAGCCCTCAAGGACAGTGCCTGGACAAACAAGGCCACTCCAAAAAGTCCATAGACAATAGACGGAACACCGGCTAAATTGCGGATGGACAATCGCACGATCCTTGTAAATAGAGTCTGAGAAGAATATTCATTCAGGTAGATGGCTGTCCCAATTCCCAAAGGATATGAGGTAACTGCTGTGATTCCAGTGACGAACACGGTCCCCAGCAAAGCTGGAAGTATGCCTCCTTCAGTCATCCCAGCTGAAGGTGATTGGCTTAAAAACTCCCAGGATATGACGCTGATTCCTTTGCTGACAATATCGTACAAGATATAGAATACTCCCATTATGACCACAATCATGGCGCTGCGTAGAAGCATAAACACCCATTTTTGATTCTGTTGGTTCTTGACTCCAGCAGAATTATTCTCGGGGATAGAGTCCATTTTGATATTACTGTGCTCAGTGGTGAGAATATCCCGATTCATCGTTTTCCACCTCCTGAGTTCGATGTAGAAATACATCAGCTAGCAGACTGATAACAAATGTGATCATGAACAAGACAAATCCCACTGCGAATAGTGCATAATAATGAGTTGTATTGAATGCCACTTCACCCAATTCAATGGCAATGGTCGCTGTCATGGTCCGTACAGACGAAAACATATTTTCAGGGAATGCTATAGCATTACCTGCCACCATAATCACGGTCATGGTCTCCCCAATAGCTCGCCCAACGCCCAGCAAAACAGCCGCTGATACACCCGAAATGGCAGCCGGTAATGTAACATGGCGAATGGTCTGCCAGCGGGTTGCACCCAAAGCCAACGAAGCTTCTCGGTATTCATCGGGAACAACGCTCAAAGCGTCTTCGGCAATGCTGATGATGGTCGGCAGAGCCATAAAAGCCAGCAAAATGGAAGCATTGAGAGCATTTTGGCCATTGGACAATCCGAAAACGGATGCAATTACCCGACTGAGCACAACCAACCCAAAAAATCCGATTACGACCGAGGGTACGCCGGCCAAAAGCTCAATCAGCGGCTTGAATAGTTCCTTTTCCCAGCGACTAGCAATTTCCGCTAAATATGTAGCGCAGGCAACACCCAGGGGAAGTGCCAGTACGATGGCTCCCAAGGTCACCATACCCGTACTTGCAAGCAGCGGGATAATCCCATAGGATGAACCGGTAAACCCAGTCGGATTCCACACCCTTCCCGATAGGAACGACCCCAGTCCAATCGCTTGCCATGCTTGAAAACTGCTTCGCAGTAGCATATAGAAGATCCCTAGAAGGATAACAATGACAATAAAACCATTGATTTTGAAGAACCAAGCGATTGCATTCTCTTTCTGTCGCGATCTCATATCTGTTCCTCCTCCACCGACATGCAGGTTCAGGAGCGAAATAAATTCTTTCGCTCCTGAACACAGTACCAATGCGTGCGAACGTTACTGGATGTATTCCTTATTCTTTTCTACATACTCGGGAGTAACCGGCAGGAACCCTTCTTCAACCACAATGGCTTGCCCTTCTTCACTGAGTTCGAACTCAAAGAATGCTTTCAAAGCCCCGGTTGGATTTCCGTTCACATACTGGAACAAAGGTCGTGTCATGGCGTACTCGCCGGAGAAGACTTTTTCGTCGTCCAATGGGCTAATGTATTCCCCACCCACTTCAGCAGCGATACTCAATGCTGCAACCCCTTCGGCACTCTTAACATAACCGATGGCTGCATAGCCAATTCCTCCTGCATCCTGAGCAACGCCTTCGATAATGGCGGAAGTACCAGACATTTGGTTCATGGATTCAGCATAGTCACCTTGAACAACCAGATCGCGGAAGAAAACAAATGTACCTGATGTAGGCTGCCGTCCAAACAGAGTAATCGGAGTATCACTGCCGCCCAATTCACTCCAGTTGGTGATTTCGCCGCGATAGATTTTACCCAAATCTTCAAGAGTAATTTCATTCACTGTGTTGCTGCTGTTGACCACGGCTGCCACACCATCAAAGGCAAATACGATACCTACCGGATCCACATCGTTGGCTTCAGCCTGGGAAATCTCTTCTTCACTCATTGGCCGAGATGAATTCGCAATATCAGCAGTACCATTGATAATTGCAGCAATACCGACCCCGGATCCACCGCCGGTTACTGAAAATTCTGTGTCTGCATCGACTTCCGCATAGGCTTCCACCAAGCTTTGAACCAGATTGACTTCACTGTCTGACCCTGTAATCGTAAACATTTCTGCTTCGGGCTGTGCCGGTCCGCATCCTGTCAAACCGAAAGCGACCAAAACCGCCAGCGCCACTACCAATGTTACGCTTTTACCCATTCTGTTTATCATTCTTCGACCTCCCTTTATTGTTCTAGAATCATTATTTCGATCCTATGTTAAGAAATTGTACGCCTTTTATTAAGAATATGTGAAGATTCAAAATAAAAAACCTGCACATGGCAGGTTAATGACTTACTGACGCTATAATGTAAGAGATATTGTCTTGGCTTACTGCATATTATCCATCTTCTGCAAATCATATACGGAAAATTCAAACTGTTGATCGCCTGTTTGTCTCAAACCAAAAATCAGACCTCGTGCTTTCAGTTCCTGATTCAAAACGGACACCATCCGGTGAACCTGATCCGGAAGTATGACTTGTATGCGGGCTACCAGTGGAAGATCATCGTGAATCGGTTTTACTTTCACAGTCATCCCCTCCCAGGTTTTCAAGGCGGCATAAGGCATCGAGTTTCCAGTCGGATAAACTCTCAATGATGCTGTAATTGGTCAGATCAAAGTGGATGGGTGTTACGGATATCTTCTTATCTCGGACTACTGTAATGTCTGCAGCCGGATCCGGAACAACTTCCAAAGGTTCACCGGCCAACCAGTAATAGGTTCTTCCAAAGGGATCCGTGCGTCGTTCAAAAACATGATCGTACTGACGTACCCCCAAATGAGTGATCACCAATCCTTGGATCTCATCTCGCGTCCCTGGAGGAATGTTGACATTTAAGAGTGTATTTTTCGGTAGTGTCTGCTCTCTCAACAGATCCATCAGCATAGCGGCGAAATGGGCGGAATAGGAATAGTCATTGCTGCCAAAGGCGGTCAACGATAAAGCCACAGACGGAATACCCAGCATAACCCCTTCAATGGCAGCAGATACTGTGCCGGAATACAAGACATCAGTCGCCAGATTGGCGCCATTGTTGATTCCGGAGAATATCATATCCGGCCGCTGGGGCAGCAACGACCCCACCGCCAGCTTAACACAGTCCGATGGGGTACCATCGATCGAATACCCTTTCACCTGCGGATTATCATAGTCAATTTCCTGCACTCGCAGAGGATGATTGAAAGTAATGGAGTGTCCGCTTCCACTTCGTTCACGGTCCGGTGCCGCCAAATATATTTCCATATCCGAACGCTTTTCCAGCACTTTCCGCAACGCTTGAATCCCCTCTGCCTGAATCCCATCATCGTTGGTTAAAAGTATCCTCATCCAATAACCCCTTTCACGACGATGCCTGACCGGAGATTCGGCTGACAAATAGATCCACAAACCGATCCGCATCTACATCCATACATACTTTCATATTGGGTTCTTTACCGGTGGTTCCATAGTAATCACCCAGTGTTTTCCCCCGGGTAATCTCTCCCACAATCTCAACATCGACATACATGGACTGTACTGTTACCAGTGTAGGATCAATGGCCACACCCACAGTAAGAGGGTCATGCAGCGCACAGCCATTGATACCAAATCGCTTTTTGCTAAAATCCAGATAAATCTGTGCAGACCGATAGACAAAATCGGCTTCTGGAGTGCCCAGTGTTTTCAGTTTATCCAAATGCTCAGGCCGCAGCAGCGTTTTGCGGGTAACATCCAACCCCACCAAGGTGATGGGCATGCCCGAATGAAACACGATCTTGGCTGCTTCCGCATCTGTGTAGATGTTGAATTCAGCGGCAGGTGTACGATTGCCGGGAACCATCACGGCTCCACCCATGATGATGACTTCCTGAACAGCTTCCGCAATTTTGGGCTCTTTCAGATAAGCCGCGGCAATATTGCTTAATGGACCCACGGGCATCAGTGTAATCTGACCGGGATGATTCATAATGGTCTTAATAATCATGTCCACTGCATGGGTCTTGCTCTCGCGGATAACCGGTGGTGCAATACCCAGATTTCCCAGGCCGTCATCTCCGTGGGCTACTTTCCCGGTTTTCAAGGGTCTAAGAAATGGTCGATCCAATCCTCTCCCCACAGGAACATCCGTTGCTTTCATCATCTCCAGCACACGCAGAGAGTTCTTTGTGGTAAGCTCCAGCTCAACATTTCCAGCTACTGTGGTAATGGCTTCCAGTTCAATCTCCGGAGATTTTAAAGCGAACATCAAAGCCCAGGCATCATCCACACCCGTATCCACATCCATAATCACGCGTTTTACTGCCATTCCAAACCCTCCTTTTTACTTATCAGATACGACAGCAAGTTAGCTAAAGAGTATCCAATCCATTCCGGAGAGACCTGCCGGAGTTCTTGTTGTGTATGAGCACCCGTTGCGACAGCCAGCATTGTTACACCGGCTTGCTTTGCGGTGAGGCAGTCAGTGATTGAATCCCCTACATAGGCCGTTTGGGTATTGTCCGTCATCATGGTATCCATTACCAGTTGGAGCATGGCCGGATGCGGTTTCGGGAACTCAACATTATCCGGTCCTGCGATCATCCCAAAGTATTCTGCGATTCCTGTTGACTCCAAAATATTCCGGGTAAATCCCAATGGCTTGTTGGTGGCAACCGCCATTTTGATTTTGCTTGATCTCAGATAATCCAGAAGATTACGAGTATCTGGGAAAAGTTTCGTCTTTTCTATGCATATGGTTTGGTAATGGGCACGATATCGGGCCACCGCCTCATCCACATCGTTCCTCTGAATGAATTCAGCAAACATATCATGCAGAGGAAGGCCAATCAATTTGGCCACTTCATGAATCGGCCGTACGGCATGACCCATTTCTTGAAGTGCTAAATTAAAGCACAGGGAGATGGCCTCGTTGCTGTCAACCAAAGTCCCATCCAAATCAAAGACTATCAGATCCAGTTTTTTCATGATCGACTCTTGCGGGCCCCCTCTCTTCTCAGTAGACTTCGTCTGCCGGCACTATATTTCCTCCTGCCCCAAAGAGTCTAGTTTGTGGCGAGGTTCAGGAAGACGAATACTGTAAACCAAAGATGCAAAGAGGAATATCGTTGCTATGAAAAATACAGGCTCGTATCCGAATTGACCCACCAGTATGCCGCCCCCTACTGACAAAACAGCAGACACCACTGACAAAGCATTCAATAACCCGTAATACGATGGTCGATCTGCTTCCGGTGCAATGTCCAAAACATAATTGGTGAATCCAATGAATTGCCCGCTGTCCGATGCGCCGATTCCGACAAAAATCAGGGCATACAAAACAGTCATCAGTATACTCTGAGTGTACTGAGACATACCGTACACGATCAAGGCCAAAACAGGCATGCAAAAAGTAACCAGTGCGGTTCCGACCAGTACAGAGCGATTCCCAACGCGGTCACTCAGACGGCCAAAAAGGAGGCTGCCAAATATCATTCCCAACGTCTGCAGCAAAACATAAATACCGATGATCCCGGCACCGCTGGTGATTACCTTTTGGCTGTATACAACATAGAACGGCACCACCATAAATGTGAAGCTGACGAGCACACGAACAACAGCGACTTTTCGAAACGCATCATTTCTGGCGAAAAGTTCCGGCATTGCCCGCAGATACTCCTGGAAATTTCTTTTCTGGGAGACAATCTGTCCCGGAGGTTCTTTTAACAACACCAAGATCAAGTAGTTGATCCCGAATACAATCACTGCTGCAAAAAAGACGACAGAATAATTGACAGGAAAGCGATATCCGGAGTATTCAAGGATCTGACGAATCAAAAACCCGGCACCCAGCCCGAAGAGGCTTCCCAGAAGCTGCATCACACTGAACAACGAACCCCGTCGGGCAGCTCGAACTGTTTTTGCAGTGATATCCACCCAGGCCAATGCACTGACACCTTCACACAGGTTGAATAAAAAGTACAGCAGGAAAAAAAGAGCCAACACCAGCCCCGGATATTCTGTCCCCCAGGCAAAAGTTGTCAGAGCCATGACCAGCAGACAAGCACGAGATGCCAGGCTTGTCTTCAAAAGAACCGGTTTTTTAAGTTCACGACCTTCCAGGTAATTGGCAGCGAACAGCTGAGGTAGAAACCAGCCTGTCGATCGAGCTGCGGAAACCAGACCCACCAGAATGCTGGATGTGGTCAGTGTGGCCACAAAAGCCGGTAAAACTGTGGAATACGATATAAATGTCATTCCAATCATGAAGACGGTTCCTTCTGCAATTAACAGGGGGAAATTGGTCTTTTCAAGTTCGGGAATGATTTCTTCATGGTTAATCATGAATGGACCTCCTGTTCAGCTTTTAGAAACCACCGTGACATAGGGATCTCCATGATGATCTTCCAGTCCCAGTACAGGTATCCCTGACTGATACACCTTCAGAATGTATTCAACGACATCCGCGGTTAGCTTCTCTCCCGGATACACAACCGGAATACCGGGAGGATAAGGACATACAACAGCATGGCTGATTGCTCCCACTGCATGGATCAGCGGTACTTTCCTACTTTGGGAATGAAAGGCCTCTTTGACCGGCATCAGCGTTTCTCGAAGACCCGGCAAAACGCCCATATTCGCCTTTGTTTGGTTAGATCCTCTTTTCTTTCGAGATAGTTCTTTCAGTGCATCCACCAGTGCTATCTCCTCGACTTGTGAATCAGCGATGGTCAATAGGAAAAGAATATTGTTCATGTCCGCCATCTCAGCCTGAATCCCGCAGGATTCTCTCAAAAAACAATCAGCATCCCGTCCAGTAATACCCAGTCCAGACACGTCAATGCACAATTTTGTGGGATCAAAATCGAAACTACCATCTTTTTGCACATCCATCCGATCGAATGTGCTGATCCCATCGATATTGAAAATAGCCTGACGCATTCTTTCTGCCATCTGAATGGTCCGGCCCAAAAGGGCTTCTCCTTCCAGTGCCATCTGCCGCCGTGCTCCGTCTAATGATGCCAGCAACATCAATGAAGATCGTTTTTCTCTCAGCAATTCAAAAGATGCATCAAAACGAGATTTTTCCAGCAAAGACCCCTGCCGATGAACCATGGAGCTTTGGGTGAGAGCTCCAATCCACTTGTGGGTACTCTGAACCACGCCGTCAGCGCCGCATTGCAGTGCTGACTGCGGCAGTTCTTGATGAAATCCCAGATGAGGACCGTGGGCCTCATCCACCAATACCGGTATGCCGTGCTCATGGCATCGATGGGCAATGCTTCTCACATCACTGATGATGCCCTGATATGTGGGATGCACCAGAAATAGGGCACAGCAGTCCGGATGAATCTGGAGAGCTTCCTGGACATCTTCAACTCGAATATGCAGCGGAAATCCTCTTTTCTGAGAATATACCGGCTCGATAAAAACCGGTTTTGCACCGCTTAATACCAACGCTCCCAAAACAGACCGATGGGCATTTCGCGGCACCAGGATCTTGTCATTGGCTCGGCAAGCCGCCATGATCAGACCGTGGATTCCCTGTGTGGATCCGTTGGTTAAAAAGTATGTATTGTCAGCCCCATATAGACTCGCTGCCATTTCTTCTGCAGTTCGGACATCCGCATCATCCACATCCACGAAATGCTGGTAGAGCTGATTGTCATCCTGAATCGAATACTTTTGCAGTCGATCCACCAATACCGCGCTGTGGTGGTCCATTCCAGTACCTCCCCCACCATTTATTTACTGATGGACAGTGTCGCAACGTCCACTTCCATCGAACGTGTATATACATTGCGTATCGAAATCTGTCCTCCTTGGGGAAACTTATAGGTGGTCACACAAGCCACGGCAACTGTCAATGTCTGTTTTCCTGCTTGATCCCAGACCATCTGAAAGTTCTCGCTGGGTTTAATGGACGTAATCACTGTTTCACCAAATGGAGGTTCCACATAATCCACAGTAACCCGATAGCGAGCTGGCCGCCCTGTTACCCATGCTTTCGGGCCGATGATACGGATATCCGGGTTCACCAGACCGATGGTTTCAAAATTGAACGATTGGGGCAAATGAATCGATGTCGCATCCAACACCAAATGCCAGACTTTCTCGCGAATCTTTTCCCCCGTTTTGCTGTATGAAATGGCTTTGACTACATACTCCCCCACTTTGTCGAATACCTTTTCCAGGGTTCCCACAGTATTCATCGGATCGCGATCGTAAGTGACACTGCCATCTCCCCAATGCCATTCCCACCAGCCATGTTTGGTCTCATTCTCTTCCATGGTCGTAGTTTTCTGATCGGGGTTTCGAACAGTATAAATTTTGGGGGCAACCGTGGTTACCTGTTCATTGGGTGCCGGGGTTTGATAGACTTCAAAGCCCACTTTTTCATCATTTTTCGGCCGTTTTCCATCGGCCCTTGATTTCCATGGGATATTTTCTCCCCCAACGGATCTTTCAAAAACGAAAATACTCTAATACGAGAAATCACCGTAAGGGATGCCCGTACTGCCGGGACTGTATTGTATGACCAAATATGCATCGGACACATCCAGACCAAATCCCGGCACATTGAGGAACCCCTCTGACAGACCATTTTCTGTTTTCAAAGTAAGGGGATACCTGGCCAGCGGTGATCCGTTGGCTGACACGGTTTCCACCCAAACTCGGTATTCATCGTCAGACCCATTTCTTTTCCCTTTGAATTCAAAATACAGCCTCCCGGTGTGGGTCTGAAGCTGATCGTCCGAGAATCGAATCCGTACGGATTGTCCCTTCGGACAACGATAATTTCCATTTTCTCGATTTCCCCACAACTGCCACCACTGGCGGATATGAGGGCAGTGAGTCGACAGGACTGGCTGGGCCATTGCTGTATGCGAGCCTGAATCATGGGTCCAGGCCGGATGCATTCCAGGAAAAACGGTAAAACCAACAATCAGGAGTAATCCGAGGCAAACCTTCCGAGCCCAGTTTATCGATCCATTCGAACTTCTCCATGGTCCTCCAGAAGCCGAATATTGTATTCGGCAATTCTTTTTACCAGACAGTATAGCGATGCAAACGGACATTGCGCAATAAAAAGCACCGGCAATCCACTTCACCGGGTGATTCAGGTTCTTTGCTGCAGCGTAGAATTTCTTCATTGGTTGGAGCCTCCCGGAATGATGTCTGCTTTCTATGCAATTGTGATCTCTCGCTTACTTTACTTTGAAGACTTTCCCCTCTTTGTAGTAGATACGAGGCAGCTTTTTGGCAATTCGGCAGAGAGTTTCTGCATCCCCTGCGCCGGCTTTGGATGACATATCCACAACCGTCAGCACTTCATTTTCCTGTTGACCGATCAGAACAGCTTCATCATGAACTAAAACCGGATCCGGAATATCCGTTACATCGACCACGACATGGCTCATAGCGACTTTGCCCACAACCGGCACTTTCCGGCCATGGATCAACACTTCAGCCTTATTGCTGAGTGCGGTGGAATACCCATCAGAATATCCCATTTGCAAAATGGCAATGGTCATATCCCGCGGTGCAAAATAGGATTGAGCGTATCCGATGCTGGTCCCTTTGGCGATCTTCTTCGTATACACGACTCTCGTTTTCCAGGAGAGCGCATCTTTCAATGGTAATTTCCGTTCTGCATGACGAGCTGGACTGTCATTGCAGAGGATAAAGCCCAGCCGAACCATATCCATGTGCATGTGCGGGTATTCAATCATAGCCGCACTGTTGGCAATGTGCTTGATGGGAATATCAATGCCCTTTTCTTTCAATTCGTTCAAAACCCCCATAAACACAGATAGCTGGTGCTCGTTGTACGCATCTTCCTCATAGGGAGACGCGAAATGGGAAAATATACCTTGCAATTCGATCCCGGGAAGCAGTTTCAGCCGCGATACAAATTCATACGCGTGTTCCGGCAAAACACCGAATCGACTGAGGCCCGTATCCACTTTGACATGCACCACGGCTTTGGTTCCCAGTGATTCGGCCGCCGCTGATAAAGCCTCAGCCAAATCATCGGTGCATACCGTCTGCACCAGGTTGTATTCTACCACCAGGGCCGCTTCATCAACATCGGTAATACCCAACAAAAGGATGGAGGCTTCAAATCCGGCCTTGCGGAGTTCAATGCCTTCTTCCAGGGTTGTGACACCCAGCCAGTCGGCTCCATGTTTCAAGGCGACTTCAGCCACTTCCTCCATCCCGTGGCCGTATGCATCCGCTTTTACCACTGCCATCACCTTGGCGTTGCCCTGCATGGCAGAACGAATCGTCTGCAGATTGTGCGCTACTGCATCCAAATCAACTTCAACCCAGGTTTTCATTTTGTCCGTGATCATGTACACGCCTCCTTTATTTTTCCAATATACTCTATTATATCATCCCATTCCCTTTTTTGGATAGTTGGGAGTATATATGTGTCCAATCAATCTTTTGCGACAGATTTCCCTTCCAGAGATTTTATTCGGCTGCGGCGAGCGTAGGAATAGTTGCCCTCGTAGCGGATCAAACTCTGCTGGTCCAGCCAATAGGTAATCTTAAAGAAACGATCCAGCAAGTAGCGATCGTGGGACACCGCCAGGATGGTCCCGCAATAATCCGCCAATGCTTCTTCCAGCACTTCCCGAGAGTCGGTGTCCAGGTGATTGGTCGGTTCATCCAAAACCAAAACATTGTGACGCCCGTACATGACCTGTGCCCAGCGCAGGCGTCTTCGTTCACCGCCGCTTAGATAACCGGTCTTTTGAAACACCGCTTCCCCGTAGAAAAGAAACCGGGCCAGAAGGTGACGGGCTTCCTGTTCCGACACAGCCAGGCAGTTTCGAAAGCTCTCCAGCACGGTTTCATTGGGATCGAATTGGTCCTCATGCTGGGATATGTATCCCACAGAAAGGCTGTTGCCACGTATGATTTTGCCCTGATCCGGTGGAATGAATCCAAGGATCATTTTCAGCAAAGTCGATTTGCCTGTGCCATTATCGCCCACAATGGCCACTCGCTCTCCCCGGCGGACTGTCAGTTGGACCCCCGTAAAGAGAAGGTTGCGATCAAAGCTCTTCGCTGCATCAACCACCGAAAATACTTGTTCACTGCTGATTTGGTCAGAGATCAGATCCATTTTCATCGCTCGCGGCTGAAGAGTCGGACGCTGAACCAGTTGCATTCGTTCCAATGCCTTCTCCATGCTGGATGCTCGCCGATTCAACGAATCGCTGGGTGGATAGGTGCGGTTAGCCCAGTCTCGCAAGCGAGCGATGGCCTCCTTCATCTTCTTGATTTTTTCTGCTGATCCTGATAATCTTTGAACTGCTGCAAAAGTCCTTCTTCTTTTTCTTTCCGATAGCCGGAGTAGTGAGTGTTGTAGGCAACCAGTTTTCCATCTTCAACTTCAACGATTCTGCCAACAGTCTGATCCAGAAAATAGCGATCATGGGACACCATGACCACCGTGCCGCGAAAAGTACGAATGTACTCAGCCAACCACTCGGATACATCCATATCCAGATGATTGGTTGGTTCATCCAACAGAAGCAAACCAGGATCTCGAAGCAAGATCAAGGCCAGACCCACGCGGGTCCGTTCACCACCGCTGAGCTGAGACCATGTTCGGTGCAGCCGGTCTGTCAGCTGCAAACCCGCTGCAATTCGTCGGATCCGGGCATCGATTTCATACCCGTTGGATGCCGCAAACTCTTCCTGCAGGTAGCCGTACCGTTTCAGCAGCAATTCAACATCTGCGGGATTAGATCCGAGCATGGCTTCCAACTGGTTCATCTCATGTTGAATATCATACAAATCCTGGAATGCACCCTGCAGAACATCCAAGAGACTCTTCTCTGCGTCGATTTCAGGAATCTGCTCCAGCATGCCCATGGTAAGATTTTTCTGCCAATATATCCTTCCTGAGCCGACAGGTATTTGATTGGCCAGGACTTTCAGCAGCGTTGTTTTCCCACTGCCGTTCAAACCTACAATGCCGATTCGATCCCCTTCATTCACTTCAACCGTAGCGTCATGGAATACTTCGTGAGCTCCATAATGCACCGATATATTATACGCACCGCATACGATCATTCTTGAAAACCTCCCTGTTTCGAATGAAAAAGACGGCATACACACAGCCGCCCCAATAATCGTTGCGTTGGATTGGAGTTGAACTGCTTTACCGACTTTTTCTAATTACTTCCAAAAGGACGTACGTATCCCTTGATGGAAGTAGAAATCGAAAAAGTAGCATAACAGATATACAGATACTGCTGGACAGTCCAGAAGCTGCCTGCTATGCTGGCACCGGCAAAAGACATCTCAACACCTCCCTGGAAATCAAATTAATCTTTCACCAAATATACCATGAAACCCGGTACGGTTCAAGTCAAATCACCGTTTCTGGCAAGCAGTGACAATTCGGTGCAGACCCTCGGTGAGGCGCTGTCGACTGGTGCCCAGATTCATACGAAAGTACCCTTCACCGGCTTTTCCAAACTTATGGCCCGGTTCGACAATAACACGCGCTTCTTTTTCAAAAAAATTCCCCATGTCCTCGGCCGCAATGTCCAGACAGCGGATATCCACCCACGCTACATAGGTTGCATCCATAGACCCCACAGACGCTCCGGGAATCCCTTCTTCCAGGATGGCTTTGGCCAAAGCATGATGTTCTTCGACATCCACCATCAGGTGCTTTACCCATTCATCGCATTCTTTGAACGCTGCTTCAGTTGCCGCCAGACCAAAGATATTCTTGCCATAGTTCAGGTTTTGTTTCTGGAGCATAGTCCGATATTTTTTCATCAAGTCCGGATTGGGGCAAACCACCAAAGAATGACGGACTCCGGTAGTATTATAGATTTTGCTGGTCGACCAAAGGGTCAGGGTACACTGAGCCAATTGCGGACTGAGTGCCGCCATGGGGGTATACTTCTTTCCTGGATACAAAAGTCCACAGTATACATCATCCGACATAATCAGGATGTTGTTTTTCAGACAGATTTCTCCCAATTCCATCAGTTCATCCGCATCCCAGGCTCGCCCCACGGGATTGTGGGGATTGCACAGCCACAGCATCCGCGTTCGGGAAGTTAGATTCTGAGCCAGATTCTTCAGATCCATCCGGTATCGTCCGTCTTCCACCACCAGTGGATTGAGTAGAACAGCCCGTCCATTGGCCTGGATCATTGCTGCGAATGGATAGTGTACAGGGCTCTGAATAATAATCTCATCCCCAGGGTCAGTCAGCGCGTTCATGATTCCATAGCAAGATGTATAGATACCTACATTGTCGTCGATCCATTCCCGCTGCAGTTTCCAACCGCTGAGCCTCTCCTGCCAGTGGATAATGGCATCGTAATAGGACGGTCGAATCATGGGATAACCCAGATGCCCGATGCGGGCAACTTCAACGATGGCATCCAGAACCGGCTGCGGAGCCCGGATATCCATATCGGCGGTTCCAAAGCACAACAAATCCGGATCCCCGGTTCGTTGGATTTCATAATTCCATTTCAAGCTGTTGATCTTATCCCTTTCCAAGTTCTGTTCAAACATTTTGTACAAAGCGATCACTCCTCGCAATTGGTTTAGCTTCAGATAGTGAAACCTTTCAGACCGAAGCCTCCAGCTACCCGCATATAAAGAAGAAAAGCGCAGCGTCGGACGCTGCGCTTTCCGCACGATTACAGCTTTTCTACATAGTCCCGAATGCGCTCAATGGCTTCTTTGATCTGGTCTTCGGCAGTGGCGTAGGACATCCGTAGATACCCTTCTCCCTGTTCGCCGAATACACTGCCCGGTATGGACAGGACCCCTGCTTTTTTGATTAAATCAACCGCCAGATCATACGACGATTTCCCCAGTCCTTTGATATTGGGGAATGCGTAGAAAGCTCCCTGGGGTTCGGCACATACGATCCCCGGAATGGAATTAAGCCCATCCACAATCAGACGCCGGCGGCGGGAATAGGATTCAATCATTTCCTTCACCGGCTCATCAGGACCCGTCAGAGCCGCCTCAGCACCCTTTTGAATGAAGGCGGCGACATTGGTCAGATAGGTTCCATGCACCCGGGTCATGGCTTCCACGGCAGCCTGAGGGGCACAAATATAGCCAATGCGCCATCCGGTCATGGCATAGGTTTTGCTGAAGCTGTTTAAAGTAAATGTACGTTCTTTCATACCCGGCAGCGATGCAATGCTGATGTGTTCCCCTTCGTAGATGAATTCTTCATACACTTCGTCAGACATGACAATCAGATCGTGTTTTTTGGCCAGTTCAGCCAACCCTTCCAAATCGGCACGGGTCATGACAGCACCGGTGGGATTGCCGGGCGAGTTGATAAGGATTGCCTTCGTTTTGCTGGTGATCTTCTTTTCGATGTCCTCTGGAAGTAGGCGGAATGCATTCTTTTCATAACTAGGTACCGTAACCGGGATCCCGTCTGCAAAGCGGATACACTGAGCATAGGGGAAAAAACATGGATCCGGAATCAGTACTTCATCCCCGGGATTAATGGCCACCAGCATGCTCAAGGTCAGCGCTTCCTGACCTCCGATGGTCACGATGATCTCCTGAGGGGTTGCGTCGATTTTATTTCGTTTTTGCAGTTTTTCTGCCAAGGCTCTCAACAGGAATACTTCACCTACGCTGGGTGAATAATGGGTCATTCCGTGGTGAAGTGCATCGCAGGCAGCTTCAATGATATGGCTGGGAGTATCGTAATCCGGTTCCCCGATGCCCAGACTGATCAGATTCTCCACGCCGATGGTATGTGCAAACATGGCGCGAATCTGGGATGCTTGGATGTCTTTCGTTCTTTCTGCCAACTGAATGGTCATGCCGTTTTACCTCCTCAATATCAATAATGCTTCTCTACGACTTCCTTCATCCGCCGCACGGCTTCTATCAAGTTCTCTTCCGAGTTGGCGTAGGACATTCTCAGGTAGCCTTCTCCTTCTGCACCAAAAGCAGTCCCGGGAGTGGTGATCACATGGGCTTTCTGGATAAAGTCCACCGCCACATCGTAGCAGCTTTTACCCAGTCCCTTAATGTTGGGGAATGCATAGAAAGCACCCACCGGCTTCAGACAGGTAATCCCCGGAATGCTGTTCAAACCATCCACCATAATATCGCGGCGGCGGGTATACGCTGCAATCATGGTTTTTACATCCTCTTCCGCTGTGGTGATGGCCTTGATGGCACCCATCTGCAGGAATGTGCAGGGGTTGGCCAGGAATGTGCCCTGATAAATCGTCATCCGCTGAATCAGTTCCTTGTTGCCAGCGATGTAGCCCAGGCGCCAACCAGTCATCGCATAGGTTTTTGAGAAAGTATTGAGAGTCAGAACACGGTCTTTCATGCCGTCCAACGAACCAATGGACACATGTTCGCCGCCGCCGTAGATAAATTCTTCATAGGCTTCATCGGACAGAACCAGAAGATCATGTTTTTTCGCCAGTTCCGCCACTTCCTCCAAATCTTCCCGGGTAAGTACAGAACCGGTGGGATTTTGGGGAGAATTCAGAATGATCATTTTGGTTTTTGGCGTAATATTTGCGGCAATATCAGCTGCCTTCAGACGGAATTGGTTTTCTTCATGAATCGGGACAGTCACGGCTTTGGCACCGGCCAGAATCAACTGGGGAAAATACATGGCATAGCAGGGATCGGCCGTGATGACTTCATCGCCCGGATTCAGAGTGTTTAAAAAGGCCAGTGAAAGCGCTCCGCCACCGCCGATGGTCACCAGGATTTCATCCGGTTTGGCATCTACTTTGTTTCTTCGCATCAATTTTTCAGAAATGGCTTCTCGAAGCGGCAGAATTCCCTGGGCATCCGAGTAGTGAGTCATCCCTTGGGATGCTGCCTGAAAGGCGGCATCAATAATGTGCTGAGGGGTATCGAAATCCGGTTCCCCGATCCCCAGACTGATCACATTATCCAGCCCGGCGGCCATGGCCAGCATCGCGCGAATCTGCGAGGGCTGAATCTCCTTGCTCCGTTCAGAAACAAAATGGCTCATGTCACTCATGCATAAAACCTCCTTTATATTTTTGTACCCACGTATCAAATACAAGGCGCTGGCAAAGCACTCATTCGCCTCCTTCCATGGATCCAGCAAACCCTGTTATATCCTTCCATATACTTCTGCAGCCGCAGTTGAAATCCTTTTATCAGCGGCCAGCAAAAAGGGATCTGCATGATATGCAGATCCCTTGCTCTTACCGACTTTCCAAATATGCTTTGTTTTCGCCCAGCCTCAGTTTTCCTGTTTCGATCTGATCCATCACTTGCTCAGGAGCCGTTCCCCCGAAGGATTGGCGAGTCCCAACGCAGTTTTCCGGACGAATGGCTTGCAGCACATCCAATTCGAAAATGTCCGAGAAACCTTTCATCTCTTCCAAAGTCAGATCCTCCAGGTTTTTGCTGCTTTCAATGCAGTACAAAACGGCAGCTCCCACGATTTCGTGGGCCTGGCGGAAAGGCAGTCCTTTTTTAGCCAGGTAATCCGCCATATCCGTCGCATTGGAAAAGTCACCGCGAATGGACGATTCCATCCGTTCCTTCTTGACCTTAATCACAGACAGGAGTTTGGCATTAATATCCAATACTCCTTTGATGGTATCAATGGAATCAAAGAGACGCTCTTTGTCTTCTTGCATGTCGGAGTTAAATGCCATGGGAAGCCCTTTCATCATGGTCAGCACCGACATCAGGTTGCCGTATACACGGCCGGTTTTGCCCCGGGTCAATTCGCAAACATCCGGGTTCTTCTTTTGCGGCATGATGCTGCTGCCTGTGCTGTACGCATCGTCCATTTCTACAAACCCGAATTCGCGACTGGACCACAGTACCAACTCTTCACTGAGACGACTCAAATGCATAGCCATGATGGCACAGCAGCTTAAAAATTCAATGACAAAATCACGGTCGCTGACAGCATCCATTCCATTTTCATACACCCGGTCGAATCCCAAGAGGCCGGCTGAATAGTGGCGGTCGATGGGAAACGAAGTACCCGCCAGGGCACAAGCCCCCAATGGGGACATGTTGACTCGGGAATAACAGTCCTTCATTCGTTCGAAATCCGCTTGGAAGCGGAAAAAATACGCCATCATGTGATAGGAGAAAAGCAGCGGCTGCGCCCTCTGCAAATGGGTGTATCCCGGCATCATGACTCCCATGTGCTTATCCGCCAGATCCAGGAGGACCTTTTGAAAAGCTATCATCTGACCCATGATTTCCTTCATTTCTTCACGCAGGTACATGTGGGTATCCAGCACGGCCTGATCGTTTCGGCTGCGCGCCGTATGCACTTTGGCTCCCACCGGTCCGATCTTTTCAATGAGTGCGCGCTCCACATTCATATGAATGTCTTCCAATTCCACCCGGAATTCAAAGGCGCCCGATTCAATTTCTGCCATAATCTCTCTCAGGCCGGCAATGATCTGGTCTTTTTCACCGTCTTCGATGATTTTTTGCTTGGCCAGCATGGTGACATGGGCAATGCTGCCTTCGATGTCCTGCTTGTACATGCGCCGGTCAAACGGAATGGAAGCGGTAAAATCCTGGGCGGTAAATACTGTATCTTTATGAAATCGTCCACCCCAAAGTTTCATGGTTCTGCCCCTTTCTTCTTACCTACTCCACATCGTCCCTCTTTAAGAAAGCTGTCATGCAGTGAATGGCACCCCATCCTTTTTGCAGTTCATCAATATCGATCTCAATAACCTCCACACCCGCCTTCTCCAGCGAATCACGGGTATGGGGATTTCCTGCCGGCATGACAATTTTTCCGGGTTCCAGGGCCACAAAGTTAATCCCACCGGACACCTCTGCTTCCTCCGGATGATTGCATTCAACGATTTTAAATCCTCGTTCCATCAAGAAAATGACGGTATCGTGAGGGGTTTCCCACGGGAAGACGACCGCCACATCCTTATCGGCAATATTCATGTTGCCATCCAAATGGGCATGGCCGTAAGGGATTTGTGTATAGCAGAAATGATTGACACCCACATTGCGCAGTTCGGCTTCCACCTGACGGGCCCCTTCGGCATTGCAGCGATTTCCCAGCCCCAAAAGAACGGATTCTTTGTCCACCCAAAGAACACAAGCTCCTTCAAAAGTAGCCGATCCATTGATGGTCTTGATAATCGGAACACCCAAATTGCCCAGGGCTTTGGCTACATAACGCTCTTCTCCCCGTCGCACTTCAATGGCCGGACGAGTGACAATGGCCCCTTCCGGAGTCATCAACATCAGATCCCGGCAAAAAAGGGCATTGGGATAATCCCCGGTTTCTTCCACATAATGCACTACAACCCCGTGATCCTTATAGATCTGGGCCAGCTCATCGTGCTGATCTCTGGCTTTGGCTGGATCCATGGGGGCCTTCCAGCGGTATTTGGCGTACGTGTTCTCCATATTCTCGATCTCATGCCCCGGTCGGCGCATCAAGACGGAGCGAAGTTTTCCGATTTCGGAATTGACGCCCCAGTCTCCCCATAGTTTTTTAATTTCATCCTTAAAGGGGGTCGGATTGGCAAACCAACGTTCACCGTGTGCTTCAATGGCCATGGACAAAACACTCCCTTCCTATAGTCGTATTACTCGGCACTCATCTGTTTGTATTCTCGCCCTGCACGCTGAAATCCTGCCCTCCGTTTTAGAGCCCTTTGGCTTTTTGCAGACTGCATACGGGACAGTCTGTCCGCTTTTCCACAGACAGCCGCATCACTTGGGAATCATGGACCTGGATGGTGATGTACTCAGCGGGGTTGGGCCATGGATCCCGGATCAGGTACTTCAATGCCAGCGCAGCCTGCCAGCTGCCAATTACCCCTGCCGCCGCTCCAACGATTCCCGGTGAATCTACTGTATCCGGCATGGCACTCATCAAGCAACCGAGACAGGCAGTTACTTGCGAGTCGAACACCGCCACATATCCGCCCCAGTCGCGGGCTCCGGCACTAATCTCAGGAATTCCGTGAGCATGGGCATAAGCAGCCACCGCCAGACGGGCTGCCCGATTGTCCAGACAGTCCAGGATCAAATCATAAGAATCCCCGATTCTTTCCAGATCCTTTGCTGCATCCAGATGGTACCCCGAAATCTGAATTGGATCGCCATTTTGGGCAAGGAATACGCGGGCAGCATCGACCTTGCGCTGGCCCATTTCATGGGTGGTATATAGAATCTGCCGATGCAGATTGCCAGCTTCCACACAGCCGTGATCGCATAGCCCCAGCACGCCAATACCGGAGCGCGACAAGTAAAGAGCCGCCGCAGATCCTACCCCTCCCAGACCGACAACCAAGATTTTCTTTTCAGACAAACGCTGCTGATGATCCATTCCAACATGGCGGGCTTGAATCTGCCTCAAGTATCGCTGATCGCTCATGGAAAAACCCTCTCTCCTGCTTTTTATGGCAAAACAAATGCCTTATGCAAACTCTATCGTTTGTCATAAGGCATCATTCCGCAGCCAGGCTGCAGATACCTGCATCAGCAGTCGAGCAGTACTCTTTGGATTCGGAAAGCCGCCTGTGAGCGGAGCTACCCATCCTCATCCTTTCCGTGCAGGGTGTTGAATATCCCCCGCCGGGATTCGGTTGCTGTAACACTTTCAGCTCCGAACTTTTCCACAATGTCATTGCAGGCGACCCAAGGGTCGACTTCGTCGCCGCAGGTGAAGACGTCCAGTGCCGCATATCCCAGTTCCGGCCAGGTATGTATGGTCAGGTGGGACTCGCTGATGATAATGACACCGCTGACACCCTGCGGAGAGAACCTGTGGAAAGCCACCTCCCGAATTTCTGCTCCTGCTTTCAGGGCTGCATTCACCATGATCGTCTCTATCTGCTGCGCATCGTTTAGCACATTGTGATCACAGCCGAATACTTCCGCCAGTATATGGCGCCCCAAAGCATCCATCCTTTCTCCTCCCTTCACATTGAAGCAATCAAAATAATTTTAGCAAATCTGCACCAATTGTCAAGGAGTATTTATGGTGGAAACACTGATGAGCGCTTGCTTTGCAGTTGCTTTTCAGATTCTACTCTTCCCGTACTACCGGATTTTCCAAAACACCGATTTCTTCGATTTCCACCCGCACCACATCACCCGGTTCAATGGGGCCGACGCCGGACGGTGTTCCGGTGATGATCACATCACCCGGTAGAAGGGTCATCTGGTCAGACACATAACTGACGATCTTTTGGATATTGAAAATCATGTTATCGGTATTGGAGTTTTGCTTGATCTGTCCGTTCACATGGCAGGTAATCTTCTGTTTGTTGGGATCGATGCCGGTCACAATGTAATCGCCCACCGGGCAGAATGTGTCAAAGGATTTGGCCCGGGTCCACTGTCCGTCTCCCCGTTGGAAAACGCGCTCTGAAACATCGTTGGCGGCAAAATAGCCCAACACAGCATCCAGTGCATTCTCTTCGGAAATACGTTTTGTCTTCTTTTTCATGACAATGCCGATCTCTGCTTCAAAGTGGGTGAGGGTAGCCTGTTTGGGCAGTACAATCTCATCCCCGTTGGCACAGATGGATGTGGGGGCCTTCAAAAAGATCAATGGTTCTTTGGGTGGTTCACGATCTGCGCCGCCTTCTTTGACATGATCTAGATAGTTCAGACCAATGGCGATCAGTTTGCTGGGTTTGATGGGCGGCAGGAGTTTTACATCTTCCAGAGCCCATTCTTTTCCGGACAGGGTATAATCCCCGTAAATGCATCCGTCAATTCCTTTGACTTTGCCGTTTTCTGCAATCCCGTACATCTCTTTTCCGTCTGCTTCAAATCGTGCGAACTTCATTGAAAAACCTCCTCTATTTTCTGATTGGCTCCCGGCCTTCACGCTGGGCTTTCAATGTAACGCCGTAGTATGCGGCACCGGCAATACCCAGGGCAATGCTGGTCATCAGCCGCTCGCCGCTGGACAAAGGCTGCTTCATGATCAGATCGAAAACCACATACACAGCCGGATACGCAATAATGAAAAAAAGCAGGAAATACAAGCCCAGAATCACCCAGGGATTGACTTTTTCCATTTTCCTCTGTCGAAACGATTTCTTGTATCCGCCGCTTTTCTTCTTTTTCTTTGTTGCCAATCCATTTCCCTCCTAAGTCTTGGTGCTCTTAGCTGTTCTCAATTTTTGCCTTAATCCCTCTCAGCATCATTTCACAGTTTTCGCGAACCTTGATTTTGGCAATGGGATGTAGCAGCATGGCAACCATAGGGATCCCGAATTCAAAATCCACGGACAGTGTGACCACTGTATCACCGTTTTGCGGTTTGAAATGCCACTCCCCTTCGAACTTTTTCAGATCGCCTTCAATCTGGGTGTAGCGAATGATGTGGTTTTCATCGTCGAATTCATCCCGTTCGGTCCATTTCAGTACTTTGCCTTCCAGCTTGGTGATCCACTTGGTCACTGTGCCGTTTTCTGTTCGCTCCAATGTGGTAATACTCTCCACATCTTTCATAAACTCCGGGTATGTTTCCATGTCTTTGGCCAGTTCATACACCACCGCCGGTTCAGCCTTTACCGTAATGCTTGATTCTACATATGGCATCCTATCTCACCCCTGCTTTCTGTACTAGTCCAGATCTTCTGCCACAGCACTGGCTTTTTCAGCGGCTGCGGTTGTCACCTTCACAACATAATCAATCTCATCGCGGGTAATTACCAACGGCGGTTCCATGCGGATAACCGAAGGATTGTTCAGTGTATAGACAGCCAGAATTCCATGGTCGATGAGTTCCGACATCATCATACCGGCAATACCCGGTTTGGTCATTTCCATGCCGATCAGGAACCCTTTCCCCCGCACTTCTTTGATGGCTTTAGGGTAATGGGCAGCAATATTTTTCAGCTGCTGAATCATGTACCCGCCGTTTTCCGCTGCCTTTTGAGCCAACAGTTCTTCCTGGATCACTTTGATGGCTGCAATCCCCGCTGCACAGGCAATGGGGTTACCGCCGAATGTGGAAGTATGAATCAGCGGGTGAACAATAAACTGCTCCCACACCGAAGCTCGAGCCGTAAACGCGCCAATGGGCATGACACCGCCGCCCAGGGCTTTGGCTGTGACTAAAATATCGGGGATAACGCCGTAATGATCGGCCGCAAACATGGCACCGGTTCGGGCAAAGCCGGTTTGAACTTCATCCAGAATCAGCAGAATGCGCCGATCGGTACACAGTTCCCGGACTTTAGGCAGAAAATCATCATCCGGTACATTGACCCCGCCCTCGCCCTGTATCGGCTCCAGGATCACGGCCGCTGTATCTTCGGTAACGGCATTTTTAATGGCTTCAAAATCATTGAACGGGACATGAACAAAACCGGGCAGCATGGGGCCGAATGGATCTTTGTACTGCTGCCGTCCACTGGCGCTTAACGCACCCAGCGTTTTCCCATGAAAGGCATTGACCGTAGAAATAATGGTATGCTTCCCGGTTGCCATCCGAGCCAGTTTGATGGCCCCTTCATTGGCTTCTGTACCGCTGTTGCAGAAGAAACTGTACTTCAAATCCCCCGGTGTGACCTCAGCCATTTTTTCGGCCAGATCCGCCATGGGTTTGCTCAACAATATTTTGGACGAAAGCGGCATCCGATCCATCTGCTCTTTCACTGCAGCTATAATTTTGGGATGGGCATGGCCCGGCACGAACATGCCGTATCCACCGGCACAGTCCAAATATTTCTTCCCATATATATCCCAAACATTGGTACCCGATGCTTCCCATTCTATGGTGCTGAGGCCCATGAACTTGAACACTGAAGCCAGAGCTGGATTCAGATACTGTTCATACTTTTGGATAACATCCTCGACAACCGCATCTTTTTCTTCCTTCGTCCATTCAGTATAGGGTTTATCCATCAATCTCCCTCCCGGTATTCGGATTTAATTCCAACACACTTATTTCGCCATACGGTGGGTTTCCCCTTTTCGATACAAGCCGATTTCCGGAGGATTTGCACAATTTTGTGCAAATATATCTCTTCTTTTTTTTAAGTTACGCAAAAAACGGCTGTAGCCGGGCAAAGTCAATGGGATGCTTGCCCTTTTGCCCGGTCAGCTTGACTACCATCACTTTTTCGATGACGGTACGAACTAGTCTTTATACTGCTTGGCTGCCTCCCGGACAAAGTCCACCGGCATGGTGAGTATGGCAGACACCCGGTCTTCCGACAGTCCTTCCTGAAGCAGGCGGTATGCAGTATGCTGCAAGGATTCACCCACCTCCAGGACATGTCCGTCCGGATCATAAAAACGCATCACTTTTTGCCGCCACGGCTGTTCCCTCGGAGGGTGAATCATCCCAAGATCATCATTGTGGGCAGCATAAAATGCATCCACATCATCCATCTCAAAATACAGTTCGAAACTGTGGCTGCGGTACTGAACATCATGGCCGTCCAGCAGTGTGCGGTAATGATCTGCCAGATGGATGGCAAAATCGCCGTGGAATGTTACATTCTCCCCGTAGTCATAGCGAACTGTCTGCTGCATGACATTTTCATAAAACTGCCGGGACCGCTCAATATTTTCCACCACCAAAAGAGGACAGATATACTTCACTCTTCTCATCCTTTCCTGTTACCAGCTGCGGCCACCGCCGCCGCCTCCCCCTCCGCCGGAGAATCCACCGCCGCCAAAACCACGGCCGCCGCTGCCGCTTTGCGGATTTACCGCCATACGGGTACCGGCAGATGACAAACTTCGGTTCATGCTGTTGGCAAAAATATACGGATTGAAACGAGTCCCGGAGTATCCCCGGTACCATTCCGGCGGTTCCAGAGCCAGATCCTTGAATTTCTGCGCCCACTTAGCGGTGACACGAAGCACCATGGCATAGGGCAGAATGTCGTAGAAATAGGATGGGCTTTCATCCAGCAGAGTCTCCAGACGATTCTTTTCTGCCGTGAGCAAGAATCGGCGAAATCCCAACAATTTCCCCATAATCCGATCTCCATAGGGAGTCCGTTTTGTCGTTGCCCGGGCCAGCCCGTGGGCGCCCAAAACCAAAACGATGACCGGCAGGACCACCAATGACAGCGCTGTGCTGGATGACAATGCAATCAATAGGGCAGTGCCGCCAACCAGAGCCGGTACCGATACCAGAAGCAGTCCCAGCGCTGCCGGACGAGACATGACTTTGCCCCGGGTTATGTAGGTAACCAAACCGGCCATACCGGCAAAGGGAAGCAACGCCAGCAGGAGCCCGATAAAGATGGTTTCTGCGCCAAAGAACGGGTTCAGTGTAACCAGATGGATGGCAGAACCCAAAGCCCACAGCGGCACCAGCGACAGTAAGGTCAGTAAAACGCTGTAAACGACGCTGGAGCGCTCCAGCAGGCGAGTTTCCGGACTTTGGAAATGATCAGCCAGAAGACTTTGCGTAATGGTCATTTCCTGGTGGAATGTGCCGGCAAGTTCCCGGGTCGTCACTTCGCTGCGTTTGCCCTGGAAAAGCTTATCGAAAAAGTAGGATACGAAGGGTTTCTCTCCCCCGCTAATTTCGCGACGCTTGATCAGCCGCAGATCGTTTTTCCCCATCTCTTCAATAATCAGATACCCTTTGGCGGCCAGATACAAGATCAGGCTAGTTATATCTTGAGACGATGCGCCTCCGTCGTAGATGAACCCTGCTTCTGCCGGGGTAATCCCTTCCGGCGGATAGAATTCAGGGGTAATGACCAGATGGGAATCCCGGCCTTTGGAATTCCATAGCAAGTACGAAACAGCCGTCACCAGACCGGCCAAGAGCGGTACCAGAATATGCAAATACCGTCCGGGCGGTGAATACTGGCTGTAATACCCGACAGGAAGCTCCAGAAAAACGGTTACAGCCTCCCGGGGTCCCAGCGGCTGTTTCAGTCGCGCAATCAGAGGGGACGCTGAATCTACAATCAGAAGCGAATCGTCTTCGGATCCCACCGGGCCGGCCGTCCACACTGGGGTTCCTTCAAACTCAGCGGGCATGGTTATGCTGAAACGGCCGCTTTCAATGGTGGTATCCCATTCTGCACCGATGAGATTCAAATAGAACAGTTCGTTGTTTTCTTCCAAGAATGATGCCCCAAAATTCAATGTGTACTCAATTCGATATATTTTGGTTTCACCCGGATCCAGAAACACATTGGGATCTCCGATTCGCACGGATGCGTAACCGCCCTCTCGGGTCACTTCATACGGTTCATCCAAGACCCGGATATTTTCCAGTTTCACCGGCATACTGCGAAAAGTCAATGGGATGTCCCGGATGATACCCCGCCGTGACTCTGTAAAGGTCAGTTCGATGCTTTCTTCAATATGAACCCGGGTATCGCTGTCTACCCGCACATCCACATTGAACTCCTGGATCGTGAACGCTTCTTGAGCAAATACAGATCCTGAAAAAAAAACAGCGCAAAACAACACACAAAGGACTGCCGCAGCAATGCGCTTAAAAGGATACTCGAACATTTTCCCGTTCTCCCGTTTCAATTTCAAAATACTCACCCTTCTTAAACCCGAACATGCCTGCGACAATGGAGCCGGGGAACAGTTCGGTTCGGGTATTGTAGTCTTTTACGACAGCATTGTAGTATTTGCGGGATTGTGCAATGTCTTCTTCCACTTTCTGCAGCTGTGCCTGAAGATCCAAAAAGTTGGTGTTGGCTTTTAATTCCGGATAGTTTTCAGCCAGTGCAAACAATGATTTCAGTGTACCGGTCAGCATGTTCTCGCCCTGGGCCCGTTCTTCCAGATTCTGCGCACCCATGGCTTTGCTGCGGGCCTCCACCACTTTTTCAAATGTTTCTCGCTCGTGGCTGGCATACCCCTTTACAGTCTCCACCAGATTGGGAATCAAATCATACCGCTTTTTCATGTACACATCCATGGTGGCAAAGCCTTCATCTTTCAAATTCCGCAGAGTGATCAGACGGTTGTAGATGCCGACGCCCCATAGGACAAGCGCTGCTGCCAGCAGCAATATTCCACCGAAAAAATACTGCATACCTATTCCTCCTCGTCAAAAATATTGGAAATCCATTGGGTATAAGCTCAGGATCGTGAATGGTTCCCGTTATTGGAACATACCTCGGGGAATGTGTTTCTGCGATAAGATGCATAATCCTGCTGTCAATCAGTTCAATCAGCAAAAATGTTGGCTTCAAGCAGCTTTTATACTGTCTTCACGTGATCATCACACCACAGACGGTTCAATGACAAGCCGTCCTTCCGCAAAACGGGTTGGGGTCAGAGCATGGACAGGCAGAGACAAATCTTCATGACAAATGTACTCGGCCATGATCAGTCCCGTGGAAGGCCCAAACATGAACCCATGGCCGCTGAACCCAGCTGCCACATACAAACCCTCCACCTCATCCACAGGACCATAGATGGGCTGGCGGTCCGGGGTCAGATTATACAATCCGGCCCACTGCCTAAGAACCCGCACAGGGGCCAGAGCCGGCAGGATACCGGTGACTCGAGTCACCACTTGCTCCAAAAACTCCCAGCTGGCTGTCTGCCGAAGATCTCGAGGTGCCTGGGGATCTCCCATGCCCATGACGATCCCTCCATGAGGAACCTGCTGGCAATAGAAATTCAATGAGAAGGAAATGACCATGGGTTCGATGATTTTTTCAATGGGTTCGGTCACCAGAATCTCATGGCGTTCAGAAAACAGAGGTAGATCCACACCGGCTGTGGCAGCCAGCTTCTGAGACCAGCCGCCGGCTGCAATAAGAACGACAGGAGCGGAAATATTCCCCTGGTGGGTGACCACATGCTGTACTCTGCCGTGTTCGACGTGAATGGATTCTACTTCAGTCCGAGTATAGACCGTCACGCCCAGTCGTCGGGCTGCCTGTATGTAGGCCATGGTGGTATGAAATGGATTCAAGTGCCCATCCCGGTGATGATAAGCCGCCCCGAAGAGCCCCTCCGTATTCAAAACAGGGACCACTGTCCGGGCTTCTTCCAACGACAGCAGGGATGATTCAATTCCCAGTGAATTCTGCAGTGTCACATTCTTTCGAAACTGCTCCATCTCTTTTTCGGTACCGGCCAAAAGGAGGTATCCTCCCTGTTTGAATTCAATATCGTAGGGATAGTCCAGCTCCTCCTGCAGGTTTTCAAACACCTCGCACGAGTGTTTGGCAATCAGGCAGTTCATCTCTGTGCCCCACTGCTGACGGATTCCAGCACCACAGCGCCCGGTCGCTCCGCTGGCGATGTATTCTTTCTCAAGCAGGACAATATTCCGGACTCCTTTGCAGGCCAAATAGTAGGCCGCAGCAGCTCCGGAGATCCCCCCGCCGATTATGATCACATCAGCTGAATTCTTCATGCGTCGTCCTCCTCTTCGGCGTGACGTACGATGTCCTTCATCCGTACCCCCACCGACAACGGACGGTCCGTGGGCTGCGGGATGCTATCCAGAGGTTTTCCGGTTAGCCGGGCTATTTCTCTCATGGCCAACAGTGTACATGTCTTTCCCTGACTGGGCCCCATACCGATTCGGGTCAATCGTTTGATCTCATCCAACGATTCTATCCCGGTGGCTATGATCTCTTTCAGATCGCTCAGCGATACATCGGAACAGCGGCAAATTATGGTATCTTCATCATCGGGTTGCGGAACGGCCCGGATAGCTGCCGTGTCCAGAGCCCACTCCGGATTCACAGCCACCGCCACAATCTGGGTGCGGTCCAAAGCAGGTCGATCCCAGAATTCCACCACTCGCCCCGAACCGAGCACCCGTCCGTCACGGCCCAATAATTCAACCTCATGGCCCACTGCAAGGTGCGGCAGAAATTCATACGGCAGCCTCACCAGTGCCTCTGATTTGGACCAGGTCATATCCACCACGCGAATGGCCAGTCCCGGGCAGTGACTGATGCACAGTCCGCAGCCGGTACAGCGCTCATGATCCACAGCCGGACGGTGATGAATGTTTTCAAATGGATGGATGGCACCCTGGGGACACGCATCAGCACAAGGGTTGCAGGGAATTTCCCGGAAACATTCCACGATAACCACCGGCCCTTCCTGCAGTCTTTCGGGGCTCGGATTGATTTTTTGGATTTCCTCAGCGGTCGGGATCCCGACTGTATCCAGATCGGTTATGGTATCTGTATGTGTACGGCTGGATTCAACATTTTGATCCAACGCCGTAATCTCCATCTGCACTTTTTTCTGACCGGTACGAATCCGGTTTCCTTCCGGTCCAGAACGCAATTCCACCAACTGACGCTCCAGATCGATTATTGAATCATGGATCGTATCTTTTTTACAGCCCAACCACTGCGCAGCCGCAAACCCGGCTAACTGCCCCTCCACCATGGCCGCGCTGGCTTCCTCAACTCCGGCTGCATCCCCGGCCACAAAGACGCCCGGCCGACTAGTCATGAGAGTGCCATTTCTTTTGGCTGTATAGCCGCCCAACTCCGGAACATACACTCGGTCGACTCCGATTTGTCCCAGTAGTTCGATGAGGGGTGTCAGTCCCACCGAAATGCAGATTGTATCCACTTCAAAATCCAGCTCAGTCCCCGAAATGGGCTGCCCGTTATCATCCAACGCGATGGTGGTGGCAGCTGTTACGCGATCCACACCGTGCGCCTTGACAATGGTCCTGCGCGTATAAATAGGGACCCCCAGTCGGCGAATCTTGGATGCGTGGACTCGATACCCTCCGATTTGGGGGGCTGCATCGATGACGGCCGCCACTTCCACCTGAGCCTGCAGAAGCTGATAACTGACAATCAGCCCGATATTGCCGGCCCCCATCATCAATACACGGCGACCGGGCCGCACACCATCCACATGCATCAGCGTCTGCACCGCTCCCGCCCCATACACACCGGGCAGATCGTTATTGACAAAGGACAGATATTTTTCGCTGGCTCCGGTGGCAACAATGATGGCACGGGGCAGAATCTTGATATATTCTCCGTTGTGATCTGCCGTAACCATCCCATCCTCGTACATTCCCACCCCCGTCGTTTGGGTCATAGCGGTCACATTCGGCACAGAAGCAATCTCTTCTGTCAATATTTTGGCAATGTCAATACCCCGCACGGACGCGTGCTGTTTTTCCGAACCGAAAAACTTATGGGTTTGTTTCACCAGCTGGCCGCCCAGATTCCGGTCTCTTTCCAGCAAAAGAACCCGGGCACCGCAAGCAGCCGAAGCAGAAGCCGCACTGAGACCGGCCGGTCCGCCGCCAATAATCAGAACATCCGGCGTGATCATCAGTACCGCCCCTTTCCCATCTGCGTTTCAATGACCATTCCTTCAGTTAATGGAGTCGTGCAGACTCGAACATTGGGTACACCATCCACCACCATCATGCAGGATGAACAATTTCCGATGGCGCAGAAAAATCCTCGCGGCCGGTGTTTTTCCGGACTGTGGCTTAACACCCGGATACCTGCCGCATGCAGCGCTGCGGCAATGGTTTCCCCTTCATACCCTTCCAGAGGGTGTCCGTCAAAAGTGAAAACAACCTTGCGTCCTTTGGGCAGTGTCAAGATCGGATGTGCTTCGATTCTCATGGCCATTCCTCCCTAGGCTGCAGATCAATCGTCCGAAGGCAGGATGCCTTCTACGGTACATACATCTCAAAGATTTCGATGATTTCACCGTTTTGAATGAGAATGCTGTATGGTGCTTCATACTCCTCTATATGGGATTTCAATTCCTCCACGGTCAGCCATTTTGCCTCGATCTGTTCGCCCCACATGACCACTTCGATGTGAGGATCCCCTTCCAGAGGCATCTCTATCCAACTCTCGGCTTCATTATATAGATAAAAACCGCTGGGAAAGTCTTCTTCCGGATCCAGACCCAGTTCATCAATCCGCTCCAATTCAAAGATACTGATAAACTCCATCTCATCCACCAGAATGGTTTGGGATTCCAGATTTAAGTCTTTTAAGAACACCTCATATGTACCGTCTGGGAGAATCGGACTCGTCTGTTCTTGACACCCTGCACATACTCCCAGGCCCAATGAGATTGCCAGGAAAAGGATCCACCCGGTGCGATAACGACCCGTCATATTCCCACCCCATTTCATGTTTTTATACATTGAAATCTTCGCGTTCTAATCAGCGTTTCCTCCAAAAGATCGTTACATCCAAAGGAAACCGCTCCCAACAACATTCTTCCATAAAAAAAGCCGCCCCTTTTTCAGAGCAGCTTGACACATTTCCATGGATCATGGCTGGACAGTATCCTGATATACAATGGCCTGTCCGGGACACTTTTCCACGGTTTCCCGCACCTTTCCTCCCACTTTGGGGCTGTTGGGTACCGTAATCACTACCGCTCTACCGTCTTCCATGCGGTAGCACTGGGGAAGGATGCGGACACACAGACCGCAGCCGAGGCAGTATTCTGGAATTACTTCCAGAACAGGGCGGCTTTCATCATTTACAGCGGGTAAATCTTCCTTCGTAACCAGAGTACCGGTCAGGTACGCCATCAAGAATATGGCGCAAACGGTCAGCACCCAGCGTACAGCCATGAATTCAGGCCCCAGAAATCGAATTTCATTGGCCAGCATGGGCACTTTGATCACAGCCCAGGCACTGAGAATGATGACAATGTTTCCGATGCTGGCTCCCTTTGCCAGCAAAGTCTTGCTGACGGGAAAGGCGGCATAGATGGGCCCGGCTGACAGGCTGCCCAGCATCAGCGCCAAGACATTGCCTTTCAGCCCGGATTTTTCGCCAAATCCCCGTAGAATCATCTCTTTGGGAACCAGTGCTTCCAAAACCACAGTAAACAAAAATATGACAGGAAGCACCAGGATCATCTCTTTGAGATAGTAGAGGCTGTTTTGAAAGGAAGTCCGAGCCAGATCCGGGGAAAAAACCATGAGTCCGGAATAAAGGGCCGCCACAATCACCAGCATCATATTTTGCCTCAGAAAATTTTTCATCATCCCATCAGCACCCCCATGGCCAGAGCAATGAGTACGGCAAAACCAAAACTGAAAAGATTGCGGGTCAGAGCAAATCGAGTTCCAAATTCTTTTCGCTCCAGGGGAAATGTGACTGCACCAACCATGGTTAATGTGGTGAGAAACGCCACACCCGGTACAATACTAGCCCCCACATCCACCAGAGAACCCACCAGCGGGAATGCCACAAATGCAGGGATCAGTGTAATGCTTCCCACCAAAGCGGCCGCTACGGTGGCTGTCCCTAAATTGGCTTTCCCCAGTACCTGCTGGATGGTCTGCGGTGGAATCAGAGTTAAAATTAAACCAATCAGAAAAATGATGCCGACAATATCTCCCAGCATGCTTCCCATCATTCCCCGGGATTTTTGAGCCGCCTCCAAAGTCTTCTTTCGATCTTTAATCAAAGAGATTGCTGTAAGGAACAACGCTGTGATCCAAAATCCTTTTGTAAATACATCCATATACACCCTACCTCCTGACAGTCAGTGGATCGTACAAAAGGCATTGTATTACATGTCAAAGAAAAAAAGTGTTACCGAAGTAACACTTTTTCGAATTCGATCCATCAGGCCATTGATCTCCCCCTGCTGTTAAAAAGCTGTACCATCACCTTGACAGATCAAAAGAAGCTGCATTAGAGAAAATGCATTCGACAAGGTTCCTAGCTGAACGCTGCTCAAACTTCCAGTTCCTTCAAAAATCGATTGGGAATAATGCGTCCAGACGCCTTCTTGCTGAGACTTTCATGCTCTGAGTTCAGACAAAATTGTCTCAGTTGCTGAAGAACTTTCCCGGCCATTGTATTTTTCCAGAACCAGCGTTCAATATCGTCTCCTTTCAGATGACTCGTACCCGGACGTAGGGATAGTGCTTGATAATAGAACGACTTCAAATCATCCACCGCATAGCGCAGACGGGCGGCCCATGCGCCATCTTCATCGCTCATCATATCCATTTCACCGCTCATCACTTCTCCCAGCCAAGAGGCAATCTCTTCGGCAGTCATTCCGCTGATCCCCTTGTACGAACGGTCAGCGTGTTCGCTCTTTTCAGTCCATTCACGACGGAAAGCTTGAATCTCAGCATGCAGCTGTCGAAATAGGACTCGATCCTCTCCCGAATCATCTGAGGGAATGTATGGGCAAGCCAACAGGATAGGATCCGCATCTCCCACCGGTGCCTCCTCGGTGTAATCAGCCAGAACAGGGCCTTCCTTTTCCTGCAGCAGACTCAGTGCCGCTTTGAGCACCCTCTTTTGAAAAGCACCATCGTGGGGCACTCCCAGGGGGCGCCCCAGTTCAAACGGAACCCATAAGGCCCGAGGTGGTCGAATCTTTTCAGTATGCAATCGGATCAGACTGATCTGGGTAGTGGAAAACCCCTGATCCTCCAAAAAATGCCCCAATGCGCCCACGGCGCATGTGCATAAAGGTCAAACCGGAACCAGGAGCACCGCATCCACATGGTCTTGTCGGAGCTGATCCGCCAGTTTCTCAACGGCCGGTCTCCATGTCATGGGGTTCTCTGCACCCATGAATGAATAATGGCGGGAGGCAACTGAAGCAATGAAGCCCTCGTCTTGCAACTCTTTGAGTCGATCCAGGGGAAATACCACATTGAAATCCTGATAAAATCCCGACCGATCGTAATTGACGGACACATGACTCATCACCAAGTCCTGGACTGGAATCTCCTTGGGAATAACACGATACTTTTCGGGATTGGAGCCATCAAACGGATCATCCTGCACCGTATGAAGACCCGCCGTGGACACAATCGCCACCCGCAGACGATTCAGCCGATCCGGGATCACAAACGGTGTATGGGAAAACGACGGACAGGCGTAGTTTTCATGAAAGCGCCTCTCGCCTGCACTCATGGTTTCCATGCGCACCATGGTATCACCACCTTTCAATCTTTATTCATGGGCTCTTTTTATTCGGTATTGTTTGATCCAAAAAATGGGCGACGTCTTCATGGGACGCCCAGCGGTCGTGGTACACGATGACGCCATCCGGACCGATGATATAGACCATATTGGGACATCCACCGTAACTCATGTAAAAATCGTTATCCATGGTGTCCAACACCGTTTTTCGCTGAATGCCGCAGTCCTTCACCGTATCACCAGCCAGTTTCATCCGCTGGTGGTAGGTTTGGGGCTGGACAATATCTTCATACCCTCTCTCGCCCGGATGAGGTTCAAGAATATAGACCAACAAAAATTCTACACCGCGCTTTTTGTATTCCCGGGCCAATTCTTCCATGGGAGGCACCTGCCTCCGAAACGGGTCTCAAGTAAATGACCCTACTTCCACCACGAGATATTTCCCGGCGTAGTCGGCCAGGGACACTGATTCACCATCCAGGGTTTTCAGTGAAAAATCTGGCGCCCGTGTACCCGGAGGCATGTAGCATTCAAAATCTTTGTAGTGCCGGCCGTCATCACCGCGGCGGATGTTCTCTTCTTCTTGCATAATACGGGCTATTTCAATCATCTCTTCGGGAAAGCCGGGAGGAAACTCATGCACTTTCATCCGATCACCTCACATTGTATTTCACCATTCATTCGTGAAAAAGGGATAGAACCCTTTGTCACGATTTTCCACAAACTCAAGCGAAAAGCCATTCAGAGAAAATGCCGGACAAAACCCGCCATCTTTCAAAATGGCTCATGTGCGACCATCCATGGTCGAAAAAAACTGTCGCTACTTTCCGACTAGCCGCCGACTGATTCGGTTTACCTCATACAGGACCTTTTCGGCATCCAAAGTCCGGTATTCCCCATCCTCATACAGGATTTTCCCAGCCACCATGGTCATAACCACTTCATACCCCGTGGCCGAATATGCCAGGGCAGACACCAAGTTATGCAGCGGTTGGAATTGAGGTTGATCCAAATCCAGCAAGACCAGATCCGCCTGCATCCCGACCCGGATGGCTCCGATCTTCTGGGATAGTCCCAGCGCGTTTGCCCCGTTGATTGTGGCAAAGGACAGCGCCAACGATGCAGGGATGCTGGTGGCTGACTCTTGGTTCCCTTTGTGGATCAGCACCACACTCTGCAGATCTTTGAACAGGTTCTGGGTGTTGTTGCTGGCTGCACTATCTGTGCCCAAACATATTGGAATGCCGCGGTCCAGCATTTTTTCCAAAGGTGCAAACCCATTGGCCAGTTTCATGTTGCTAACTGGATTGGTTACAATGTGCACTTTCCGTTCTGCCAGAATATCCAGATCCGCATCGGTCAGATAGACACCGTGGGCGGCCAGAGTCCGCTCGGTCAAGAATCCCACTCGATCCAGGTATTCCACCGGCGTGCACCCATAATGGGCCCGGATGGTATCGATTTCACTGCGGCTTTCAGCCAGATGAACACAAAGCCCCACATCCCGTATTTGCGCCACATCCACCACTTTTTTCAAATACACCGGATCGCAGGTGTAGGGGGCATGGGCAGACAGCATGAAGTGGATGCGGGGATGATTGAGAAATTCGGGACTGTCCATTTCAGAAAGCGCATCTGTCAGCCTGCGGGTACCCCCTTCATCATCCCCCTCGCCCACCAATCCTCGGGAGAGGCATGCCCGCATCCCCGTTTCATGAACCGCTCGAGAGGTTTCATGGATAAACATGTACATGTCAAAGAAACAGGTTGTTCCTGTGCGAATCATTTCCATGATGGAAAGCATGGATCCCCAGTAGCAGTCGTCTCCAGTCAGACGATCCTCCAAAGGCAATATACGATCAAAAAGCCAGGTCTGGAAGGGCAGATCATCGGCGTAATTGCGAAACAGCGTCATATAGCTGTGGTTGTGGGCATTGACCAACCCCGGTATAAGAAGTTTTCTGCGTCCATCCAAGACCCGATCCGGTGTGAAATCGTCCGGTGGGGGACCGATGTGAACGATTCTGTCGCCAGACACCGCCACCGAAGATTCTTTTACCTCCCAGGTGTTCCCGGATTCCAAAAGCACCTGCACATTCGAAATCAATAGATTCATATCATACCCCTCCCCATACAGCCCATAAGAGGACATTGGCCTACTCTTCTGATCCATTCTGATCAGCCTGCTTCGTGGCTTGCGGTTTCTCCCCATCCGCATTCAGTGGAAAGACTTTATGCTGATAGTCTTTCACAAAAAAGCGCTTCCCCCTCTGAACAATCGTGTGGCCTTCCGCTTCCAGCCGTCTCCGCTGTCCGTCAATCCCTTCCGGGTACTTCTCATTGAGTTCCCCGTCTTTTTTCAATGTCCGCCAATAGGGGGTTTCATCGGCATTTCGTTCTGCCGATGCCCGCGCTGCTATACTAATAAACAATCCGGCCGTTAACGGGCAAGTACTGTCTGCACCGTACATCACCGCCAGATGGTAACGCAGCCTATCCGATGGAAGCACATACCCGAAAGGAATTGTCCGCATGATCCGGTCGTACGCCATGGGGGGTGCAATAAGAAGCCGCGTACTCCCGTGGGTATGGTTGGATTTCGGGTCAGAGATCTCAACGATCTTGGGCAGATCTCTGCTGTCATGCAGTTTATCATTGAATGATTTTTTCCCCATAGTATCGCCCCTCAATCGATGGTTGGTCCAAGCGCCTCATGGATCCTTTCTGCGATCCACTGGTGACCGCTGGCATTGGGATGAAGACCATCGCTGAGCTTTTCGGTCACCCATGCAAAATCGGTTCGGCACATGGAATACAGATCCACAAAAGGGATCCTGAATTCTGTGCAGATGTCCTGCAAAGCCGCATGATACTGTTCGATTCGCCGGTTGGTATATCGGTATGCATCGCAATAGTTCAGTGTCTTCGTCTCATCCACTGCAGTCAGCCCCACAACACCCAATGAAAAGCGGTGGGATCGAGCTTTGGTGAAAATGGTTCGGATATTGGTCTGATAAGCGGCAATAGACACATTCTCTTGACCGTTTTTCAAGAGAACGGCCGAATCATTGATCCCGCAGGCCAGAATCAACCAGATGGCCGTAGGCAGGGGGGTGTTTTTTCGAATGAATGTCCGCATCTTGGTCAGACACTGTTTGGATGTAGCTCCCGGGCGTGACAGGTTCACGATGGCTCCTTGGGATAACGACTCGGCTCGATTTTCGAGCCAGTGCGTTACCCAGCCGCCCCGGGGGTCGTCCAACCCGTAGGCAATGCTGTCACCCAGGATGACCATCATCGCAATCATCCTCCCTGTTGGAATCGATGGTGAGAATCCACTTGCACGAATCAGCTCCGGCCAGCAAAGATTGCTTCAATGAAATATCCCGCACATCGAAGACGGAGCAAAAGAATTCACTGAAATGACCGGCACTGCATTCGCAAAAAAGGGTGCTGTCCGTCGGGTACCGAGCGTTGCCCGCCAATCCGCAGATGCAGCGGGTGCGGTCAATCTCAATGGTACGGCTTTTCGGGGAATACGAGAACACAGTGTGGTAGGCCCTTTCTTGGTGGTTTAGCCGTGTAAAAAAATCATTCAAATCCTTAGACTCCGCCCAGATGTCTTGGACAAATCCAATCCAGGATTTTCCGCAGCACTGCTGTCCGCAGCGGTGCATCACTGCCTTTGTTGGCTCAGACCCCAAATGGGTTTCCATTCTTTTGACCACTCGAAACACATATTGTGTTTTCTCTTTCGGACTCATCTGAGAAAAGGTCCATGACTCGGGCATGATATCCGCCAGTTTGTCTGCCTGGCCCATAGCTCGGATATTTTTGGTAATGCGGCCGAATCGACCGGATTCATGATACTTCATAGCTTCCTCCTTTTGATTTTGTCTACATACCATGCTTTGACTGACCGGATCTCTATGAAGCATATTGAATGGTTATTTCTTTTCCACTGCCCCATCCCCTTTTTTATAGCCGTGAAAAAAAAAGATCTTCGCACCATACATGGAAGATCCTTTGGCTTCGGATATATTACCGCTTGTTGGTTGGAATCGGCTGTTTGGATGTCTATACCATCCATCTGTCCCCAGCATAAATCCCCCAGAATGGGCGATCGTTCTTTCTCCCCATCTACTCCACAATGCTTCGGCGATTTTTCATGTACAAAGATACTAAGATCATAACCCCAGATAGATGAATCAAAGTCAGCGCGATAAAGAGAATGCGAAATGAAAAGAGGGGACTTTCTACCGACATCTTGGGCATGAGAAAGAGCGTTTGGTAATACAGCGGGAAACCGGTCAGAGCCAGAAACGCCAGCAGACGGCGGTATATATTCCCCCGGGACTGCTGATCATTGAATAGAGACTGATCCATCCCTTCCTGACGAGGCTGCCGGAAATAGTACCATCCGCCTACTTTGGACACCAGTTCCCATCCAGCATCCTGGTAAAGCTGCAGGTACTCCTCTTCGGACATTTTTCTTCCCAATCCGGGGAAATCCATCTGCACAACATATTTTGGATCATCCTGCTCTTCGAAAAGGTATTCTCCCAGTCTCACTTGAACCAGTTGGTACCCTTGGTCCGCCATGGAGTCCAAAAACGCTTTCTCCTGATCCTGCTGCCACACCCAGAACCATTTTCGCACTCGTTTATTCATCTTTCTCCCCCATTTCCATCAATCCTTGAGCCACCATCTCCTGCAGCCGTTGGATTTCGTAGCCAATCAACGCCCGACCCAAGTCCGTCATTTTGTATATTTTCCGCCGCTTGTTCTCTTCATCTTCTCCCAGGGCAGCAATCAGTTTGTTATCCAACAGCGTACTCAGGGCGCCGTATAAAGTACCCGCTGCCAGCTTCACCCGTCCGGCACTCATGTCATCAACTTTTTTGATAATTCCATACCCGTGCAGCGGTGTATTCAAAGAAAGAAGTATGTAGTAGGTCGCCTCTGTCAGGGGCGACCATTTTTCAATCTTGCTTTTCATGCTGCCCCTCCTTCCGGATTCCAGTGTGTCGTGCTTCTTTATATCGCTTCTCTATATATCGTCTCTCTATATATTAACCTTGATTCATCCCATTGTCAAGTATCTGTACAAAAAAAATCGGATTAATAATCCGATTGGAAATACAATGGGAAGAACTATTTGTTATTTTCTCGTCACCAATTCTGTGTCAGATAATCCCACTCGCCTACCCCTTGATTCTATGATGATGAGTGATGCCTATCCGATTTTTTTCTTCGGAAGGAGCCTCCTGCCCCCCACGAGCAGGATCCCTCTTTCAACCCCCTCGAAATGGATTGAGGTCCTTTCCTGTGAGCATTCATTCTCAGCAATCAGCCCTGTATTCCCTGTCTTATTTTGAATATACTCTCGGACACAGCCCTTTTCTATCATTTCCATTTAAAGGTAATATTCCAACTGCTTGCCAATGATAGTAAGAAAAAAGCCCGACCGCAGTCGGACTTTCCTATTCATGCTGAATGGCTTTCAAAACAGGAATCCGGGCAGCACGTACGGCGGGAATCAGAGCCGCCAGCTGGGACATGCCCAATGCCACTGCCACCGCTAGCCAAATGGCCCGGGTCGGCAGGACAAATTCAAGGGAATATCCGGACATGGCACCCATGGCCTGGATGAAGATCCAGGTAAGAGCCGCCCCGAATCCCAAACCCAGCAATCCTCCGATCACGCCCAAAAGTCCGGATTCGGCCAGAATCATGCCCACCATCTGCAGTCGGGTCATACCGATGCTGCGAAGCATTCCGATTTCCCGGGTCCGTTCCAAAACACTCATGGACAGAGTATTGACAATACCCAGAGCCGCCACCAGAACCGCCATGATACCCAGCACGTCAAACATACTGAACGCCTGCCCCATCAGGGAAAGAGCTCGCTCTTTGATGGCTTCGTTGGATTCCACGATGAGCTGGTATTCGTCCCCCAGATCGTCCATCACCCGGTCCACGGTATCCTGGACCGAGGCCCCCTCTTCCACCTGCAGCAAAAAGGTGGTCACTTCCGTATCATCAAAATAGGTTTCCAGATCGCTGCGCGTGCCGGTCATCACCAGACCCTGGTTGAAAAAGTCCAGAACCACACCCGCCACCGTCATTTCTTGATTCCCTTCCCGGGTTTTCAGTATCAGGGTATCCCCCGATGACAGGCCATATTTTTCAGCAATGACACCGGAAATAAACACCGCTTTCCCTTCCTTCAGCCGGGCAACCGCTTCATCAGCATCCTCACTGGGATCATTGAAGACAAAACGGGTGACTTGGGTGTACACATCCGGGTCCACCGCCATTATGGTAATCTTCTCTTCCGTATCCTCGTCCGGTAGCCAGGTAATCTCCAGGTAGCGAATCGCCGCGGCGGTTTCCACCCCGTCAATGGCTTCCAGATCGTCCCGCAGGTCGCCCGATAAGGGTACCGGAGCTCCCACAAACGCGTCGCCGCCAATGTAGGCGTCCATCCACTGGAAAAGATCTTGGGTAAAGGAGGCTGTCATACCCTGGATCACCACAATCATGGCCACGCCCACCAATAACGCCGCACAAGTCATCATGGTGCGGGTTTTGGCTCGCTGCAGGTTCCGGGTACCCATTTCCCCCAACGGGCCGAATACCAACCGAAAGAGCCAACCGGTCAGAAATTGCCAGATAGCTACGGTAGCCGGAATCAGCAATGCCGCGCCGATAAACAGAGCAAACACCGTCAGGCTGCCCAGTCGAAACTGGACATCATACGGAAACGGGTTCTGGATTAAGATATAGCCGGATATACCCAATAGAATTATCCCCAGGATCCATCCGAAGCGGACCAGAAAGCCCTGATCCGATCGTCCTCGAATTCGCAAGGCTTCCAATGGGGAAATCCGCCCGGCACCGAAGGCCGGGATAAATGCAGCCGCCAGGGTTACACTGACCCCCAGGGCGATGCTCATCAGAAGGACATCCATGAGAATCTCGCCGGAATCCAGGGGTTGCCCCACCACCTGGGCCATAACATCCACCAGGACCCGGGAAAGTCCGACTCCGGCCGCCGCTCCCAGAATCGAACCGATAATTCCCAAAAGGAGGCCTTCCAGAAGGACCTGTCCCATCAGCTGACTGCGCACCATGCCCACCGCCCGCAATAGACCCATCTCCCGGGTCCTTTCGGCCACGGTCATGGAAAAGGCATTGTAAATCAAAAAGATGCCCACAAACAAGGCTATACCGGCCAGAAAATTCAAGCCGATCTGATAACCGCTGAGCATTTGTGCCATGCGTTCTCCCTGGCGGGCTGGGTACTGGACCGCCAAATCTTCACCGACAGCGGCTGCCAGCTCGTCTTTGACCAGCGCCAGATCATCGGCATTTTGATATTCGTCCGCCGCCACCACATCCACCCGGTCCAGTTCACCCTCCCGGTCCGAAAGACGCTGGGCATCAACGAGCCGCAGAACACCGAAGCGTCCGTTGTTGGTGAGCCCCGCCCCTTCCCGGGAAAGCAGACCCACCACGCGGAATTCCTCCAGCCCGTTTCCCAGAATCATCTCAATATCATCACCGACTTCGATCTCGTGATCGGCGGCATAGGTTTCCACCAGGACGATACCGGTCAAATCCGCATCAACGGATGGGAAAAACGCGCCTTCTGTCATGGTATAGTCACGGACCTGCCGGTCGATCACCGGATCCACCCCATACAAAACCAGGCCCCCTGAACCGGGACCAAAGAAGCTGATATCAATCTCATCCTGCACGTCCTCCGGCAGCACCGCAGCCAAGGTCAGCACGGGTGCTGCGGTTTGGACTCCCTCCACACCACGAATCGTCTCCAGCACATCCTCCGGGATACCGCCCACATCCGAAGCATCCCGCACTTCCAGGTTCACCTGTCCGGATGTACCGGCAAACAGCTGGGTGATGGACCGGTAGGCATTTTGGTTTGTGGCCGTGATGGCGTACATGCTGGCCACTCCCAGTACTATGGCACCGATGGTCAGCACCGTGCGCAGACGCCGGGATGCCATGGAACGCAACGCGATCATCCGGTTCAGCATGATGCTACCTCCAGTTTTTCCAGAATGCTCAATATATCTTTCACCCGCTGGGCCTGGCCAGTATCTTGGGCCAGGATACTCTCTTCCACGACCTGACCGTCCCGCAGAAACACCACCCGATCGGCATAGGAAGCCGCCCGGGGATCGTGGGTAACCATGACAATGGCCTGTTGAAACTCATGGGCCGCCGCCTGCAGCAGTTCCATAATGGTACTGCCGGTTTTGGTGTCCAGATTGCCGGTGGGTTCATCCGCCAGAATGATGGCGGATTCTGTGATCAGAGCCCGAGCCAGGGCCACCCGCTGCTGTTCACCGCCGGACAGCTGATCCGGCCGGTGCTGCCGTCGGTCCGTAAGTCCCACTCGCTGCAGGATTCGATCCAACCGTTCTTGGTATGCTTTGGCTTTTTTCCCGTCAATGAGAATGGGCAGGAGAATATTCTCTTCTGCAGTCAGTGTGGGAATCAGATTGAAAAATTGAAACACAAATCCCACATTTCGGCGGCGGATCAATGTGGCTGCCGTATCCGGAAGCCGGGAGATTTCCTGATTCCCCAGAGAAATCTGTCCCGCCGTCGGACGGTCCAGTCCCCCCAGTAGATGCTGCAATGTGGACTTGCCGCTGCCGGAAGGTCCCATAATGGCGATGAATTCACCCCGTTCCAGATTCAGACTGACTCCGTTCAGTGCTTTGACGGTGTGACGGCCGGTGATGTATTCTTTGGTCAGATCACGGGCTTTCAAAATGGTCTCCATCGTCCCCGCCTCCTCTCTGTTCGTCTCTGCTCAACAGCAGTATTTCTCCTTTGTATCCGTCAATGCGGATGGGGTCGTCGTCTTGTAGTCGAGTCATGGCTCCATTCACTGAAACCACGGCGGGAATGCCGTATTCCCGGGCAACGATGGAACTGTGGGATAAGATGCCTCCGGATTCTGCCACTACTCCGGCAGCCCGGGCAAACAAGGGGGTCCAGCTTACATCGGAATGAGGAATTACGATAATGTCCCCTGTTTTCACTTTGCTGAAATGTTCCCGGCCAGACACAATGCGGGCCGGACCGCTGACATAGCCCCTAGATGTGGGTACCCCCGACAGCTGTTGGGAAAACTCCGTCACCGGCGGCGGGGGTTCATCCCCGAAAATCAGCTCCGTTAGCACCAGGTCCCGGGTGGTTCCATCTCAGTGCGAATGGCTCTTATCCGCTCCTGGACATCCCCAGCATCTTGTTTTTCCATAGCCAGGGCTTCGATCTCGCTGTGAGTCAGATAGAAAATATCGTCAGGGCAAGATAGAATCCCTCGTTCTGCAAGCATTCTCCCGAGGGAAAGATACAAGGGGCGAAAGAGACCGAATCCCAAGGTATAGACAAAACTGACTTTTTCCCGGTAGGCGGCAAAGCGGCGGGCTCGACGGTACCAAAAACGAGTAGTCAGATGGCGGGCTCCGGAAAGATCCCGCTCGTCGAGCGAAGTACTTCGTTCGAATTCCACCGGGTTGTCGGCATGATCCATAATCATCTGGCGGATCCGCTCCGGGTCTTCCCGCCAGGGGGCTACGGAAAAATCATTGCCGTTGTCGCTCAAATGACCGAATGTATGAATCAATTCGTTGAATCCCATCATCAAGGAATCCATGGCTGGACAGACAGCAATCTGTTCCAAGGATCCTTCCTCAAAATCCTTCTTTGTATCCGGTGGAGCGGCCTGCCATTCCCGGTGCAGGGCTCGAATGAGACCCTGGGGATCGTAGGAGCGGTCCGGCGGGCTCATATCCATGCGGGCATAATCCAAGCCGGCTTTTTCCATATGCCGCCGAAAAATATATCCATATACCACAGCTGATAAAGGCACCACAATATTGAAATGGGCGGCCTCTTTCATGGTATGGGAATGCTCTTTTAGCGTCGCCAGTACTTTGTCCGGGGTATCCAAAGTGGGTATGGTATCCAAAGTGCGGCGAAAAGTCTTCTCCAGGCGGTCCATGGTGCCGGGAAACGGTCCTGAAATGCGCCAGGCGTTATGAAGAAAGGACAGCATTGAGGGCAGCAGTTTCATAGCCTGGCGATCCGGTCTGAAGGAGACCTTTTCTTTCCCTTTGGGGGCTACCCCCCACATGATCTCCAGCGCATCCGGTGAAAACCCCACCTTTTCGAAGACTTCACCCAAAAGGCCCATATTGTAGTAGGCGCGGTAGTTAAATGATTTGGCCAGATCGTGGGGCGTCAGTGAATTGGGGCCGATGATTCGTGTCAATATATCGATCCAGGCTCCATTGACCAAAGGTATGTTCACATCCCAGACCAACGGTTTGATCTGGCCTGACAGCATTTCTTTGGAGATGCGGTTGGAATAAAGCCGGGCTTTGTCCATGGCGGTAATGGGGCGCATCTGGACCCATGAAACCGTCTCTCCATCCCAGACCCATTCCAGATCCACAGGTTGTGCTGCTTTTTGAGCGATCTGCCGGGTATGCTCCACGACTTGTCGGATGGTTTCCAGCGGAATGGGGGCTTCTTCTTCCTGTACGATGAAATCCTTATGGTGATAGACCCAGCGCATGGGGGTGATGCCGGATTCCATCAGCGCAGTTCCAGGGCCCTCCACCGCCTCCACCACCGTTTCCCGCAATCCGGTCAGGGGATTGCGGCTGAATGCCACACCGGAGACCCGGGGCGGTACCATTTCCTGGATGATCACTCCCATTTTCACTGTCCCGGGGTCCATGCTGTGGTGGGCAAGATATTCCCGGATGGAGTCCTGATTCACACTGTCCCAGACGGTTTCCACGCAGTCTATAATGTCTTCGGCACCGCGCACATACAGAAAGCTCTTGAACTGTCCGGCAAAAGAACTCTCCAAAGCATCTTCGGTGTTGGCTGAAGAGCGGACGGCATAGGCTTTTTCCGACTGGACACTCTGTTGGATCTGCCTTTTCAACAGCCCACGGATCATGTCCGGGTTCTGCTGGAAAGCTTCGTGGACGTTCCAGGGGATGCAGTAGGTGTAAGGAATACGGGTTCCCAATTCCTGAAGCCGCAAAAGATTGCGGGCTTTGCTCCCTACCTGCCCAATGCGGCCGCTTTGATTCAATGGAATAATCATCGTATCCACTCAGGGCACCTCCTTGGTTCAACGTTCCTTCTTTAGGCCCAGTTTATCCAGCATTTTCAGCATACCGCGGCCCATGGGCATCTGCTCCATGACCATGCGTTCTGTGATCATGCGGTCCTTGCCCATGGCCAGATACTGACGGACATCGGCGATGTATGTGATAAAGTACCCCGCATTCAATGCCAGGGCAAACAAGACATAGGCTGTGTTACCAGTGCGGTACCAAAACCAGGGAATCAGCAAAAGCATGGGCAGGACGAAGGTCAGCACCATGCTCCTCATCACAATCAATCCAAAAAAGAGTCCCGGCAAAACCGTGACAGGAACACTGAGCGGGTCAATGGTGAAAAGTGCGCCGTAGATGATCGTTAATCCGGACCCGCCTTCGAAATGATAATACAGGGGCCAGTTGTGGCCCAACAGCGCGCCCACGGCGGCAGTGAGAAAATAGGTTTGTTGAGGATAGTAGGAACGAAGGATGATGATGGGAAGACGGCTTTGGCCATATCCAGTAAAGAGATGGCCATTCCGGCTTTCCATCCCAAAACCATGGATGCCGTGGTGGCGTTGGGGGCTCGTCGATAGGATGCGCCGGTTCGTTCATCCTTGACTTTGATGTCCGACAGATGCATCTGAGGAGCGATTCGAGCACTGATGATTCGAGTAAACGAAATGGATCCAATCAGGTATCCAACCAACAGCGATACACCATGACCGATCATGGGATCGTTCCCCCCTATATCGATGGATGTGCTGTATATTCGGTGCTTTGCGTTGATTTCCCTTTTTTTCCCGATTATATTGATACCAATTTCGAATCAATCATGATGTTGTATATAGTGCAAATGAAACGGTACGGCCTCCTAAGACCCTCGGCCCAGGAGGGATGCGACAGTCTCCGCCCTTCTTATCCCCATGGACCCCAAGACTAATGAACAGCCTCGATCTTTCGGGCAAGGTAACTGATTTATTCCATGTACGAAAAAAGATCGCTCAGGGCCACGTGGGCCACCGACGATGCGTAATCGGCCATGGCATAGGGAATGATCAGTTGATCCCGATGCACCAGGCCGCCGCAGGAGTAAAGCACATTGGGCACATAGCCTTCCCGCTCTTGGGCATTGGGGACCAGTATGGGCTCTGTGGTCTGCGCCAGTATCCGGGTCGGGTCTTCCCGGTCCAAAAGGGTTGCCCCCAGACAGTATGTCCGCATGGGGCCCACTCCGTGGGTCAATAGCAGCCAGCCCCGGTCCGTTTCCAGGGGCGATCCGCAGTTTCCGATCTGGACAAACTGCCAGGCATAGCGGGGTTCCTGGACCTTCACGGCTTCGCGCCATGTATGGACATCGTCGGAGAACATGATGTAGTTATTGGTTCCGTCTACACGGGATACCATAGCGTAGCGGCCGTTAATTTTTCGGGGAAACAGGGCCAGCCCTTTGTTTTTGGCATACTCCCCGTACAGGGGCATGACCTTGAAGCGAACAAAGTCCCGGGTTTCCAACAGTTTGGGCAATATGGTGATGCCGTTAAACGCCGTATAGGTGGCGTAGTAGGTGCACTCGCCGTCATCGTCTTGGAACTGAACAAACCGGGCATCTTCAATGCCGTTGCTTTCTGCATCCGAGATGGGAAAAATGACTCGCTCGGAGATGTCTGTCTCCGGTGAAAACAGGATGGTGTAGTAGGAACGGGCCAGCCAGCTAAACTCTTCGATGACTTTTCGCTGAGCCGCATCCAGCGATTCGTCCTGGATGGTTTTGTGGATGGACGACTGCAGCTGCTGATAAGTAAATTCTTCGCTGAGCTGTTCCATCACACGCTGAATCAAAGATGAATCCACATCCATCTCCGTGAGCTTCTCGGCAAAGGATCCTTTTTCATACCGCTGGATATGAACCTCATCCGGAAGATCCAGGAGTCTTCCGGGGGGATCAAAGCTAAGATGATGGTCGGCATTGATAACACCGCTGCGAAAGACGATGGATGAAATGTGGCCTTCCCCGGTAGCCCGGAAGCTGGTGATGACTCGTCGCTCACCCTCATCCAATCCGGATTGATCCGGGGCTTCTACCATGGATGGATTGAAAAAAGCAGCAGACTCAATAGAAAACTCTTTGGTGAAGTACGCCCCGATGAGCAGCTTCTTCTCAATGGGAAGCGGATCGGGTTCGAATTCCATCGAAGCTAGGGTGTGCTGAACCTGGTCAAAGTGCTTTAATAGTATTGAAGAAATATTGCGATGCCGGCGGGAAAAATCGGCCAGAATGCCATCCAGGATAGTCTGGCAGGACGATTCATCCAGATCCAGCACCCTTTGGATCAGGGCCACCCGCCGCTCTTCACCGCCGAACAGAAAAAAGCGGGCGATGATTCGTTTGGCATCGGGTTTGAATTGATAATCCATGCGTTGGACCGGAATGCTCAATGCTCTTCCCTCCTGTGTTGAGATGGGGTGATTGCTGAAGAATGAATCCATGCTCGCAAAGCGGCGCTTTCTTAAAATCTATCCCGGGGATCTTTGAATACTTTATTCGAGCGTTGATGAGCGGGTAAGCTGAAACGAACAGCTGACTTACATAAACAATGTGTGTTGTACCTATTCTTCCACCATCAATGTGCCGACCATCCCCAAAGCGCGGTGATTCCCCACACTGCAGTAGTATTCAAACTCACCGGTTTCTGCTGCCACAAACTTCACGCTGGTGGTGGTGCCTGCGTTGACGATGGCCGTGGTGGCGTTAAATTCATCCAAAACCCAGTCGTGGGTGCCCTGGGTATTGATTAAATCGATCTGCACAATCTGGTCTTTCTTCACGGTAATGGTATCGGGAGAAAAAGAATAGTTGGCGGCGGTCACTTCCACAATCACATCCGGCTCACCGGCCGGTTCTTCCGGCGCGGGAGCGCTGCACCCTGCCAAGAGCATCAGTGCAATGATTCCGATGATACCGAAAATGGCTCCGGTTCTTTTCACAGCAATTCGCCTCCTTAAATGACTGGTGAGTGATTCTGCAAAATTGGTTCAATCGATTATCTACTAAGGTTGGGATAATTCCATGCAGCAAAATCCGATGACCGGTTTTGCTAATACCTCTCGATAAAGTCGATTGAATCGGATCTATATGGCTATCATTATGTACCGTTTTCAACAGTCGGCACTCCATATCCTTTCCAATTCGGATCAGGCCTTTCAGAAATCGCGCGGCAGCCAGAATTTCGGAGCCAAGGGTCTGTCCAGCAAGAGATTATTTTGCATTCTACTTAGCGAATCCTTGCGGTCTTTGGATAGTAGGGGGGTTAAGCTTGTCGAAGACCTTGATTCACCCAGACAGAGTCACTCACCTGCATTTTGCCATGGGGCCCCAGTAGGATCTACGCCATGAATCCCTCTCGATGCGGTTGGAACAGGGTAGTCGTTGAGACGAATGGGTTACTGAATGACCCAACTCTGGCTAGACCGCTTATCAGCAAGGTCAAAAGTATTTGGATCAGCCAACCGGGGGCACTGCCCGAATAAGAAGCGACTTCAGCAAGTACTACCCTACCATTATCCTATCGTTCTTTTTCTGCGGCTTCGTTGTGGCGGAAAATAACATCCATGCATTTGTGGCACTCGGTGCATTCCACATTGTGGACATCGTCGTGATTCAATCCCCAGCTGCGAAGTATTTCCAAAATGGTGGCCAGGCTCATCCCCATTTTGCTCAAGTCATACTCCACATGGGGCGGCATGGCAGACAGCACCGTGCGGGTAATCAGTCCGTCGTCTTCCATCTCCCGCAGCTGCTGGGTCAGCACTTTGGTGCTGACTTGGGAGATCTCCCGGGACAAAGCTCCATAGCGCATGGGTCCTTGGGCCAGTGCTTTGATGATGAGGATTTTCCACTTGCCGCTAATGATGGATAATGTGGACTCAATGGGGCATCGTCCCATGTTGTCATTACTCTGCTTTTCCATACAGATCCCCTTCTTTCTTGTTCTGGATGAGCGGTTACAAAAAAGTGCCTACTTGAAAACATCTACTACTCTGTATACTATCGAAGTAGAGAGAAATACTCAACCGCTGTGACGGTTGGCATGCGTACAAGGCAAGAGGTAAGCTGCAGAAAACCCATGGAGCAACACTTCAAAAGAACATAGTGGAGATTCTTATCGGTTACCTGCAGCAAGAATATTATTTTGGAGGTGAATAGTAATGAAAAAAATTGGAATTGTGGGTGGAATCGGTCCGGCATCCACCGTGGACTATTACAAGGGCATAGTGGATGGGTACCGAAAGCGCATGGGGAAAGGCTATCCCAAGATGATCATTGACAGCCTGGATTTGGATGAGATGTACGATTTGGTGGCTCAAAAAGAGTGGGTTGGATTCACCGGTCGCCTGACCGATTCCATTCAGACGCTGGCAACCGGCGGTGCAGATGTGGCACTCATGGCCGCCAATACAGCCCACATCGTGTTCGATGAGGTTCAAAAACTGTCTCCCCTTCCCCTGCTCAGCATCGTGGATGAAACATGCAAGTATGCTCAGAAGAAAGGAGCCCACAGTGTCATTATCTTTGGTACCGCTTTTACCATGAGCAGTCCCCTTTATACCGATGCGTTTTCCAAGTACGGGATGGAAGTACATGTCCCTTCCTCCGAAGACCAGGCGGCCATCCACAACATTATTTTCCCCAATCTGCAGGAAGGGATTGTCCTGCCGGAAGAAAAGGAGAAAATCCTGGAGATTGCCAATCGAATGATTCGAGAAAAGAATGCGGATGCTTTGGTTCTGGGGTGCACTGAACTACCGCTCATCATCAAAGACGATGACCTGGATGTGGAAGTGCTGGATACCACCCAAATCCATATCGATGCCATTCTTGATTACATATTGGCAGAATAGCGCACATTATAGAGCGTTGAAGAATGGTTCGATCCGCGGGTGATGGATTGGATGGCTAGGCAAATGGCCATTTTGAGATCAGAGGATAATATCAGTTGGAATGGAAATGCCCGGATGCAGTCCGGGCTTATTCTTGCGGGGAAAATATGGATCTTGTATTTAGAGGGATTTTGAGAGATATACTACTTCCAAATAGGATCGGGCTGTAGTCATAAAAATTAGTTCATCAGCACCCACATCCAGATCTGTACTTTGAAGTATACCATCAGAAGGTAGTAGGCGGTAAAGACCAGTCCAGCATAAAACAGGATTCGAGGCCCGACCATGTGCCGCCGCATCCAAACTGAATAGAGCATGATGGGGATGACAGCCACTTTCAATACGGGGAAAAAGAGTGTGTCCACGATGGTATTGATGATGGGATTGGCTTCTCGATAACCCATGCTCAATGCCAGGGTCGTGAGGAAATAGTCGGCGACATTGAAAACGGCTGTACCTATGAGGAGATATTTTAAAAGCCCTTCTTGTTTTTGGGTCAATCGTTTTCTCATAGCTATCATCCTTCACAATAAAAATGCGATTAATACGCCATATAGAAACTGGACCCTTATGCATTTTTCGAAGTCGGAAAAAAGGACTTGTATGCATGGAGAGGGTGTTTGGTTCCGTCACTCTCCCAGGTCACCCGGTTCCCTACCAGGTGGTAGTTGGTGACAGTGCTTCCCACGGTCTTCTTCGTCCGGATCCCCCGGTCGTTGTATTCGTAGGCTACTGCATTTTATGGCACCAAGTTGTTTTCCTGCAACCATCCCGTCACACACGCTTGGGTATTTCATAGATTCTTTCCCACTTTGCAAGCTCCATCAGTGGCTTTGTCTTATCGTTGTACGGCAAGACAAGTAGAGCATTAAGATCATATCGGACAATAAAATATCTCCAGTCCTTATCATCCTCAAACTTGAATCGTTCATTGGACAAAGCGATAAAATCATTGAAGTAAAATAGGTCCTGCCGTGCATTGAATATCCCAAAGTACACTGGTCTCGTCAGATCCAAGGTATACAGTTTTTTATTAAATACTGAATATGCAGTAAACTGGTGCTCCTCAGTGATCACATGTGTAAGACGCCTCAAGTCTATCAGTAGTAGGTAAAATGCTACTAAAGCAAAAAGTAATCCTGCAATAGGCATGAAGAACCAATCCCAACCGCGAAAGTCGTAATAGAGATTATAGAATATGGGAGCAACCATAAAAACTATCATCAACACAAGATTAATCTGAGCGCGCTGTCGCCAAACTGGTGATAGATATATCTTCATAAGGACCCCCCTAGAAAAGACTGACTATAGACTGAAGTATCGATACTTTCCCACCTGTAGCAAGGTTAGCTATGACTCTTGCAGCAGTATTAACCCCACCAGTCATAGTCACAGGAAAAGCACCCATTACCAATGAACTTGCCCCAATCCCTAAAGGTGCAGCGACCATAGTTGAGACTGCAGCAATGCCGATTTCTTTCCAACTTATATAATCAGCAAAACTTTCACATTCAGTAGCAGTCTTCCCATTAGAGGATTTAGGGACGTTCATGCTATTCTGAGAATTGCCGCTTTGGGCCTTTTTCTCTGCATCATAATTCATGCGTTGATTCGCAAAATTAGCTCCTGCTGAAATTGCCCCCGACAACAAAACCTTCCCAGCGATCACTTTTGCCGCTACAAGAGCTGTAGCTCCCCAGTATCCACTACACTCCCGAGAACCCCTCCTATTAAAAACCCGCTAAATGCTCCGGTTGCCACACCAGCAGTCACCGACTTTCCGTTAGCCGCCGCAGTTATACCTCCCATGATTCCGCCGATCACTCCACCGATAACGGCACCCATCACAGAGAATAGATGCCCTTCAGAATCATCAAAATTAGCAGGATTGTTGCCGCAATACGCAAACAGATTCTGTGTCCCGACACCCCGGTTATCCACCAAGCTATCCGCATTGATGAACCGCCCAACATCCGGATCGTAGTAGCGGCTGTTCAGGTAATAGAGGCCTGTCTCACTGTCATAACGGTTGCTCCTGTAACGGTAGGGGTTGAGTTCTTCTACCGTAGAGGCTTCCGATCCGGTGATGCTGACTACTTTCCCCCATGTATTATAGGTGTATTCCACCACCACAGCCCCAGAAGCATCCAGGATGCGGATGATGTCTCCCTGAGTACATCACTAAATCAACGCACTCGCTCGATCATCTGGTCTTTTTCCATAGGCAATCCTTCAATATCGCCAAGAGCCACATTCTTCCAGACTTCTTCCATCTCTGAGGTTCCCTGTTCGAGAAAGTACCGTTTTATCCAATTCATCATCTGATCTTGGAAATTGCCTGGCTGGTATACCATTGTGTATATCTTCTTCTCTTCTTCGACCATTGCGAACACTTGTGGTACTTCTGCTGAATTTGGTATTGAGTAATATAATCTCTTCCTAGGAAATGCAGAGTATGTGCAGAGGAGAATCTGAAGTGCGGGTGTCATTTTTTGCACACATGTAATAATTTTAACACCTTTCTGCAATTTGATTTCATAGCCACATTCTTTCATGAATTTTTCTAGCATATAGCGGTGCTCCAACAATAGGCTATTTGAAAACTCATCAACTTCAATCAAGAGAATTACATCTTGCCCATCGCTTGTTGGTGGGTAAAAAACATTCATAATGGCCAAGTAAGGATTGTCGATAGCTCCTACATATTCATATCCTTCTGCAGACAGCTTCTTCGTAAAGATTGCAGTGAACTTTTGGTTACTTTCGTAGGAGGATTCATACCGGTATGCACTGTGAGACTCTTCAGACTGCCAGTCAAGATATAGGATATCTTCCCAATTCAAGTCCTGCCATACCATATCACCTATTGCATCCTCCACCCCCAGTATATGTTTCCTTACCCAGGGGATAATGACGGTATCTGTTATAACATCTGGTTTGAACGTTTTTGCGTACACCTTTTCCTCCTTTTCAACTATCGCATACACCTGGGAAGAATATGAACCCTTAAATTGAGGTTTTTCATAGCCTAAGTATGCTCCAAACTGTGGCTGGTCATAGTCTATTCCGTGAATAGATAACAAGACTTGAAGAGGTGCACTCATTTCACTTGCGTATATTACGGTATGAAGATATTTATCCCAATTCTGAGCTTCCAATCCAGAATACTGCTCTAAGTACTCTTTGAATAAATGGCGATGGTCCAAAAACATGTCCAACGTAAAGAATTCTACTTCAATAAGTAAGACTGCATCGAGAGTAATACTCAGATCCTGAATATACACTGCCATAAGAGCATTGCATGAATTGGGTATATCACCAGCATAGTGATAGCCTTCTGCAAGAATTGATTCCTCAAATTGATCCATGAACTCCCCATGACTATTGTGCCGAGCATTATAGCTTAGAGCACCTTTCAGGATCCCATCTTGCTGATTTTTTGGGTCCAGATAGAGGTTAATACCGTATCTTATCTGCGAAAATGCAAATACCAGTAAAAAGAATAATCCAACCATGAACTGAAATGTGGTGGGGATATAGTCAAGCAATCAAACCCCTCCTCCGGATGTTAGCCTCATTACTCATCTCTGACAGCATCTTTCTCAATCACAGGAGCCTTTTCACGCCACACATTTAATGCTTTGTGCAGTTTTACAATCATTTCCTCTTTGTTCACCGGCAACCGCTCCAGATCCTCCCACTCCAATCCTTCCCATACAATCTCCGGTGCTAATCCGCCTAGACCTGGAACATACCTTTTCATCCATCGCTGCATTTCATCTTTGAAATCTCCTGATGTATATCCCATACTGTAGAACGATTCCTCTTCTTCCACCAGAGCAAATACCTGAGGCACTTCTGCTGAATTGGGCTTCTCATAGTAGATGTTTGGTTTCTTATACTCCAACTGGCTGCATAAAAGAATCTGAAGCTCAATGGTCATCTTCCGCACTCCAATGATCACTCGTATGCCTTCCTGCCATCTCTTAGTTTCATCGCCCATATGCTTTTCCATGAATGAGCTCAGAAGATAACGATGTTCCAGGAACAATTCTTCGGTTATAGTATCTGCTTCAATCACCAGCACAGTCACTTCACTGTCTTCTTCTCCAAGGTTATATACATCCATATTAGCTTCATGAGCATTTTCAATACTGCCAAGGTGCCTGTAATGATCTGATATCAAATATTCCTTGATTTGATTAAGAAAAGATCCTTTTTCGATGTCTGCTGCATCATAACGATTCACTTTTTGGGGCTTCTTCTTTCGCCAATCCATGAAAAATATGTCCGGCCAATCCAAGCCTTTCCACACATGCTCATATTCATGAAGCCCATTACCCAGGATATGCTTTTTGAGCCAGGGGGTGATATCATCCTGAAAGACATCCGGCTTAAAGGCTTTGGTATACAGAGCATTCTCATGTTCGATCAGTGCATATACCGGGGCAAACATCTTCCTATCCGGTTCCTGGAATGTATGAATGGCAAGAGCGCTCAGAAGTATCTGAAGGGGAGCTGACATCTTGTCCACACATATCACTGTGTGCAATCTTTTTTGCCATCTCATCCAACCAATATCTTGCAGCTTTTCTTTGCCGCAATACTTCAGGATGAAATCTGCAAATAGTTCCCTATGCTTTAAGAGCATACTCATCGTTACACATTTTACTTGTATCAGCAAAACGGTTTCTCGTCGTAAATCCGGATCACGAATATACACTTCCATGGAAGCATTAAATGGATTTTCTATTCCTCCGATATGTGTATACCCTTCATCCATGATCGACTTTTTTGTCTTCTCAATGAAACCGTTCATCCTATCCTGCATCATCTCATACCGATGCGCCCCGTATAAATTTGCATTGGGCTTAATAACGATGACATCATTTGGGTATTTTAGCATTAATCTTATTAATAGAATCATTGACACAGCCAATAGAAATAATACTGTCCATCCAACCCGCCAAGATTGAATCCATGACCAGCGTTCATATTGCCCTAATAACGGTGCGATTGCGATGAATATTTAAAAATGAAGGCCAATAAACCAAGCAAGCCTTTACTATTCCTTTGTATTTCATGTTTTTCATCACTGCGCAAATACCTTACCTCCTTGAATACAGACCTTAACTTATATGTAAACAACAGCTTTCATCAACCAATCTCAATGAGATGCTATCTATACCATTTCTTAATAAAAATTCGGGCTTCAGTATGTGTACTTCCAACGAATATAACGAATAATAAATGCCCCAACTATCGAAATTATTAATCCTACTAAGAAAACAATCTGACACTTGACAACAATTTCAGGAGGATTTGGAGTTCCTGAATATGTAAACCCTATCAGGCTGATTAGAAATAGAATAATATTGAAATAGTTGATCATTATCATGAATCTGCCCGTAAATTCTCTCATTTTATTCATAGGTCCAATCCTCCTGATACAAAATCTACATCTTGAATTTAAACCAAACTAAGAGATTATCACAGAATAACTACATGGAATCAAAATCTGTATTGACATTAATTAAACGAAAGAGTAAGTCCCCTTGAATGCTAATTGAGTACATAGGTGACTAGCTCTCTCTTTGCTATACTTAAGCATTAGAAATTTCTGCATCCATTGCGATGCTATACGACTCAAGAATAGCAATTATTCTACTTTCTTTTTCCAATATATATCTCTTTTGATAAAAAATATCAGCGTATTCTAATACCTTATTCATTTGAGCTGTATCTATTAATGCACCGAATACAGCTGAGACAACAGGCACAGCCTTTTGTAAAGTTTTTAATGTCAGTTTCCGACCAATTTGCTCAAAGACTTCTTTAAAAACACTTCGCTCGAGACCCTTGGTCCCAGCTTTTTCGAGAGCTTTCTGTGCAGCTTTGTTTGCCAAAGCTCTCATTTGTGTTAATAACAAAGGCACCCCACCTCGTGCAGCCATATCAGTCCATGTCTTCGCAGCAGTTTGCTTTACCGCAGCTGTTTGGCTTATTAGCATTATTTTACCTATTGCACTGCTAACTCCATTATTAACATCATCTTTCGAAGGGCTTAATGCGCTTGAAAATACCTCACTTGCGATCACTAATTCAGCACTATCATTTTTGACATCATAGCCATAAAACATAGCGATTGATTGCACAGAACGGAAATAAAGAAATGTACTTAGCACTAAATTGAATGGCAATCCCCAAATACCAGCTGCACCAGTTATTCCACCCTCTAAAAATGCAGCTAGGATATCCTGATTCTTGTAACCGCTTACTAGCTTTGAAAGTACATAACTTCTCACAAGGCAAATTTCACACAGTTCTGTTATCTCACACTCTTCAACAACACTGTTTACTTTCTTGACAATCGTCTTTTCGCTAATTGAGAATTTTGCTGCTTGTTCTTCAATGACCGAAAATCCTTCTGTTACCCATTCCATAGCTTGTTTGTATATCTCTTGCGCCGATATGGTTTCTGACAGTTCATTTCCAAGCATTCTAACTTTCTCTGGGATAAGTTCCCCAGCTTTCTTGCCTATTCTAGAAATTTTGCTTGGTTTAATTAGATTATTATAGCGCCTCGTTAATGCATCAATAGAAGAAATCTCCTTTTTATTAACTACTGGAATAGGAGCAGAGAACTTTTTATTTTCGGCCATTATCTAATCCTCCAATACTTTTTTGAGTTGCCCAATTTTTTAGTTCCAGATTCTAACATAGACTAGGGTGTATCCAGAATCATTTCAGGTACAGGTGGTTTGTAGCCAAATGCATTTATAGAGTCTTTTCGTATTGTACTCCAATATCATTTTTTTATTGGTGGAGGCGGCGGGATCATTTCTGTGCAATCTAATATGCAAATTCATATCTTCCCTAACAAGCTTCATAGAACAAATAGCAAATCAACAAATTACCAATTTCCACACAATCAAAAATGTTAAAAATGATACTTGCATCAAATGATATGCATTGGATCCTAGAACAAGATGTAACGCATCAATTGATACACGTGAGTCCAATTGTTTAATTCCTTATTCCCCAGATTAACTGCGTATCCCAGTACGCTTACTTGAAAAGAGCTGCACAGACAGCAAAAATCTAGTCCAGTAATGTAGTCCCATATGAATTATCAATGGCGCATAACCAATTCCCGTCAATATTTCTGTATATATAAGTAGCTCTTCGCTCCATCGAATACTCTGATACATCCTTATTCTCCGCATCGAGGAAAGTTTGGGCCAGTACCAACACTGTATCCCCTGCCTGAATCATGTGCATCTTTCCCTGAGTAGGAACAATGCTGTTCTTAAAATACTCAGCGATTCGAATAAAGGCTTTCTTGATATTACTCTTTCCCTGCACTTCCAATCCGGGTTTCACCACAAGCACAGCATCTTCCGTATAATAACTCATCAAATCGTCAAACCTTTCTTCCCGTATGGCCGAGTCCGCGGCTTGGATCAACTTCTGAATCTCTTGGTGAATCATGGATATCATTCTCCTTCATGTTTAGTTATAACCAACATAGCATTCTTGAAATAGGACCAAATATCAGGCCTATGATCCAAGGGCATCCATTCCATTGAAGACGCTCTATTCATCCAATTCTTTGCGCACTTTATAGTACTCTTCTTGAGTTACTTCACCGTTCGCATAGCGGAGATCCAATAGATCCCTGGGCGATCTGCTGCCTGAGGCCATTCTTTTTGTTGAATATTGATTTCGAATCAGCCATTCAACCGCAGCAATGAAGATACCGAGAGAGATTATCCAAATCCATACCAGTATTCCGGGAAGATTGGTGAATTGTGAACCAATACCCCGCCACCCCGCCAGCTAGCGCATCATTACATGGATTTCGGTACGCTGATTATCCCGAATCTCCCTGGCCAGTGCAGCCACTTCATCATGCTCAGCCAGCCCCTGGATCAGCAATTGCTGTGCCATCATCACGGCAGCCATATGGTGCGGAATCATATCCTCGATAAATGCCTCGTCCAACACTGCGCCTTTCATTCCCTGCAGGTCCCGCATCATCGGCTGATAATTGATTTCATGGTTCTGATCCGGATACCAAATAATCAACCACTCTTTCATCTGCTCAATCTCATCAGTTTGTGTACGAATGATCCCTTCAGCAAACTCCTTCATTTCTTCCCGCTCGGTATTGTCCAGCAAGATCATGGCCGTATCAACCGCCTCTTCGTGATGAGGGATCATATGAACCAAAAAATCATACTCATTACGGATAAATGCACTGGACATCATCCTGCCCGATGGCATAAATACAGGCATACCAAACCCAAGATCCATCCAATCATCTTGTGGGACGCTGAAAATGAAAAACGATAAGGATGCTGATACTCCCACAAGGACAATCAAGGCGATGACCAGTAAGACTTCAGCGTTTCTCTTCATCCTTTTTGCCTCCCTTTTTATTGGGAAAGGTCTTTCTTTTTCGTCTCATATTCTTCTTGATCAATTTCACCCTTCGCATATCTTCTTTTCAATATTTCCATCGGTGAGTCTGCGTGACTAATGGACCGCTCCGGTTCTTTGGGACGACGCAGGATAACACTGAATCCCCATATCACGATACCAATGACCACTATCCAAAAGAATCCCATCAACAACATCGAACCGAAGCCTCTCATCCAATAAGGACCCATCATGGTTAGCCCTCCCCCATCCGTGTTATTCAATTCGAAACACAAAGATATTCTGATGGACACCACTTGAAGACCATTCTTATAGTCATCGTACCACAACATTTACAGTTTCAACAGAGGGGCATATTTATACATACTTTCCAGCAGCTTTACCTGCTGGGGCTCCATATCCTCCCGCTCATTACTTGATCGATGTCATCAAAGTATTTACACGGACCTTTTCATTCGACAACCTCATATGCATTTCTTACTGTAACCGATTCGGCAGGAAAACTGGCATTGCATATTGTCTAAATTTTCTGATTATTTATTGTCTTTGGGCCAACGATGTGGTACGATTCATATGCAAGATTCTGTTCTGCGACAGAACCTCTCCTCTTCTTTCGGAAAGGAGGTGAGATCGATGCCTGTTGTAAGAAGAAGCACAGATATTGTCATTCCAATGGATCAAGTGTTTCATGCAGCCGTGGACCCCGGCCGCTGGGAACATTGGTACGCAGGATTAAGCAGCCCGGACCGGATTACAGGTAGAGGAGAACCAGGAAGTACTGTGGAAACCCATTACGCCATGGCGGGAATGCGGCTACCTATCCGAATTGAAGTAAAAAATGTTGACATAACCCCGACCCACTGCACCTGGAAAGGTAGTTTTTCTGGCGGGATTTCGGGAACTCAGACCTTTACCTATACCCCAACCGATCAAGGGACCCATGTGGATGTAGAAATCGAGTATAAAGTACCCGGAAGTGTCCTGGGAAAGATCGCCAACTCTCTCTTTATCGAAAAATTACAGGAAAATGCTACAGAACAAACATTGGCGAATTTGAAAGCCATGCTGGAACACGAATAGAGTACGATTTTAGTTTTATGACCAGGTTCTTTCTTTGTACAGGGAATTCCAACTGAAGAAAAAGCGACTGGGATTATGCTCTTCTCGTCGCTTTTTTATCATCGCTATTCAGTCAAACATCAAAAAATCCCAAGGATCCATTAAATAGACCTTACCCCATGGGGCATTGTTGTCTCAATCAGCGCTGATTATGTTTCATTCTCCACCACGTAATCTATCTGATCTCGCCACTTTTCTGAACTCTCAAATTCAACCGAGGGTATTTCGGGGAAGATGAACAGGCCATATGTTCTGTGAATCTTAGCCGAAATTTCATAATCACTATCCTTGTATTGAACAACTGCCACCTGGGGTTTCACCAGCCCCCAAATGATGCCCCGTCCTTCATCAGGGTACCCAAAGGCAGCCCGAACTGAGTATATGGCATCCTCGGATAACGTCAGCCCCGGATCGAAAGCAGCAATATTCCATCCCAGGGAATTCTGTTGCATAAGATAGACCTCGACCCTTGTTTCGTCGTACGGGTTTCTGTAATTCAGCGGCGGTTTCACAAACACCAGCTGACCGCTGCCGAACGGAACAGAATCAATGAATTGCACCTCCTCTCCCCCATACCGGGTGAGGATAACCCTCTCGATGCTCTCATGGCTCTTTATCCAGGATAGCATGACAATCAAAAAGACCATGGCTGTCACCAGAAGAACCACTTCGGATTTCAACCGTTTCGACCGCCGCTTCGGTTGTTGCAGCGCATCCGAACTCATTCGTCATCCCTCCTTATCCCTGCCCAATCACTGGATCTCTTTCGAGTAGATTCTATGAAAAATTCTAACGTCCAAAGAATCCGAACGCTCATGGACTCCCTGCCAATGCATATGCCTGATACAGACCGTCTGCCAACTCCAGATACAAGACAGTTGGCATCCCTTCATCCGGAGGTTCTCGTGAGTACACCGGTCTGATTATGCAGGCTTTGATCCGATACTGCGGTACTTCACACTCAGCAAACCCAGTCGGCCGGGTCTCCGCTATGGTGTACCTCCGATACCCCACCTGAAATCTTTCCGGTTGGCTGAAAGGATTCCAGACTCCAAATACAAATCGGTATCCAATCAGAAGTATAAAGATCACAGCCACTGCAATGAGCATTGTCTTTCGTGCAGGATCCCTTATCTTTCGAATCAAATGATCACGCCCCTTTGGTGCCCCGGCTGCACTCGTTATACTCATTGGCTGATTACTGCATTAGCAAGCTGTTTTTCCATCCACGATTCCATCTCCACCCTGGCCCTTACTCCATTAGCGACAGTTTGAATCCCACCACCGTAATACCACGGGATCAGTTCCTTTTCCACATTCAAAGCCGTTACCATATTGTATGCGTGGTACTTCTGATAGACATTCCAGAATTCGTCTTCTGAGAGCCCCCATTCTTCCATAAAACTTTGAATCATCACTTTACCCTCGTCGCTTTCCTCGACTGCACTGCGTTCCCATTGCAGGTACTCTTCTATTTGCTCTTCGGTAGGGTATACACCCAGCTCCTGAGCGTTTTGGTAGAACAAGGCATACATTGTCAATCTGTCCTTCACATCATCGATTGTCAAATCAACTCCGCCTGCCAGAGCAACTCCCAGAGTCATCATCATTTAATCATGACTCACAGGGATGTCATTTACATAGAAAGAAGCTCGTTCTGCCGGTATATCCCGGGACACGCTCAATCCATTCATAAACATCTCTCGGTTCTCTTGTATAAACTCCCCCGTGGATGCAATGATAGCCTCCAGATCCCTCTCTTCTTTGGATTGGACGGGTGACAACCCGGAATAGTATGCCATCAAGGACGCCACCAATCCAATCCCACAGAAAATCATGACCCCTCTTCGCCAACCCATTTGAACACCCACTCTCTGCAATTTCAGGAGGATGGTTGGTAAATTCATCTCCTTGAGTATGTCTCTCAGCCCAATCAAAATCTCATAGAACTCCCTAACGAACTTAAAATATTCACAAGAAAAACGCGCTGCTCGCACCCGAGGTCCTTTTGCGAGATCCCCTGCTGCAAATGACTCCTGATGACTTTCTCCCTTTATCTTGAATCCAGCATGGTGGATTGATCGCTAACGTGGTTTCATAAACGGGTATTGAACGACTCGCCCATCCTCCAGACGGATCCGCAAACTATCCTTCAGCCGCTCCAGCGAGAATTCATCCGCTGCCACGGAAAAATAATAGTACTTCGTCAGCCCATACGGAATCGGGGTGAACTGCAACAGTTCATGATCCGTTTCCAACTGCACCGACGCTACATCGGATGTGGCCTCCCCCAGCAAGATCCAATGGCCGCTCTGTTCTCCCTCTCCTGGAATCTCAATGGCCGCCACATAGGAAAAATGGGAACTCCCAGAACTACTTAATTCATTCGCCGATTGCCTTTCCCAGATCCCCGGGATCGCAGCATACCGAATCCGCCACCAGAGCCACATTTTCTCCAAAACCAAACCCTGAATTCCGGTATCCCCATCCGGCTTAATAACGGCAACGGCATACTGGGGATATTCCGGCACTTGAATCATGGCCACCGGCTCAACCCCGTATGCAGAATCCACAGCCAAAGTGGGTGTCCCGTATTCCACATAGTTCCATGACACGATGAAAAGAGCCGCAAGGACAACAATCCATTCTTTTTTCAGCAATGTGTGTCACCCCTTGCCTATGCTTCATGTCTCCTTTGCCTTGAACGAATATTCAATGGTCACCGCTTACCCATCAGTTATAGGGAATCATCTCGCAAAGCTTCTCTCTAGCTCGACGCCCGAGAAACAGCATCCTTCAAATTCTCCAGAATATGGTGCCGGTCCGTTCCTTCCTCATACGCCCGGTAAGTAGCTCGGTAATCCTTATTGCCAATCTGCTCAAAGCCATGGATGACAAAGGTTACATGCGTACCTTTTGAATCCCCCCTTGCAGAAAGCAGAAAGTCAAAAAAGATCGGATTCACCCAGTCCGAGTTCTCCTCAAACCAGGTTAATCCCATCCTTTTCATGGGTTCATGCGCCATCACATTCCCAGTGATGGACTGCTTCCCTTCACCGTTAATAGACTTGTGTTTCCCCCCAGGGGCGAGATCAATCTGGATATCCGCAGAGAACCATTCCCTGAACCGGTCCACTTGAGTAAAATAAGACCACACCACCGATACTGGCGCCTGAATCGTGATGTCCCGTCGGACTTCAAGCATTCCAATCCCTCCATATCTTGATTTGTGAACAGATAAGCAACACACATAGATCCACAACGATGTCCATGCCCTGCGACAGATACATTCTGTCCCTGAGTATCACTCGATCCGTAAGCCGTTGAAACATTCAACGGCCCCCCATCCGTCTTTGCCGTATCAGTCCAGCTTTCTCAGTTTGGGCACATAGATATAAGATACGATGGTAATCAGGACCACAACCAGACCGAAGCTACCCAAGGCCCACTGAATCCCCACCACTTCCGTCAGCAGTCCCGCGGCAAAGGTACCAAAGGCCATCATCCCGAACTGCATCTGCAAAAGACTCATCACACGGCCTCGGTAGCGGTTATCCACATAGTACTGGATAATGGAATTGTTCAGGGAGTTCTCGGTGGCCTGCCCGAATCCAATCAGAGCCACCACTCCTATGGCCACATACCAGGCGGTATTAAATGAAAAGACCATCAAAAGAACACCCAGTGCCCCCGAACTGATCAGAAGCATCAATCCGCGCCGACGATTTGGAAGTGATGCAATCAGCAGTGACCCAAAAATGGCTCCGAATCCAGTGATGCTCATCAGCAGACCCAACCCGGTGGCTCCCACTTTCAGCACATCATCCGTAAAAATGGGCAGCAGATTCTGATACGGCAGCACAAAGATCATTCGCAGCATGGCAAAGAACACAATGAACAAAAGAATGGGCTCCGTCCGCAGATACTGCAGCCCTTCTTTGATCTTCTCAATCCCCTTTCCATCCCCGCTGGACTGGTACAGACTCTTCGGTGACGGGACCAAGCCCATAAACACCGCCGCCCACAGATAGAGTCCGGTCATCAGATAATAAATGGCCTCAAAACCAATCCGGTCCACCAGGAAGCCCGCCAACGCCGGTCCAAACAGCCGCATGACATTCATACCCATGATGTTTAAGGCTGTGGCATTCATCAGTCGCTCCGTACCCACCATCTCCGGCAAGATAGACTGACTGGCCGGCTGGGACAGGGCCAGGATGGTCCCTTGAACTACAGACGCCACCACCAGAATCCACCATGAACCAACTCGCTCAGAACTCAAATAACCCAAAGTCAACGTCTGGGCTATGATAAACGACACCACCATCCCCATCAGGTTCCCGATGATAATAATCTTTTTCTTCTCAAAGCGGTCGGCAATAACTCCCCCGTACAGGGAGAAAAGCAGCATGGGCACGGCCAAGGCAAAGGAAATGCCCCCCAGAATTGCCGCCGATCCCGTCAGACGGTAAATTAGCAGATAGCGGGCCATGGACTGCATATTCAGGGCCGTAGTCTGCCCCAGAAACGATACATAAAACTTGCGGTATACAGGAAGCTTGAACGATTCAAACGGATTGGACGCCTTCAGTACTTGATCGCCATCCTTGTTTTCGGAAACTTCACTGTTTGCATCAACACTTTCGTTGGAATCCACATCCAAATTGCCATCCATGTCGGGCATAGTATCCTTTCCTCTCCGTCAATACAGATAGTATGAGCACTTCCTGGAAGCGTCACAGCCCGAATCCATGTTCCAGCAATGGATTCCCATTGTCCGCACTTATCCTCACAGGTTGATCATCCGTGCATCAATCTGTGGAAGCACTGCACAGTATAAATATCGCACAGATGCAAAAAATCCTGCTTCCCATGAACTCATGATCCATTTTTCCCATCATTCAGCACGATTTCAAATGATTCATTAGGGCTTGTCATACAAAGCCATGACATCCTCAGTAATATCCTGGTCCACCACCACCCCATCGTTATACTCAATGACAGCCCGCACTTCCTGGAACATGGTCATCTTTTCGTTGGGCATCAGAACCATCTTCCAAGACACCCAGCCCCCTCCGGATTCCTCTCGCACGGCATCCAGGGTTTGGGTGCTGCCATCGGGATAGATGCCTTTGCCGGTCACCGCTTTGATCTGGTATAAATCGATCTCAGAGGCAGGAATCTGACTGAGCACAATCTCGAAAAACTTCCATCCCCCGGCAAACGGTGAATGAGTGCCTCCACCGCCAAAACCCAGCTCCGGTCTCCGGTAGACATGTTCCGGCAGCCGAAACGGCTCCGTGATCATGGTCAGATCGCCTTCTTCCACCACTTGATATTGATAGACATGATCGGGATTGACTATCATTGAAGCCGAAAAACGATTCAACCCCACCTCTTCTGCCTCACTCCATACCCATTTTTCTCCCTCACTGCTGGACTCATCCCGCAATATTCGGTACAGAAGATGAATGCGGCTTCCTGTCTGTCTTGACAACAAAGTCCATTCCATGATCAGGGGAACCTGTTCTGCTGTAATACTGTCTTCGACTGCGGAAAAAGAGATATTCCGTAGCCGCTCCGAATCGGCTGCAGTATGGATCTGGCTCATCAGGTGCTCGGTCCGATTCATCAGAATCTCATTCGCATCGATCAATTGCTGCATGACTTGCTGAGTCTGCTGCATGGATTTCAAGGTCATGCCTTGCAGCCCCAGACTAATCACCAGAATCACCAAAATCTGAGCATATTTCTTATCCGCGCCCATTCCTCTCTTCCTGCAAGATTAAAACACTTGATGTAGGAAGTGTACAGATCCCCACACTTTGGGCTGCTATCCTCCCTTTATGCGTCTCGGTAGTACAATCATTCAAGATGGGTCCTTTTGAATCTTTCGATACAAAGGCTTTCTACATCCCATATACTGTTAGAACAATGCTTCCATATTCACGTTAACCAAAAACCCCACGGCTCTTTTGCGCGCCATATTCACACCCCTTTACTTTCCATTTAGTGTATCCCTTTCTCATTGTCCAAATCATGGACTGTGGTCCCAAAGTCAGTTCATGAATCCAGGATCACTCATCCACCGTAAACCATGGTTCCCATGGATCCAGGATTTTCGATACCATCTCTTCTGCACTCCACAGCTGGACTCTTCGTTCCAGGGGCTGCAGCCCTACAATTTCCAGTTCCAGATAGATCATGCAGTCGATCCAGATCCAATCCAATGCATCCCCCACAGTTAAAATCCTCTCTGGAATCTCCGTGATTTTACGCAGCGGCATCAGCGGCCGCAGCAGATCCACATTCTCATCCTTCACCGGTGTGATCCCTTGACATCCGGCCACAAATACCAGCTGCTCCGGCTTGGGTTTCATGGGATCAAAACCCTCTGAATCTGCGCCATAGGAGCCGGCGAAACGGATGAGTACAGACTGCCCCGCCCTTCTTTCCAGTTCAGTGATAATGGGATCCATTCTACCGTCACCCAGATCATTCATAAAACGATGCCAAACCCAGGAACTGTCCATGACCATACTTCGCCCGGACAGCGCAGGAAACACGGACCCCAACTTGGTAGAGAACGCCTTTTCCACATGGAACCCCACACAGAGGGTCTTTCCTTCCCGCCAGAAAACATATTTCCCATATCGATACGCCGGCCACTCAGTGGACGGGATTGCCCACCACAGAGACTCCTCCGGTCGATGCAGATTCCAGGGTCGGGGAGTCACATTCTGACCCCTTCCCTTCAGGATCTGGGCTGTGCTTTTGGCCGCATCCATGGGAAGGCCCAGGCGTACCTGAGGGCGAAATGAACCAAAAATGGAATATCGGGATCCTTCATCGAATCCTGTCATGAAACCCCCTCCACTCACCGGGTATGATCTTAAACAAAAAATATGCCAGCTGCTTTTCCATATATTTGGAATTCACGCAATGACAGGAAATTCCTTCTTCCCTGATCGATTTTCTTTCCGCGAAACATACGATCCGAATAAACCCTAGAAAAGATTTCGCAGGCTACTGCCATTGTACGAAATTACAGTCATGAACAAAAACAGAAACGGCCGCGGATGCTGCCGTTTCCTGATTCCAACTGTATATCTGTGTTCAATTCATTCGTCTGTACCGCGCTGGATTACGCCAGTTTACGGATCCGCGGATTCCAGATGTACGATGCAATGGCAATAACAATTACAATCATCCCGAAGCTCCCCAGTGCCCACTGGATACCGATCACTTCCGTCAGCAGCCCGGCTGCAAATGTACCAAAGGACATCATGCCAAACTGCATCTGCAGAATGCTCATAATCCGACCTCGGTAGTGATCATCCACATAGTACTGAATGAGAGCATTGTTCAAGGATGTGCCCACCGCCTGCCCAAAACCGATCAGAGCCACCAATACTGCCGATACATACCAGACAGTGGAAAATGAGAAAAAGGTCAAAGCAACGCCCAAGAATGCGGCACTGCCGATGAGAATCAGCCCTCGGCCTCGATTGGGCAGAGAAGCCACCAAAAGGGATCCAAAGATGGCTCCGAAGCCGGTAATGCTCATCAACAGCCCCAGCCCTGTCGCTCCCACTTTCAGAATATCATCCGTAAAGATGGTCAAAAGATTCTGGTACGGCAAGACAAACACCATTCGCACCAACGCAAAACCGACAATGAAGAGCAAGATGGGCTCTGTCCGAAGATATCTCAACCCCTCGGTGATTTCTTTCAACGGTTTTCCGGAAGGTTTCACTTTCAGATTGGTATCCGGGACCGGAACGAAGATCATCATCACAGCCGCCCAGGTATAAAGGCCTGCCATCAGATAATAGATGGCTTCGAATCCAATGCGATCCACCAGAAATCCGGCCAGGGCCGGTCCAAACAGGCGCATGATATTCATGCCCATGGTATTGAGTGCGGTGGCATTCATCAATCGCTTCGTACCCACAATATCCGGAAGAATGGACTGCCGAGCCGGCTGGGCCAGGGCCAGGATGGTGCCCTGGGCAATGGATGCCACCACCAAGATCCACCAGGAGCCTTCCCGCTCAGCACTCATATAGCCCAGAGACAGAGTCAATCCCACAATCAACGACACAATCACAGATACCACGTTCCCAATAATGATGATCTTTTTCTTGTTGAAACGGTCTGCAATAACGCCGCCGTACAAAGAAAACAGCAGCATCGGTGTGGCCAGGGCAAAAGACATGCCCCCCAGGATGGCCGCGGACCCTGTCAGTCGATAAATCAACAAATACCGGGCCATGGACTGCATGTTCAATGCCGTCATCTGCCCCAGCAACGATATGAAGAATTTGCGATAGACCGGATGCTTAAACGATTCAAATGGATTGGTCGCCTTTCCCGCTTCCTGCCTCACTTCCTCTTTCGATTCTCGTTCGTCTTTCTCTTTGTCTGTGTCGTTGGAAGCCATAATTGTACACACCACCACCATTTCCTGGAGAGTGGGCAGCCCTGCACCGATGCAAATGACCGCCGATATTGTCTCTTTCGTGCGCAAAACCGCAACAGTCCCGTGTGCCAAACAATCACACGATCCCTTACTTAGAACAGTTATTGAATATACTTATTCACCCATCCCCCATTTCCTGCCCCGAAACTACCTCGGTCAGCAAATTGTCATCCCTCCATTCCCAAACAACCGGCAGCAGTCAAACCAAAAAAACGAAACCCTTCCGGGTTTCGGAGATTTTCCCTTCCAGTCAGACACTTGATGGCTCGACAAGGATATTTTTTTCAAGCAGATCCGAACCGCTGTACGGCTATTCTTCCGAGTTCAGTAAACCCTCGGAAGGAATCCCTGCAGAGGAGACAGGGCTGTCATCCACCGCCACCGGATCGGGGGCTCGGGTAATCAGCGTCATGTACGCACCGGCAGCGCTCAGAATTCCAGACACCGCATAGCTGATGGTATAGGTCCCGGTCAGATCCCGGACAATGCCGCCCAGCAGCGGACCGAATACACCGCCAACCCCCCAGGCGGTCAGCATCATGCCGTAGTTCACTCCGAAATGCTTCATCCCGAAGTAGTCCGCTGTGGTGGCCGGAAACAGCGACAGCATGCCGCCGAAAGTAAAGCCAACCACGGCCACACCGGCAGCCAGCTCCAAAGGGGTAACCAGCTGGGCAAAGATGGCGTAGGTAAGGACCTGGAGCAAAAACATGGTGAACATGGTCCGCATTCGCCCAAACCGATCCGAGAGCACGCCGCAGAGAATGCGCCCCGTACTGTTGAAAACCGCATAAGTACCGACCAGAAAATACGCGTTGGCCACCGAGGCCTGTTCAAATCCAATCTTGGACAGCTGTCCGATGATCAGCAGACCGGCAAAGGTACCGAAACAAAACATGATCCACAAGCGCTTAAACGATCCCGTCCGAAACGCTTCATTCCAATCATACTCCGTCTTCCAGCGTTTTACCGGCCGAGCAGCCGCCTCATTCAGTTCCTTGGAATTCACCGGAACAGTCATCCATTCGGCCGGTGGATTGCGGATCAGAGTCGAAAGCAGCATGATCAATACAAAAAAACCCGCCCCAAAGAAAATGAAAGTCTGAGACAGGGTATAATGATTGAGCATCCAGGAGGTTAAGGGGGCAATGTACAGGGGCGCCAACCCGAATCCACTGACCACAATACCGGAGATCAAGCCGCGGTGAGTCGGCCCGAACCATTTGACGGCAGCCGGTGTCGGGGCTGCATATCCGAGCCCCATACCAATCCCGAAGACGATTCCGAAAAAGATGGTCAAACCCACCGGCGTCAAAGCCAGCCCGGCAAGGATAAATCCGGCCCCCGCAAAGACCGCCGCTGCCATAATCACCGGGCGGGGACCGTACAGATCCTGAAACCGACCCCCGGGAATCATGGACAAAGCAAACACCGCACAGGCCACCATGTAGGGAATCTGAGTCATGGTGGCACTCCATCCCAGCTGATCAATCAATGCGGCTGAGATCACACCCCAGGCATACAGCACCCCCAGGATTAGATTTACCCCCAAACCAGCCAAGGTTACAACCCATCCAGGCTTCATTCCGATACTTTTCATGGAGATCCCCCTTTCAACTAATGGGAATCAGTATTCTCTTTCTTTGTATTCTATCACACACAAATGGGCAAGAAAAGGGATTTCTTTCAATGGATCTTATCTAACCATATAAAATATGCTCTTTTCTCTATTTTTCTCTATATATCTTCATATTACTCTGCTTTTCAATTCATTATACGCTCGCCGGGCGTTTTTTTTACATTACCAAATAAAGTCAGCAGTCAGCTTCTTCATACAGACTCTCTTTTTTTCATAGCACCGCCAAACCGGTTCGGACTTGCAGATTGTCATAGAAATGTGTATAGTAAAATGAAAGCATATGAATCTCTGCCATTTCAATGACAGGTCTACGGCTGTATCAAACAGCACAGCCGGACAGAGCGTATGCACCAAATGGACATGGAAAGGACGGGATGGGATGAGAGACAAGGCCATGGAGGTACTGAAAAAGTACAACAAGAGCGATGCACTGATCAAGCACGCCCTGGCTGTGGAAGGCGTCATGCGGTATTTTGCCGAAGAAGCCGGTGAGGATGTGGAATACTGGGGAGCCGTTGGGCTGCTCCATGATCTGGACTATGAAATGCATCCAGAAGAACACTGCCAGAAATCAGCCGAGCTGCTTAAGAATGAAGGCTATGATGATGATTTTATTTACTCGGTCATCAGCCACGGTCACGGGATTTGCATTGAGGCCGAACCGAAAAAGCACATGGAGAAGGTCCTCTTCGCCATCGATGAACTGACCGGCTTGATTGCTGCCGCTGCACTGATGCGCCCTTCTAAATCCGTTATCGATATTGAAGTCAAAAGCGTCAAGAAAAAGTTCAAAGACAAGCATTTCGCCGCCGGTGTCAGCCGGGATATTGTCCTAAAAGGCTGTGAGCATCTGGGGATGGAGCTGGATGATGTCATTGAAAAATGCATCCTGGGCATGCGCCAGGTCCACGAAGCCATCGGCCTCTAATTGCTGGGTGATAATATGGATAAGGAGCAGGAAGTGGAAAACCCACCCTGCTCCTTTTTATCGTTTGCGATTCCTGGCTCCCATTGCCTCGTCTACCGCAAGAGAAATGCTCTGACATGTCCTGCCATTTATCGCGGTACCACCGTATCGTAGTAGTACACACCGTTGACTTCCTCATCATAACCGGGCAGTTTCACCACACCCAGAGATTTCATTTCGGTCAAGTCTGTTGCCCGAATCTGCCTTCCGGAGAAGGTAAACAGTGTATTTCCGATGTAAGCTCCCCGTTTGATCAGATCGTAGTAGGGATATTCTTTCCACGGACCGGTCAGATCTTCATCGGGTACAGCCAGCGGACTGCTGTACTGCCCAGTGTGGCTGATATAGCCTTTCAGGACGATCTGCTGGCTGCTGTCCAGATCCAGAAGAATCAGTCCCTGGAAGATCGGCGGTTTGTAGATCCACGGAGCGGCTTCCCGCTGAGGGGTCAGCGCTGCCGGGAAAGCAATCAAATTCTTCTCCTGGGAAAACAGCAGGCTTTTATGCTCATACAGCACTTCCGAATAGGAACCGGATCCTCCCAGAATGTAGGTGGAGATTTCCCGCGGTTTGGTCATATCGCTGATATCAAAGAGAGATACTTTGAGACCCAGATTCATCACCTGGTCATTTTCTGTCCAGACATCGTAGCCAAATCCCAAGAGCAGGTTTTCACTGTATGGATGCAGGTAAGTGCTGTATCCGGGGATTTTCAGTTCGCCCAGAACTTTGGGGTTTTCCGGATTGCTGAGATCCAGGGCAAACAGCGGATCCACGGTGCGGAAGGTGACCATGTAGGCCCGATCTCCCAGAAAGCGCACGGAATGAATGGTCTCGCCCGAGGCCAGTCCCGTGATGGATCCCGCTTCCTTCATGTCTTCATCCAGGATGTACACATTGTTGGTGCTGGGATTGTCCGTGCCCATCCAATTGTTTCCGCTGGTTGTGGCAATCCGGAAGTACCCATTGTGTTCATCCATGCAAAACTGGTTGATGATGGCTCCCGGTACCGTACCCTTGCCGGCTTCCAGGACCCGTCCGTCGGCCAGACGGAAACGGTATATATCCGTCATGATTTCCGGCTCTTCCCCTTCTTTCACATCACCCCAGGGGTACGAGGTAGCGGCCATGTACAGATGCTCCAGGGATGCGTAGAGCTGGCCTCCGGATCCGATGACAGTCAGGATATCCGGATCACTGCTGCTTTCTGTATCCATACCCATCATGATGATCTGGGCACTCATGTCACCATCCGGCAAAATGGCAATCTTTTCGGCCGGAACCGTTTCCCATTCGGCCCCTTCTTCTCCGTCTTTTACAGCCGGGAAGGCGACATCGGGTTCCAGATTCCTGTAATCCTCACTGTATATGCGATAATTGTGCTTTTGGGTAATCACGTACACGGCAGAATCAATCATCCGCGATGACATGTAGTAGCCTTCCTGGGAGAATTCCTGCACCAGTTTCAGATTGGAAGGATTGCTGATGTCATAAATCCGTGTCGTGGTGTAATTTTCCGTATCGTAATACGGCATGATCCGGTCGGACCCTTCCCAGATCGCGGCATCCTCGGCAGCATCATCCCCATCTTCCGGAGCACTCTCTCCAGGTGGAGTGGATTGGGTCTCACCGGCATCACCCGGTTCTGTTTTCTCATCGTCCGGTTTGCTGTCTTCCGGAATCGGCTGCCAGTTTGTCTGTACCCAGCCGGAGGTGAGCAGCACAATCTTTTTGCTATCTTTCAAAAGATACATTTCCAAGGGGGTCTCGCTGATTCTCTCCTCGCCCGACTCTTTGTAGAGTTCAAAACGGACGCTGTCCAGCACCCGCATGGCAGCAGGATCAGAAGCATCCACCGCAATTAAACGTTGATTGGCCACCAAAAATATTCGCTGGCCGTCGGTCTGGATGATGTCGGCTTCCTCTACGCCCTCTACCTGGATGTTGGTGGTTGAATGATCTTGGTCTTTACTGGCGTCTGCACCGTTGACCTCTCCGGCTCCCTGGGGTGCATCGCTGCTGCGGGCATAGTAGTAATTGGAGTACTCCTGCCGCTGGTAGATTTCCCGAAGGAGATCATCATAGCTGTCCGCCCAGATCAGCTTCGTATCGGCTGGATCCGGATTCTGATCCCGGTTCAGCCAGCGAGCCAGCAAACCGAAAGGCGCACTGCAGCCGGACAGGATCAACGCAATTAAAAGCAACAGAGTGAGTGCAAATCGGGTTCTATTGTGAGACATCTCCACCCCTTCTTCCTGTGTATCTCTGCACCTGCCAATGCCAGGTTGTCTGGCTATAGGACGCATTCAAACGATAAAGGTTCCATGGTAGCCAAAAAGGCAGCCCACAAGCTGCCTGAATGGAGATTCACTGCATTTACCCGCAGACCAGAATCCGGTTTCCACCCAGTTGATCGGCGGTTTCTTCACTGCAGGTGGAATAAATCACCTGGTGTTTTCTGGCGCAAGCCTGAATCAGCGCAACGGCCTGTTCTCTCCGGGCATTGTCCAAATTCACCAGACAGTCATCCAGGACCAAAAGCCCCGGTGAATCCGAAAACAGATGGTCCAGGACGGCCAAACGGAAAGCCAATGCCACACTGTCATAGGTCCCCATGGAAAGAAGATCAGTGGGGATCCCGATGCCGTCGTCTCGCACAATCTTAATTTCCAGTGAATCATCAATCCGACCGGTGCGATACCGTCCCACCGTCAGCTGATTCAAGTAGGATCCGAACGACTGAATCAACGGCTCAAACGTACTCTGATCCATGGCCTCCAGGGTTTCATAGAAAGCGTGTCGTACCCGGGATACGGCCTGCAGCCGAGTTCGTGCCTGCTGATAGCCGGCTTGTGCATTTTTCAGTTCCTGACTCAGTTCTTCCAAAGAATCCTGACTGCCCAGTTCGCTTTTGATCTGGTAGTAATCGCTGCGAAGCGACTCCAAAGACTGATCCAACACGGTCGCTTCCTGGCGCATGCGGTCCAGCGCTGTCCGAAATGCATCCACATTGGCATACTCCTCCGGAAGTTCCGGCAGTGTCTGCAGTTCCCGGGCGGCTTCCCGAAGCTGCACCTGGCGATCCACCATCTGGTCGACGACTTGCGTCAGATCTCCGTAGCCTTTCTCCCATCGGGCCACCCGTTCCTCCGCCTGCAGCACTGCAGTCTTTAAGTCATTGATCCCATTGACAATTTCATATTTCAAGGGATCCAGTTCTGCCAGTGACCGCACCGAAATACCGGACAACTCTTGAGTCTTCTGGATCAATTCATTTCGATCCCGCCCGGCCAGAATCTCTTTTTGCTGCCGCTGCAGATTGAGAATCTGCCGGGTGGACTCCTGCAGCTTCTGCTGGTTTTTTTTGGCCTGGGCCAGACTGTTCACAGACAGTTCCTGCAGCAGTCGCTCCAGCTCCTGTTGGGCTTCCATGCGCTGCTTTTCCAGGGATGGATAGTCGATGGTTCCCGATGTGACTTCGATTTCCACATCGTTCCCCACCTGCAGTTTGAAATATCCGTCCGCTTCAAATGATTGGCCAGCTTCTATTATCTCTTCTTCCTGCCGATGGCGGTATATTGTCAGGGGCCATCCTCCCTCTCGATAGGTGCCATTCAAACGAGCGGCTGCCATGGCCACTTCCGCTTCTCGCTGGCGCCGTTCCAAGGCATCCAGGCGAGCCACAACCTCATCGGTAAATGCAGCCAGTATCTTTTTGGCATCGATATGCACCTGGATGCGCCGGTCCAGTTCTTCCACCTGCCTCAGTATCTCTGCATCCACCCGCAAATTCTCCTGCAGCCGGGAGCGCTTCATTTCTTCCTCCACAGCCACGAGTTCTTCCTTGAGCTTACGTCCGTGACTCTTATCTTCAACCAGGCGGGCCGAAAGCACCGGGTATTCCTGGTTGATCACTTTCAATTCTTCATACTCTTTTTGAAGGATTCTCATCTGGGCTTCCAAACCGCTGCGCTTCAGCATATCGCTTTCCAGGCGGCCCAGCCGGCTGATATCCTGCCCCAAAATTTCCCGTCGTGCTGAAGATTCTTTCAGTTTCTCGGCCGCCCGGGCAAACTGATCTTCCAAACTCTGCACATCCTCCAGAGTCAGCTTCAGTTTTTCCAGTCGATAGTATTGATTCAGAACCTCCCCCACTTTGGTTTTCCAGGGTTGATGCACGCCGCGATTCCCTTCCGGGCGTTGGGATGCTTCATCCCAGTGATCTGCCAGGCGGTTGTATTCGGCTTCGATGAGGTTTTTCAGGGCATCAACCGACACCCCATCCAGTTCCATGACTGCCTGTCTCAGCACACCGCTCAAAGTGCCGGCCGTTTCCGGATCCCCGGCCACTCGCTCCAGAACAGTCTGAAACTCAGTTTGTTTGGCAAACACGATCTTTTCATAAGTCCCTTCCCCATATTTCAGCAGTGCTCCCAACACCGCAGCAATTTTTTTCGAATCCCTGACCAGCTGTCCATCCATGACCATTTCGGTGCCGGGCTGGCTGCCCCATTCCTTCTTCAGGATGTATTTATGGTTTTCATCACACATCGTCAGTGCTGTGCGGATGGACTGGCCGTCCGGATGAGGCATAAAACGCACCAGATCCTTGTATTCCCGGGTTCCCCGTCCCAGCTGGGTATCCCGAAACAAAGTGGCATACAAGGCATGGATGAGTGTGCTCTTCCCCGCCTCATTGGGTCCGACCAGTACATTAAGTCCCTCTGTGAATGAAACGGATACCTGATGAATCCCAGCAAAAGAATCCACATCCAACGCTGCAATCTTCACGATGGATTCACCTCCCGAATCATTTCGTAGGCAATCTGCAGCGCCGCATCATCCTGCCGCTCCAGCAGTGTCATCAACCATGCATGAGGAAATGAATCTTTGGTAAATTCCCTTTCCACCATCTCCCGGGTCACTTTGGTCTGGAGAGCGTGATCCACCCATTCCAGATACAGCATCTTCTTTTCCAGGAGCTGACGGACCCCCTCCAGTTCTATGCGGTCGTCTTCGCGGATCCGTCCGGACAGAGTCAGCCGCAGCAGTGTTTTTTCGGGCTGCCCGTCTGCCAAGATCGCTGAAAGCCTGCGTATATCGTCTGGCCCATGAATTGAAACACTCTCATCCATAAAACGGTACATGCCGGTCTTGATCCGCCAGGCCGATGGAGCCTTTTGATCCTCCAGTTCAATGAGCCACGCGCCGCCATCATGCAGACAGTCCATGCCGTCCGGTTCCGGCGTGCCGGCATTGAAGATCCGCTGGCCGCGGATTTCTTCTTGAGTTGGATAGCTTTTGTGGGTATGGCCCATCAGCCACAGATCCATGTCCAAAGCCACCAGCTCATGTTCAGTCATGTTAAAATAGCGGCGTTCCATATCCGGGGAAAGATGCTGCAGCGCCCCGTGGGCTACCCCTATGTGCCATACGGCATCTGGGCGCTGCTCTTTGGGTGGAATCCAGGCCAGACGATTCTGTGAGCTGTGTTTCTGATCGCAGGGACACGGATAGATCACAGCCGGAATTCCAAAATAGTTCAGAGGGATGGCTTCCGTGTTCCCGGCCACATGGATGCGAGAATGAGATGTCCGCCCGAACCGGCTCCATATGTTCTGCATACCGTCGTCGAAATCATGATTTCCAGGCAGCACCAGTACCAATGCCCCTTCAAAACCAGATAAAATATCCTGCACTCGTGAAACCGTTTTCACCGCCACATTCTGATGGTCAAAAAGATCCCCGGACACAACCAGCAAATGACACTGCCGTTGGTTGGCATCCGCCACCATGTTCTCCAGAACCTGGATGCGGGCATCCCCCAGCAAATCGCGGATGGTCTCCGGGTAATGGGTGAATCGCATCCCGATATGAAGGTCCCCTGTATGATAGATACGCAGATTCATCGCTACCCTCCTGACTATTCCAAAAAAGTCACAATCATCCATGAAAACCCACATATGAAAGCCAAACATTGTCCCACTTTCATAAGTAGACGCTCATCGCTTGGATGAGCCCTTTCTTGCCACAATGGATCTTGTTCATTCATGCAGTAACCCGAATGGATCAAGAAGAAAAAAACGACTTACATCATTGAGTCTTTCTATTTTCGAGCAAATCCCGGTGTTTGCTTTCATAGGGAGCTTGAAGGCGGTTGATCGCTACCTGGTAATTCTCAAACGCATGTTCAATGCGACGACGAATATCCTGCTCCATAGCCAGGCATTCCGTATGCTTCAGCTCCTCTGCAAATACCAGGTCAAACATCACCAATATTTTTTGCTGACCTTGGGCAATTCGAAAGTCCTCGATCTGGTAAAAACCGGGTTCGAAATCCAGGCATGTATCCACATCCTGTCGTACTTTACGAGTCTTTTCTTCATCTGTGGAGATGGGATCCATATGGATGGTCATTCTAACCCCGGTTTCTGCTTCAATCTTTTTTTCCATTTCTTCAATCACTGTATGGGTTTCCACAATCCCGGCGGTGTCGGGAACCACTGCATGCACCGATGCGCTGACGCGCCCGGGTCCATAGTCATGAACCTCTAAATCATGAACATCCACTACCAGCCCAGCTGATCGAACCATACGGTCGATCTGCTGGATCAATGAGGGTTCGGGAGATTGCCCCACCAGCAGATTGACTGTGTCCCGCGCCACATCAAACCCAGAGTACATGATCAGGATGGATATCAGCAACCCCAAAAAACCATCCACCGGTACATCCATCCCCCGGCTGACCAGTACAGATGCCAGGATTACACCGGTTGCCAGACTGTCGCTGAGACTGTCAAAAGCGTTGGCTCGGTTGATGCTAGAATGGATCTTGGCTGCAATATACCGGTTGTAGGAGTACATCCACAGCTTAACCAGCACCGAAAAGCCCAGAATCGCGATCAGCGGTACGCTGTACTCCACCGGCTCCGGGTTAATCAAGCGATCGTAGGAACGGCGCAGCAATTCAATCCCTACCGTGAAAATGAGGAAAGCCACCACCAAAGAAGCTACATATTCAAATCGTCCGTGGCCGTGTGGATGTTGGCGGTCCGGGGGACGATTGGAAATTCTGGCACTGAAAACCGCAATCACCGATGATCCGACATCGGTGAGATTGTTGAATGCATCGGAGATAACAGCAATGCTGTTGGCAGCCAATCCGACGACCAGTTTCAAAGAAAAGACCAGCAGATTGGAGAAGATGCCCAGTACGCCAGACAAAGCTATGTACTGTTCACGAACTCGGCGGTCATTCACTTTTTCATAGTTGTGGATGAATCGTCGAATCAGGATGCGAATCATGGTCTTCACCTTCTTGCATGGATTCCTTTCGCCATCATAGAAGTGATAATGACAGTCCAAAAACTGTAGAATCTGTCTTCATACCAATTGGCTATGTATGCATGTTTTCCTGTCAATTTATCACATTATGTCGAGAAAATATCCGATGTCTTAACTAAACAACAAAGAATGATCGGCTGCCTATCCAATATATCCGCCCACAAAAAAAAAGCCGCAGTCTATCCGCGTCCTTTCTGATTCTTGTGGTCCCATGGGGCAGAGAGGCAGACCGGCAGGCTATCTGTATCCAGACAGATGCCTGCCGATCCTTACCAACTGCGCAGGATACTGCAGAATTATTGTGTACTTTTTCGGCGCACCGGCATTCAATTCATCCAAACTCCTCGGACTATAGCCAAGGGATTATTCCCTCTAGGCTACCCAGCGTTGGGGTAATCTCCCCTATTCCAGACTAATGGCTTCTACCGGGCATGTGGATACGCAAGCTCCGCAATCGATGCATTCATCATTGACTTCCGCTTTTCCATCCACCATGCTGATGGCTCCTACCGGACATACAGACACACAAGCGCTGCATCCGATACAGGTATCTTTATCTACTTTTGCTGCCACTAAAAATCCCTCCTCTTCCTTCTTCTGTACGAATCTGCCCTGTCATTTCTCAACCTGCAGCACCGCAGTGATACGACCGTTTGGACTACGAAAACATTCACCCAGGAGGCCAAACGCCGAAATCCAGCCTCTGCAGATAGACAAGTTCATGTTGCCGGTGATCTGCAGGGTCCGATTGCTTTCATATTCCCCGGTCAGATGTATTGAGTGATGGCCAAGTCATATTGAATGTAACCCTTTTTGACTGCTCTGTCAACATGACTGAACAGGACCGTCTATATTGGTTCGTCTTGCACCCATGATCTTCCTGCTTCAGCGGGCAGCAAGTACTTTCCCGTTCGTAATTCCAGTAAACACAGCATCTTCCACCACCACTTCACCACCGACCAGCACATAATGCAAACCCTCTGCCCGGGAAAAGGAATGCTTAAAATCAGCGCGATCGATAATGGTTTCCTGATTGAACACAGTGATGTCTGCGTCCATGCCGACTCTGAGCAGACCTTTCCCATCCAGCTCGTAGAGCATGGACGGCATCCCGGTCATCTTGCGGATGGCCTCTTCCAATGTCAACACCTTCATTTCCCGCACATAATGGCCCAACACCCGAGGGAAAGTACCAAATGCCCGGGGATGACAGCCGGGGCAGTCCGGATACATCAGGCCGTCGGATCCGATCATGGTCCGCGGATTCTGCATAATCCGCTGCACATCCTCTTCTCCGATACGCCAGCTGATGGAGCCTGTGCCCATTTCATCTTGTAGTAGAATATCAAAGAAGAAATCGCAGGGATCCATATTCTCCGTTTCAGCCGCATCGTTCAACATCACAGCATTGTATTGAGGGTAGGTTCTGGAAGAAGAAATCATGATACCCTGGAAAAACTCATCAGGAGCCTCGCCGCTCATCATCATGTCCCGAATCTTTCTTCGCTCACCTGGATCACCCAGCCTGCGCAGGATCTCCGTAAAACCTAAGGCATGGATGGATTTGGGCAGGTACACATTCAACACCGTTGAACTGGCGGTATATGGGTACTGATCGATAAATACATCGTATCCTTCATCGTTGATGGCATCAATCATGGCCAGTGTCTTTTGCGGGAGCCCCCATACTTTTTCCGGCTTTCCCGATACCTTGTGATGAGAGATGACGGTTTTGATCCCGGTTGCCCGGACTATCTTCAGCACTTCTTCCACAGACTCGACCAGCATCGCCCCCTCATTGCGCATGTGAAGGGTCATGGCTCCCCCATAGCTGTGAGCCACCTGACACAGTTCAATCAGTTCGTCCAGCTTTGAATACACGCCCGGAGCGTAAAACAAGCCCAGTGAGATACCCAGCGCTCCCGCTTCCATAGCCTGGGCTACGTGGTCTTTCATCTGTTCCAATTCATCGGAAGTCGGCTCTCGGTCATCGTACCCCATGACGGCAATCCGGATGGTATTGTGCCCCACAAACAGCGCCATGTTGGGCCCCAGCGCCAGAGTTTTGATATGCTGCATATAGTCCTGAAAATTTTGATGATGGGCCAGATCCGTACAGACACCGTTGGGCAGCAGATTGGTCATGGCTTTGCATCCGGCATCGAAATGAGCCGTGCTGATGGGAGCCGCAGAAAACCCACACATACCACCGATTTCAGTGGTAACACCCTGTTCCAGTTTATGTCGGCTGTGGGGCATACTCTCCATCACCAGATCACCATGACTGTGGGAATCAATAAACCCCGGGGTAACAGTCAGCCCTTCCACATTCAGTATCTTCATGGCATCTTCGTTGAGTTTTCTCCGAATGGCGGCAATTTTTCCATCCCGGATTCCGATATCCCCATGATATGCCGGGCTGCCGGTTCCATCAATAATGCGTCCGTTGCGAATCAGTAAGTCAAACACACATATCCCTCCCTGTTTGAATACACTAATGGTTACTTTACAGATGAATGACCTCCAGAGCTTGTCTGCATTGCTGCTGTAGATAATCGGTGAGAAGACGTCGATGACAGTACCGTGGTTTTTCTTCACTGCACAGATATGCAGGGGTACCCTCACCCAGAATATCTGTGCAGTGCGATCCTGTGGAACGCTCGTCAAGAAGTGTCCGGTACCGCTTTTCAAAGGTATCCCAATCAATCGCCTTCTTTTTGTAATCATGGAATAAGGCTTCATCCGGAGCCAGCTCCGGCATGTGAATATACTCAATACCGACCAATTCCAGAACGTATTCCAGATCGTCCTTTTTGGCATACCCAGCCAGTTGAGAAGTGTTGTGCAGACGGATATCCACCACTCGCGTTACCTGGGCTTGCTGCAGCAAATGGATGAATTCCCGAAGCTTTTTCCCGCTGAATCCGATGGTATACAGTCTTTTCAACCCATCACCCCATCCTAGGCAAGCAGCCATTTCCCTTATGTAGCTGCAAACAGTTTTTTGGTGCATTGTATTGTATGATTCGAAAAAGACGGAGCAAAACCTTCTCATCGCTTTGTCCATACACAAAAATTGAAATCGAAAGCGACAGAATAATTCCCGCGATGGAGATATTTCTGCAGGATGATGAATTTATCACGTCGAAAGGGTCCATCAGGCATCATCTCAGGATGCTCTTCCACACTTGTCAGCCGCATTCGCTCTCCATTCTCTTACTCATCGTTCAAACTTTCTACGCTGCAGCCTGACCTGATTCCTCCCAACCAATCAATGAATGGAGGAATGGATCATGGGCAACCGACCGTTGATCAAAACTTTATCCGTCGTAATGAGTCTGGTGTTATTGATAAGCTTTTTTTCTCCATTTTCCATGGGAGCACCTTCCAGTGATTCCTGGGTCGATCCCCTGTACAATGCATCCACACCTGGATGGGGCTTGACCCATTTTGCCACCATCCAAAGTGCCGTGGACCTGACCCCTGCCGGGGGGACGGTCCATATAGCGTCCGGTACATATCTGGAAAATGTGACGATAAACAAAACCATCTATCTCAGCGGCGAAAACAAGGAAACCACCATCATAGATGCCGGCCATACCGGCAGTGCCATCTATGTTGATCATGCCGACGAGGTAACCATCGATTCCCTTCGCCTCAGCAATTCCCGCCTGGATCAACAGGAATACCAGTTGCCGGCCCTATCGGCAGACCAGTGCACCGGTCTTTTAGTAGAAGACTGCATCATTGATGATGTAGGAATCAGTTTGAATGAATGCAGCACTTGCTCCATTCATGGCAACATCATCGATGCCCATGTGCCGGTGATTTTGCATGGAGGACGAGAAAACAACATTACCCAGAACATCATGACAGCCCGTCATCCCCAGGGAGTTGGACTGTATCGCTCTCATGGGAATCAAGTTATGGATAATCAGATTACCGGTTGGTCCGAAGGCCCTGGATGAACCGGTATTCGACTGGTCCAGGCTTGGGCCAACCGCATTTCCGGCAATACCATCACCTATTTCGGGACTCCGATCCTGATTACCGGATCCAATGACAACATTGTCGACAGTAACCAGATCGAATTATCCGCACCGCCTAGCAACACGGCCGGAATTAGCGTATTTTCATCCCATCGCAATTCCATCATCAACAACACCGTCCGGCATATGGACAAATGGGGTATCCGACTTTTCGGCGGTTCTACGGAGAACTGGCTTCAAGCCAATGTGATCGAAGACTGCAATCGGGGAGCCGTAGGCGTTTTCTATGATTCCGATCTGAATTCCATTATCAACAACGCTCTCAACCAAAGCCCATACGGGCTTCTGATCGATCAGGCGCAGAATAACCAAATCCGGGACAACATAATCGCCGCTAACGACATCGACAGCCAAGACAACAGCGAAAACCAGTGGGACCAAAACTACTGGGCCGGATACGACAGGACCGAGCCGTATCTGATCGATGATTCCAGCTATGATCTGAATCCACGCATGATCGCACCGGAGATGCTTCCTGCCGTCGCTCCTCCCCTTGCGCCGCTGCCGCCGGCATTACCGGACAATTATATCTTTATCAGCAGCGATACAACCTGGGAAACCACCGGGAACATTTCTGCGCGCCAAATTATCATTGAAGACGGAGCCACACTGACCATTCAAAACAGCGACCTGGATGTCCATGCCGCCTTTGTAGTCCGCTCAGGTGGAGCTCTGTCCATCCAAAACTCCATCTTGCGGGCGGATCCCCATGCCAGTCTGGAATGGATGGATGTGGACAATGCTGGCAGTTTGACCATTCAGAATTCTTACCTGTCCGGCAGCGGTCACGGGATCAATGCCCTAGCCGGATCCGTAATCCTTGTCGAAAATACCGAGCTGCATTTCATGGGCGAGTGGTCCAAAGCTCTTCACTTAGAAACCGGCAACGCAGTCATTCGCAACAATCATTTTTACGGAGGATACGGAGCCATCCAAATGCAGTCCGATGGTGTTGAATTGACAGGCAACATCATCGAGAAAAACGGAGACGGTATCACCTATTTTCTGGGTAACGACGATGATTCAGGAACCATCATTGAAGGGAACAACCTCATCGACTTGATCGAAGCAGGATTCATCGCCGTCGGCATGAATTACGGGCACATCGCTCACAATGTATTTCAAGACATTCATGGTCATGCACTGATCCTGTCACCGGCATCTCCCACCGTCAACACCGATCATACCACAATCAACGGCAATATGTTTATTCGTTGCGGATCGGTGATTGATGATGGATCCGACAACATATGGTACGATGCCGGATCTTCCTGCGGCAACTATTACAGTGATTACCCATCACTCTACCCCGACGCTCAGGAAAGCACTCTGCATCCGGCCATCTGGGATACACCGTATGATATTGCAAGCTCTTTTGGCTTCCCCGCCTCTCAGGACATATATCCCATGATGATTTCCAGCGTTCTCTATGCCGCTGATACAGAGGTGCTGGGTGCCGACCGAGTCGATATAACCTTCAGTCGAAACATTGAACCCACTTTGCTGTCTCCCATCGATTTGAACAGTGTCATCGAGTTTGCATCCGACGGCATCACATATTCCCCATTAACGGAGTTCGACGCCGTTGACATATCCCAAAACCGCCTTTCCATTTACTTCGCCTCTCCATTGACTGGATCGACCCATCGACTCCGCATCGACGGCGGCATCATCACCGACGGTGTGATGACCATGGATCAACCCATCACATCCGGAACATTCTCCGGAATGAAAGTCAGTCGCATCAGCGGCGTCAATCGGTATCAGACGTCCGTAGAAGTCAGCCAGAGCGGGTGGCCTCTGGGCGCTGAGACAGTGGTTTTGGCTCGAGGGGATAATTTTGCGGATGCTCTGGCAGGCGTACCCCTGGCGCATTATCTCAATGCCCCCATTCTTCTGACATCCTCAAGCCAGATTGGGGCATCCGTTCTGGATGAGATCCGTCGTCTGGACGCAGAGACCGTATTCATTCTCGGTGGAACAGCCGCCATCTCCTCAGCCGTTGAAACGGCTCTGATCAATGAGGGGCTTTCTGTGGAACGAATCTCCGGTGATAACAGGTACGATACCGCCGCACAAATTGCCCGAATGATGAAACTGCAAGGAGCTGCTGCAACCGATGCTGTCATTGCAGTGGGTTCCAATTTCCCGGATGCCTTATCGGCAGCATCGTATGCCGCCATTCACCAACAACCCATATTGCTGGTAACAACCCTTTCTGTCCCCGACTGCACCGAAACAGCGTTGAAAGATATGGGCGTTCAGGGTACCATCATAGTGGGTGGTACAGCCGTCATCAGCGATGCCGTTTTGACCGAACTGTCTGAATACACAACCCCGGAACGGGTCGCAGGCAGCAACCGCTACAGCACAGCCATCGCCTTGGCCAACCGCTATTCTCTGGACAGCTCACTGTACTATATCGCCACAGGATTGAACTTCCCGGATGCCATAACCGGGGCTGTGCTGGCTGCTAAGAGAAACTGCGGAGTTCTATTGGTGCAAGGAACCTTGGCCGAACCCAATCAGGTCGTCCAAGACTTTTGTCTGAATGATTCTGTCGATGGAGTTTCTCTATTCGGCGGAACATCGGTCATCAGCAGCGGCATTGCCGAATGGTTCCTACAGAATCTCTAAACTTCTAAGTGAAAGTGTTTCGTGGGCACCATCATTGCACTGATTAAGCTTTTCGGAATATGTAAAAAAGGAAGGCTTCATGGATAACTGAAGCCTTCCTTTTTTCGTTGCAGCACCTGCCCATCATCATCACGAATCAATAGATCTTTGCTGATCGCCCCTTGAATTTCTGCCATACAGGGTCCTTTGAAAGCGAGGTATAGGTTCGCGGCAGCTCAGGCGTTTGGCATTTTTTAATTTTCATGGTACCCTGCCAATACATTCTCACTTCCATTCTTTCATTTCCTTAGCTTGTTATCACTTGACAGCTCTTAGTATAATAGTATTGAACTCACTAAAATTTTTGTATATATTCGCGTAACAATAAGTTACTATATATTCTGGTAGTATTACATAAGCGATCAAGGGCGCTAAGGAGGATTGGAACGATGTACGAAAAGAAACTGGACGATGATATTCGCTGTCCCCTGGAATATGCTCTGAAAATTTTCGGCGGTAAATGGAAATCAAGAATTATTTGTGTATTATCTGAGTTTCACACACTGCGCTACTCGGAGATTCGCAAAGAAATGGATAACATTACCGATGCCGTCTTGGCCGCATCATTGAAAGAACTGATGGCCGATGATCTCATTACCCGTAGATCGTACAATGAGATTCCTCCCCGAGTGGAATACCAATTAACGGAAAAAGGAGCCTCCATCATTCCGATTCTTCAAAATATTTGCCAATGGGCGGGGATGTACCATAAGGAAAATCCCGACCCAATCATGTCCCAATGCCAACGATGCGATTACCTCCGCTGATAATCCATTAACCCAGCATTTTCTGGGGAGCCCTGGGACAATACTAATTCTTTTTATGATTCCCCAGATCGATTTCTTTCCGAGTCTGTATCCTTAGAAACTGTATGTTGCAGCTACAAAATCCCGTCACAATACCGTGACGGGATTTATTGCAGTCTGTCTATATAAAAAAGCCTCGATCCTTTATTTCAAACGCTTTCGATTCACTGCACCGATTAGCATCCCGGCTGATAAAAGAATCATAGATAGCGCAGAAGGGCTGGTGCTTCCGATTCCAGTATCCGGGATCTCAGCCAAGGAGACCGTCACTGCACAAACCGCAGTGAAACCTCCGTCTTCAGTGGTTGCTGTGATTTCACACGTACCTTCCCCCACAGCATGCACTTCGTACATGCCACCATTTTTCACCACAACGGCCACATCTTCGTCGGAAGAGGACCAGATGATATTCTGATTGGTGGCATTCGATGGAGTAAACAGGGCCTCTATGGCTACCGGTTCTCCGCCATCGATCAACCCCAGTGTAGTAATATTCAAAGTAATTCCTTCCACTGGAATGGGTGCTGCGTTGATGGTGATGGCACAGGCATCCGATACCGACGAATAGGTGGGGCTGTATGCTTCAATGGTCACAGAACCGATTCCATGGGCTGTAACTACGCCGTCGACTACGGTGGCAATGGAATCATCGGAGCTCCGCCACAGAATCGTGGGATCATCGGGGTTCTCCGGTACCAAGGATGCGTTGAGTGTCAGATCATCCCCCGGATACACCATGGAGGCGGTCTCCGGCAGAACAATGATTTCTGTCAGTGGGATAGGAATAGCATTCACGGTGACATCGCAGTAATCCCATAGGCCTGTGTCCGATGTAGTTGCGCGAATCATGGCTGTACCGGGCCCAACTGCCGTTACCAACCCATCGGAATCGACGGTCGCCACCGATTCGTCGCTGCTGGACCAAATCGGGTCGGGGTACGTCGCATCCGATGGAGAGACATCGGCATCCAACTGTCCTGTTTCACCGACATCCAGTTCCAGACTCTCCGGTGTTACGGCAATGCTGGCAGTGGGTGTAATTAAATCAGTAGCAACCATCACATTGTCGATATAGTAACCGTAATTTGTGATAATGAAATCTGAATAGAGTCTCCAAGCGATTTCTAACTCATGACCTTTTGCTGCCGAAATATCGAAAGACATCAATGTCCAATCGTAACCACCAGCCCCACTTGAACTCCACAGTGATTCCCAACTGCCTCCATCAATTCGATAGAAAACACTGACACTGTCAAACCCGCTCTCAATGATATGCCGCTGGAACCAGTAAACATAGATCGGGAACGTAGCAGTATCCGGAATATCCGTTAGGTCGATTACCGGAGTTATCAGATAATCATTCGCGTAGTCGGGGTAATTGCCACTGAGATTGGTTCCCCAGCAATTGGATCCCGAATAAGCCCCTGTCCAGATGGTGGGTGAACCCCAATTCCATGAACCACCCGGAACAAACGACCCAGAATCTTCTTCAAAGTCTTCAAAGAAGTAGACGATAGGCGACTCAGCGGCTCCAGCTACAGAGATTAAGGAAAAAACCAAAACCAAAACCAACAATAGACCGATAGCTTTCTTCTGCATATTTTTCCTCCTTAGCACTAGTCTAAAACAATATTTGAATTCTAGATTCAACAATCTTTCCCTGCTGAATTCTTTACAAATACAGTGTCGAAGATGATTTATTTTAGACTTATCGAATTTGGCGCGTACGCAAAGCGGTCTAACATATGACAGAAAAACCCGGTGATATTCACCACCGGGCTTTCATCAAATGTTTTCTATCCAGGAGATACTGCTTCCGTGGTTTCTGTAATGATTCTGTCCGCTTCGAAATACTATCTTCTAGTATGTCTGCCGGATCTTTTCGAAGTAGGAAACATACCCCATGGTTCCATAATTGCTTGCTTCCACTTCTTCTTCAAATATTGAACCGCTGACCGTCCCCAAACCGTAGGTGGACCGTTCCTGATACGAGAAGCGATAGCCATCCGTTGCATATGTGTTACGAATTCGTTCTTTGTGGGTTTCTGCAATGCTCCAAGTCAAATCCACCAGGCCATCCGCAGTCATTGTATGCAGCTGCGCCCCTTCCATCAGATTCTTACCCTTGACAAAGTCACTTCGCGGAATCTGGAAGGTATTCCAGTAATACTCTTCATCGCGTACAGGGGGTTCCGGATCTCCTTCCACCCACACCGGTTCCGTGAACTCATACATGTAGATTTCCAATGTGAGATAGTTGGATTTGGGACTCTCATCCCGAACATAGACTTCCTTGTAGGATCCCCAGCAGTATTCCTCATCACACCCGTATTCCTCCCAATACCCCAGTGCCAAGAACATACTGGCTTTTGAACTGATAGCCGTCGAATTACTTTTTGCCAAAGCCGGAGAAACCATCGCCAATACCAACAGGACAACCATCAAAGCCGTGATTATTTTCTTCATTCGGGGTCTCCTCCTCCATTATTTATGAATCACAACACTATGACGATATCTCCCAGCCATATGTTCCAATTTTCAGAATTTTTCAACTTTTATTTAGTATTGATCGTTTTTGTATTTTCTATGAGGAGATCTCTCCAAACCAAAAGATCTACATCATTTCATCCCCCTCCAAGATCATGGGACAGTATGTTACTTCCCCGCCGGTTCAAATCCAATGAAGCTAGTCATTAGTACGGCAAAAAGACAGACAAAATTTGTCTGTCCCAAAGCATTCGATGATTTATGGTTTTTCTTATGGCTAATTCATGGATTCAGTTCACTGTGCATCCTGCGCCTTCTCCCAGGCAAGTCTCATCCGCACAATCTGATTGCAGGGGCAAATCGGATTCAAATTCATTTGAAATAGTGGAGTTCATGTATGAATTTTGGGTTGGAATTCACAATCCAAAAACATTTCCTTTACCTGCGGAACACTTTTAGATATCAAGTACTATGAAAAAACGCAATCAGATTTTCACATTCATAGGATTCCGGCGAATCATCCGCTTGGTATACAAAAGGGTGATCATGGCTGCACCTATAATTAGTAACACGCTCATGGTGGGAATCATGTGAATGGTTCCATTCAAAAATTGCTTGATCCAACCAAACCCGCTGAGATATCTCCTCATTATGGTTACACTGAGTACATATGCCATACCCGATACTACAGGGAGCAAATACCCCAAGAATGTATTCGAAGCAACCGATTTCTTTGTTACAGGGATGATCCAAAAAGCAACCATGGCTAAGAATACTACCATGGTGATATCCATTTCAACTGCAAAAATACTCAGTGCAGGCTCTTCCAGCCAAAGCAGCAGCTGCACACCCACGACCAGAGAGGAAAATGATAGGGCACTGTCCATCAGGCGAATCAGCCATTGTCGTCTCGGCATCATATACGCATCGATAATATCTTTGGCCATAACGGCAGAATCAGCAACTACATCCCCTGCTTTCTTTCCTTTCCCTTGGGCACTGAGAAACAGATCCAGAATATCATCCTTGATTTCTTTTTGAGTCGCATTGGACAATTGGGAATTGACCACAGCGTCCCGAATGGTTTCGTATTCCTTAAAGAATTCAGGATCCAGCTTTTTTTCAAAGTCCCCTTTTCGCTGTCGCAGCCCATAAACAATAAGAACGGATCCAATGCACAAAATCACAATCACAGCCAAAGCATACGAATTGGAACCTGTCATGCGATCTTTGAAAGCAAAAGCCGTCACCATGACGATCGCCGCCAAAAGAACAGAGCTTACAACAATCCATCGACTCCTACTGGTCATGCTTGCCACCCCCCAAGACTTGATTGACAATGCGGCTGATTCGTTCCCAACTCTCTTGAAACTCAAGGAGATTCTCCCTCCCTGCCGGTGTCAATGAATAGTATTTTCTCATCGGACCCACTGGGGATTCTCGTTTTTCAATTTGCAACCACCCTTTAGTCTGCAGCCGGGATAATATCGGGTACACTGTAGCCTCATTGACATCAAAGCCGATTTGGTTCAATTGTTCCACCGCTTTGTATCCATACATCGGCTCTTGTTCCAGGATCTTGAGTAGGCATCCTTCCAAGATCCCTTTGACGATTTGGGTATCATTGTTCATACCACCAGCTCCTATGTATAACCTAGTACCTAGAGCATACACTGCCTACTATGTATTGTCAAGTAGTTAGATTAAAAAAAAATTTTGCTTTTCCTTGTCTACATGGTAATCGTCAACAATAAAACCGAGCAGAATCACCCTGCGGATTTTTAAACCGTCAGCACGGGGTTATTATCACGATTCCCTGCTGCCTTGGGGTGTTGCTCGGTTTTTTCATCGATCCAATCTCAAACCACAGGGCTCCTTCATCATAAGCCTTTATTGATCCGGATCAACATGGACACGTACTTCATATATTTTATCCAGTTCGGACATGATGCGATCTCGAACCTGATCGGCAATGGCGTGAGCATCTGCCAGGGCTAAGTCTTTGTCTACAATAATATCCAGATCCACCAGATAATGCATCCCGCTTTGACGTGTGCGAATCCAGTGAGCATCCTTGACACCTCTGACGGATGAAGCGATTGTATGGATATCCCCAACCCAGTCCTCCGATACTGATGAATCCATGATTTGACGAGTCCCGTCTTTAATAATATCGATTCCCATCTTCAAAATGAATAACGAAACGACCATTCCGGCAATCGGATCCAGAACCGGAAAGCCCAATCGTGCTCCGGAGATTCCGATCAAAGTGGCAATCGATGAGAACGCATCTGACCGATGATCCAATGCGTTGGCCATAGTGGACGGGCTATTGATCCTTTTCCCCACTTGCATGGTCAGCCGGTACATGATTTCTTTCGTGGTTATGGAAAGAATCGCCGCATACAGGGCAATAATGCCCGGTGTTTCAATCCCCCCACGACGAATGGATAAGAATCCTGACCGAAAAATCTGCAATCCAGCCAGCACCAGCAGCATACCGACTATAAAGGTACAGAGGGCTTCAGCTTTTCCATGCCCGTACGGATGAGATTTGTCAGCCGGCTGCTTTGCGATGCGCAAGCTGACAAAAACCGCAGCCGATGCCAGAATGTCCGATGCAGAATGGATGGCATCCGCCACCATAGCAGTACTGTTCCCAAATATTCCGGCTGCCGCCTTGACAGTGGTCAGAAGAATATTCCCGATAATACCAATTTTAGCCCAGTGCTCCGCAACATGAAAATCTTTGTCCAACGTACAAACACCCCTTTGATCATGGAATTCATCTTTTTCTGAATCATATTGAATCCTATTTTGCGATTTTGCATTGCATCTGCCTTGAACGCCGGTCCACGAGCTGTAAACAAAAGGCACATCCTCAAGACTTATTATTGTCCCGCAGATGTGCCACATTCTGCTGCCTCATAGTGACGGCCCGGCGATATAGCGATCGCCTGTTCCATATGAAGTTTCACCCATACGAAGGGTGGCTCCCTAAACATTATTACTAAAATATCACAGATCCAAAAATCTGTCAAATATGAATGAGATATAAATCATTCTTCCAGCAATTTTTTATATTCATCGCCCCAATATTTCTGAATGAATTCATCTCTTCCTGAGATAGACCGATCCTCTTTGTACAGCTTGGGTTCCTTTTTGTGAAAATCCTGGTGGTATTCTTCAGCGTCGTAGAAGATCGGTGCCGGCAAAATCGGAGTGATGACCGGCCCGGGAAGACGACCGCTTTCGTCCAGTTCCTTCTTTGACTTTTCAGCCGCAATTCTCTGCTCTTCGGTGGTATAGAATATCCCTGTTCGATACTGGGGACCCCGATCCTGAAACTGCCCTTCGTCATCGGTGGGATCGACTTGCATCCAGAATGCTTTCAGGAGTTTTTCATAACTGATCTTTTGCGGATCGTACACAATCTGAACCGCTTCGAAATGACCGGTTTTCTTTTGCTTTACTTCTTCATACTTGGGGTTTTCACATGCCCACCAATGTATCCGGACTTAATCTCAACCACTCCATCAAAGACCTCGAAAGGAAACCATACAAAAGCACCCACCCCGCAAAATGGCTTTTTCATAATTCTTTTCCATGGATCATTCCTCCGCAAAATTGACTAACTGTTCTAAAAACCGCGGTAAGACTCGCAGCATCCTGCTACGGACAATCTCACCACCCGTTTTGGAGAAGATGGAATCTTTCGGGTTCAGTGCATTATTTCTTCGTATCTTTCCGAAAAAATCCTTTTCTCAATTGGAATAATTTCCTGATTAGGTAAATGCTTCAATCATTCTGCATGTAGATGCATCCATCTAGTTCAGCCCAGGTAGAACAAAGCCCATCTTCTCATTAGCGAAAAACCAGGAGGCATAGCTACAGCCCGATTTAGAACAGCAAAAAAGGACCTGGCACTTTCGTACCAGGCCTTACATTGCTTTAGTGTTTCGATTTCTTGACGATGACCCCCAAAGCCAGTACGGCCAGTCCCGCAACTTCAAAGGGTAATCCACCCGTATTCGGCAATTCCTCTTCATCCTCCGCCTGAGCAAGGACAGTAACGACACATTGGGCAGTATAGCCACCGTCTTCTGTGGTGACTGTAACGATGGCTGTCCCTTCGCCCACAGCAGTAACCACGGCAGTTCCGTCTGTAGCATGCACGGTAGCCACAGATTCGTCGGTTGAACTCCAGGATACATTTTTATTGTCCGCATTCGCAGGCTCCACAGTCGCTTAAAGATTGCCAGAGTCTCCGCCGCTCTGCAGATTCAGGACAGTTAAGTCCAGGCCTACTCCTGTAACAGGAACGGGTAGGATCACAGGCTGGGCTGTTGTGAACGTTTGGTCGGATCCGTAGATGGTACCTCCCGAATTGACAGCTTTCACTCGGAAGTGATAGGTAGTATTGGCATCCAAATCGCTGATCGTTTTGGTGACATCGGTTTGAGCAGTAATCGGACTTTGGTCCGCCGCAACTTCTGTACCGTAGGATTCAGTGAGACCGTACTCAAAGTATACTGCTGTTTCCAGACCGTATGGGTTCACACTGCCTTGAAGGGTTGCAGCATTCTGAGTAATATCCACAGCGATACCGGTAGTTACATCTGAAAGAGCATCACCGACAGAATCTTCATCAATGACACCGTTCCACAGTCGGATGCTGCGCACAGTTCCCCCGGACGTCCATTCCCCGGAAGTTGCAGTGTCATCCATAAACAGCATGAAACGGTAGTTCCCGTCCACTTGGATCGGAACGGTCGCATCGGATGGGTCATTCACTTCATAGACTTTGGTGACTGTGCCATCGCTCTCCACAATATACACACGAATCACATTGTCGGTACCCCTTGTGAAAATGAAATCATAGAATGTATTCGGGCTGTATGTGATGGCCGTATTGGAGCCAAAGGGATAAAACTGAAGATTGCTTCCGTAAAAGTAAAGACCGTTATCATCGCCAGAACCCTTAAAAGATACAATTTTCCGCCAGCTTGGTCCAACTTCGTTGAACTCAATCCGAAATCCAAGAGAATAGCTGTTTGGGTCCACTAGATCTGCCGTATCCAGAATCAATCCTCCACCTGGGCTGCCGACAGCCGTCCACCACCACTCGCCGTCTCCAAAGCCACTGGTGGCTGTATTGGGATGAACGGTTAGTATCGAATCCGTACCCAGGGAATCTGTAAGATCCCCATTGAAATCAAACTGATGCAGCAGTGTTGCATCGGCGGCCAAAACCGGCTTAAGCTGCAGAATCGGAATTACCATCACTGCAAATACGATTAGCCATATGAAAATCTGATATCTGTGCGCCATTTTTCTTGTCACTGGTGATCATCCTCCCACTCTTTCTTCAGAATATAATTTGATTATACAAAAATTTACACAATTTGAAAAGAAAAAGTGTCATATTGGGGGATAATCGAGAAATTTAATGAATTTCAATCAAATTTAGTTTATTTTTTAATTCTGAGGCTGGTAGCGAAAATATCTGTATTCATTTGTTCACTAGATTCATACCTGTCATCGCACTAATTAACGATACCTGAGTTTACAGTATTGATCCTCCCATACATACCACTACACAATCGAAGTTGTCTGGATGATGTGTCCCACATGTTTTGGGATATTTGACTAAACTTATTCTGGTACAGATTCTTACTCCTGTCACAAATTATGCAATATCTTATGTCCTTGAGAATTGGAAGCGAGCTCTAGTTCATGCCATTGTCGGATGATATGTTGTGAAACTGCATCACAGAGCCATGATTCTTAAAAGTACATCATAGCCGTACCCAAACAGGAGCGCAGCACCCAGAATGTAGCCTACATAAAGGGCTATAGCTCTTTTTTTCATGATGGCTCCGATACCGGCAATAGCTGCAGCACTGGTTCCGGATCCTGCAATCATGAAGGCCAGCATGGCTCCGGGGGATACGCCAGCCTCCAGCAGAGAGCGAATTAATGGTACAGCGGATTCCCCGCTAACATACAGGGGCAAACCGATCAAAGTTGCCAACGGGACACCAATCAAGCTCTGGGTTCCGAGCAGGCTGGTGAAAATCTTAGATGGAATGAGAGTATTGACTAAAAAGCCCAGCACCGTAAATATGATAAAGATTGGTAGAATCCGGACCACGCTAATTTGGAGAATTGCTTGAATCATTGTGCGTATACGATCCGCTCCTGATTGCGAAAGAGTGGTCTGATGCTTTGTAGAT
>JAXGQE010000008.1:0-141974 GCA_040766585.1 Candidatus Sumerlaeota bacterium
ATCAACAAAACCACAACCTCCGGCTCGTACAGCCGCTACAATGTGGCCTATCTGGAACGGGGGAAAACTTATACCTTAAGCGGATATATCAAAACCACCAGTGTAACAAGCGGCACCGGAATCGGTGCCCGCATTCGGATCCGCACTGTAAGCAGCAGCGGCGGGAATCTCTATACCTACTGCAGCTTTGTGACAGGGACGAAGGACTGGACGAAAGTATCGGCGGACTTTACGGTGCCGGTCGATGCCATGAGGCAAGCAAATCTTTTTCAAGTACGCATACTATGTACCCAAAAGTGAATTCAAAGGGGTATTACAGGATTGAAGTGACGGTACAGCATACTGATGTTGATGGGATTACATATATAGGAAAATCTTTTACAAATCCTATATTTTTCTCAAGAGGGAGCAACTGATGGAATCTAGTGTTGCTGAAGGGGATAGGTTAATGGATAAAAAAATACGATGTTTATTTCTTATCCACCTATTGGGGTTAAGCAGTATTTTGTTCCTGTGGTTTCTGTTACTTGATGGAATACATCTTTTTAACATAATCTTGATAGTAATAATATGGGAGATTATTGTGAACCTGAAATATCCCATAGATAATTTCCCAAAGTACTATTCGGCCAACGCTCTGGGCGTTCTCATCTTTATGTCCATCATCGTATACCGACAGATCGGCGAGACTTGGTTTCAATGGCAGTGGCTACTAAACTACAATGGGTTGATTCTTGCAATAACTGCACCTCTTTTCGGCTATGGTATACGGAGAATATTAACTGACAAAAAGCAATCCATCTATTTGGCACACATTTTTGTGCCGGGCATGATCATGCTGATCACGAAAATTGCTACAAATAACAGTATACCTGGAGGCGTTTTGATACCGGTTGTAGTGATTATTATTATCTGGCAGGCCGTTGGTTCAACCGGGATCACAAACAGTAATTTTTGGAAGTACTATCTGGCGAATTTTGTTGGCCTAATACTTCTCGTAATGGTCTTTTCACTTGAGCAGTTGTTTCTTCTGTCTTTACCAGCTTGGATTGACGAAAATCTATGGTTGTTAGATAAGATATGGTTCGTATCACTGATTGGATCAGGCATCGGGCTAATTGGTAGGACAAAACCAATTGATGATGGGCAAGGTCCAATTAAGAATTAGTAAAGGAATCTCGATGAGAGGGGGGAAACTGAATTATGAAAGGAAGTAGCTAAATATTATGATATGAAGTGAAATATTACTCGATGGAGACGAATCAGCTATAGCTGCTACCTATTATGTTAATGGACTGCGAGGCATGGGCAGAAAAGTGTAGGATGCGATAATCATCACTTTTTATGGATCTCTTATTGAATAATTACTTAAGGCTCTATACATTGCAGTACAAGCCTAATGCCACTAGCATGGATTATAGTGAAATCAGATTTTCTTGTAAAAATATTTATTGCGATTCAGTTGATCCAAATAATGAATATTGGTGTTGCCTAATCGTCACCCGCTTTGTAGTAACTATATGTATTACTATGGTGTAAAAAAGGAGTGAATAAGAAACTGGCCGGATTTACGGCCAGTTTCTTGTGTAAACTTCCATCAGGCTGTTGATCAACCTTTATACTTTGATCGATGAAGTCTTCAAGATAAAAATATTTTGCACTAAATCATTTTGTCAACAGAATCCAACACCCGATCAAGAATGGCAATCGCTTCCTTCAGCTCGTCTTCTTTAATGATCAGCGGAGGGGCCACAATCAGCATGTTTTCATGGCTGTAAGTGGCGAACCCTTCTTTTGTCAGCATGCCCAGAATCTTCGGCATAATCCTTTCCGGATCTTTGCCGTAAGGAACGAGGGGTTCCTTTGTTTTCTTATCTTTGACCAGTTCTACTGCCGAGAAAAGACCAATATACCGTACATCTCCCACTGAAGCGTGTTTGGTCTTAAGATCCTCCAGAAGAACTCCCAGCACTTTGCCCATTTCCCGGGATCGTTCGATCAGGTTTTCTTCTTTGTAGACATCGAGGGTTGCGATCGCCGTGGCACAACCCATGGGATGCCCGTTATAAGTCAGGCCGCAATACATGACATGATCATCAAAGTAAGCCGCAATTTCTTTGGAGACCATGGTGCCGCCCAGTGGTAAATATCCACAAGTGGCACCTTTAGCGAATGTGATGATATCCGGTTTCACATCCCAGTGATTGACGGCAAACCATTCACCGGTCCGGCCAAAGCCGGCCATGACTTCGTCGCATACCATGATGATGCCAAATTCATCGCAAAGGTCTCGAACGCCTTTCAGGTAACCTTCCGGCGGGATAATGACTCCGTTACTTCCGGTAACTGTTTCTAGGAAGATCGCCGCGATCAGGTGGGGTCCTTCATACAGAATTTGCTCTCTCAGCTGTCCAATATAGTATTGAGTAGCTTCAGCATCGTTGTTAAACGCAATGGGGGCACGGTACACGTACGGATCAAAGAATTTCACAAAACCCGGGATCCCCGGTTCACTGGCAAAGCGGCGAGGTTCGCCTGTCAGGTTTGCTGACCCGTATGTGGCGCCATGATAGGAACGGTATCTGGAAAACACTTTGTTGCGCCCTGTATACATCCGGGCCATTTTAATGGCATTTTCATTGGCTTCTGTACCGGCATTGGTAAAAAAGACTTTCCCCATATTGTCAGGTGCTATTTCGATCAGTTTTCTGGCAGCTTCGGATTTTGCTTCAAAGGCATATCCGGGACCCATAAAGGCCATTTGATCCGCCTGATCTTTGATGGCTTGGATGACTTTTTTGTGGCCATGCCCAATGTTCATGTTTACTAATTGACTGGACATGTCAAAGTACCGATTCCCTTCATCATCCCAAAAATAAACACCTTCTGCTTTTGTGACAACCATTGGATTTAGTCTTCCTTGGGCGCACCAGGAATGAAGATTGTACTTGAGTGAGTTTTCTTTGATTTGGTTAGAACCCTTCATAAAATGTCATCCTCCTTTACTTATTCAAAACATAGTCAAACAGCGCTCTTCTCTGACAGCTTCTTGATTCTATTGTACCACATAACACTTTATCTCCATTTCCCCTTGCTCCACATTGAGCAGAATTCGTTTTTATCTTTCATTCTTTCCTAGTTGCATTCAAACATCCTGCACCCTATCTTGTATGGTGCGAACCACATATTATGCAAACTATATGTAACCAATAGTTTGCAGCCAGTATCCCAGCGTGTTAGTTTCTAACAAAAACAGTTTTTCCGTCTATATAGGTCCTGTCCACTTTTACTTCCTTGATTCTTTCTGGTTCTGTTTCCAGGATATTTTCTGATAGAACTGCTAAATCCGCTAATTTCCCTACTTCTATGCTGCCTTTTATGTCCTCCTCAAAACTCAAATAAGCACCGTTGTATGTGTACATTTTTATGGCTTCCAACAGGCTGATCTTTTGATTTTCTCCGACCGTTTCGCCGGTCTTGCCGTCTTTTCTTGTCACAGCACCATAAATGCCAAGCATAGGATTATGCTTTATCACCGGTGCATCCGATCCAAAGGCGGCGGTTATACCCTTTTCCAGATAAGTCTGTAAGGGATACATATACTTAACCCGATCACCGTAATACTTAAGATAGTCGGTTCCATTCAGTTCGATAAACCCCGGGTTGGGTGTGACCACAATACCCAGCGCCCTGATTCTTTCAATTAGCTCCGGGTTAGGAAGCCCGCAATGTTCAATCCGATGTCTGTGGTCATCCCTTGGGTTCTTTTTCAGCGCTTTTTCGATGGCGTTCACCATGATTTCTATGGCCAGATCTCCCTGGGCATGCGCTGTCACCTGAAATCCCGCACTGTGGATCCGGTCAACAAACTCATCCACTTCTTCCTGCTGCCATACCAAGATTCCTTTCAGTTCAGGATCATGACTGTATGGTTCTTTTGTGGCAGCGGACGGTCCACTGCTGCTGCCGTCCAGCATGATCTTCGCTGGGCCTATGGAAAACTTCTCATTTCCAAATCCGGTAGTGATTCCAGCGGCAATAAAATGTTCAATCAGAGTTCTTCCCTGTGCTTTCCCTGCCAGATCAAAAATCATCGGATAAATCCGTACGTTGATCAAGCCATCTCTTGAAGCTTTTTCCATCGCTTTCATAATGTTTCCTTCAGAGCCGGCATCATGAACAGATGTAATGCCATGGCTTACCATAAGCTCATCAGAAGCCATCAACGCTTGCAGCACTTCCTCTTCTGAGAAATGAACTTTTCGACCCATGTACATATGGGCATCTTCTTTTAAGAGTCCAGTCAACTCACTGTCTTCAACAATCACTTCTCCCGGCGCGAAATCTTCCGGCTTTATTTTCCCTTCTTCCAGGGCAAGACTGTTATATACACCCATATGAGCACAGGCTCGAGTGCATCTCACTGGATTATCAGGAGCAACCTGGTCAAAATCCTCTTTTGTCGGATGCCTTTGGTCTGTCAGTTTATTATGATCATAGCCGGATAAGGAGATCCACTCGCCAGGTTTTTTGCTTTTTACCGCTTCTCTGATCAAGGATTTAATTTCCTCGATCGAAGACACTTTATCAGATGTCACATCAATGATCGGACCCTGTTTCATCCCATAAAGTGCAAAATGGAGATGGCTGTCAATAAACCCGGGAATCATGCTTCTCCCCATTAGGTCCACCATTTCAGTATCTTGACCTTGAAAAGCTTTGACACCATCCCCGTTTCCCGCGTAAACAATTCGGTTTTCTTTCACCGCAACCGCGTCGAGAATATCGTTATTCCTGTTCGAGGTAAGGATGGGGCCATTGAAAAATATGATATCCGCCTTTATTTCCATGCTTAAACCTCCCAGCGTTTCTCCCAATATTTAAGCCTTTATTGAAGATGGATACAGAAATCCGTCGTGACCGCAGAGAATAGTCTGAATATGATTCATTCAATCTTTTTTTCCGATGCGCTTTCAAAGCTGAGTTCATTTCCAATAATCTCATAAATTCCATTGTTTTTGTGTTCTCTAGCATTCGGAAAAGTCCTGCGTTTGAGGGGAGATTCTTAGCCCAAAATTGATTTGATTATTTTAGGTCATCCCCTGAAAAGTTTCTATTTCTTGCTCAGGATATCCATCTTGCGGTTATTGGTAAATCTCTCTCCGCAAAGATATCATTGAATAAAGCCAAAGACTGTTTGCATAGCGTATGGCTATACGGAGAGTAGGTCAGGATACGAAGATGCGGAGTCCAGTGGATACAGTGAATGGTAGGGTGGTTGGGTTATACTTAGCTGAACAGAATAATTAGATTCGTGCTAGCATGAACAGAGTATATAGGAATGATAAGCATGAATAACAAGAAAGAAAGGCGAACCTAAGTAGTTGAAGATGAATGTATCATACAGATCGGGGTGGCGATTAAACGACATGTCCTTGATGATGGCCTGGACACGTTCCACAATCATTGAGAAGGGCTATGCAATAAGAATATAACACAACGGAACGCAGCCATTAAGCCCAGCAAAGGATTACATCATAGAGGGCAGAAACTCACAACAGCTGAATGAAACTCGATGATATGACCCTGATTTTCACTTGTAACGAGATTGTGTTGCCCCATCGCCGTCCGTTTTAGTGAAAATGTACGTATTGTAAGATATTGATACAAGGAGCAAATACGGTAACAATAAGTATATCCATGCTCTGTGCTTATCCTTGCGGTCACCTGTATGAAGCGCTGCATAGCTCTAGCAGGGTATCCCGAGTTCAAATCCAGGATGGCTCATAAAAAAAACAGCGTGGATTTGCGCCGTTTCTTTGAATAGCTTGATCGGAAGGATAGTCATTACTCTGCCAATCGCACCATCCGTAGTTTTGGTAACGATTCCACGAATCATATCTTCTGTCCAAATGCATAAAACTGGTTTTCAACAGCTACACCGAGCAATAATTTCCCCACCTTCATGAACAGTAACGAAAACTGAAATCGTTGAATCAACCATTCATTTGCTGAAATTCCTGAATCAGCTCAGCCAGGGTGTATTCAGACATTACCTGCCGAACTGCTTCTTCCATCTTTTGATGGGGGACGCTTAGTAAAGCATGGATCTTACTGCCTACGGGACAGGTATTGGATGGATTAGGATGTACTCCGATAAATCCACTGAGAGACTTGGGATCAACCGCATTGTAAACTGCCCAAATCGTAATATCTTTTGGGTCAATTCTCAATGAAGCACCTCCAGTTCCTCTCTGGATATTCAAGATTCCAGCCTTTTTCAGACGGCCCATAAGATTTCGAATAATAACAGGATTGCAGCCTGTGCTTTGTGCAATGATATCACTGGTAATTTTCTTTGATCCAAACAATGCTATTATGATCAATGAATGCAGAGCTAACGAACATTTTGTACTAATCTTCAAGTCAGATCCTCCTCAGAATACTCTTATCTTATTGTGAAGACAGAACAAAAGCCAGTAATCCCAAGAAGCAGGCTTTCGTAAATAATTGCATAGTTGAACACAATATTTGTTCGATTATACCATGTAACTATTGACATTACAATCAATGGATGATAGTGTTGATGTTGTAATCTTAAAAATTACAATATTAGGGGGATGAGTATAATGCGTACAGATGGATCCTGATAGAGTAATTCTGAAGTGATATCAACAAGCAATACTTCTAAATAGGGAGGAAAAGAGTATGATATCTGAAGAAATGAAAAAAATATTGGAAGAATCGCCCATTTGGGTTCTCTCCACTGCAAGTAAAGACGGAGTCCCGAATGCTACCCCCATTCGGTTTCATGAAGTTCTAGACGATAAGACGTTTGTATTTGTAGACAATTTCATGAAGAAAACTATGCAAAATATTGAAGAAAATCCAAAAGTTGCTGTAACAGCATGGGTTAATCTTGAGGGATACCAGTTCAAAGGCACAGGAAAATATGAAACTTCAGGGCCAGTTTTTGAAGCTGGGCATAAAAAGGCCAAAGATTTTAATGCGATGCTTCCGGCCAAAGGAGTTCTGATTGTGACAATCGATGAAGTATACTGCCAGAGTCCAGGGCCGAAAGCGGGAACCAAAGTATCATAGGAATAAATTGAAGCAGCGACAAATCTCTGCCATTTGAATAAGTGGCAGAGATTTTACGTGAATGAAAACACACGAAGCCATAATCTTAGGCTATAGTAATTCAATTTTGTTCATCCCAGACATGAATATTTTCATCGATTCAAGTTCAAATCTGATCACACGATTTGGGACGACTGTTTCCAAGGATCCTGCTGTATTCAATCCACCCTGTTCCAATGACAGCCCATGTGATGGTTTGGATGAGATTATGGCTTCACGCAGAATAGATTATACTAATAATAGTGGGAAGCGCTGTTAGCCCCTGAGTAAACATGAGTGAATGCATATTTTTACGATCATCATTCAACGAGAAATCAGGGGGACCTTGATTTGCGCTTCAATCGAGCAAAGAAGGGATTTTGTTCTGTTTGGAGAATCAATGTTCCCAAGAAAAAACTGAATTCTGAGGAGGGGTCGGCTTGCATAGAAAAATTCTGAGTATATTGATCTTGGTTTCTCTATTGTTAATGGTCATTCAAGTTCCGGTTTCTGCGGCTGGCGAATACTATACGAGTCTGGAAGGGTATGTGTCCGATTACAATGAGAACTTAGACAAGGTCCCTAGCCTGGCTAAAAGGATGTTTGCCAATGAACGAGTCAACTTCCATATTAAGATGGATGATGAAGAAGAGATAATTGGAGTGGCCACTGACTCGGAATGCGCAATTGATGAGTTTGTTGATGTGGAAATCGACGATCCCACCATTCGCGCGTATATTGACGGTGCGGTCATAGACGATCTAAAAGATGATTTCTCTGTAAGCCGTGCTCTCGAAGCTTTAAAGGGTATTCGCCTTCAAGGAGTGGGGCTTGGGAAAGTAATCAAAGTCTTTTTCTTGAATATAGCCAAAGCGCTGGCAGGTCTATTTGGTTAAAAATGTTCTCCTTTGGAAGACCGTTGCATGATAAATCAGCAACGGTCTTTTTTTTAATATTCTAGATGGAGATAATTGCCAGTTTCCATGGACAGATGCAGGGGCAGCATCATGACCAGCAGAGAATTTTCATATGGAATGGGTATTTTCAGGAACATTGCCTAAACCAAACAGTCTTATAAGAAGGTATACCGCAGTGTCCCAATATGACTCAGACAACGACATGTGATTCACAGACATTGAGAAATGGAGGCTGTGTGATTATCCAAAACACGAATCACAGGGCGGAGTGTTTGTAGAAATCACATTCTCACATAAAAGAATAAATGTAAGTCCATAATCGATGGGTATTTTTACAGCAATAAAGCGGTTAGGGGATTCGTTCTGCTGATGACAGTTCAGGAATCAATATAATCCAATTTCCATGACCAAGAAGTAAGAATTGGGTGTCACATATGAACCCAATTCGACCGGAGATGGAATAGAAACAACCATCCTTCAGTGAACCGATTATTACAATCGGAATGAGACTTTTGGCATCTGTCTGCGGCACCCCAGAAGCAGTATAGTGTCCTGAGAAGACCATTAAAATGTTCGTGCAATAATTTGCTAATGGGTGTAATATCGAATTGGAACGCGATATTCTTTGATCTTTGGTGACGATCTGGCACTGGAATAGGCTTGAAAGTAACAGGATTGAATTATGCTTATTCTTACCAGGAACACTTACATCCTTTTGATGATTACCCATTCACGGATGCGCACAAACCCGGATGAAATATGCATAGTAGTTCTAGTTCTTCTTATGGCAGATAAAGCTCTGCAGTCCTACTTTCGGGAACACCGAAATGAGACTGGTTCGTTAAAATCAATCTCAGGAATATCAATCATGAATATTCGACTGAGCGGAAAACAGGAGTGTGAAGAATATGATAATCAAAAAAAGCAGGTTAAAGATGGTGCGATTCCTGACAGTTGGAATACTTTTGTGCCTCATAATGGGTGCATTAACTTCCTGCAGCCTTTTCGATCCAGATCCAGAGCCGGAACCAGATCCAGAGCCGGAGCCAGAGCCGGAGCCGGAGCCGGAGCCAGAGCCGGAGCCGGAGCCAGAGCCGGAGCCCGCCACTCCCATTATCTACCCCGGGCAAGTTTTGATCATACCTGGACATAGCGATTCGCAAGGCGATTCCCAGGTGATCAAAGCTGGAGTCAGTGTTTCAGCTCAGAAAAGGATTGCATTAACCTTTGATGCCGGCTGGCTCTTCGACCAAACAGATGCGTTGCTGAAAGTTTTAGACGATTATGATGTCCAATCCACGTTCTTTTTAAGAGCACTGTGGGTCAAAGATCACCCGGATCTAGCCAAAAAAATCATACAAAAGGGACATGTAGTGGAAAATCACTCATTGACCCATGGACATATGGCAGCCATGACGGATACTCAAATTCGTAAAGAACTGGTGGATTCAACAGCAATTTTACGCGATATTGCAGGAGCGAATCCCTATTTATTCCGACCACCCTACGGGGAATATGACAGTAGAATGCTGCGGATCCTGGGTGAATTGGGATATCCATACACGATCATGTGGACGGTGGACAGCCACGATTGGGCGGAAGAAATCCGAGATACTGCAGTAACCACCGAATATCTAATCAGCAGGGTGCTGGACAATGCATCCGATGGAGGGATAATCCTGATGCACGTGGGTGGGTACCACACAGTAGAAGCGCTTCCTGCCATAATCGATGGGTTACGCAGGGACGGCTACACTTTGACTACGGTTAACGCCATGTTACCCAAAACAGACGGTGTCCTACGGTACACAGTTGTTAAAGGAGATACCCTCTATAGCATAGCAAAACGGTATGGAGTCACAGTGGATGCCCTGATTAAAGAAAACAATTTGCAATAATTGACTTAAGTTAGATCTGATGGAAGGATTGATACTGCGCCCATAGGTTGGTTAATCTCCCGGGAGCTCAAAATGATCTGCAATATCAGCCATGTCATTGATCAAGGGAAATGCTGCAAACACTGTACAAAAATTAAATGATTCAATATATGCTTCGGTCTTGCTAGACATTGTCGTGGACATTTTAGATACATTTTGTCAGGCTTTCTCAGAGAGTAAAATGGTGTTCAGAAAGAGTCGGATGGGGTAGTGGTTGAAGGGTCCATAATGGATCATGAAGGATGTCATTATGTAGAGACACTAGAAAGAAAAGAAAATATTCTATTTAATGATTCCGAAATATGGGTAATTGACGGGCCTCACGTAGATACAACATGCAGCCATTGTATATGAGAAAGATAAAGCTGTTCATTTCCCGTACAGGCTACTTGAGACCGAGGTAAAGAAAGAGCTGGATGATGTGAGACCTGCCGGTTGCTTGATCAGGGCAAAGCCGGCAGGTCTTCTTACGGATACGGAGTGGCTTGCATCAGTCCATCAGCCCAAGACCTACCTAAACAATAAAGATCCAGTTAAGCATGTTGGTGTAAAATCACATTTCATGCGGATCGGGCTATTTCATAGCGAGAATGCCTTTTCAGCCGCTGTGCGGGCATGGATCTCGGTGGTATCGAAAAGAGGAACAGGGGTGTGCTCCTGTTTGATCAACATCGGAATCTCTGTGCAACCCAGGATAACGCCCTGTGCGCCTCTTTGGTGCAGCTCATCAATGATCTCTAGATACTTCTTTCGTGATTCTTCCTTCAATATATTGAAAGTAAGCTCGTCTTGAATCACTTTGAATATCGCTTCATAGGAATCTTCTGGCGGAGTTATGACATGGATAGCGTATTCCTCCAACAGCTTATTCTTGTAAAAAGGCAGATCCATCGTGTAGGAGGTGCCAATAAGGCCTACGGTAGTGAAGCCTTTTTTGATGATCTGTGCAGCCAACGCATCGGTGATATGCAGCATTGGTACACGGACAGATGATGCGATCTTGTCTGCTACAACATGCATGGTATTTGTTGCTAGAACGATCAGTTCTGCTCCAACAGTTTCCAGTTTGTGAGCAGCATTCCCCAACTTCTCGCCGAGAATGCTATATTCCCCGGAAGAGACATGAGCGAGCATCTCATCCAAATTTACCGAGTAGACAATAACGGTTCCTGTCGTTGACCCGCCCAATAGCTCATTCTCCCTTTGATTGATGATCCGATAATAGTCGATGGTTGATTGCCAACTCAGGCCACCGATAATACCAATTGTCTTCATAATCTTCACCCTTTCTCGAACATATATTTTAGACTTCAGGATGGGGTGTCAGAAAAATGGCCGATCATAAGGTCCCAGTCCTTACCGTCTACAGGATAAAATGATCTGCACCTTCAGATGAAAAGCCAGAGCATCCGAGAATGACCGGTGCTTTCGCAGCCATTCATGTCTGTAAGTTTCGAATAGATCAGCATAAATCGTTGTTTAAGCAATATCTGTGGTCCAGGGCGAATCGGTGGGAAACCGTTGCTTCTCCGCGAGATTATCCCACCATTCCCTTTATCTTAATATGCGCCAAAATGGATTGAAGGGCAATCTGACGACCGCCGTGGACAAATCTGCTTCTACTGAGGTGTAATGGGTCACTGTACCGACCACAACACAATTGCATTCACGAACAATTGTGTAATCCACGTCGCCAACGGCCATTATTTTGTCTTCCCCATCAGGGATGCTTTGTAATGCCATGGAGATAGATACTGCCATTTCTTCAGTTGTCCGGTGATCACTACAATAGAGAGCAGCCATTTTGATCAGCTATTCCCCCACTTTGCATCGTCGTGAGTATTAGAACCCGGATGACTGATACTACCGGCTAACTACATCATAACTAGGTGCAATATTTTAAGCAAGGATAAACGGGTGAAACACAGCATGTAATGATAAAAAGGTGCAGCTATGGTTTGGTTCATCTACACGGATTGATAACCTCAGGTAAAAGAAAAAGGCCAACGGTATTTACACCATTGACCGTAAGAAAATGCTTGCAGCGTCAGAAGCAATGATAAGGGAATCTCGTTATTATGAGGATCCTGCTGAGGCGACGGGTACAATTTCTTTCAGTCTTCTTTCCTGGTTGATGAACCGGGATGCGGACAGGGACAATAGGGCAAATACAGCACCCGTAAGAAAAGTATACTGATATCCGAAAGTAGACCAGATGGTGCCGCCTACAACCGGCACCATCACGCCGGCGATGTGTTGGATGGTACTTCCCATAGCCAAACTCGAAATAATCTCCTCGCGGGGGGCGATCTTATCCAAGAATGTGCTGATTGCCATGGTGACTCCCATGGATGCATTGTCCAAGACATATAGAAAATAGATGAACGGCAGATATTTGATGGTTGCATACCCGATGAAAATCAGAAAAACAAGAGAATAGTTTATGGTCAGGGCAGCCTGTTCACCCGCCTTATCGATGAAGCGACCGATAATGGGGCGGGTAATCATGGCAAATACATTGCTCACGCCCAGCAGAATAGCCATATGCTGGACAGGAACCTTGAACACACTGACCAGAAAGAATGTAGCAAAAATCTGATAAATATGCATCCGCGAACCTGATAGAAAAATCAGAAGATAATACAACCAGTATCTCTTTCTGAAAATCATTTTTCTGGCTGTGATCTGGGTTTTATCCCGAGGGATCAGCAGCATTATTACCGCCCCAATCAACGATAATCCGGCTGCCCACCAAAAAAGCATGCGGTAATTGAAAAAACGGGCGGTGAGCACAACAAAACCCATCGCTAAAAATCCAGACAGTGCTCGTACGCTTTCCAATTCACCCAGACGCCTTCCTTTTTCTCCCGGGTTAGCCAGACGCAAAACCATGGAACTTTGAACGGGCATATACAGATGGAAGCCGACAGAATAGATGGTCGTGGCCAAGATCAGTCCAGCCAGACCTCCTGCCATCCCATAGAGGACAAGTCCCAAGGATAGCAGGGCTATACAAACAGCCATAGCCACCGGCTCCGTAAACAAACCTAAACCCGTAATTAGGATGATGGTTAGAAGACCTGGAACTTCTCGGATCGATTCAATAAACCCCAAACCCTGAGCTTCAATGGCCAGCTCTTCAGATATGAAGTTGTTGTAAATGGTTCTTTGCAAACCGATGCCAAACTGAAAAAACAAAGTCACGATCAACATGATGAGAAGCAGTGCCGTGGGTGTCGTCCAATTATTTCGGTTGAACAAAACGTAACCTCCCTAATTCTGGTGGTGAAATCTCTCAGAGCGATAAACCAATACATCTTCAGCAACTCAGCCCTGGATTTTAGAACTTGATTTCTTTCCATAAAAAAATAGACCATCTGTATTTCTACATGAAAACAGCTTTCCCTTCTTGAGTATGGACTCAAATAAACTCTACTGGTGTATAGGCTTACCATCACCATCAAACAAAGGAAGCCGACCCAGATGGATACTGTCGTAGGGTTCTAGCCCCTCGACAAGGATGCAGGCGATGGCTGCAATCTGGGCGTCCGTCTTTTCGATCAGTCTTCGTACTCCAGCGATGGATTCTCCGGTGCTGATCACATCATCAATCAATATGACTTTTTTACCATGAATTCGTGCTGCATCCTCCGAATCAAGATAAAGCTTTTGCTTGTCATGTGTAGTGATGGATTGCACATGGGTCTCAAGAGGATGATTCATATATGTTTTGATACTTTTACGAACTACAATGTATCGGGGCATACCCAACCGTTCTGCCAATGCAAAAGCCAGAGGAATCCCCTTTGCTTCCGGGGTGATGAGAAAATCTGCAGCTGGAAGCAGGGGTGCCAGAGCATCGGCTGCATGGACGGCCATTTCAGTATCGCCCAAGAGGACAAAGGAAGCGATACTGAGGTCCTGAGATATCTGAATGATCGGCAGAGTTCGTTTCAATCCTGCAATGGTAAGGGTGAAAGTTTTATCCATACGTTACCTCCAGAAAACTATGATATAATGAAAGAGTCTAAAATAAGCAAGGAGTGATAGCCCATGGTTATTGGTGTTGTCGGGGCGATGCAAGAAGAAATCAGTCCCGTGATGAACAATCTGGAAGACACAAAGACAAAGGTTATTTCCGGGCTGAAATTTGTTAAAGGTCGATACAAACATCTTTCTGTCGTCGCCGTATGCTCGGGAATTGGAAAGATCAATGCCGCAGTCGGCACCCAGATCCTCATTGACCGCTATGCCATCACCCATGCAATTTTTACGGGAGTGGCCGGGGGTATTGCCCCGGGTCTTGACATCGGGGATGTCGTTTTGGGGGCAGATATTGTTCAGTACGATATGGATGTGACAGCTCTGGGCTATGAACTTGGTTTTATACCCCGCTTGGGAATGCGGGCCTTCCAAGGGGATGCGTATCTGTTGAATCAGGCTCTTCAGGCTGCGAAAGTGAATCCTGCATGCTTTGGTCAGATCGTGAAAGGGCGAATACTGACAGGAGACTCCTTCATAGCGGATCACCAGCGCGGTAAAGAGCTCCACGAAAAGCTTGGAGGACTCTGCGTGGATATGGAAGGAGCGGCAGTTGCCCAGGCTTGCCATTTGGCCGAGATTCCCAGTCTCGTCATCCGCTCCCTATCGGATAAGGCGGATTCAGATGCCAATTTGGATTACAAAGCCTGCATACGTCTTGCAGCCGATCGAGCCGCACAGCTGACTTGCGCTTTGTTATCTTCTCTGTAAGATGAACTGAATACTCATCAAAAATTTTATTCTGTGCCAAGGTCAGAAATCCTTTCAAATGGGTCTTTGATCCTGAATACGATTTTTTTCACGGCTTCTACCACTGAGCTGTCAAGCATATCAAACACCGCAATCTGGACTGTTGCGGTGTTTTTTATGTAGAATTTTTGGCAGTTTTCGGATAATGCCACAATCGGATCAGGCTTGAAATTGGATTTTCATCAGAGTGCCCCAATCCCATTGAACTGATAAGGGATTCTTACGAGCGGTTAGATCCGGCTGATGCTGTTGTGGCAGGAATGGCTGAAGAAAGAATAACCCAAAAAAATGGCATTCTTTCGAATGCCGAGGTGGAGGAAACAAGTGATCGTGTACATGGTTATTGTACCATCCTTCATCCAAAAAACAGTTAAAGCCACATTAAGTAATTATGAATTTTCGATGAAAAGAAAGAATCATGATGGCACTTGCCTGGTTAATCGAAGTGTATTTTTTTCAAGGATTGCTGATGAAATCTGTCAAGTCTTCATTGGCGATCAATTCCAAGAACACGTTATCTCTTCTATAGCAAGGAATACTTCGGATGTGCATATTGCCCATAAAAGCCAATATGAATAAAGAAAAGTTGAATAAGGGACTATGGTACATGCAATAAATTGACCACTAGAATAATTTGTCGATGCGGCAAATTGCACGAGCTCAATAATAAAAGCAAACGGACAATAAATCGCACAAAGTTCAAAAAAATATTTTGTTATCATGAAGGAAAACGAAAAAACGTGTCAAATATTCAGAAAATAGAGAATATAATCAATATAAATAATATAGATAATATAACGAATATAGATAATATTATCTATACTATCCTATCAAAGGGGGCGATATTAAATCATAACAGCTATTGAAGGGAAAAGGAGAAATACTCATTTTAAGGGAGGGTAAAAAGTGGCGTTATTAGAACAAATTGTAGGAACCATCAGTAACTTTTTCTGGGGTCCCCCTCTGTTTGTCGGGGTCTTAGGAACCGGCTTAATGCTAACTATTGGAACCAAAGGGTATTACCAGACTCGCTGGATGTTCCACATGAAGAACACATTCGGCAAGATGTTTGACAAGTCCAAAACCGGCGTCGGCACAGTCACTGGTTTCCAGGCAGCTGCCACCGCCATTGCATCCACAATCGGTACAGGGAACGTATCCGGGGTAGCCGTAGCGATTACCTCCGGAGGTCCTGGAGCACTGTTCTGGATGTGGATGACCGCCATGGTCGGTATGGCCACCAAAGCGGGCGAAATTATTCTGGGACAACGGTATCGTGTTCGATTCGAATCATTGGACGAATACCTGGCCGGCCGTAACTATGTTATGAAGAATGCACTGGGATGGAGAGGCTTGGCTTATGTATTGGCCTGGCAGGCATTTTTGACATCTCCGTGGAGCTTGCTGGTACAGACCAACGCTGTTGCCACATCCATGCAGCAGGCATTCGGTTTTGACCTGATGATCGGGATTGTTGTCATATTCGTTACATTGGGCGTTACCATCATCGGCGGCGTTCGGCGTATTGCCTCCGTTGCGGACAAGGTAGTACCGTTCATGGCAATGCTGTACATCGTCGCTGGTATTGCGCTGATCATCCAGAACTTCGCACTGATTCCTTCTGTGTTCATGTCCATCATTCGTTATGCGTTTTCACCTGCACCGGCAGCCGGCGGATTTGCCGGAGCATCGGTGGCCATGGCTACCCGGTGGGGGATTGCCCGTGGTGTGTACTCCAATGAATCCGGGATGGGATCCGGGATGGGCGCTCATGCAGCCGCCATTACCGACCATCCGGTGCGTCAGGCTTCCTGGGGTTGGGGCGAAAACATGATAGACACCATCATCGTATGTACGATCACTGGTTTCTCCATTCTCTTCACCAATGCTCATGTACTGAATCCGGGCGTTACCGGAGCTGCATTGACAACAGCCGCTTTCCAGACTGCCTTCGGTTATTACGGTGGTGTGGTTGTAGCTCTTGCCGGCGCTCTGTTTGCCTGGACCACTCTTCTTTCCGCCTACTATGCAGGTGAAAAGAACGTCAACTACATCTTCGGCGATACTCATGCCAACAAGATCGCTACATGGGTGTTCATCGCCTACTTCTTAGGCCCGATCTTCCTGTCAGGGGCAGACACCGGTCTTCTGTGGTTGGTCACAGACACAGCCACCATCATCGGGGTTACTGCCACACTCATTATCCTGTGGGTACTGAGAAAAGAAATCTTCAGACTGCATTACGACTTCGTGGATCGCTACCTGCCGGAACTGGAAGCAGGCAAGAATCCTCCGATCGTCAGCTTCGAAACCAAACCGTAAGACTGGCGACTGGGTAATCGATTCATGCAGTACTAAGGTTACAAATAATGCCGGGCTACGAAACCGTAGCCCGGCATTGTGTTTTATTTGCAATAAGAATTAGTGGATCAATTTGAGCAATAGTTCAAATCGCTATTTCTTTGTGCTGACATAGAAATTTTCGGGATATTTGTAACCGGGTCTTAAGTTTGCCTGGTACTGCACTTCAATGTCCAAAAGTTCAGTTACAAACACACACATGACGCCTTTGACTCGGGTTCCTTCTTCAAGATGCCCTCCAAAAGTACCGGTGTCCCAGGCACCTCCGGAAACGAAGTGCATGGCTACAAATGTTTCTTCATCGCCGTCTTCTTTTTTCCTCTGGCTGATCATGCCGCCTACGGCCAGCAGCATATTCAGATTTGCGCATGTAGCGGACACTTCCTGGTGCCAATCTTCAGGATCGTGAACATTGGGTACCCATTTGTCATACACGGCGGGTTGAAAAGCTCCCATGAACGCAGCATGAACTTTACCAAAACGAATATTGTTGTCGATGGCAAATTGTCTGACAGCCAAAAGGGGGTCGGCTCCGGTCGTGAGTCGCAGCAAGAATTCGCGTCCTCTTGTCGCCTCACAAAAATGGTATTCATTCGGTTCCTTGGCATCCATTTCCCAGTGGTGTTGTGGTTTATCCATTTGTCAGCACCTCCTTAGATTTAATGACTTTTTCTTCAATAGTTAAAAAATTCCTTCATCCATAATCCGTAATGAATATTTTTTAATCAATATCCATAAAAGGGTTGAAGTTCGAAGAACTGGCAAGACCCTGCCCAAATAAAATCAGGATCTGTCACAAATAAACAGATCCTGAATCCATTCCGCCAATCCCACTGACGAAATCGATGAGTACTGAGTTTAGATCACCAGTAGCGGTCCGTCTTGTTCATGTAATATCGATTCAAGTCAAAGGGGCTGAATATCCCTTTATCTGTGACCACTCCGCTGACAAGATGAGGCGGTGTGATATCGAAAGAAGGATAAAATCCTTTCACTCCGGGGAGAGTATTTCGGACACCTCTGCACTCAAGAACTTCATCCGGATTTCGTTCTTCAATACGGACTTCGGATATACTTTTGTGGGCTTCATCGGGGATGCCGGTCACAAAATAGGGAATTCCAAAGTGGTTGGCCACAATCGCTATCTGGAAGGTGCCAATCTTGTTGACCACATGCCCGTCCATCGTGATGGAGTCTGCAGCGGATGTAAAAACATCAATCTTCTTCGTCTGCATAGTATAGGCCGGCATATTATCTGTAATGACCGTCACATCAAAGCCCATATCGTGTGCAACGGAGGAGGTCAGGCGGGCTCCCTGAAGATAGGGTCTCGTTTCAGGACAGAATATCTTCAGTTCCTTATTTCGCTGTCTGGATTCCCGAAGCATCATGCCTACAATGGTTTCTCCGAAACACTGGGTCATAATTTTTCCTTGGTCCGGAAAGAGATCCACCAAATATTTTGCTACCTCACCGATTTTCGAATATCGACGATTCATTGACTCAATTGTATGTTCCAATATTGCCTGATCGACTGGTTCCCCCTTTTCAAGGGTTTCCGCGGCCTTTTCTAAGCAGCCATTCACGATCAGAGTCATCCGATTGACCGTAGTCGGCCGAGCATGGGACAGTTTGTAGGCGGCGTCCCGCAAGTATTCCATTTGCTTTTCTTTACTCAGGTGGCTGCATTCATGGGCTGCCAGTGCCATTCCCATACTGGCTGCGGTATATGGGCCCGCACTTTGTGTAACCATATCAGCGATGGCTTGAGCCACATCTTCATGGGACCTGCAAGTAACAAATTCAATTTTGGTAGGATAAATTCTTCGATCCAGAATTCGAACGGAACCATTTTCGTACCAGGCCACGTTTTCATATTGAAGCATGAAAGCCAATCCGTGATCTTCTCGTTTCATAATGAAACCCCCTCAAATTGTCTACTGCAGCCTAGATCATTTCCGGCCACGTTTCGGTTCATGCAAGAGCCATACGTTGGGCAAAAGATATGTATCTGTGGAAGTGGACTTCTATGAAAAATGCTTTGCAATCAACACAGCTACAAATCCCAGCGAAAAAGGATAGAAAAGAAAAAGGAAAGCAAAGTCAATGATCTTTAAGCGCATAGTTGCCGAGGCGAGCCCCGCGCTTGGAATTTCCTGCAAATACTCATACCAGGTGACAATGCCCATTCTGGACGCAGCAAGATTCAAAATGACTGCCAGGACAAGGATTCCCCATCCTGCGGCGAAAGCTTTCATATGCCTCATCTCCCGTAGATTTGAATGCATACCACAGCATCATAAAGGGGTCGTCCAGTCACAATACTTTTCGTGTAAACGAATACGTGGTGTTTATTGAATTCCAATCAGCATAATGATATCCAGATTATCAATGACAGGCTTGTTCTCAAAGTCACTGTAGCCGGCAATGTGAACAAAAGCAATCAGGTATTTGACCCCGTTCTGCTCCCCTGTAAAAGTCATCTTGGACAAAGGAATCTCGATATCCTTCTCCTGAAGGGCATTGTTTGAAAAACTGGCATAGAGTTCCTGGACGATGGGTTCCAAATCGATGTCCAGTACATTTTCGTCGTCTCTGGCCACGAGAATTCTGGCTTCTTCTAACCGCAAATCTACCTCAAAACCATCGATGGGTTCGGGGTTCGTGATCCACGGGTTAACGGAAAAGTAATAGTCGTAATCGCTGATACGTAATCCAGATTTCGAGATATCCGAGTGATAGTAAAAATAGTTATTCATCGGTATATCATACTCAGGAACATACTCAAACCCGAAGACAGAGGGCATATTCACCAGCGTAAAATCGTTAGGTAGAATGGCGACATCGTTGAGAGTATGCATGGTATCGAAATAACCCAGGATACTGCTGATCTCTTTTTTTGCAGCCAATGGGATTTCTGGATTCGGTTGAATGTCACCGTTTTCAATCATCTCATACTGGGCCAGGACATTCTCCAGACGATTGTTCTGGCTGCGAATGGAAACTGCAAAACTGCTCATCGGACCAAACATGGAAATGAATACAACAATTGCCAGTGAGATGGGAATAAGGATATTACGTTGTGATTTTTTGACCGCAAGATAAATCATGACTGAAGTAACCCAAAGACCCAAGATCACGATTAGGTATCGGTTTTCGGTAAACCCGTACTGGCGGATGCGCAGTCCGATGGATGCGAACATCATGCCCAGTACGGGAATGATTAGTATAGGAAACCATTTTCGAAAGAGACTGCTGATTTGGTGCTGTGCTTGAACCGGTGTGAGCAGGAATATGACCCCAACACTTACCGTTGAATACCACAGGACCAAATGCGAAACCAACCCCTGCGGCCATTCCCCGGAGAATAGGATTCGAGCAAAGTATGCATACAAGATGAATGTATAGACGGATATAAGGGGTATAACAATGAAAGTGAGCAGGATTTTCAGCGAATCAGGATAGCGAAAGCCGCTGGTATCGTCATTATACTGAGGCAGTTTCGACAAAAATAGGGCTACAGCAAAGATCAGTGAAACCAGAATAAAGCTGTAAAAGTAAAACTTACCTGCAATATTAACAGAGAAAAGAGTGCTGATGGTAAACATGATAATGCTGATCCCTGCGTAGAGTACAGCGGCGTAAATCCCCGTGGTAAACGCCCCGTTGAATATTCGCAATACATATGTTTCATAATGGGATGGTATTCGGATCCTTTGGATGAAAAAAACCACGATTATCAGAGTCAGCACAATGGAAGTGAACCGCATCATGGTCACTGAGTTGAAATCCTTCAAATAGAAGAAGAAATACCCAATCGTTAAAAGAGCCGCCAGTGAATGGGAAATCAGCTGTCTTTGCAGAGTGGGTTTGGAATCCGTTTCATTAAACAGCGAGACGTTCAGTGACAGAATACCAAAAAGAGCGACGGCCATATTGATCCGAACAATCAGCTGGATCGTATCAGAAGCCAGTACATCGGTGGCTTCATTCAGCCAAATGATCAAAGTGGCCAGAACCGCGAAAGACAAGGCCGTAACCGGAAATCTCTTGTAACTTTGAAGAATAGAGTTCAGATTGCTTTTTATTTGTGAGAAATTTAATTTCATAAGTCTAGCCTTCTTTCCATAGTAAATTGTGGCCTTAAAACATTCTATCATGACGAGGTAATACATTACAGATCGATTGATAAATAATGTCTTTCTATTATTCGAGAAATGGCCCGGAATGCCTTTTTCAAATAATTGAATTCAACAGGGTATATTATGGATCCGTTGATGGAATAAGAAGATTATTCCATATATAGTTAATATAAAGTATAGATATTTGACAATCCATTTAGTATATGTTAGAATAAAAAAGGCAAATGACATCAAATAGCGAAATTAAATCTATTAAGCCATAAACAAGCGTAAATCAAATTTGAATGTTCGGTTAAAAAACACTATTCAGAATATTTAAATAAATATATTGGATTCCAATATGCATTGAGCACTCATCCATTCTACTCTATGAATGAATTCAAGAAAGTTAGTTCGGATGTCTTTGCCAAATCGGTATCAGTAAATCAAAAACTCGCAATAAAACCAGATTTGCGAGGCAAGAAGGAAAAGGAGGAAATAATTAATGAGAATCAGCAGTAAGAGAACTTTGACACTGGTAGTTGCTTTGCTGGCTTTGACAGTTGCATTAGCAGGCTGCTCCAACGAAGTAGCAGTAAATGGCTCAAAGGTGGTTCGCGGTGTTGAGCCCGTTGATTTCACAAGTGGTGAAATTTACAATGGTTTTGTAGCGCCCAAGAAGGTTGAAGGCGGAGTATCTGAATTGTTGCCTGATTTTCCTGAGGAATTGGTAGTATATCCCGGCGGACTTTATAACGAACATGACAGCTTTGCCGGAGTGAATGGTGTTCCGTTTGACTACGGTGCCTCCATGTTTGATAACTTTGATCTCTTCAGAGACGATGAAGCCAATCCGAATGATTTCGGTTTAAACATTAGCACAGATGCAGAAAGTGATGAACAGCTGGCTGAATGGTTCGTCTCCGAAATGGAAGCTCGGGGCTGGACAATTACCGAATACGAAGTAAAAGATGATCTGGCTGAAACGGTTATTAAAGGTGAAAACAATGGCAATGTAATGGAAGCTCTGATCTATATCGGCGGCAACGGTCCTGGATACACACGAACTGAAGAAATTCCTGAAAACTGGGATTATGTTGTATTCGCCATGGTTCTTGACCTGGCGTAAGAGAAATCAAAACGGTTAATTGGCAAAAAAGGGAGTCGGATGACTCCCTTTTTTGTTTATTGGAAAGGTCGCATTCAATCAACAAAATGTCGATAATCGCGAATATAAACAATATGAAAAGCTTCGTTGAGAAGATAATCGATTCATGGTACATTGATCCCGTCTAGAAGAATGCAACTGCATATGGAACGAATTGGATAGAAGCCTATCCGATAATGGCAAACCTGTCGAAAGGCAGGGACGCAAAGCTATGGGTCTACGGGTTTATACCTAGGATTGCCAAGCCGCCGAAGATCTGGTTTTTTTTGTTCTCGTCAAACCACGAATTTCTGGCGCTTGGCCAGAAATTTTTGATTTGGGGGGAGAATAATGGAAAAAAGAATGATGGGTAAGAAGGCACTGCTGGCAATTCTGATACTCGCATTGATGATTCCAGTATCACTGGTTGCTGAGGCAAAGGGTTCAGTGGGGGCTGGCCCTAATGAAGAAACTGTAGGTACAAAGAGCGTGGTCATTGGATTTAAAGAACCAGCCAAAGGATTGGCTGTAGCTGAAGTAAAAGCCTCCGGCGGTGTTGTGTCCAAAAGCTTCAAGCATATGTCGATGGTGGCTGCAGAATTAACAGAAGAAGAGATCCAAGAGCTTAGCAAAAACAGCAATGTAGAATATATCGAAGAAGACATCATCATAGAATCAATGGGCGAGGAAATTCCCTGGGGTGTCGAGATGACTGAAGCCCCTGCATTGTGGACGCATGCGGCCGGCGATGGGATCAAGGTCGCAATATTGGATACCGGTGTTGATATTAACCATGTTGATCTAACTTTTCAGGGTGGAGTAAATACGATTGATGGAAGCAGTTACAGCGGTACAGCCAATCATGGATCCCATGTATCGGGTATTGTCGGAGCCGTAACAAACAATACCGGGGTTGTGGGTATGGCACCCTATGTTGAATTGAATTCAGTAAAAGTTCTGGCCGATGATGGTAAAGGCTCTTTATCCGCGCTCATTGCCGGGCTGGATTGGGCTGTAGAGAACGACATGGATATTGTGAATATGAGCCTTGGCACCTCAACGGATACCGAAGCATTGAGGGAAGCTGTTGATAAAGCGTATAATGCAGGTATTTTATTGGTTGCTGCGGCAGGAAACAGCGGAACAGAAGAAGGCACTACCGACACAATCAAGTACCCGGCAAAATATGAGTCTGTTATTGCCGTGGGAGCAGTAAACTCCAGCAATATCAGAGCACCGTTTTCAGCTACAGGCCCTGATTTGGAACTGACTGCCCCGGGAGTGTCGATCCGATCAACCATACCTGGGGACCGTTATGCACTGGCCAGCGGGACTTCGATGGCGGCACCTCATGTCACCGGAGCAGCTGCTCTGATCTGGTCTCAGAATCCCGAATTCAGCAATGTCCAGGTCCGCTACGCACTGCGAGATGGAGCTCAATCAACCGGCTCTGCATTCCAGTATGGTTACGGTATCATCAATTTGAGTCAATGGGCTCCTGTGTCCGATCCTGGCAGCAATCCAGAACAGGAACCTGAGGATGAGCCGATTCAGGAACCGGAAGAAGAACCGATTCAGGAGCCGGAAGGAGAACCGGTCCAAGAACCAAAAACATCGCAGCCATTATGTGAAGACACACTAGAGATTGTTCTCACAATCGGTTCAAAAATGACCTTAGTCAACAATGTTAAGAAATATATGGATGTTAGTCCTTACATAGATTCTGCTGCAAAACGAACCATGGTTCCTGTGCGATTTATCTCTGAAACAATGGGAGCTACGGTTTCATGGGATTCGGAAAGTAAAAAGGTTACAATAAAAACCAGTGAACATACCATTGTGCTGACCATTGGTTCGAAAACAGTGATTGTAGATAACAAGATAGTTTTGCTGGATGTGTATCCAAGAATTAAGAACTGCCGGACTTATGTTCCAATCCGCTTTATTAGTGAAACACTGGGTGCAGAAGTTCTGTGGGATGGAACGACCCAAAAAGTCTTTATCGAAAAATAATCCAGCATCTGCTGCTTCGATGTACTAGCATCAGCAGTACTAGACCCATAGCAAAAAAACCCCCGCCCCCAGGAGGTTTTTTGCTTTTCGCTGATGAAATGATTATCCTGAATAACAATCAGAAATCCATCAATACCGTGGATTGGAAAAAACGGAGGGGGCCCATGATCAACAAAAAAGCGTATCTAAGGATGGGATTGATCGTATCTGTGACTACTTTCATTTTGTTGGCGGTAGCTGTTCGCTTTTTGCTGAGGACTCCGCTGCAAAGTGAAAATTACGTGGCCTTTTTTATATTCTCCTTGATTACAGGAGGAATTACGTCCATACTTATCTATACACAAGCTCGAATAGCAGCCGGACTGTTTATTCTGGGACTGGGGCTGGGATTCCTGGAAATGTACCGTGTATTTATGAATGGAATGTCCGGGTGGGGCGATCTGATTGGACTGCTGTCTCTGTTTTTCTGGGCAGCGATTGGTCTGGGATCCGGCATACTGATTCAGATCGGAATCAATCTTTTGCAGAGGAAGAAAAAGAAGGGATAGGACTATTGAATATTAATACTTGCGAAAATCGTCCTCGTTCTGATTCTTTATCTCCATGATTCGTTGAATCAATACGGATACCAGTGCCACTGCAAACAGAAAAATTCCGCCGATTAAAATAACTTTTTGCATCATGCTAATGGATTCGCCGAAGATACGAAACACAGTGAAAAGGTTCAGCATCTGAAAGATAAGCCAGGTAAGAATGACTCCGACGATAACCACGGGTGCGAAATATTTTTTCATGATAAGGCCTCCCATATGAAATGCATAGTATTTCGAAAAATATTGGGGAAATCCTCTATATCGGAGTTCCTTTCTTAAAACACTGTGCGGCAGGATCATGAATATTTGAAGCAACATGCAAGAAGTAAATCAAATGCGTATGATCTGTTTGTCCTGCATAGAAAAGAGAATAAAGGAATTTGGTTGAGAAGATTGAATAAGGACGAAATTCGAAATACGTGGCAGATGCGACAGGAGGGATTGGATTGGCCAGAGTTGATGAGAGAGATATTATGTTTTCCAGGTTGAACTACAAAGAAGGATCCAAAGAATATCTCGACTATTATTCACGTCACCCTGAACGGGAAGAAATGGACAGAGAATTACGAAGGCCGGCTGTGACCGAAGGAAATCCTTCGTATGAGCCATTGGTGACACCCATTGGTGATTCAGTATTCCGCTTTCTTGCGGATATAAAAAAATATGCTGAAGGGCCCGTTATGTGCAAACCGGTTGCGGTAGAACCAGACGAAATTACCGAGAAGCTAAAAGGGCTAGCCCGGTATTACGGGGCGGATATTGTGAAGGTAGTTCAGTTAAGCCCTGAGTTTTACTATTCTTATCGGGGAAGAGAATCTTCAGTCTATGGGGAGAAAATTGACACTTTCCATCGCTATGCCATTGTGTATGCTGTTGAGATGGACAAAGATATGATTGAAGAAGCCCCATTTGCCCCGGAAGCTGTTGAGGTAACAAAGGGATATCTGGATGCAGCTATCATCGGTATGGTGTTGAGCTACTATTTGCGGGGGATTGGGTATCCGGCGAGAAATCACATGGATGGCAATTATCTGCTTCCCATGCCTCGTTTGGCGGAAGAGGCGGGCATTGGTGAAATTGGGAAGATTGGCGTCTTGGTCACGAAGGAATTTGGTCCGCGAATTCGTCTGGGGGCAGTGACTACTGATGTTGAATTGATTCCTGATTCCAAAGAGCTCTTCGATATATTGTCTTTTTGCAATCTCTGCAACAATTGTGCTTTGCGGTGCCCTTCCCAGGCAATTCCGCTGGATACCGCCAACAAGGATGAACACAAACGAGTCAGTGATTATCTTTGCTATTCCGTGTGGAAAAGGGTTTTTACCGACTGTGGAATCTGTCTGGCTTCCTGCCCCTTTTCGGGAAAGAATCCGGATGTAAAGAACATTCAGCCTCCCTACAGTCCTGAGAAAGTAAGAGAAATTGTGGATGCTCACAACATAGCTCTTCACAAAAAGAGAATGGATCCCAAGAGACCTTTTCCCTGGTTGGACCGCAAAGAAGGTTGGCTATAGGGGAACCCGCTGCAATTCAGAATATATATGAATAAGGAGAATCACAAAACCATGAATAAAGCACCGAGGGGAGGGGTCCCCCCGGTGCTTCTCTGTCTGTCCCTTATGCCAAAAGCATGTTCTTCTTCAAAGTCCTGCCGGCTTTGGCTCCAGTATGTTCTCCTTCGCGAATGGTGACTTTTCCGTTAACAATCACATGATGGATTCCTACGGGAAATTGATGGGGATTCAGATAGGTCGCCTGATCTGCGATTTTGTCCGGATCGAAAATGGTAATGTCGGCAGCCAAGCCCGGTAAGAGGATCCCCCGATCTCGGATGCCGAGTCTCCAGGCGGGAAGTGAAGTCATCTTTTTCACTGCATTTTCCAAGGAAATGACTTTCTCATCCCGCACATAGTGCCCCAGGACTCGTGGGAAAGTCCCGTAGTGTCGAGGATGAGGGCGCCCATTCCCCAGTACCCCCTGAGGACTCAAAGAATTTCCGTCGCTGCCGATCATGATCAAAGGGTGTTTGAGCAAAGTACGAATGTCGTCATCGCACATGGCAAAGCTAATCATTCCAACTTCGCCGTTCTCATCGGCCAAAAGATCAATCACAAATTCAACAGGATCCATATTCAGTTTGGCGGATATAGATGCTACATCCAACCCTTCGTAATGCTTATTCCTTTCCTTTAGCACAGAGGCAATAACAATGTGCTCCCATGTTCCGCGGGTACTTCTGCGCTGGTTGATCTCATCTTTAAGCTGCTCTCGAATGGAGGGGGTTTTCAGTCTTTCCAGCAAGCTGTTTCGGCCTCCATCATGAGCCCACTTGGGAAGAAACATGGAGAGTCCAGTGCTGGTGGCCTCGTATGGATACAGGTCCCCGGATATATCAATGCCATGTTCCCTTGAATTCTCCATCAGAGCCAGGATCTTCGATGAAGTTCCCCAGATTTTGCTTCCAGCTGCTTTCACATGAGACCAGTGAACGGGGATCGATGTTTCTTGACCGATGAAAACAGCCTCTTGCCCAGCTTCCAAAACATTGGCCCCTTCATCACGAATATGACTCACATAGATACCGCCCATACGGGCTGCGATTTTGGAAAGCTCGATGAGTTCTTCCGTATTCGTATAGCAGCCGGGCGGGTAAATGAGCCCGGTGCTGATACCAAAAGCCCCCTCGGACATGGCTTCTTGAATCAGATTTTTCATTTCCTGGATCTCAAGGGGTGTGGCTTCTCGATTGGCGTACCCTACAACAGATTTTCGTACAGTCCCGTGTCCGATCAGAGCAGCATAATTCACCGAACAGCCTTGATCATTGATGAATTGAAGGTGTTCTTTCATGCTTCGCCATGGGATTTGAAGGCCTAGATTTTCGAACTTAGCCCGAATCTCGTCCACAGCCTCATTCTTGATGGGTGCGGAGGAATTACCACAATTTCCAGTGACTTCGGTGGTAACTCCCTGTCTGATTTTACTTTCTGCATACGGATTCACAGGTAGGGTCGTATCCGAATGGGTATGAATATCGATGAAACCGGGCGCTACAATAAACCCGGCAGCGTCAATGATTTCACCTTCTGTCTGATGAACCTGACCCACTTCGTCAATTCTACCTTGAGTAATGGATACATCTCCCCGATACCAGGGCGACCCGGTACCATCCACAATGTATCCGTTTTTGATAATGATATCCGCCAAATGGAAATCCTCCTTTCCAATGGAAACAGCCTTTGGAAAACTTACAGTAAATATTACAATACAATTATACCAGATATGGTGAAGAGGCACACTTGATCAGACTTTCACGGTATTCGATCCGATTGAAAACTGAAATCCAAAGATTCAATAAATCATAGACAAAATATGTATTTTTCATCATATCATGAAGGCAAAATGTTTTTACTGTTGAATAGTAAAAATGTAGTCATACGTAAGGGGTAAGTGAAAATAGGAGGGCAATATAATTGGTAAAATTAGAGAAAATGATGCTTGTTTCCTACTGGGACTCCACTGGTGGTGTGCTCATCGATCCTTTTCTCGTGGCTATTTCCGAAAATCTAGAAAGAATAGAAGCAGACGGGCTCATTGTCCACTCGGATAAAAAGAAAAAAAGAGCCAAAGCAGAAGACCAAAGCATCTCGGATAAGCCTGTAACTGCAGTATTTACCATAGACGGCAGCCCGAGCCTGACTATAATAGGGAAAGCCCATTTTTGCCGAAAAAGACTGTTGGAGACTTTCAAAGTTAAGTCGGCCATCGTCGTGATTTTATGTACAAAAGGGGACAGTATCCTACAGGAAACGTTTGCACTTGGTGACGATCTGTCCATTCGGGTCTTTGAACCGGTTACAGGGGACGGAGATCAGGACCCATATCCAAAAGTCATTGGCGGTCAGAGTTTCGATTTTGCATGCAATATCGAACCGCTGAGAAATAGTTCAACCGGCATTGTGAAGGAGTTCTATCCGGACCAGGAATTTAGAGGGAATCTGTCCTTGCATAAACATGGGAAAGGTCCCTTTTGTGTATTCACCATTCCGGTAACTGCAGCGAAAAAAAAAGGCATATACATTCTTCTGGTGGACGAGCAAGTCAAGTATATTGGGTTCTGTGATGACCTGTATGAGAAGTTTCATTTCGAGTTTGGACACATACAGCCGAGAGACTGCTACTGGGGAGGTCATCCAGAGAGATGCCGGGTGAACCATTTGATTTTAAAAGCTGCTCAGGAAGGAAAGGAGATCAAACTGGCTTTCTCTAACCAACATGCCAGTGAAAGTAAAACAGCAAAGCTGATTTGGGATTTGAAACCCCAATGGAATATCCACGGGAAAAGGGTGCGCAGCAGAAGTTTCTCTCATTTGAACATTGCCGACGGGACAATGGACGAATCAGACATCGACCAGGAAACGGAAGCCGGGCTGGGCAAACGATACCGCCGTTTGACGGACCACCTGAAGAAGACGCAGGGAGATGAGATTGTTTTGGGATTTGAAGAAATTGAAACGATTAACGGCAGAAAACTGCCTCCATCGGCATACAAATATACCGCCTGGTGGGCCAATGGGGACAGGCCCCAGGCTATCTCATGGTTGGCTGCCGGCTGGCGAGTCAAACGCGTGGATTTGGGTAAATCCGTAGTATTCCGGAGGGTGGACCGATGAATAAGGAGTTACTGGAGATTGTATTTGAGGCCGCAAGTATTCAGCGCTGGAATGATCATATTCGGCCCAACAAAGGTTTCACCGAATTGGATAAGCAGGGGCATAAGATGTACTATGCCTTTATTTTGGGCAGACTGGAAGAGATGGATCAGCGCAGAGATATCCACTGGACGGAATTAATCGAAGGAGGAATTTTTGAATTTTTGCACCGCATTGTCGTGACCGATATTAAACCTCCCATATTCTACAAACTCATGGAAAAGAAGAGGGAAGAACTCAATCAGTGGGTGATACAGGAATTAGAAGAAAGGATTACCGATTTCCCCGACGGGTTCATGGATCGAATGGTTGCCTACCTGGATCGGCCGGAAGATACCTTTTTGGAGAAACGAATCCTTAAGGCAGCGCATTTTTTGGCTACGAATTGGGAGTTTAAATTTATTTATCACATGAGCTCCGGGTTGTTCGGACTGGATGAGACCAAGAAAAGAATCGAAGACGAACTGGAAGAATACTACAATATTGCCGGGGTGCAGAACCTGGTTCTCAATAAGAAAACCAGCAATTTTCTGGATCTTGTGGGCCAGCTCCGATTTCAGCAGCGGTGGGCTCAATCTCCTCGTATTCCTGAAACTTCAGTTATGGGACATATGCTGGTGGTAGCTTTGATGGCATATTTGTGTTCAGTCCAGATTGATGCATGTCCCCAACGCATTGCGAACAATTTCTTTGGCGGACTCCTGCATGATTTACCGGAGGTTCTGACTCGGGACATTGTGTCCCCCGTCAAGAAAGCAGTCAAAGGACTGGACATGCTGATCAAAGACATCGAGAGCAGTCAGCTGGATGAACAGATATTCCCTTTGCTTCCGAAAGAACTTCACAGCCAGATTCGTTATTATACAGAAAACGAATTTCAATCCAAGATTATCATGGATGGGAATGTGCAGATCACGACCAGCCGGGATATCTCTGAGAAATTTAACGAGGACATCTATCAGCCGCTGGATGGTGAGATTTTGAAAGGGTGCGACCAGCTGGCAGCATACCTGGAAGCGGCTATCTCTTTGCAGCATGGGATTCGTTCGTATCATATTCAAAACGCTTTTGAGACTCTGAAGGAAGCCAACAGCGACCTTTTCATCAGCGGAATCGATTTCGGGAAAATCTACAGGAATTTTTCTGTGCGTCAATAAAAAGTATGGTAAGAAAAAAACAGGATCGACCGGAAAGAGTGGATGGTCGATCCTATTTTTCTTTGCCGCAGATTTAACTTTGAATTCTCTGGTATACCATCTGAGTGATCTCTTCCGCAGCAGATTTGGAAAGAAGAAGCAATCGAGTAATTTCATTCTGGTAGAGAGCCGCTCGATTTTTGTCTTGTAAGCTGGATGCATTGATCACGACATTCATGGCTGCACCTTCAACAGCTGCATGAGCCAGCAAGGCACTGACTCCGGCATCGGAGACAGCATTCTTGTTGCCGTATTCCCCTGCCAAACGGATATATGGAAACAGAGTAACAGCTAATTTGGCAACGCTTAGCGGTACTTCAGCGGATTTTCCATATGCATCCTGAATGGCACAGGCACGCTCATCCATCTCCTGCGGGCAGGATTTCGGAAGGCGGAATGCTTCCATGACGCAGCTGAATGCAGCGCTGTCGTCTTCCATGAAGCGAAAAAACTGTGCTTCGATCTCTGGAAGCTCCATATTCCTTCTTCTAAATTCTTCGACCTGTGCAGCCGGGATCTGATCAAACTTCTTCTTATCAATCGTGAGCGCGTAGACCATTCGAGTTAACGCCACAGATTGAACTCCGCACCAGGCTGCTACGGTCCCCCCGCCGGGAGTGGGTGCATCGGACGCTACGGAATGGATAAAATCCTTCAGAGTCATGTCTTCAAATCGGCAGGTCAATCATCAGCACCTCCCTGTTTGAGGAGCCCGTCTTGCACTCGGATTTTGCCTTTCTTAATGACGGTATGGACATGGTTAATCCCGAAGTGATAGATCAGATATTGCTCGTTGGGAGCGTCCATAATCACAATGTCCGCCTGCTTGCCGGCTTCAATGCTGCCGATGAGATGACCGCGGCGAATAGCGTGGGCCGCATTGATGGTTATCCCGTTGATGATTTCCGCCGGTGTCAGGCCCATGCCCAGATAAGCATGTACCATGACGGACTGCAGGGATTCTGTGGGACACGAACCGGGATTGTAATCGGATGCAAGGGCAATGGGCAGTCCTTTGGCGATCATTTTCCGAGCCGGAGCATATGTCTTGAGTTTCAGATAAAAGGATGTACCGGGAAGTAGAATTGGAATAGTGCCAGCAGCTGCCATGTCATCGATGCCTTGGTCGGAGACGGCAACCAGATGCTCTGCCGTCACAGCCTGCACACGAGCAGCAAGTTCGCCGCCGCCCATGGGTTCAATTTCATCGGCATGAATTTTGAGGGCTAAACCGAATTCTGCCCCTTTTCGAAGGATTTGCTCGCTCTCTTCGATGGAGAACACGCCTTCCTCACAAAAACAGTCAATAAATTCCGCCAGCTTATGATGCGCAACATAAGGGATAACTTCCGTCAGCATGAAATCAATGTATGCAGCTCGATTATTCGAGTATTCGGGAGGAACAGCATGGGCTCCCATATAGGTCCGTACGGTCTCTATCGGATGATCCATATCCCGCACAACTTCCAGGCATTTGACCTCATCAAGCAGGTTCAAGCCATACCCCGACTTTATTTCTACCGTGGTGGTTCCCCACAGCAGCATGGTATTCAGGGTTTTAGCCAGTTTTTCGCTCAACATATCTTTGGAGGCAGATCGGGTAGCTCGTACTGTGCTTAGAATGCCGCCCCCTTGTTTGAGTATTTCCAGATAGGGGACTCCTCGTAATTTCAGTTCAATTTCATTTTCTCTGGAACCGTAGTGTACAGCATGGGTGTGGGGATCCACCAGTCCAGGCATCACCACTCTCCCGCCAGCATCGATGATCTGCGTGGAGGCATCCCGATAAAAATCACCGGACCCGCCGCCGGTATCCAGGATCATACCTGCTGAAGAAATCGCTACATAGCCGTTTTCAATGATATTCAGATCATTCAGATCTTCCATCGATTTCGGTGCATTCCCGGCACATGTGACGATCCGTCCATTTTGAATCAAAAGCTCTGCCATGGGTTCACCTCTATTCGGCCAGTTGATACTCCAGAGTCTGGTGGATGCTGAATCCTTCCAGCTGGAGATAGTATTCCAGCGACTGGATCAAAGCAGCCGATGGGACAAGCCCGACGATTTCACTGCCCAAAATGCTGACGCCGTACCTCCGGCATTCAAACTTAATCATTTCAAATGCCTGGTAGATGGCAGTCTTTTCGTAGTTGACCAGATTCATGGAGATTTGCACTATTTGCCGCTCTTCCAGTTTCACTGCCATGGCTTTGACAAATCGCAGCCCCCCGTTGCTGTGTCGAATTCTCTTGGCAATGGCATTGGCGATTTCCATGGAATCTGTGGCAAGATTGACATTGTACGCTACCAAGAAAAACCTCGCCCCTATAACACTGCATCCGCTTTTGGCATTCATCTCTGCCGGTCCGTAATCAGGCAACCAGTGACTTTGCTTTATCTTTTCAAAGAATCCTTCATATTCGCCTTTGCGGATGGTGGCCAAATTCTTTCGATCCGGTGAAGAGGCGGCTTCTTCATAGAGATAAACCGGAATAGCCAGCTCTCTTCCAATTCTCTCGCCAACCCGTCTGGCAATCGATGCACATTCCTCCATGGTGACCTCACGCACCGGAATAAAGGGACAGACATCCATGGCCCCTATGCGCGGGTGGCCGCCGGTATGCTGGGACATATCAATCACATCCGCTGCTTTTTCCGCCATCCGGAAAGCGACTTCTTCTACAGCCTCCGGCGGGCCGATAAAGGTAACAACCGTTCGGTTGTGATCATTGTCCGAGGAATAATCAAGGAGCTTCACTCCTGGATGGGATCGGGGCACATCCAGGATCGCTTCCACTTCATCCCTGTTTCGGGCAGCCGAAAAATTCGGCACACATTCTACTATTTTTGCCACGTCATTCAGCCTCCTTGCATTTACTTCATCATGGGGATGTGAATGGAATGCTTTTTCGCAAATTCTATGGCTTCTACATACCCGGCATCGGCATGACGCATGACACCGGAGCCCGGATCCGTGGTGAGAACCCTCTTCAGGCGTTCTGCCATCTCGGGGGTCCCGTCGGCGCATATGACCATGCCGGCGTGAATGGAGTATCCAATTCCCACCCCGCCGCCGTGATGCACGGAGATCCAGGTGGCTCCGTTGACGGCATTGATTAACGCATTCAGGATGGGCCAGTCTGCAACAGCATCCGTTCCATCCAGCATTCCTTCAGTTTCTCGTCTCGGTGATGCTACAGATCCGCAGTCAAGATGATCACGGCCGATTACAATGGGTGCTTTCAGTTCTCCCTTGGCCACCAGCTCATTCAAGGCAAGGCCGAACTTTTCACGTTCGCCGTACCCCAGCCAACAGATCCGTGACGGGAGACCCTGGAAGGCCACCCTTTTCTGAGCCATTTTAATCCATCGTTCCAGTTTTTTGTCTTCGGGGAACAGTTCAAGCACAAGGCGGTCGGTTCGGTAGATATCCTCCGGATCCCCGGACAATGCCGCCCAGCGGAAAGGTCCTTTTCCTTCGCAGAACAATGGCCGGATATAGGCAGGAACAAAACCGGGGAACGAAAATGCATCAGTGACACCCTCATCGTATGCCACCTGCCGGATATTGTTGCCGTAATCGAATGTGATAGCTCCGGCCTGCTTCATTTCCAGCATGGCTTCCACATGACGGGCCACACTTTTCTTGGTCTTTGCAATATATGTGTCCGGATCTGATTTTCGCAAAATCAGAGCTTCTTCGTATGTCATGCCTCCCGGTACATATCCGTTTAAAGTATCGTGGGCGGAGGTTTGGTCAGTAAGAACATCCGGAATAAATCCTTTCTTTACCATCTCAGGAAGGATATCGGCAGCATTGCCCAGCAACCCGATGGACAAGGCTTTCTTCGAGGCTTTGGCTTCAAGAGCCATCTGAATCGCTTCATCCACGTCTTCCACATACAGATCCAGGTATCTTGTCTTCAGTCTTTTCTCAATCCGGTCTCTGTCGACTTCGATGCACAGTGCGACTCCTTCGTTCATCGTGACAGCCAGAGGCTGTGCGCCGCCCATACCACCCAAACCGGCGGTCAGCGTGATGGTTCCTTTCAGACTGCCGTCAAAATTCTGCTCAGCCAGGGAAGCCAGTGTTTCGTATGTTCCCTGCAAAATGCCCTGGGTACCGATATAGATCCAGCTGCCGGCAGTCATCTGCCCGTACATAGTCAGGCCTTTGTCTTCCAGCTCTCTGAAATGTTCCCATGTAGCCCATTTGGGAACCAGCATGGAATTGGAGATCAGCACCCGGGGGGCTCCCGGGTGACTTTTGAATACGCCGACAGGTTTTCCGGACTGTACCAGCAGGGTTTCATCGTTTTCTAATTTTTCCAAAGTCCTGACGATCGCTTCGAAGCTTTCCCAGTTTCGGGCAGCTTTGCCCTGTCCCCCATATACAATCAGGTTTTCAGGATCCTCAGCCACCTCCGGATCCAGATTGTTCATGATCATTCGATAGGCAGCTTCCTGCTGCCAGCTTTTGCAGTGTAGTTCGGTACCGCGGGGGGCTTTGATGTTCTTGGCCATTTTCACTCCTCCTTATTATTCAAGTTCCGGTACATGGTTTTTGACAGCGGAAAGCAGTGCGTTGGTTCGGATCAGATCCGCTGCTTGATGGATATCGGGATACATGACTCGATCCTCGGTGAGTGGGGGGATGCTCTGCCGGATCAGTTCGTAAGCCGGTTTTGTTCCTGCACCCAGTGAGCCGGGATAGTTTCTCAGATCAATGGCCTGAGATGCTGCCAGGTATTCAATAGCCAGTACATTGAGAGCGTTCTTGATGACGGTTCTCCCTTTTCTGGCAGCCGTGGTTCCCATACTGACATGGTCTTCCTGATTGGCGGAGGAAGGGATGGAATCCACCGATGCAGGATGTGCCAAAACTTTGTTCTCTGAAACCAGGGAAGCGGCAGCATACTGGGCGATCATAAATCCGGAGTTCAGTCCCCCCTTGCCTTTGGTCAGAAATGGCGGAAGATCGTTGAGTTGATGATTGACGAGCCGTTCCAGCCGCCGTTCAGAAATGTTGGCGATTTCCGACGCTGCAATAGCCAGAAAATCCAGGGCCAACGCCAAAGGCTGCCCGTGGAAGTTCCCACCCGAAATGACAGCTTCATCATCTGCAAAAATTAGGGGGTTATCCGTGGCACTGTTGATTTCCAGGTCAATCACGTTGTGAACATACGCGAAGGCATCGCGAGAGGCGCCGTGAACCTGGGGTGTACAGCGCAAACTGTATGCATCCTGAATTCTCAGTTCACCCTGCCGGGTGGTTAGATCGCTGCCCTGCAAGAGCCTGAGAATGTTGGCCGCAGCGGCTGTCTGTCCCCGGTGCGGTCGGATGGCATGCACTCTGGGATCAAATGCATCCACCACACCGCGCAGCCCCTCCATGGTCAGAGCACAGACAATATCAGCTGATGCCAGCAAAGACTTCATCTCAGAAACGGCCAGACACCCCAGCGCACTCATGGCGTGGGTACCGTTAATTAACGAAAGGCCCTCTTTTTCAGCCAGGATAACCGGCTGGATCTGGGCGTGAGCCATGGCCTCCTGCCCGGGCATTCTCTCTCCCTTATAGTAGGCTTCGCCCAATCCAATGAGAACCAGAACGATATGGGCCATGGGAGCTAAATCCCCGCTGGCTCCCAATGAACCCTGCTCCGGAACTACAGGGATTACATCCCGATTGATCATTTGTACCAGGGTATCCACCGTGGCGGGGCGGGTCCCGGAATATCCTTTGGACATTTCATTGGCCTTCAGAAACATCATGGCGCGGACCACTTCTTCAGGGAATGGGTCTCCCACACCGCAGGCATGGGACATGATCAGGTTCTTCTGAAGCTGCATGGCATCTTCCCGTGAAATCACAACATTGGAGAATTTTCCGAACCCGGTTGTGATTCCATATTCGATCTTTTCCTCAGCCACCATTTTCTCCACAATGTTTCTGGTTTCATTCATGCGGGAATAGGTTTGTGCGGACAATTCAACGAGACATTCTTTCTTCGCTACCCGAACAACATCTTCAATCGTCAGTGTGCCTCCGTCGATGGAATAGGTAGTGTGCTTGTCCAATGAAATCCCCCTTTTCTCCGAAAACTGCATTTCTTTACTGAGTGTATTTCCCAACTGATTCAAAAATTCCTCTAAAATCATACCGAGATAAATCACTCCAGTCGATTGAGTAACCGATCGTGAAAGAGTATAATGGAAACAGCAGGATTGTGTTAATTGTTCTACAAATTCCGGAATTCGTACTCAATTGGAACAAATAATCCGTGGCAGCGCCATATGAGGGAGATCAATTCGATGATGGGAGGATTGAATATGGACGGTTTCTGCAGTACATGCAATGAAACAGTACGGACTCAGTTAATGGAATCCCAGCTCGTCGGCAAGATTCGAGGAAAGGACATTGTCTACAAAGGAAAAGTGGCCGTTTGTCCGGTCTGCGGGGACAGCATCGATGCCCAGGGCCTGGAGGATTTGAATCTTGAATTGATGAAAGAAGCATTTCGTGACAAGGAAGGTTTGATCTCCATAGAAGAAATTGAAACCATTTTAAATCGATACAAAATCGGAAAGCGGCCGCTGTCACTGCTGCTGGGCTGGGGAGAAGGAACACTGACCCGCTATATAAACGGGGATCTACCTACAAGGCAGTACTCAGCCACATTGAGAAGGATCAAAGAGGACCCTGGATACTACCGCGAGATTCTGGAGGAGAACCGGGGTGCCATCACCTACCAGGCGTATGTGAAAAGCAAAAAAGCATTGGAACTGCTGGGATACAGCGACAGACAAATGACTATGGAGTCCATCTGCAGTGAATCGCTGGAACAGACGGCTGCCTATCTGCTGCGGGTGGATCCCCACATGGAAGAGAGAAAACTGCACATGCTGCTTTATTACCTTCAGGGGTTTCATATGGCATTTCGAGGAATGGAGCTGTTTCCCGAGGAGTTTACCAAGATGGACAGGATCCCCCGTCTGCAGCAGATAGCAGAATTGTACCCCACTGGTAAGATCCACGATCAAGCGCAAGCAATGGATCTGGATGGTTTCAGCCCGGAGGAAATCCTGCTGATGGATACGGTGATTCATACTCTGGGCAGGTACCAGTCATCCATTTTGGAAAGATGGTTTCTGGCGGAGAGTTTTGTTTTCCAAGGAAATCACCAGCCGGAAGGGAATTCGATCGATGGGGGGAAATCCATCGATAGAGAGATCATCCACGATCATTTCAAGAAAATTTTGGCCAAATTCCAAATGATATCCATATTGGATATTAAGGAGTACCAAAAAGCATATGACTGGATTACATAGGTTCGCTCCATGAGAGAGAAAACAGCATCTATGAAAACAGAAAACCGGGGTCGTTTTTGGACTCCCGTATACATTTTGATGGCTGCAGTATTGTGGGGAACGGCGGGTACAGGCCAGGCTTTTGCTCCCGATGCTGCATCACCCCTTGCCTTGAGCGCAGTCCGAATGTCCATCGGCGGAGTCAGCCTGCTGATTCTGGCAATGTCCACCCAGGCCTTTCGTCCTCGGGAGACTTGGTCTGTTTTGCAGGTGGTTTTATCCGCTGTCGCTCTGTCTGCATTCAATATCTGCTATTTTACGGGGCTCTCCAGAACCGGAGTGGCTGTCGGTACGGTAGTGGCCATAGGAAGTGCTCCCATTTTTGCAGGACTTCTGGGATGGCTCTTTCGAAAGGTAAAGCCAACTCCCCTATGGTACCTGGCCACGCTCATGGCCATTGGGGGCTGTTCACTGCTCTTTCTCAATCAGGGTGATATTGTGGTGGATTCTATCGGAGTGGCCGCTGCCTTGGGAGCCGGACTGTCCTATGCGTCGTATACGGTGGTTTCCAAAAAGCTTTTGGAAGAACACGCAACCTTTGCCGTGTTGGCCGTGGTATTTGCCTGCAGTGCCGCCGTTCTCGGCATTCTGGCAGCGGGGGAGAACTGGACATGGATTCTATCGGCTAGAGGAGCCATGGTATCCCTGCATCTAGGACTGGTTACTGTAGCGCTGGCCTATGTGCTGTTTTCCAAAGGTCTTCTTAATACGTCAGCGGCAACAGCTGTGTCCCTGACTCTGGCAGAACCGTTGACAGCTGCCACCCTGGGTGTTTTGGTTCTGAAAGAAGCGATTGGATTCCAGTCCATTGTGGGGATCGTTCTGATGGGAGTCGGCCTGGTGACGCTGATGGTGGGTGAGACCCGATTCAAAAAGCGGGTTGTATAACGGGGAAAATGTGCATAGTTGAACTAATATTAAATATGATATTCTTACAATTAAGAAGGATTCGGTTCCATCATCGTAGAATATTACGTACGTATGGTTTTATCGCAAAAGAGAGCAGTCTAAGGAGGATGAATCATGAGAAAAAGTTGGAGTATAGCTATTATTTTGGTGCTGGCGCTGGTATGTATGTCCGGATGTTCATTATTCGGACCCGAAGAACCGCCGGAAGAGATTACGCTGAAAGTGTTTATCCCGGATGGAATTACAGCTTTGGGAGCTGCCAAGATTCTCAAGGAGCAGCCTGAACTGGCCTCCCATGTGACCGTGGTGTATGAAATCACCAAAACTCCGGATTTATTGGCTTCCAAAGTAATGGGGCAGGAAGCTGATATAGCTGTGGTACCGTCAACCTTGGCTGCAGTGGCCTACAATCGGGACCTTCCCTACGCGTTGGCCGGAACCATGGGGTGGGGTTCATTTTATCTGGTGACTACCGAAGACATTGATTCCTGGGAAGATCTGAAGGGAATGGAAGTGTACAATATCGGTCGAGGTCAAACTCCCGATGTTGTGTTTCAGTATCTGCTGGAAGCCAACGGAATTGATCCAGATAATGATTTGACTCTGACCTATTTGAATGCTGCAACTGAACTTGCTCCAGCATTTATTGCCGGAACCAGTACGGTGGCCGTGATGCCGGAACCCATGCTGACAACGGTACTGAACAAAGTGGAAGGGGCAAAAATTGTCCTGAATCTGAATGAAGAATGGAAAGAAATTTCCGGCAGTGATCTGGGTTATCCTCAGTCCAGCCTGATCGTAAAAACGACTCTGCTGGAAGATAATCGTGCGGTCATTGATGAGTTTATCCGGGTATTTGAAGAAAGCATCCTCTGGGCGAAAGAAAGTACGGATGAACTGGTGGCTTACGCGCAAGAATTGGAAATTGGTGTCCCGCCTGTGGCTGTGGCTGAGTCCATGACAAGGGCCAATCAGCAGTTTGTCCTGGCGAAAGATTCAATCGAAGAATATCAGGACTATTTCGAAGCCATGTTCTCATTTGATCCGAATGTAATAGGGGGAAGCCAGCCGGATGAGGAGTTCTTCATTCAGTAACAGAATATACTATTATGTGGCGACGGCCGGGCTGCTGATTATCTGGGAAGTCATTTCCAGGCTGATCAACAATCCGATCATTATCCCCTCCCCTTTGGACACGCTCCAGATGTTGATTGAGATTGCGGGCAGGGAGAGATTTAGCATGCATGTTTCCAGAACTCTGGGAAGAAGTTTCCAGAGTTTTGGCATTTCTTTTTTGCTGGCACTGGGGCTTGGTGTGCTTTCGGGATTGTATCGGTGGGTCAATCATTTCATGGTTCCTATTCTGGCTCTGCTGCGTTCGGTACCCACCATGGCGGTGATTATTCTGGCCTTGATCTGGCTCAGCAGTGATGTTGCGCCGGTGATGATCGGTATCATTGTCGTTTTTCCGATTCTCTATGAGAGCGTGTACCGGGGAATGATGAATGTGGATATACGCCTGATCCAGATGGCCAAGCTGTATGCGGTGAACCGAATGGATGTTGTCAAAGATATTTATATGCCGACCATCTATATGTATGTTGGCTCTGTCATTGGTTCCGCCCTGGGTCTCACTTTAAAATCCGTAATTGCCGGAGAGGTTTTGGGGCAGCCGCGGTATTCGATTGGAGCCAGCCTGCAGTTGGAGAAATTGTTTTTGAATACCGCGGGGGTATTCGCCTGGATTATGATCGTCGTATTTATAGCGGCTGTGCTGGAATACCTGATTCGGTATATCTTTATCCGAACAGAGAACTGGAAGTGATGGGATGGAATGTTACATTGAAAACATCCATAAGAGTTTTGACTCTCTGGAAGTCCTGAAGGGTCTGAGCATACATTTCAAAGAAAACCAGGTGACTTGCATCCTTGGACCCTCGGGATGCGGGAAAAGCACACTGCTGAATATTATCATGGCTGTACTGGAACCCGAAACCGGTAAAGTGGTTGGATTTGAAGGGAAAGATATCAGTACCATTTTTCAGGAAGACCGGCTGATCGAATGGCGGTCGGTGGAAGACAACATTGACTTTGTGTTGCGGAACAAACTGGGATACGCGGAGAGAAGAAAAATCATTCATGATTATCTCGAAGCCGTTGGCTTAAGCGACTATCGGAACTATTTCCCCAGAAAGCTTAGCGGCGGTATGAGACAGAGAGTCAGCATTGTCAGAGCTTTTGCATATCCATCGGAGATCATGATCATGGATGAACCCTTCAAATCCCTGGACGTGAATATGAAAGCGAACCTTATGAAGACCTTTTGCAAGCTGCGTCAAAATGATGACCGGACAGTAATCTATGTCACCCATGATGTGGACGAAGCGGTAACACTGGGAGACCAGATCGTGATTTTGACAGACAAACCGGCCATGGTGAAACGAGTTTTCGAAAATCCGATTAAACAGAACTGCCGCTGGGAAAAGACACAGGAAATCGAGGATTTGAAAAGAGAAATCATTGGCGAATTCATGGAGGAGGTTCAAGATGAACCACCCATTACACTGGACTCCTCCGCTGCAACGGGGGCAGAGATGGATTGATCCGGCAACCCCCATAGATCGAATTCCACATGGTGGTAACTGTTTCTCGATGCGGCAGTACTGGTTCCGAAAGGAGTAGTGGAAGGTATGGGTGTTGAAGAAGTTCGAGAGTATCTGAAAAAATTTGACTCCACTCTGGATGTCGTGGAATTTCCCTGCAGCAGCGCCACGGTGGATCTGGCTGCCGAAGCACTGGGGGTTGACCCGGACATGATCGCCAAAACCATGGCATTCCAATTGAAAGACGATGCAATCCTCATCGTGTTATCGGGGCGGGCAAAAATCAACAATCGAAAGTTCAAGGAAGTCTTTCAACAGAAGGCAAAAATGATCAAACCGGACCATCTGATGGAGATAACCGGATATCCCATGGGCGGTGTGTGCCCGTTTGCTCTAAAGCAGGACATTCCAGTGTATCTGGATGACTCCCTGAAAAAGCATGCAATTATTTACCCAGCCGGAGGAACCAGCAATTCTGCTGTGAAGATGGAGATTTCACAGCTGGAACGAATCACCCGCGGACAGTGGGTCAGTGTGTCCGATGATCGCTAGCATGGAGTGGCAAGAAAGATGCTGCGAATACGGTATGAATCCGACTGCATAACGATTTTAATCATACACACCATGATCCTTGCCTACACAAGGATCTTCTTTATGGGAGATAGTCTGACTGTATGATGGGGAAACCCAATTTTCACTTTGGAGGATTCATGAACCGGGGGATCAGCATGGCAGGAACATCCATATTTTTTAATTAAAAATATGCGGATGGGGATCTGCAGCAGCTTCTTAATGAAAGTAACTCTGAGACTGGCGTCGTTGTCCGCGATGTTTTCGTTTGAATGATCGTTTTATTGAAACAGCTGCATTGCGCAGAATAAATGCTTCGGGGTTTTTCCGATATTGAATGAACAATCATGGATGTGGAAAATCGTGGGGTCTGCATCCAGGAAACGGGCAGGGATATCGAGCAATCCCGCGAATTGAAAAAGGAGTACGGTTTGGAGAAGGGGGATATTCATGGATCAAAATGCTGCTGAAAAAGTTACCATGGAAATGAAGAAACCCGATCTGGATGAAGTTGCTCGTTTTTACCATAACAGGTTGAACCCAGAAACCAGAGCTTTACTGAATCAGAGAGGCATCAATGATGCCACCATCGAAAAGTTCATGCTGGGCTATGACGACGGCAGCCGGCTGGGATTTTCGTCTACAGAAGTAAGTGCACTGGGGGATTATTTCAGGGACAGATTTATCTTTCCTATTATGAATGCCGAAGGAAAAGTAGTCAATATGGTGGGGCGATCCCGAACAGATGTCCAGCCGCTGTACAAGAACCTGCCATCCAACTATGTCCTTGATCCCAATTTTCTCTTCAATGAGAGTATCATAAAAGACAGCGATACCATTTTTCTCTGCGAAGGCATTGTGGATGCCCTGTCGCTGATTCAGGCAAATTTCCCTGCAGTGGCCATTCTGGGTGTTAACAGCTTCAAGCCGGAATGGGCTGAAAAATTTAAAGATAAGCACGTTTTTCTCTGCTTCGATAATGACGAGATCGGTCGAATGGGAAAAGAAGGGGTAGCCAAAGAAATCAGTGAAAGTGCTTCTGAACTGTATTTTATAGATCTGCCGCCAGAGATCAAAGATATCAATGACTATTTTGTTCGAGTCAAAGATGCGGCAAAAAACTTTGTTCTGCTGGTATATCAAGCCGTGGATTTGGGCAAATACCGCCAGTTCCCTGCCGATATACGCCATCTGAATGCTTTTCACCAAGAGTATGTCCGCAGAAATGAAGGGAAAATGGTTGGATTGTCCACCGGCTTCGAAAAACTGGACAAGATCCTTTTTGGAGGATTCAGAGACGGACTCTACATTATTACCGGTGAGCCCGGATCCGGGAAAACCACTCTGCTTAAAAATTTGGCCGATCGATATTCAGGCATGAAGATCCCTGTCATATTTGTATCTCTGGAAACATCCGCGTTTGAACTGTGGGCTAAAAGCATGTCACGGATGACGAAAAACAAGGTTGCGGATGTCCTCTGCGGGAAAGCCGATCTTACGACCATTACGGAAGCAAACAAAGAGTATTCTGCCATGGCCTCCTTGACCTGGACCGTGGAAGGAATGGGACCGGTTCCCGTCAGCATGATCGACTCCTATGTCTATCAGACGATTAATGAACTTGGAGCAGTCCCTGTCGTCATGATCGATTATCTGCAGAGGATTCCGGTGGATCTTCAAATCCAGCCCCCCTCCCAAGATGCCTTTGACAACTACAACGCCTATCTGCTGAAGAAGCTGTCGCAAAAATATTCATGCCCTGTGATTGTGGCATCCTCCATAGAAAAAATTCATTCGGATGAGGAAGATCAAAAAGAGAGAATTACCGGAGTGTTGTACACGGCAGATGTGGTGCTGAGACTATCCGAAAGAAAAGGCAGTCAGGATAACGGGGAAGATCCCATGCAAGCATGCATTCAGGTATTGAAAAACAGGAATGGGATACTTGGCCGGATTCCTGTGCTTTTCAATCGCAGCCACAGCTATTTTGAAGCAGCTCCGGAAGAGGAAAGCAAAACGGACAAGCCGAAATGAGGATTAGTGAATAGGAAGAAAGATGAGACCGGAATGGCCTCATCTTTTTTTTATCGTATTATGGAGAATGATGGTAAAGCGATTGAGGATCTCTTCCCGCAGAGACCAAGGCAGAAGATCGGACCGTTTGAGAAGCCGGACCAGTTTTGAACGGGCAGGAGCCCCGAAAGGTTGATGAAAGTCGATACGGTCCATAAAATCTCCAAACCCATATACCCGGAACCGGTCGATCTTCTGTCTTTGGGCTATCCGTTCAAACAAGGCCAGCACCACATCCCCGTAGGTACCTTCCCGGTCAATTTTCAGCGACTTGGCAATCAGAGGAAGGAACCGTTCATAAATCGTGCGCAGCATGGTCTCTCCGCCGGTTATTTTCAATTTTTCCAACAGCTCATTCATTTCTTCTTTGGGCAAACGAGTAATGATCTCCGAGAAATATTCCTCTGAAGGAATGTTCTCAATATAGTAGCGTTGACCGCGATATCCGCGAAAAACTCTCATGGTATCAAAATATCCCAGGTTAATATTGGTTTCTGCCCGGGCAGGATTGAATTCCAAAACGGCCCCCAGATTCTCTCTGGGTTCAATGACGGTCAGATTGATCTGGTGTTCTTTGAATCGACGGTGGATTCCGGGACCGCCGATCATGATGGCGATGATGTCCTTGTATCCTCTTCGGACCAGCATATTGATGGGCAGGTTATTGTAGAAACCGCCGTCCAGATAGCTTTTCCCATCGCCAAAATTGCTTTGGAATATGGGCAGACGACTGCTAGCCAGAATATAGTCAATCAGCTCCCCTTGCGGAATTTCTTCCAAAAAGATTTCCAAAGGAGTCCGGTCTGTGAGAGAGACAGTTACAATCCCGAAATCTTTTTCCGTTTTTCGGATTTTCTCTTCATCGATGTGGGCTTCCAGCATTTTTCGGAGAGGGGTTGTATCGATTCCTTTATCCAGAATGGCTGTCTGAAAATAGTTGATAAGCTGAGCCAGCTGGTTCGGCAGGCGTTCCATTCTTTTTAGTCGTTCCAGCTGGGCAGGATTAATATCAAACAGTTGATGAGGAGCCACACTGCTCCAAACTTGAATGGCTTCTTCAAGGCTGTCTTGCAATATCAGAGCTCCATTGATGGCGCCCACGGATGTGCCGGCAACGCCGCCAATTTCCAATCCCAATTCAGCCAGTGCCTTCCAGGCACCCACCTGGTACGCCCCTTTGGCTCCCCCGCCTTCCAATGCGATTCCATACATGACAGTGACTCCCCTTTGTATCGACGCTGCAGTTTGTGTATTCAGTATTCATCACCCGGCTTGAATTCCCTGCTCACTACGGCCACTTACCGAAAATCTGGAAATCGGTATAATGGACAGGAAAGCAGGAACACGTGGGAATACAGCGAAAAATAGGGTAGTACGGACACAAGGAGGGATTTGTTTGCGGATCATTTCTTGGAATGCAAACGGGATCCGGGCACTGATGAAAAAAGATTTGAAGCAGTGGGCAGAAACAGAAAGCCCAGACATACTCTGCTTTCAGGAGACGAAAATACACGAATCTCAAATCACGGATGCCGGACTTGATGTGCCCGGCTATTTCGATTACTGGGCCAGTGCAGAGAAAAAAGGCTACAGTGGCGTTGCCCTGTACACAAAAAAACAGCCCCTGGAAGTAGTTCAGGCTGTCGTTCCGGAACTCGATGATGGGGAAGGCCGGATTCTGCAGGCACAATTCGAAGATTTTCTGCTTCTGAACATCTATTTTCCCAACGGGCAGGCTTCTGAAGAGAGGCTTCAGTACAAACTGCGTTTTTACGATCATCTGATTCCCTATCTTAAATCCCTGTCAGATCAGGGAAAGAAAGTCATTGTCTGCGGGGACTACAATACGGCTCATCATCCCATTGATTTGAAGAATCCTGAAAGTAATGAGAATTACTCCGGTTTTATGCCCATTGAAAGAATACGTCTCGATCATCTGATGAAAGCAGGGTACATCGATGTCTTCCGCCGTATGTATCCGGATCGGGTTCAGTACTCCTGGTGGACATACCGCTTCAAGGCTCGAGAAAGGAACATTGGATGGCGGATTGACTATTTCTTTGTAACAGAGAATGTTTTCGATGATGTATCGGATTGCATCATCATGGATCAGGTGACTGGTTCGGATCACTGCCCTGTCCAGTTGGTACTGAAATAATAACCGTCATTACTTATAGAATTGGATTCCAGCCACAACTTTGGCGATTACGGTCAAATCTTTCCGGGCATATATGGTGGGAGGAACTTTGGGATCTAGACTTACAGCCAAAATACGGTCGTGATCCTCGTAGAGCCGGGCGATAATGGATGGGTTATTTTCTGACCAGGCCAGCATGAGGGCGCCGGAATCCACAACATCCTGTTTTCGGCACAACAGCATTTCATTCTCAAACCAAGAAGGCAGAGTGCGCTGTACGGTATTCAGCTGAATATAAAAGAGAAAACTACCGGATTCATCAGCAATGACTGGCAAGGATCCTTGCCTCGGATGATCGTCCAGGGATATTTTCGGTGTGATCGGAAGCGAAAAAACGGGAGCTGTATGGGTGGGTCTTCTTTCCAGGAAAGCACCGTCAAGCGGCGTGGATTTCATGGTTCTCTGACTGCTGTGACCAAGCAGATAATCAGTTGTCGTTCCGAACATGCTGGCGAATCGACGAAGCATATCGTAATCGGGCTGACGGACATCCCTTTCATAATTGGATAGCGCCGCATTGGAAATGCCGAGTATCTCTGCAGCTTGAAGCTGGGTCCACCCTTTTTTCTCTCTTTCTAATCGCAGCCGGTCTCCTGTTGTCATTCAAACCACCTCAACACTAGTTTCTTGGGTACAATAAAGACTTATTTCTACATAAAGTGAAAAATACTTCTTTCTTTTGAGAAATTTTTGGGTGAGCGGCCAATACGCAAGAGATGGTTCCTGTAGGAGGGAATCCTGTGGAAACAAAAGTGAAAGAGACAATTCAAAAATACGGCCTGCTCGAAAAAGGGGATCGAGTGATTGTGGGAGTCTCCGGCGGGCCAGATTCGGTGGCTCTGCTGCATATGCTGCATCAGCTGAGAAAGCCGCTGCAGCTGACACTGGTAGCGGCTCACGTCAACCACCGGATCCGAGGGGAAAATGCCGATGAGGATGAACGGTTTGTGGCCCATCTGGCCCGGCAGTGGGATATTGAATACCGGGTCCGCTCCATGGATGTGCCGGCTTTGGCCCGAAAAGAGGGATTATCCTGCGAAGATGCAGGTCGCCAGGTACGATACGGCTTTTTTAGCCACCTGGCGGACGAACAGAGCGGCAGCAAAATAGCTGTCGCCCATCACCGCGATGATCAGGCCGAGACTGTTCTGATGAATCTGATCCGCGGGTCGGGCACGGAAGGGCTTTCTGGGATGAAGCCCATTCGGGACGGACGCATTATCCGACCGCTTCTGTATGTGAGCCGGGAAGAGATTGAAACCTACTGCCGGGAGCATCATCTGGAAAGCCGGCTGGATGAGTCTAATCTGGAAACGGAGTATCTCAGGAACAAAATCAGGCTTCTTTTGATCCCCTATATAGAGACCCATTTCAACCCTCAGTTTCGCCAGGCACTGAGCCGAACAGCTGAAATTCTCCGGGATGAAAACCACCTGGTTCAGATGCTGGCGGATAAACAGCTCACCCTTCATTTGAAAGCCGTGGATGGTGGATTTCGTTTTCCGATCCATGTTCTCCAGTCCGAGCCCGTGGCCATGCGCCGGCGTCTGATTCGGGGTATCATTGCACGGCTCAGCGGCTCGGTGCGCCAGATTGCCCTCACTCATATCGATTCTGTCGTCAGCATCATCGACAAGGGGACAACCGGGAAACAGATTCAGCTGCCGGGGAAAATCAATGCATCCATTGAATACGAAACACTCATCATCCAAAAGAGCAGCGATGATAGGCCGCCGAAACTGGGCAGGACTGAAATTCAGGTACCGGGTACTACGGTCATTCCTGAACTTGATTGTGTGTTTACAGCCATCTGCAATACAGATCCGAAATTTTCTTTGGCCGCAGGGAAGTACCACATAGCTGTGGAAAAAAGCAAAATCAGTCTGCCCCTTTATGTCCGGACAAGAATTCCGGGAGACACGATTTCACTGCCTGGGGGCGGAACAAGCAAAATTAAAAATATTCTCATTGATCAAAAAATCAGCCGCAGGCAAAGAGATCGGATTCCCATTGTGGTGGATGCCAAAGGGCAAGTCATCTGGATCGTTGGGGTCAAAACATCGGCTCTCTGTCAGCGGGAAGACAGGAAGGCCAGCACCATCGATATCCATGCAGATTGCAGTCACAGGGAGGAACTCATTGATGAAAAATGACATTCAGGAAGTGCTGATCACCCGGGAACAAATTCATAAGAGAATTCAGGAGATGGGCAGCGAGCTTTCGGAGCATTACCGGGGGCAGGAACTGCTGCTGGTATGCATCCTCAAAGGAGGGGTGATGTTTCTGGCCGATCTGGCCCGGGCCATCTCCATTCCCTGTGAGCTTGATTTTATGGCTGTATCGAGTTATGGAGCAGCCACAGAGACATCCGGGGTTGTCCGTATACTGAAGGATCTGGATAAAAGCATCCAGGGAAAACATGTCCTTCTGGTTGAAGATGTGGTTGACACCGGGCTGACGCTGCAGTATCTGGTGAATAACCTGAAAGACCGCGGCCCGGCCAGTCTGAAGATATGTTCTCTGTTAAACAAAAAAGCAAACCGGAAAGTTGAAGTAGAAGTCGATTTTGTCGGTTTTGAGATTCCAGATAAGTTTGTGGTGGGCTTTGGACTGGATTTTGCCGACGGGTATCGGCATCTTCCCTATGTGGCTGTTCTGAAACCCGAAATATACAGTGGAGAAGTTCCCCGATAATGTCAATAACTTGAGAAAATGTCACCTAGAATTGGTTTAATTAACTTGAGAAAATGTCACCCCCGGATACAGGGAATATGGGGCTCTGCCCCACACCCCGCCCTGCCGGGAAGCGAGGGCCTGTACGACAGACCCCCGCAAAAAGGGTTTGAATGGACGAGGGAATCAAGGGTCAAGATGAACTCGTGGGACTCGCCCTTGATTCCCGCATAATCAGGCATATTCTTTGAGGAAGATGTCTTCAAGGATTTGGATGATATCCCGGTTGCTTTCATCAAAAGTGATCCTTGGCCAGGCGATGTGGCCGTATTTGAAGTAATGTTCATCGGGAAGAGAAGTATAGATCTGACGAGCAGGAGCCTTAGGTTTGGGATTTTTTTTCGGCTTGATAAAGGGGATCACCTGGTAAAAATGCTGATGATGCTGCACCTTAATACCAAAGGCCGGACTGATAAGGACACGGACCGGAGTTTTGGGAGCCAGGGCAGCCTGAAGGATCTGGAAATGGCGATTAGAAAAAGAGAAGACATGGCCTGCGTCAATGATGCGCTGGTGTTTGACACAAAGGGTGTGATCCACCAATGTGGAGTCGGGAACATCCCTAAAAGCGGAATCCGGTTCAAGAGGAGCCACTGCAAAACGCTCGTTGAAACGTTTGATGTAGGCAGGGAGGAAGGCATTGGCGTCACCGATATTTGTGATACCGGCGATTTTAAACTCGACGGGGAGACGGCTTTGGAGAGTGTCCCAGAGTTTTTCCACTCGTCCTTTGGCCTGGGGTGAACGTGCTTTATGCATGGTGATACCCAGTTCATCCATCGCCCGGCTGAATTGGGTGTGGGGGATCTGCTGGCCGTCAAGCTGATCCTGGATGGAGAGGGAGGCGGCTTTGGGTGAGACAAATATGGAGTGGCGGTCCGTGTAGAGGCTGACAGGAATACCGCAGTTGAGAAGCATTTGTCGGGCAACAGCAAAGTACCCCATCAGGCATTCATGGGGGGTTAGAAAGGCTCCCACAATCTCACCGGTGGCATCGTCAACGGCGCCGTGGAGAGTAAACTTCTCAGGGGTGGAAAACCATTCAAAGGGAGTGGCATCCATCTGAATCAGAGTACCCCTGCGGGCCTTGCGCTTGCGGCGGTGGTGGGATTTGCGTTTGCGCCTCTTTTTGGGACTTGCTAGTCCGGCTTCCGTGAGGATTTTGTACAAGGGAGTATAGCTGATGTGAATCTGTTCATGCTCTGCCAGGAGTTCCTGAAAGTGAGTAAAGTTCGCGTTGATGAAAGGCTCCTGTCCTTTGAGACGAATGATGGCAGCCTTGAGCTGGTCGGTCACTGCGTGAGAAGGTTTACGCCCGGTATTGCTGTGAATGAGGGATTCTGGTCCCTGTTGTTGCACTCCTTTTTTCAGTCTTTTGATTTGGCGCTCACTTAAATCTAGATCTTCCGCAGCTTCCTGGATCGTCACCTTACCTTCGATGACAAGGGATAGTACTTTAAATCTATTCAGTTGTTTTTGGGTCATGAGAAATCGCACCTCGTCCATAGTGACATTTTATCAAGTTAATTACGAGGTGACATTATCACAAGTTAAACACAGGAGAAGTTCCCCGATAATTGTATATTTTATCTGGATATGATAAAATAATACTCTGTGAATGGTCCATTGGAAAGGGGGTAAGTTTTTGAACAGAGGGGTAAGAAATCTATTGTTCTATGCATTGTTGTTTCTGATCCCGATTATGCTCAGCAGCTATTTTGGCGGGCAGGGACAGGAAGTCATCGAAATCAATTACTCAGAATTTGCTTCGTATGTTGAGAACGAACAAATTAAGAGTGTGACGATTACAACCGATACGGATGGCACCAGCAAAATAACCGGCACACTTAAAGATAATCGTATTTTCACAACCATAACGGTTTCAGATCCCACACTGCCTCAACTGCTGAGGGAAAAGAATGTATCCGTGGAAGTGGAAAAACCACCGACACCATCCATATGGGTTACCATCCTCTCCACGCTGCTGCCGACGCTGATGATTGTGGGAGTCTTGTTCTTCTTCATGCAGCAGACCCAGGGCGGCGGGAATCGAGTCATGCAGTTTGGCAAGAGTCGGGCGAAACTTCATGTGGAACAGAAAAAGCGGGTCACATTTGCCGATGTGGCCGGTATTGAAGAGGCCAAAGAAGAGGTTAAGGAAATCGTGGATTTCCTGAAACACCCCAAAAAATATACCGAAATTGGAGCCATGATACCCAAGGGCGTACTGCTCTTTGGTCCTCCCGGCACCGGGAAAACACTTTTGGCCCGAGCCATTGCCGGCGAAGCCGGAGTGCCGTTTTTCAGTATCAGCGGTTCGGATTTTGTGGAGATGTTTGTCGGTGTAGGCGCATCCCGCGTGAGAGACCTTTTCGATCAGGCAAAGAAAAATGCACCGTGCATCGTCTTTATCGATGAAATCGATGCGGTGGGACGACAGCGTGGAGCCGGTTACGGCGGAGGTCACGATGAACGGGAACAGACGCTGAACCAGCTGCTGGTGGAAATGGACGGGTTTGGAATGAACGAAGGCATTATTGTGGTGGCCGCCACCAACCGTCCCGATGTGCTGGATCCGGCCCTGTTGCGGCCGGGGCGTTTCGATCGTCAGATCATCCTAGACCGACCGGATGTACATGGGCGATTGGACATCCTGAAAGTCCACATTAAGAACAAACCGCTGGCCGAAGGTGTGGACTTGGAAGTGCTGGCACGAAGGACTCCGGGATTCACCGGAGCGGATCTGGCCAATCTGGTCAATGAAGGGGCCCTGCTGGCTGCCCGTATGAATCGAAAGAAGATCGGGATGGAAGAACTGGAAGAAGCCATTGATCGGGTCATGGCCGGCCCCGAACGAAAAACCCGAATGATCAGTGAGAAGGAAAAGAAAACTATTGCCTACCATGAAGCAGCCCATGCACTGGTAGCCAGAATGGTGGATAAATCAGACCCGGTGCACAAAGTGTCCATCATCCCTCGGGGATCGGCATTGGGCTATGTGCTGCAGCTTCCGACGGAAGATCGATACCTGGTCAGCAAAACCGAACTGTTGGACAAGATCTCAGTGCTTTTGGCCGGAAGAGCCTCGGAAAGTATATTTTTCGGAGACATCAGCACGGGCGCTCAAAACGATCTTGAACAGGCCACCAAACTGACCCGGAGAATGATTACCGAATACGGTATGAGTGATAAACTGGGTCCCGTAACCCTGGGGCACAAACAAGATCAGGTGTTCCTGGGTCGGGATATTGTTCGGGAAAGGAATTACAGTGAAGAAATTGCTTCCGCCATCGATACGGAAGTACGGGCCATCATCGACGCGTGCTACGAGCGCGCCAAGAAGGTCATTACTGACAATGAAGAAAAGATGCATCAAATCGTAGCCCTTTTGCTGGAGAAAGAAACCATCGAAGGCAAAGAGTTGGAAATGCTGCTGAACAATCATGAACCGGAAGAAGAAAAGAATGAGGAACCGGCAATTGAGGCCCCAGAAATCCAACCGGATGAGGCCGAAGTCAAGAATGATGAGAAGGACGAAGATGCATACAGAATCGAAAATCGGGAAGCCGGGGAATGACCCGGCTTCCTTTTTTTATACCGGGCAGCATATGCGCAGGGATCCATGAAGATGCCCAGCTCGGTATTTGCAGGAAATCAGACTCCCGAAAGGGAAGTAAACAGCACGAATCGAGTTTTGGCAAAGGGTTTCAGTCAATCGAATCGGACACAGCATGAAAATTCAAGGCAGCAAGAAGGTGAGTGGATCAATATGGATATGGACAAAATCGAAACGGCGGTTCAAATGATTCTGGAGGCCATTGGGGAAGACCCCAGCCGGGAGGGTCTGCGGGAAACACCCCGGAGAGTAGCCAAGATGTATGCTGAAGTGTTTTCAGGGATCGATCATGACCCCAAAAAAGACCTGGAACTCTTGTTTCAGGAAAAATATGATGAAATGATTCTGGTGAAAGATATTCCGCTTTATTCAATGTGTGAACATCATTTGCTGCCGTTTTTCGGGAAAGCCCATGTAGCGTACATTCCTCGGGCTGGAAAAATTACCGGACTCAGCAAAATCGCCCGGCTGGTGGAAACAGTTGCCAAGAGGCCCCAGGTACAGGAAAGGCTGACCAGCACCGTGGCGGATCTGGTGATGGAACAACTGAATCCCTATGGGGCAGCGGTTATCATTGAAGCAGAACATATGTGCATGACCATGAGAGGTGTACAAAAACCGGGATCCATGACGGTTACTTCTGCATTACGAGGCCTGTACCGCAGCGATGAGGCTGCCCGGGCTGAACTCTTTTCCCTGATCAGAAAACAATGAATCGGAGGGATGCTCAATGATCAGCAATCCTCGAATCGTTCAGGCGGATTCTCTGGACGATGCCATGAGAGAAATTGCAGCCGTAGGAGCATGCGGCGCCGGCGTACGCGCTATGGCGGACAAAGCCAGATATTTGCTTATCCGACTGGATCATGTTTCGCCCATCGCAGCCAATATTATGAAGCAGGAAATGCTTTCAAAGGGCGGAGAAGCGGCAGTCAGCAAAGGAGCTGTGGATCTATCGGTCAAATACTCTTCGGTCCTGCTGATGGGCACAGTGAAGCAATACAAGATGCTGATCAGCAAACTGAAGCTGCAGCAGTTTAAACTGCCTGCAATTGCCAAAGAGATTGAAGATCTTCTCTCTCATGTGGAGAAGAAACGCGCAGGTGAATCCGACCGGCTTCCCTTTGAATGGGGAAAGAGAACATACATTATGGGAATCCTCAATGTAACTCCGGATTCTTTTTCAGACGGAGGACTCTACAACGATCCGGAAGCCGCTGCAAAGCGAGCGGTGGAAATGGAAGAAGAAGGTGCGGATATCATCGATATCGGTGCAGAATCAACCCGCCCGGGGTTTCGGAAAATATCCAAGGAAGAAGAAGCTGACCGTCTCTTCCCGGTTCTGGAAAAAGTGCTGCAGAATGTGAGCATTCCTGTGTCCGTCGACACCACCACGGTGGAGATAGCCCGGGAAGCCATTTCCATGGGGGCATCCTGGATTAACGATGTTTCCGGTCCGGATCTGAAACCGGAAATGACATCTTTAGCTGCTGAATCCGGTGTTCCCATCATATTGATGCACAACCGCAAAGAAGCAGTCTATCAGGATCTTCTGGGTGAAGTAATCTTCGATATCCGCAAAAGCGTTGAGAAAGCCCTGCAGTCCGGAGTTGAAGAAACACAGATCATTATAGATCCCGGGATTGGTTTCGGAAAGACCGCAGAACACAACCTGATCATACTCAAGAATCTTCGGCAAATCACTACTCTGGGGTTTCCGGTATTGGTGGGAACTTCCAGGAAGTCATTTATCGGCAAGGTTCTGGATACCACACCCTATGACCGCCTGGAAGGTACAGCGGCTACTGTGGCTGCATGCATTGACCGAGGGGCAGATATTATCCGGGTTCATGATGTGGTTCAAATGAGGCGGGTCGCCCAGATGATGGACCGGATTCTGCGAGCAGGAGATGATTCCAATGAATGATCGGATTCTGCTCCACGGAATGGTGTTCTTCGGATTTCATGGAGTTCATCCTGAGGAAAAGAAACTGGGCCAGCGCTTTATCGTGGATGTGGATTTGAATGTATCCCTGCAGGATGCAGGCATGACCGATGATCTGACCCGAACCGTCCATTACGGACATGTCTACAAGCTGATTAAAGAAATTGTGACCGGTCCGAGCTGTAATCTGATTGAAGCCGTCGCAGAGCGAATTGCATCGGCAGTTTTGAAGCAATACAGCGCGGTGGAGGGTATCAATGTACGGATTCGCAAACCGGAAGTACCCATTGAAGGGGTGTTGGATTTTGCCGGAGTCGAAATTGAACGGAACCGTAAGTAAAGTAATGATCGGGCTGGGTTCCAATGTGGGCGACAGATATTCAAACCTGATGCGGGCAGTCAGAGCCATGTCGGCGGATGGGAAGATTATCTTGGAAAAAACATCATCGATCTATGAAACCAGTCCGGTAGGCGTTCTGGAACAGCCCACATTCTTGAATGCAGTGGTAGAAGGGATCACCGCACTGGATCCTTTCTGTCTCCTGCAGTACCTGAAAGACATCGAAGATGCTGTGGGAAGAGAGAAAACTTACCGCTGGGGACCCCGGGTGATCGATTTGGATATTATTCTGTACGGGGATCTGCAGATGCAGACCGACGGGTTGACCATACCCCATGCAGAAATGAAAAACAGGGCGTTTGTTCTGATTCCCCTGGCGGAAATCGAACCGGATCTGGTGCTTCCGGATGGCACCCCAATCCGACAAGCCTTGCAGAATCTTTCTGAAGAGGACACAGTAACTCTCCGGAAGGACATATTATTGACACTTTCCTAGGAAACAGATAGAATGAGATTAGTCTTCCCAAATGCACCATGGGAAAGGAGCTATCTATATGAGACTGAGTCCCTATCAGATTGAAGATGTCGTTCGCCTGGCGCTGGCTGAAGATGTAGGCAGCGGGGATGTTACGACGAGTTCGGTTGTCCCGGAGAATACGATCGCATCAGCCGCCATCTATGCGGAAGAGGATGGTATTGTGGCCGGAAATGACATTGCCAAGCTTGTTTTCCAGATGATTGATAAACGGATCATATACAGCACCCATATTCAGGATGGCGAAGAAGTGGAAGCCGGCCAAGCCATAGCAACGCTGGAAGGACCGGCAGGATCCATCCTCACCGGAGAGAGGGTCGCGCTTAATTTTTTGGGGCACATGTCCGGGATTGCATCCCGTACCAACCACTTTACGGATTCCATTAAATACTACAGCGCCAAACTGACGGATACCCGGAAAACAACACCGGGGCTGAGGCTGCTTGAAAAATATGCCGTCAAACTCGGTGGCGGATACAATCACCGCAACGGTTTGTACGATGCTGTCTTGATCAAAGAAAACCATATCCGACTGGCCGGAGGAATTAAACAGGCCGTTGTCATGGCGAGAGAGACCATTCCGCATACCATGAGAATCGAAGTGGAGATCAACGATATCGATCAGGTGGAGGATGCCCTGGCTGCGAAAGTGGATATTTTGATGCTGGACAACATGAGTCCGGATCAGATAAAGCAAGTGGTGCAAAAGGTTGATGGGCAGGCCCTGATTGAAGCAGCCGGATACGTATGCAGCGAGAAGATCATTGAAGTAGCGAAAACAGGTGTTGACTATATCTCCATGGATTGTTTAACCGATTCCAGCAGCCCCGTGCCTATGGAATTGAGAATCGGCGAGATTAAACCGGGAGACAATCCGGCGGACAGCGATCATAAAGAGCAGGAGTAGCAGCTGGGGGTATTTCGCATTCACCGGAGGTACTTGAGAATGGATATGGAAAAAATGATGTCTGATCTGCACAAATCTGGCTATTTCATCAGCAAACAGCATTTGTGCGGATTTTCTATTTCCGGAAAAACCGATGAACTGGACCCCCTATGGATTCAAGAGCATCTGGATAGTCAATGGCTGGGGAGGCATATCTGCTGCTTTGATCAGCTGGATTCAACCAATGATTTGGCTCAGATGCTGGCTCAGCACCATGCACCGGAGGGGACAGCGGTCCTGACCGATTATCAGACATCCGGACGCGGTCGAGTCGGCCGAGTATGGCAAATACCGCCGGGGCGAGGGCTGCTGTTTTCTTTTTTGCTGTACCCCTCCATGGAAGCGGCAAAGATCCCCCTGCTGACACTGGCAACGGCTGTGGGAGCAGTCAAGGCATTGATCCAAACCACGGGTGTCGATGCAGGAATCAAATGGCCCAATGATTTGATTGTGCAGAATAGAAAACTGGGCGGAATTCTTTCGGAAGCGCGTTTTGCCGGTTCCTGTCTGAGCCATGTAGTCATCGGCGTTGGCATCAATGTTCATACCCAGCGGCATGAATGGCCGGTTGAACTTCGCGATACCGCGATTTCACTGCAGCAGGCAACCGGAATATTTTTCAATCGAAATGAATTGTTCTCAGCCATCTGCCGGGAATGCGAGCATAGCTACAACCAGACTTTCCATGATCCAGACCCAATCATCCAGGACTGGACCCGATACTCCAAGACTTTGGGGAAAGAGATTACCGTTCAGACACCGTCGGAGGAATATCATGCGGTGGCCGAAGGGATTTCTGGAGACGGGGCTCTGGTGGTCCGCACTGGACAGGGAGAAATGAGGACGATATATATGGGGGATATTTCCATCCGCCACGGAAGGAGACAGAACGATGATTAAGGGGATTACGGATGTTCCGGGGATCTCTGTGGGGCATGTTACGGATGCAGCTGGGATGACCGGATGTACTGTGGTGTTGGTACCCGGGGAAGGGGCGGTAGCCGGTGTGGACGTACGTGGGTCTGCCCCGGGAACACGGGAAACGGATTTGCTGAAACCCATGAATCTGGTGCAAAGAGTCCATGCAGTGATCTTATGCGGAGGGAGTGCCTTCGGACTGGATGCTGCTGCAGGAGTAATGAAATTCCTTGAAGAAAAGAACATCGGATACGATACCGGCGCAGCCAAAGTCCCCATTGTTCCGGCAGCGGTACTGTACGATCTGGCCGTGGGAGATGCCAAAGCGCGTCCTACGGCAGAAATGGGATACCTGGCTTGTCTTTCTGCCAATACTGGGAGAGTACCGGAAGGGAATTGTGGAGCCGGAGCAGGGGCTACGGTAGCCAAGCACCTGGGAATGGACCACGCTGTCAAAGGTGGAGTCGGGACCCATAGTGTCCGCTTGGACAATGGTGTTGTGATTGGTGCGATTGCTGCTGTAAATGCATACGGGGATATTCTGGACTGGAAAACCGGCGAAACGATAGCGGCGCCAAGAAATGCCGGGACCGATGGCTTCACCAGCACAATGGATTTACTGAAAGGATGCTCGGAGGCTCCTTCTGTCTTTCCGGCAAACACCACTTTGGCAGTTGTGGCCACCAATGCAAAGCTGACTAAAGAAATGGCCAACAAAGTCGCTCAGGTAGCCCACAACGGATTGGCTCGCGCGATTAACCCGGTACACACATTGGTTGACGGAGATGCGGTATTTGCCGTGTCGGTGGGGGAGTTGGAATGCGATCCCGTCGTCGTAGGAGCCGTTGCTGCCGAAGTCGTGGCAGAATCCATCAAGCGAGCAGTTTTGCAAGCGAAAAGCATCGGACATATATTGGCGGTTCAGGATCTGAACCGCAACAGGTGAAGCAGGAACTTGTGATGGAGTCCTGACTGTTGGGCCAATTAACGATGAAGACTCGTCCGGTATCGACAAAGAACTGGAACGGAGGTGCGGCCATTTAGATTGTGCAAAGAATGCCGGTCGATCCTGACCGTTAAGGGTACTTTGCATTTATTTTTTTCACTCTGACAAGCGAGGTGCAAAAATGATTTTTGTCATGGATGTGGGGAATACCAATATCGTGCTGGGTGTATACAAAGAAGATGAGCTGGTGGCTCACTGGAGATTGTCCACCAACCGACAGGCAACGGCCGATGAGTACGGCATGACGATCCAGAACCTTTTCTCCTTTCATGGACTGGATTCCAAAGAAATTCACGCGGTGATTATTTCATCCGTCGTACCGCCTTTGATCGACAGCCTGGAAAAAATGACGAGACAATATTTCCACATTGAGCCGGTCATTGTGGGACCGGGCATCAAAACAGGAATCCGCATTATGTACGATAACCCGAAAGAAGTGGGGGCAGACCGAATTGTCAATGCGGTGGCCGCCTACGAGCAATACGGTGGACCATTGATTGTGGTTGACTTTGGCACGGCCACCACCTTCTGTGCCATTACCAAACAAGGGGATTATCTGGGAGGAGCCATCGTTCCAGGTATTGGCATCTCAATGGAAGCTCTGTTCCAAAGAGCCGCCAAACTGCCCCGGATCGAACTGGTAAAGCCCAAGACCGTCATTGGAAAAAACACGGTTTCCAGCATGCAGTCCGGGATCATATTCGGGTACGCAGGGCTGGTGGACAAAATGGTGAATCGTATTAAGGAAGAAATGAATTCCCAGGCCTATGTGGTGGCCACCGGAGGCCTTTCCGAACTCATAAGTTCCGAGGCAGCTACCATCGATACGGTCAATCCGTTTCTGACCCTGGAAGGGCTTCTGATTCTGTACAAGAAAAATGCCATCCATGAAAACTCCACCGACAAATAGATGAGTTGGTAAAAGGCAGGTGCAACATTGAGAACGAGCGGTGAGCGACTCAAGCAAATGATCCTTGAGCTGGGCAGCATCGGCAAGACAGCGGAGGGCGGTGTGACCCGGCGCGCATTCACAAATGAAGATATCCAGGGGCGGAATTACATCAGCACCCATCTCCAGGAACTGGGCTGCTCAATTCGAGTGGATGCTGCCGGCAATCTGATCGGGCGATGGCCGGGTACGGACGAAACCCTACCCGCCATTGTGGCAGGATCCCATACCGATACCGTACCCAACGGAGGGCTTTTTGACGGAACCATCGGTGTACTTAGCGGCATAGAGTGTATCCGTACACTCCAGGAGAATGGAATCAGACTGAAGCACCCCTTTGAGATCATCTCCTTTTCAGCTGAAGAAGGCAGTGCTTTGGGCGGAACATTCGGGAGCCGGGCCATGGCCGGGCAGATCCACCTGGATGCCTTAACCGATCAGCAGCGCCTGATCATGAATGGAAATCTTCAGGCCTTCGGATTGGATCTGGACAACCTCTACTCCGCCAAAAGGAACCCGAAAACCATGAAAGCATTTTTGGAAGTGCATGTGGAGCAAGGCGGGATATTGGAACAAAAAAACGTTCCCATTGGGATTGTCTATGGTATAGTCGGAATCTATCGGTATGAAGTTATCATCCAGGGTGAAGCCAACCATTCGGGATCGACGCCCATGGATAAACGGGATGATGCCCTGGTGAAAGCAGCCAAGATTATCCTAGCTGTCCAGGATTATGTCCGGGAAGAAAGTGCAGACATGGTGGGCACCGTGGGCTCTATTCAGGTTAAGCCCAATGCCATCAACGTGATCCCCGGGGAAGTCCGGATGACGGTGGAATTCAGAGATATCAATGCGTGGGATCCGATACTTGTCTATGAGCGTCTCCGACATTTTTCCGAAACCCTAGGCGGGGTTTCTTTCAAAAAAATTGTGGAAAAGGAACCGGTTCGCCTCCATCCCGGAATCCAGCAGAAAATTAAGGAAGCCTGCGAGAAATATGATATTGAATACAACATCATGCCCAGTGCAGCCGGACATGACGCGGTGGCCATGTCGTACCTGACTCCCACGGCCATGATCTTCGTGCCCAGCCATGGGGGAATCAGTCACTCTCCCGACGAATGGACCGACTGGGATGATATTACCCATGGAGCGGATGTGCTGCTTCAGACCATTGTAAGCATTGATCAGGATCCACAGGAATAGGGCAGCAGATTGGGGCTGACCACGCATCTTCATATACATGAACCCATCAAGGGGGAGGCCGTAGGGCCTGCCCTCTTTTTCTTCCGTGAAGGAAATTTCTTAGTTCTGAAGAAAATGGATGATAGATTGATCAGAAGAGGGGCGGGATTGGCATGATGGACCTTGTGATTCAAGGCGGGTTGATTGTCACTGCAGCAAAATCATACCGCGGCAGTATCGGAATTCGCAATGGCAAGATTGACACCATTGTCTCACCAGACACAAAGCTTCCAGGAAAAAAGGTGGTTTCAGCAGACGGCCTGATGGTCATGCCGGGGTTAATTGATATGCATGTCCATTTTCTGTCGCCGTTTATGGGTCAGATGGGAGCGGCTGATTTTTACAGCGGAACGGTGGCGGCAGCTGTCGGTGGTGTAACAACCATCCTGGACTTTACCAATACAGCCATCGGGCAGTCCATGCTTGACTCCGTTCGGGAAAAGGATGACCAGGCCCGGAGTCGGGCTGTAATTGACTACTCGTTCCACCCCCGCATTGTGGAAGCGCCCACTCGGATTATTGATGAGATCAAACATTTGGTTGAATACGGAGTACCAACATTTAAGATGTTCATGACCTATCGAAAACAGGGTGTGCAAGCTCATGATGGGATACTGCTCAAGGTTCTTGAAGAAGCACGCCGATGGAATGCTCTGCCGGGAGTCCATGCAGAAAACAATGACATTGTGGAGTCATTCATTGATGACGCAGTCGCTGCCGGAAGAACGGACTGGCATGCTCATGCCCGCACCCGGCCGCCGATTTCCGAAGAAGAAGCCATTCACCGGGCCATCTATTTTGCCAAAAGAGTGAATTGCCCCATATTTATCTATCACGTGTCCACCCAAGGGGGTATGGAAGCCATTGCTCAGGCTCAGAAGGAAGGACATCCTGTCTACGCTGAGACTTGCTCTCACTATCTGTCTCTGACAGAAGACATGTTGAAGCGGGATGATGGCTACAAGTACATATGCAGCCCCCCATTGCGCAGTGCAGAGCATGTGGAGGCCATGTGGGATGGATTGAGCCGGGGGGTTTTGTCGGTAACGGGTTCCGATGACTGCAACTATTCTGCCGATGCAAAGAAAGCCCCACTCCAGACCGACCGGGAGGGGAACCTGGTTCCGGAATTCCATAAAGTGGTCAATGGTTTAACCGGCATGGAAAGCCGCTTCGATGTACTGGTATCGTATGGTGTCAATGGGGGAACATTGACCTGGAATGATCTCGTTCGGGTAACCAGCTACAATGCAGCCCGCCTATTCGGCTTGTATCCGCAAAAGGGAGATATTCAGATTGGTTTCGATGCGGATCTGATCCTGGTGGACCCCGAGAAGGAAAAAATATCGACTTACGATCAGCTGCATCTGGATACCCAATACAATCCCTGGGAAGGCATGAAGTCAAAAGGCTCTGTGGTTTCCACCTATGTCCGAGGCGAGGCGGTCATTGAGAATGGGCAGGTAACAGCACAAGCGGGAACTGGAAAATTTGTGCATAGAAAATTGGATCCGGCTTACTTGCGAAGCTTCCAAAGGCTTTAACAAAGGGGAAAGCCTGCGCCGGATCGATTCTCTTCGGTGCCGCAGCAATCCGGGGAGATATTTCAGTTCCAAGTTATAATCTTGAGTATCCTTATCTTGAGTATCTAAGGAGGGCTACGATGAGAATCAAAATCATCAATCCCAATACCACGTGGGAAATGACTCATTCCATTCAAGAGTCTGCCGTTGGAGCTGCCCGGAGCAGCACTGAGATTGTGGCTGTCAGCCCCGCTGCAGGCCCCGTTTCCATTGAAAGCTATTACGATGAACAGCTGGCCATTGTGGGGGTTTTGGAAGAGGTTCTGCTGGGTGAAAAGGATTCATACGACGCATACATTATTGCGTGTTTCGGAGATCCGGGTTTGTATGCTGCACGAGAGATTACATCAGCCCCGGTGATCGGGATTGCTGAGGCTGCCATGCTGACTGCCTGTATGCTGGCTCCCAAATTCTCAGTTCTTACTGTACTGGCTCGATCTCAGATGATTACTGAAGAGCTGATCCGGAAATATGGCTTGTGGGAAAGATGCGCTTCTTTGCGTTCGACCGGGTTGTCCGTTCTGGATTTTGAAAACGATCCGGCAACGGGTATCCGGGAGCTGAAACGGGCCGGTGAGATAGCGGTTCGTGAAGATGGGGCTGAAGCACTGCTGCTTGGGTGTGCCGGCATGGCCGGGCTGGAGGATGAGTTGGAAAACACACTGAAAGTACCCGTCATCAATGGAGTGGCGGCTGCAGTAAAAATGGCGGAGAGTCTTTTTGACCTGGGGAAAAAGACCAGCAAAGTAAAGACATTCTCTCGACCGGAGCCCAAAACCATCGTCGGGTACGAAAATATTTTTCAGCTTCAAAAACGGGAGGAATGATCATGGAGATCGAAATTCTGGCAGGGGAGTATGCTGTCTGCCAGATTCCCAAAGGCCAAAGCATGGCACCTCCCAAAGATCGTGGCGGATTCTGGTCGGTTACCGAAACCGATGAGGAGGTTTCCCTGATCTGCCGTGTCGATAGAATCCCGGAAACTCTGCAGAAAGAGACAGGATGGTGTGTCACTCGTATCCGCGGCGTGCTGGATTTTTCACTGGTAGGGGTGCTTTTGAAAGTCATTCAGCCCTTGGCAGACCGGGGAATCAGCATATTTACCGTATCAACTTACAATACGGACTACATCCTTTTGAAGGAAGAATGTTTGGAGGAAGCCGTGCAGGCTTGGAATGAACAAGGATATCATGTCAGGAGGGAAAGCCATGATTAATGTAGTGGATTTGGAACCTGGAATAAAAGAAATACAATTGTTTTCCAATGAACGGCAGTTCAGAGCTTTTGTAGTCGAAACACCGAAAGGGGCCGTGTTGATTGACACCGGTCTGCCGGATACTGCCGAAGAGCTGGTCCGTACTGTGGAGCCCATGAACATCAGCATGGTCGTTTTGACCCATTACCACCAGGATCACACAGGCGGGCTAGAAATCATGGCCGAGAAAATGCCGGACATGGAGTTTGCAGCCCATGAACTGGAGGCCGAGAAAATCAAAGTACCCATGACCCGGCTGCTGAAAGACGGGGATCTGGTGGCGGATACGCTGCGGGTAATTCATATTCCCGGGCATACCGCCGGCAACATGGCTCTGTACCATGAAAAGAACAAGACCATACTGGCCGGAGACAGTGTATTCGGAGCCGGGGGTTATGACAAAATATTGATCTCTCCACCGGCTGTCTATTCAGAGGACGTCAAACTGGCCAGACAGAATATAGCCAGGATGCTGAAGTATCCATTTGAAAAAGCATTCTTGTCCCACGGGGCCCATTTGCTGGAGGATGCACAAGGGCAGATCGAAGCACTGCTTGGGGAAGAGGCGTAACGTGCTTTCAGAACGGCATAGAGAAAAGAGGGGAGTTGCGGTAAAAAAGGGTCCCCTCTTTTTGTTTGGGTCCGGTTCATATTGGAATCGTTTCAACATCGTTCAGGGTAAATTATGGTATAATAAACTAGCAGTCAAAAGACACAAAAGACGCTTTAACTCCTTCCAGCTGGTTCAGCTCGGCATGAAGCGTTTTCGCAGAAGATCCATCTTCATCGCACATATGGAGAATGATGATTCCGTCTTCTCCGCAAAAGTCCTTGCGTGCTTCATGAAAACCGACCCGGGTTTTGATGTAACAACCAAACTCAGTCAGCAGTGCCTGGACTTCAGCCGCATGGGTAGTTCTCTGGTCAACGCGAATAGCCATGATGATACAATCCATAACGATCCCTCCTGTAATATTCATTCTGATGAGTCATTTCGTCAAAAGAATGAGAAATCCTTTGCTTGAATATTTTCCTTGGAGGTGGGCTGTATGAATCAAAACGAACATCTGAAGGAACGAATCATCGAATTCCTGACGATGCGGGGAGCGGATTTGGTTGGTTTTGCTTCCGTATCACGCTGGGACGAATGGGATGAAGTTCGTCCAGAATTTCGCCCGGGCAGGTTGTTCCCCCAGGCAAAATCCGTCATAGTTTTTGGCATGGGGATGCCGCTTCCCGTGGTTGAGACAACGCCATCATCCATCCATATGGAGCTGTACAATACGGTCAACCGGGAACTGGATGGGTTGGCCTATCATCTTACCCGTTTTTTGGGCAGGAATGGGTCGGCAGCCTACTCCTTTCCCAGGGATGGATACGGACATATCCGCATTATCAAGGAGAAACCGCGCGCAGCCTTTTCCCATGTGTATGCGGCCAAGTATGCCGGCCTGGGGTCCATTGGCATGAACAATGTGCTGCTGACCCCGGAATTCGGGCCCAGGGTACGGTGGGTATCTGTGTTTACCGATCAGGACCTGTCCGGCAAGGACGTCATGACCTCAGAACTGTGTATCCGCTGCCAGGCCTGTGTTCGCTGCTGTCCTGTGGATGCTCTGTCCCCCAGAAATGACCGCACAAAACCGGATTTTGATTCGTTAAAATGTGCGCAGCGGGCTGAGGACCTGACACGCAGACGGAGTTATCCCTGCGGGATCTGTATTAAAGTCTGCCCGGTGGGAGAAGATCGCAAACTGTACCAAGCTGAGCGAAAAATGGCCTTGTATCTGAATGAAGAGAATGCGGATTCAAAAGAGAATCCTGAATATCAAATCTGGAACCACTACCGACAGTGGGGAAGCTGGACAGAGGAGGAGATCAAAAAAAATGAGTAGTATTTCCATGAAAGAGTATTTGGAAGCAGTCAAAGAAATAAGCAGCAGCACCATGGATCAAGATGAGAAGATCCACAAAGTTATGAGTTGGAAGGAAAAGCTAATGAGCAATGATGAGTTGCTCATAGATTTGCTCACCCAATCTGCCGTGATAGAGGAGCCGGAACAATTTCTGCCTCAGGATATCAACGGATTCAGTCTGTACAGAGATCCGGACAAAGACTTTTCCATGCATGTTTTCGTGTGGGCACCGCATGTTCCCTATCCCATCCATGACCATGGATCCTGGGGAATCGTCGGGCTGTACCGCGGACACATTGAAGAAACCAAGTATCGGTGGCTGGGTGCGGAAGATCATCGGGTGATGCTGGAACCAAAAACACCCAAGAAGTATAAAAAGGGGGAAGTATTCTACGTTCTCCCGCTGGATGAAGGGCCGCACAGCATGCGATCATTGGGCAGCCAGACTTCCATCAGTATACACACCTACGGCCGGCCGATTCGCAAAAGCATGCTGCGTCTGTTCCATCCAGCGTTTGATGAAAAAGGAAAGTACTCCTTCTATTATACCTATCCGCTCTATGTGTATCGGCGGATGCTGGCGCTGGATGCTCTCAGTGCTATCAGCGAAGATGCCGGAATGGATCTGGAAAAACATCTGATGGAGAAATCCGGGAACAAAGTCCTGGTAGCCGCTTTGCGCGACAAGAGAGAAGAGGACCGATAACAGTCCAATCAAAGTCAAAGGGGGATGACCATGCTGGTACCGCTCCACAATCCGAGAAAAGGAAAACTACGGGTTTTGGGTTTTGCCTCGGGATCGGGCAACACATTATGGAAAATATTGGAATTACAGCAAGAGTTGGAAAAAACCTTCGAAGGATCACCTTTCGAAGTCGTGGGGGTTTTTTCGGACAATCCGGATTCCAAAGCCGTGGAAACGGCTCAAAAGTATAATTTCCCCCATGTCAGCAAAGACCTGCGCCAGTTTCACAAGGATCACAATGCGCCTTTGAAAGACCGCAGTGTCCGGGCTGCGTTTGACCGGGAAGTTATCCAGCTGATTGAACCCTTCCAGCCCGATGTCATTTTGCTGGCCGGGTATGTCTGGGCGACGACAGACATCATCGTCGATACGTACCGGGTGGTGAACATCCATCCGGCGGATCTTTCTGTGGAAGAAGACGGTCATCGTCTTTTTGCCGGAGCCCATGGAATCCGGGATGCTTTGGATGCTGACGTGGATACTCTTCACTCTTCTGCCCACGTGGCCACCAAGAAACTGGATGGCGGCCCGCTGCTGATGATATCCCCCGGGGTTCCTGTGGACAAAGAGCTGGGACTGAAGGGGAATGACGGGGAAAGACACTATCTCAGCGCAGTCAACAAGCAGTCCAGAGCCCTGGCTGCCCGAACCATCTACGAAATTGCCACTGGTGCTTTCAGTGAAGATGAAGAGGGCAGTATCTATTATCACGGAGAAAAGGTTCCCCATGGAATACGACTGGAAAGTTGGGAAACACGCGTCCCAAAGTATAAAAGGGACATGGCAGCCTTTGTCCGGCCGCAGAGTATTGCCGTCATTGGGGCTTCTTCCCGAGGCGGTATCGGACACGCCATTGTCCATAACCTGGTTCAAGGGGGATTCAAGGGGCAGCTGTTTGCAGTCAACCGTCGGGGCGAAGAAGTCCTGGGGGTTGCCGGGTATGCCTCTGCGGCCGATATACCGCAGCCGGTGGACATGGCTGTGATCGCTGTTCCGTCATCCGGTGTACTGGCCACGGCGAAAGAATGCGGCCAGGCGGGAGTAAAAGCCATTGTCTGTATATCCGCAGGATTCAGGGAAACGGGTGAAGACGGGAAAGCGCGGGAAAAAGAACTTCTGGATATTGTGGATCAATACAATATGAGACTGCTGGGGCCAAACTGTATGGGTATTGCCAATACCGACCCGGACAGTCTGCTCTATGCCAATATTCTTCAGGGAATTCCGCCGCGGGGTGGGATCGGTTTCATTACCCAAAGCGGGGCGCTGGGAGCCGCCATGGTTGATTTTGCTTCATCCATGGGTATCGGATTTTCCATCATTGCGTCCTTGGGTAACCAGGCTGATGCAACATGCAGCGACCTGCTGCCTCTGTTGGCGGACGATCAGCAGACCAAAGTAATACTGCTTTATCTGGAGGAAATTACAGAACCTGCTCGTTTCGTTCATATCGTCAGCCGCATCACAGAAAAGAAACCGGTAATCATTATGAAAGCAGGCAGAACTTCCGCCGGCGCCCAGGCGGCATCTTCCCATACCGGCAGCCTGGCTGGAAATGATCAGGTGGCGGATGCCCTTCTGGCTCAAAGCGGGGCTATTCGCGTGAAGACCCTCAATGAGGCATTTCTTCTGGCGGATGCCCTGAGCAAAATGCCCCCTGTCCAGGGAAAACGAGTGGCCGTGGTAACCAATGCCGGCGGCCCCGGGATATTGGTTGCGGATATGCTCAATGAACAGGGATTCGAACTGCCGCTTCTTGACTCGGAGACCCGGAGCACTCTTGCCGGGAGCCTTCTTCCCGAAGCGTCCACCGGCAATCCGGTGGATCTGGTGGCCCCCGCTTTGCCGGAGCAGTATTCCATAGCCGTAAAAACTGCGGCAGAGAGCCATCTCTATGATGCCCTGCTGCTAATTTGTGTTCCTCCCGCCACCATCGACACGGGAAAGGTGGCCGAATCCGTCATCCATGAACTGAAGCAAATCGATGTTCCCGTACTGACTTGTTTCTTTGGACCGACACTGGGAGCAGCAGGCCGAAAAGTGATGATTGAAGCCGGGATTCCTTCCTTTGTATACCCGGAAGAGACGGCCAGCATTCTGGCCATGATGAAGATGGATCAGAATACAGTGGATAGGCAGTCCCAAAGGAACCGTCTGGAAAAATCGAAAGTGGCGGAAATGAGAGCATTCCTAGCAGATACTCATTCCGGGGAGTATCTTCCGGAAGAGAGCAGCCGAAGATTGCTGCAGGAGTTTGGATTTGATTTGGCCCAGACGGCTACCCTGCAAAATTCTAACGAGATTTCGGAACGAGTGCACAAATACCCTGTGGTAGCAAAGATCAATCATCCGCAGATCATTCACAAAACCGATGTAGGGGGAGTGGTCCTGAACATTGGCTCCGGTGAAGAACTGAAAGAGGTTATGGATGAAATGCTTGCCAAGTTCCCCGGGGCGAACGGTGTTACCGTCCAGGAACAGATACCTGCCGGCTTGGAAGTGATTATCGGGGCGGTGAAAGATCCGTCGCTGGGCCACGGTATCATGGTGGGACTGGGGGGTACCCATGTGGAAATATCTCGAGACATTTCATTCGGATATGCTCCTGTCAGCCCGATGCAGGCTGCGGCGATGATGGAAAAACTCACCGGTTACCCGCTGCTGAAAGGCTATCGGGGAAGTCAGGGGGTCAATATTGAAAAGCTGGCCGATTTAATCTCGCGTCTCAGTTGGGTTTTGATGGAGATTCCTCAAATCACGGAGATGGATCTGAATCCTCTGATCTACGATGCCGCAAGCGACCGTTTTGTCACAGTAGACTGCCGAATCCGTTTTTAAAGGTGAAGCAGGGATCTACCGGTTACCAGAGAATTATGATTTCTATGAAGATTTAGAAAGGAGCGATGAATTTGTCTGCTGGAAAGAAAACAATGATTAAGGGTGGTTGGATCATTGCATTCAATGGAAAAGAGCACGCTTTGCTGAAAAACGGGGTTATTGTCATTGAAGGAAACTCTGTGATCCATGTGGGCAAGGATTATGCCCAGCCGGTGGATAAAGTGGTGGATGCTTCCTCGCATGTGATTTCTCCAGGATTCGTCAGCGTTCATGCTCATATGATGAACAGCCCGATGAACAAAAGCTTCTTTGAAGACACGGGAAGCCGGCAGTTTGGGATGAGTGCGCTCTATGATTACGGAGCCATTGACAGCGCTGCAACCGAAGATGATTTTCGTCTGTGCGGTGAGTTTTCAGCGGCTGAAATGATCAAAACCGGCATGACCACGGTTGTTGAACTGAACAGACAGAATGCGGACATTGCTCACAAAATTATTGGAGAAAGCGGTCTGAGAGGGTATGTCGTTCCCGCTTTCAAATCGGGATCCTGGTACACTCCGGACGGGAAAAAGGTGCACTACAAATGGAATGAAGAAGCCGGGATGAAAAGCCTGGAATATGCTGTTGATTTCATCGACAAAGTGAAGGGTACATACGATGGCAGGATCAGTTCAATGCTGAGTCCCTACCAGATCGATACGGTGACTCCCGAACTGTTTGCAGCAGCCAAAGAATACGCTGAAAAACTAGGGGTCAGACTGCAGGTTCATGCCGCCCAGTCTCTGGTAGAGTTTAGAGAGATCATGGAACGTTACGGAATGACTCCCATTGAATGGCTTCACGAACTGGGCATTCTAAATGAAAATTTGATCATAGGCCACTGCATTTTTATCAGCGGTCACAGCTCTGTGGCGTATCCGGGAGACAGAGATCTTGAGCTTTTGGCGGAAGCAAAAGCGTATGTGGCACACTGCCCGTGGGTATTTGCCCGCAGATCCATCATCCTGGAGTCATTGTCCAAGTATCTGAAGATGGGCATTCCGGTGGCCATGGGAACCGATACTTTCCCCCAGGATTTGCTGAACGAAATGAGAATTGCAGCCGTTGCCTCGAAAATTCACGATCAGGATACAGCGACGGCCACGGCCAGACAGGTATTTGATGCGGCAACGCTGACCGGTGCAAAAGCTCTCAATCGGGATGACATCGGGCGGATTGCCAAAGGAGCCAAGGCGGATCTGGTCTTCTTCAAAACAGATACACTGAGGATGTCGCCTCTGAGAGATCCCATCAAGAACATAGTTTTCAATGCAAACGGCCAGGACGTGGACAAAGTCATGGTGGACGGGAAGTTCCTTGTTGAAGACGGGAAACTGCTCCACATGGATGAAGAGAAGATTGCGAAAGATTTTCAGAAGATGCTGGAACGATTGTGGCCTCAAGCCGAAAAATATGACCGGGCGGGCCGGTCCATGGAAGAACTATCACCCATGTCCATCCCTGAGTGGAGCGAATAGCACTGTCTGACAGACCGGTCGTATCAGGGAGAGATCGTGGGGATCCCAATGGATGTCAGGGAGCTGTCAAAGGCTGTGCTGAATCCAATTACGCAATGGAGAGAGGAGCGTTGAAACCATGAAAGCACGAGTGAATCAAGATGACTGCATTGGCTGCGGAGCGTGTGCAGGAACCTGCCCCGAGGTATTCCGTCTGGGGGAAAGCGGAAAAAGCGAAGTGTATGTAGATGAAATTAAAGGCGAATGGGAAGACGGAGTCCGAGCTGCTGCCGACGGCTGCCCCATGGGAGCCATCAGCATCGAATAGGTTGAATCCAAAAGAAAGCTTCTGCTCATGCAGAAGCTTTTTCTATTTGATTATGATACAATGAACAGAGATTGCACCGAAAGGGGATTCTTGATGAAAATCGGAACTGTGGTTTTGGACAATCCATTGATCATGGCTCCTCTGGCTGGAGTAACCGATTACCCATTCAGGCAAATCGTAAAAGAATTCGGAGCTGCCCTGGTGTACACAGAAATGATCAGCGCCCAGGGCCTTCTTCACCATAATCGTCAGACACAGCGGATACTGGATATTTCAGCCAAAGAAAAACCCACAGCAGTGCAGTTGTTTGGAAAAGAGCCGACTGTTCTTGCTCAAGCAGCTGCAATGGCGGTGGAACGCGGCGCAGACATCATTGATGTCAATATGGGCTGTCCAGTGCCAAAGATCGTAAAGAATCAAGAAGGCTCATACCTGATGAAAACCCCGGATCGGGTACGGCGAATCATTGCAGAATTGGTAAACACCGTTTCAGTGCCTGTCACGGTGAAGATTCGTAAAGGATGGGATCCGGATCATGTCAATACGGTGGAAATTGCCCAGATATGCGAAAAAGAAGGTGCATCAGCAGTGGCCGTTCATGCCAGGACCCGGGATCAGTACTACGCCGGTAAGGCGGACTGGGATTGCATCGCCCGAGTGAAAGACGCCCTGCAGATCCCTGTGATTGGCAATGGAGATATCAATGATCCGGAGGATATTCTGAAAATGATTAATCAGACCGGGTGCGATGCGGTGATGATTGGACGTGCCGCCATGGGCAACCCCTGGATCTTCTCACGAGGGAAGGCCTATCTGGAAACCGGGATCGTACCCCCTCCGCCTTCTGTGTACGGAAAGATTGCCACAGCCATTGTGCATTTGCACAACCTGGTTAATTACAAAGGGGAAAGCACCGGCGTCAAAGAGATGAGAAAACATGCTTCCTGGTATATCAAAGGGCTGAAAGGATCTACTGAGATCCGGGTAAAAATCAATCGAGCCATGACACTGGCGGAGATGGAGTCTATTCTTTTGGAGTACGGTGAACATCTGGTTCGCCAATGAACCAACTGTTATACAAGACATAAGGGGGCAGCGTAGGGCTGTCCCTTTTTCAATGGAAGCATATTGATTTTCACGGACCGGACTGGTACAATATCAATGAACACAAAAATGTGCACACTAGGCAAGGAGGTGCTGCAGTGGATTTTGTTCGAATTGGAGATAAAATAATCAGCCGCAGTAAAGTCATCAAGGTAATCGACAAGATCTTTTCCTTGCGAAGCCGTGGGTGGTCCCAGCAGGAAATCGCCGATGAGATCGGTACTGATCGAAGTTTTGTTTCTCGACTGGAGACTCTGGCTGAAGTACGACGAGGCAAACGGATTGCCTTGATTGGGTTCCCGATCAGCAATAAAGAAGAGATCGAGGAAGTAGCCGTGGAGGAAGGTGTCGAGTTTACACTTCTGCTGACCGAAAAGGAACGGTGGGGGTTTGTCCAGGACAAAAGCGGGCTTCAGGTTTTTGATGAAATCATGAAAATCCTTTCTGACATCCGCAGTTTTGATGTGGTTATTATTATGGCATCCAACAAACGAGTGGCCCTGGTGGAAGGACTGCTGGACAAGGAAGTGATCAGTGTAGAGATTGGCCGGTCACCCATCGGAAGCGATATCCGGGTGGAACCGGACACAATCAGAGATATCATCCGTAGCGTTCAAAAGTGAGGATATCATACTGGAGGTCATATCAATGAAGAATATTGTCAGTGTAAGCCTTGGGTCCTCAAAAAGAAACAGTGTTGCGGAATTGGAGATACTCGGCGAACAGGTACGGATCGAACGAATCGGAACGGATGGAGATCAGCATAAAGCCATCCAGCTGATTCAGGAAATGGATGGGAAAGTGGATGCATTCGGAATGGGCGGAATCGACCTGTATGTATGGGCTGGAAAGAAGCGCTATGTTCTCAGGGATGCGGTTCCCATCGCCAAAGCGGCAAAAATCACACCAATTGTTGACGGCAGCGGGTTGAAAAACACTCTGGAGCGCCGAGTCATCTACTATCTGCAGGAAGAGAAGAAAATTGATTTTCGGGGACGGAAGGTTTTGATGGTCTGCGGAGTGGATCGATTCGGTATGGCTGAAGCTCTTACGGAAGTAGGGAGCAGGATGACTTTCGGCGATTTGATTTTTGTGGTGGGGCTGCCGCTGCCCATTCATTCTTTAGGGAGCCTTCACCTGGCCGCCTCAATTCTCGGTCCGATTATCAGCAAACTACCATTCAGCATGCTGTATCCCACCGGATCGAAACAAGAAAAGGTACAGCCCAAATACGCACGCTATTACCATGAAAACGAAATAATCGCGGGGGACTTCCATTTTATCCGGCGGTACATGCCGGAAAAGATGGAAGGTAAAATTATCATTACCAACACGGTGACCAAAGATGATGTGGAAGAACTCCGATCCAGGGGTGTATCCACACTGATTACCACCACACCGGAATTGAATGGTCGTTCTTTCGGGACCAATGTAATGGAAGGAGTTCTAGTGGCCTTATCCGACAAGAACTACAAAGACCTGACCCCCCAGGATTACAGTGAACTTCTGGACAGGATTGGATTTGCACCGAGAATAGAGCATCTAAACGATAATTAGGAAGGGGATCTACATGGAGAAATTCGGTTTTATCTTGCATCCCATAACAGTACGGGATATATCCCGAAAGTTCGGATTTGCCAAACACCTGCCCGATTCAGTACTCGAAAGTTTGTTTAAGATGGTTCCTCCCCTGAAAGTGTCTCACATCACCGGGGTTAAATCCGACTACAATGAAGCAGAGGGCTGGTTTGTCGCTGTCCCCCTGACGCCCGCACAAATGACGGGTCTTCCGCTGCCTTTTGTGATGAACCGGATTATCCAGGCGGGGAAAATTGCAGAAAAACAAGGAGCTAAAATTGTTGGGCTGGGTGCCTTTACATCAGTGGTTGGGGATGCAGGCATTACGGTGGCCAAGCATCTGAATATTGCCGTAACCACAGGAAACAGCTATACTGTTGCCACCGCTCTGCAGGGAACTGAAAAAGCAGCGGCTTTGATGGATATTGATATGAATCAGGCTCAGGTGGTGGTCCTTGGGGCTACCGGTGCCATCGGCAGTGTCTGTTCCCAGATTATGGCCCGTGACGGAAGAAATCTCACCCTGGTGGCCAGAGATGAATCAAAACTGGATGGCTTGGCGTCCAGGCTGACAGCCGAATATGATGCCTCCGTCAATGTTTCAGCAGACGTAAAAAAATCCGTGATGAACGCCGATGTAATTGTGGCAGTCAGCAGCGCGGTGGAAGCGTTGATTGATGGTGAAGATCTGAAACCCGGAGCCATTGTGTGCGATGTGGCTCGTCCTCGAAGTGTATCCAAGGCCGTCAGTGAAACCCGGGATGATGTCCTGGTTATTGAAGGCGGGGTTGTGGAACCGCCAGGAGATGTGGACTTTAATTTCAACTTCGGCTTCCCGCCCAAGAATGCGTATGCCTGCATGTCCGAAACTATGATTCTCGCCTTGGAGAAGCGCTATGAAAACTTCTCTTTAGGAAGAGACATGACCATGCAGCAGATCGAAGAAATATCACAGCTGGCTGACAAGCACGGGTTCAAGCTTGCCGGGTTCCGCAGTTTTGAGAAAGCGTTGATGCCAGAGGATATCGACCGGATCCGAAAGAATGCTGCAGAACGGCGAATGAAGCTCAACGCATAGGATGAATTTGTCAGGAAGGAGAGCGCGCTCTCCTTCCTTTTCCATCCCTGGAAGATGGAAAAGGCGGAGATTTACGGAATTACTGAAAAAATAGAGGAATGAAATGATATTTGTAGAATAGAAAAATGAATTTTCAATCATCAGAGTTTAAGAGCGTCTGATTTGCATTTGGGTATGATTGACAAAGTTTGGGCATGGTCTTATAATTAGGAAGACACAAATGCTGTCTACATAGTCCGAAACATGTATCAGGATGCTGTCCTGATACTAATTTTCGTCTCAGTGTGATGCCAGTTCGGCCTTATGGATCCATAGCAAATGGGGTCCTTTATTCTATATGAAAAGCATGATGAGTACAGGTAAAGGAGAGCGAAAACAATGGCAGAAAAAGAAGTCATTTTGACGGCCGGCGGCCTGAACAAACTCGAGACCGAGCTGGAACATCTGAAAACAGTGAAACGCAGGGAGGTAGCTGAACGGATCAAACAGGCTCGGGAATTCGGTGATATCAGCGAGAACTCCGAATATGAGGACGCCAAGAATGAACAGGCATTTATTGAAGGGCGAATTTTAACCTTGGAAAAAATGCTGCGGGGAGCTCGTTTGATTGACGATGATGATATCAGTACCACCCAGGTCAATGTGGGCAGCAAAGTGACATTGAAAGATATAGAATCCGGAGATATTTTCCAGTATTTAATCGTGGGTTCTGCTGAAGCGAATCCACGGGAAAGCAAGATCTCCAACGAATCGCCGGTTGGAAAAGCACTGCTGGGACTTCCTCCCGGAAGCACGGTGGAAGTGAAAGTCCCGGCTGGTATCATGAAGTACGAAATATTGGCCATCGCCCGATAACAAACCAAATGGAGGGCTACCTATGACGGAAGAATTCAGTATGGATGAAATACACGAACTGGTCGCTTTGCGCATGAGCAAAGCCGATGAGCTTCGCGAAAAGGGTATTGACCCATACGGGGATAAGTTTACACGCAACGCTGAAGCCTGTGAAATTATTGAGAAATTTGATGAATTCGAAGGTTCTGAAGTGAAAATAGCCGGGCGGATTATGAGCAGACGTGAACACGGGAAAGCAGCTTTTGCGGATCTCCAGGACATGACAGGAAAAATCCAATTGTACTTCAGAAAAGATGATCTGGGAGATGAGCCCTACGAAGTGTATACCCGGCTGGTGGACACAGGGGACATCATTGGCGTGGAAGGGAAAGTATTCCGCACCCGGAGAGGCGAAATATCCATTGCCGTGAAAGAGTTTACCGTCCTATCCAAAGCGCTGCGTCCGCTGCCTGAAAAATGGCACGGTTTAAAGGACGTGGACCTGCGGTATCGCCAAAGGTATCTGGATCTGATTGTCAATCCGGAAGTTCGCGAAACCTTTATTCGTAGAACAAAAATTATCCAGGCCATTCGCCGGTATATGGACCGGGAAGGATTTTTGGAAGTTGAAACACCCATGATGCATCCCATTGCTGGCGGCGCCACGGCGCGACCCTTCGTGACCCACCACAATGCTCTGGACATGAAGATGTTTTTGCGGATTGCGCCGGAATTGTACCTGAAGCGTTTGACCGTTGGTGGGCTGGAAAAAGTCTACGAAATCAATCGCAACTTCAGAAACGAAGGAGTATCGACGAAACACAATCCGGAATTCACGATGATGGAGCTTTATCAGGCCTATGCGGACTATGAAGATATGATGGCGCTGGCCGAGAATATCATTTACTATACAGCCAAGGAAGTTTTGGGAACTGCTCAGATTACTTACCAGGGAGAGCAAATCAACCTGGCTCCCCCGTACGAGCGGGTAACCATGCTGGATGCCGTAAAGCAGTATGCCGGAGTCGAGTTTATGAGCATTCATTCGGATGTAGAAGCCCGAGCGGCTGCCAGAAGCCTGAAATTGACGGTTGAACCCAACACCACTCGCTCCCAGGTGCTGGACGAGATCTGGGGTGAATATGTCGAGAAGAACCTCATACAGCCGACCTTTGTTTTGGATTATCCCACGGAAATTTCACCGCTGGCCAAGAAAAAGAAGGATGATCCCCGGCTGACCTATCGATTTGAACTGTTCATTTTCGGCCGGGAAATGGCCAATGCGTTTTCAGAACTCAATGATCCCGTGGATCAGAGAGACCGATTTATGCAGCAGATGGCTGAACGGGAAAAGGGCGATGATGAAGCGCACCAGATGGATGAAGATTATGTAACCGCCCTTGAATACGGTCTGCCCCCCACCGGGGGAATGGGGATCGGCATCGATCGGCTGGTGATGCTTTTAACGGATTCTGCATCCATCCGGGATGTTATATTGTTCCCGCAAATGAGACCTCGAGAGTAACGATTTTAGTCAAGTACGAGGAGGCCCGTAAGGGCTTTCTCTTTTTCTTTCCCGATGTCCGGGCGGCGGGTTGGGAAGTTAAAAACAAGTCCAAGTAGCGATAACGAGATATCGGTCAGAATTATATTTCTCAGAGTAGATGAAAAGTGCTGAAAAACCAGCAAATCTAGTTGTCAATAGTCTGAGATAATGTCACCTAAAAGAGACGAGATTATTCTGAGAATACCCTTTGAATAAGTCAAGAAAGAGTTGAAGAATTTTGTGGGGACGCTGTCCCACTCCCTGTCCTGGCCGGAAGGCAGGTGCCTGATGGGACAGGCACCTAAAAACAGGATGGACAATCACAGGGACTGTCAAGGGTACACAAGCGAATAAGACCGCTCGCCCTTGACAGTCTGAAGCAAATCCTCTCTATGCCCATGGACGGACGGAGCTAAACAGATCATCCAACATGGCGAGCATTTCAGCATCTCTCATGAAGCCATAAAGGGGGACAGGGTTTTTAGCACTTTTTCGCCAGGGATGATCGGCCGATGGAGGGGACCCATTTTCAGGGCGGTTGATTTTTCAACCAGATCCATTTTCTTAGCCTTGATCCAGAATGGCGGTCTGGAAAAGCGCATCTTTGTAGATGCAGCGGATTCCTTGAAGCGGATGATCCAAGATTTGTCACTTTACCTTCGGTTTACTTATGGTGCTGCATTAACTGATAATGCAGACCCTGGTATGAAAAAGCGCCCTGGTCGATGAGAGTACGGGTATGTTTGATACAAAGCACCGTAGTGAGATCACAAGAAGAATCCACCGGGCGAAAAGCCGTGGAGGGAGTCTTGCGGAACCACCGCAAATCGGTTAAAATGGCGGATCATTTCCGGTAAGAAGGCATTGGCTTGTTCCAGGGAAGTAATGCCACTGAGTTCAAACATCACCGGCAATCGACTTTTTGTATAGTGTTCCAGAGCCGTTCGATACGGCCCTTGGCTTGAGGAGCGGGGCTTTGATCATCTGAATGGCAAGCTCTTGCATGGCCCGTCCGAATTGGGTCAAAGGCTCAGTGACTCCTTGAAGCTGATCTTCTAGAGAGACAGCCGTATCCTTCGGAGAAAGAAGATGGTGTGGCGGTCACAGTACAATTTCGCCGGACGGCCATATTCTTTGAGAAGTTGATTCATCACCTGAAAGTAGCCATGCAGACACTCATTTTCCGAAAAATGCAGCCCTAAGATGGCCCCAGTGGCATCATCAATTGCCCCATGCAATGTGATGGGCTTTTCATTGGGAATCCAGGCAAAAGGGGAAGCATCCATTTGAACCAGAATGCCTGCCTGTCTTTTACGACGATGGTGTGCCTTTTCTGGCGATGAATTTTGGGGGCTTTTAATCCCCGCCTGAGCCAGCGTGCGGGTAAACGGTGGGATAACTCACATGGATCTCTTCCATCTCCGCTAAAAGTCGGGAAATGAGCAAAATTGGCCGATGGATACTTAGTCTGTTTGAGAGAGACTATGTGTGCAAAGCGGATCAGAAACAGCGTGCGGGTGCTCGGACTCCGATTTTTATGGATGAGAAACGACGGTCCGTGGTTCAAAACCCCTCCTTTTAAACGGAGCACTTGTCGTTCACTGAGGCCCAACATCTCAGCCGCTGTTTTGATGGTAATTACTTTATCAATCGTTTGGTTAATGACCCGGTTGACTTCTTGTTGAGTCATGTTGAATATCTCCCTTCTCATAGGTGACATTTTATCAGAATAAATTCAACATGACATTATCACAGAATAACTACAAAACCAGCAAATCTAGTTTGACAAGCGTTTTTGATTATGATACTATAATAAAGCATCTCAACGCAGGGAGCATGCATTTTCCCTCTTGAGATTTTCTGGTCCTTGACAACTGAACAGTACGAAGGGGAAAGAAGTAAACGAGAGTCAAGACAGACTTTCAGGATATCACGGAGAGTTTGATCCTGGCTCAGGACGAACGCTGGCGGCGTGCTTAACACATGCAAGTCGAGCGGCAGGCCATATACTTGTAGGGACTGCAGCGGCGAACGGGTGAAAATTCATGTGGACAATCTGGCTCTCAAGCCCGGGATAACACTTGAAAGAGGTGCTAATACCGGATAGGTGATCTTGCTGCATGGCAGGATTGGGAAAGGGTTTCGGCCCGATTGAGGATGAGTCCGCGTTTCATTAGCTAGTTGGTGGGTAGAGGCCTACCAAGGCGACGATGGATAGCCGGCCTGAGAGGGTGACCGGCCACACTGGGACTGAGACACGGCCCAGACTCCTACGGGAGGCAGCAGTGGGGAATCTTCCGCAATGGACGAAAGTCTGACGGAGCAACGCCGCGTGAGTGAAGAAGGTTTTCGGATTGTAAAACTCTGTCAGGAAGAACGGGCTATAGGGATATAGCCGTGACGGTACCGCCGAAGGAAGCCCTGGCTAACTACGTGCCAGCAGCCGCGGTAATACGGTAGGGGGCAAGCGTTGTCCGGAATTATTGGGCGTAAAGAGCACGGCGGGGATCCAAGTCAGGTGTGAAAACCCGGGGCTCAACTCCGGAGTGCAGCTGAAACTGATTTCTTGAGGGCAGAAGAGGAGAGTGGAATTCCTAGTGTAGCGGTGAAATGCGTAGATATTAGGAGGAACACCAGTGGCGAAGGCGACTCTCTGGTCTGCAACTGACGCTGAGGTGCGAAAGCTAGGGGAGCGAACGGGATTAGATACCCCGGTAGTCCTAGCCGTAAACGATGGGCACTAGGTGTAGGAGGTATCGACCCCTCCCCGTGCCGCAGCTAACGCATTAAGTGCCCCGCCTGGGGAGTACGGCCGCAAGGTTGAAACTCAAAGGAATTGACGGGGGCCCGCACAAGCAGTGGAGCATGTGGTTTAATTCGACGCAACGCGAAGAACCTTACCAGGGTTTGACATCTCCTGGAGTTCTATGAAAGTAGGACGCTCCCCTTCGGGAGGACAGGAAGACAGGTGGTGCATGGTTGCTCGCCGCTCGTGTCGTGAGATGTTGGGTTAAGTCCCGCAACGAGCGCAACCCCTGTTCTTTGTTGCTAGCAGGTAAAGCTGAGCACTCAAAGGAGACTGCCGAGACAATTCGGAGGAAGGTGGGGATGACGCTTCAAATCATCATGCCCTTTATGCCCTGGGCTACACACGCGCTACAATGGTCTGTACAACGGATGCGAAGGGGTGACCCGGAGCCAATCCTCAGAAAACAGATCTCAGTTCGATTGCAGGCTGCAACCCGCCTGCATGAAGCTGGAATTGCTAGTAATCGCGGATCAGCATGCCGCGCAGGAATACGCTCCTCGGGCCTTGTACACACCGCCCGTCACACCACGAAAGCCAGCAACACCCGAAGCCGGTGGGCGAACCTGTAAAGGAGGCAGCCGTCGAAGGTGGGGTTGGTGATTGGGGTGAAGTCGTAACAAGGTAGCCGTATCGGAAGGTGCGGCTGATCACCTCCTTTCTAGGGAGCAATCCCGAGGTCGAAGGTGCGCAAGCGCACTGGAACACAGGGTAAGACCCCTTCTCGTACTGTTTGGTTATCAGGGACCAGGAGACTGCACCTTGAAAAATTGCACAGTGAAACGAGGTCAAGAAAGAAAGGCATACGGTGGATGCTCTAGGCGCTAAGAGCTGAAGAAGGCGCGGCAAGCAGCGAAATGCTCCGGGGAGCGGCAAGCAGAAGCGACGATCCGGAGGTACCCGAATGGGGGGAACCGCCGCAGGGGAACTTGCGGCACGGCTAGATGAAACGATAGTGTATGCGGGGAACCGGGGGAACTGAAACATCTCAGTACTCCGAGGAGAAGAAATCAAGAGAGATTTTCCAAGTAGCGGCGAGCGAACGGGAAAGAGCCCAAACATCCGATGTGACAGAAGACTGCAGTCGCTGCATGGGATGGGTAGCGGGGGATACGAGTTCGTGTTCAAGGGCACGGAGGCCAGGAAGAAAGCAAACGGGTAGGAAGGTCTTGGAAGGCCCGCCAGAGAGGGTGAGAGCCCTGTACCCGAAGCCCAAAAAGCACTGGCTGAGTATGACTCCCGGGTACCGCCGGGCACGAGGAATCCGGCGGGAATCAGGGAGGACCATCTTCCAAGGCTAAAGACCTTTAGCGACCGATAGAGGAGTACCGTGAGGGAAAGGTGAAAAGGACCCCCGGGAGGGAGAAAAGAACCTGAAACCGTATGCTTACAAGCAGTGGAGGAGCGATCTGACCGCGTGCCTATTGAAGAATGAACCGGCGGAGTTGCAAGCGGCAGGGAGCAAGGTTAAGCACTTCAGGTGCGGAGCCGAGCGAAAGCGAGTCTGAAAAGGGCGAATAAGTTCACTGCTGTAGACCCGAAACCGGGTACAGAGCTACCCATGGCCAGGGTGAAGCGGGAGTAAAATTTCGTGGGAGGCCCGGAACCTGTCAGCGTTGAAAAGCTGTGGGATGAGCTGTGGGTAGGGGTGAAATGCCAATCGAACCCGGAGATAGCTGGTACTCCCCGAAATAGCTTTAGGCTAGCCTCAGGCAGCACTGAGGGAGGTAGAGCACTGATCGGGCTAGGGGCCCTACAAGGTTACCGAACCCATTCAAACTCCGAATTCCGTCAGATGAGAGCCTGGGAGTCAGACAGTGAGGGCTAAGCTTCATTGTCAAGAGGGAAAGAGCCCGGACCGTCCGCTAAGGTCCCCAAGTGGATACTAAGTAGTAAAGGATGTGGGACTGCATAGACAACCAGCTGGAGCCGAAGCAGCCATCATTGAAAGAGTGCGTAATAGCTCATCAGTACGGGTCAAGTGGTGCTGCGCCGATAATGTAACGGGGCTAAAGTATGCCACCGAAGCGGCGGAACATAGGAATATGTTGGTAGGGGAGCATTGTATGGGCGGAGAAGCTGTTCTGTGAGGGATGGTGGAGCGCATACAAGAGAGAATGCCGGTATGAGTAGCGATAAGGCAGAGAATCCTGCCCGCCGAAAAAGCCTTTAAGGTTTCTGAGGAAGGCTCGTCCGCTCAGGGTTAGTCGGGTCCTAAGCCGAGGCAGAGATGCGTAGGCGATGGAAAGCCGGTGGATATTCCGGCACCGCAGCACGACCGATTGAGGAAGGGGTGACACAGGAGGGCAGGCCAAGCGCACGGATGGAAAGTGCGCCCAAGCCGTAAGGGTGCGCAGTACAGGAAAACCGTACTGTGAGGCCTGAGCGGTGATGGGGAGTGAAATTAAGTAACGAAGTGGCGGCACCCACACTGTCAAGAAAAGCCTCTAACGAGGGAGTGCTGTGTCCGTACCGCAAACCGACACAGGTAGGCAAGGAGAGAATCCTAAGGCGCACGGGAGAATCCTCGTTAAGGAACTCGGCAAAATGACCCCGTAACTTCGGGAGAAGGGGTACCCCTGCGGTGCGTGAAAACGAAGCGGCGGGGGTCGCAGAGAAACGGCTCAAGCGACTGTTTACTACAAACACAGGTTCCTGCTAAGGCGCAAGCCGACGATAGGAGCTGACGCCTGCCCGGTGCTGAAAGGTTAAGGAAGAGTTAGGGAAACCGAAGCTTTGCACCGAAGCCCCAGTAAACGGCGGCCGTAACTATAACGGTCCTAAGGTAGCGAAATTCCTTGTCGGGTAAGTTCCGACCGCACGAATGGCGTAACGATTTGAGCGCTGTCTCAACGAGGAGCTCGGTGAAATTGAAGTACCTGTAAAGATGCAGGTTACCCGCGACCGACAGAAAGACCCCATGGAGCTTTACTGCAGCCTGATATTGGATTTTGGTAGTGGATGTACAGATAGGTGGGAGACGGAGAATTCGGGGCGCCAGCCTCGAAGGAGTCGACGCAGGGGATACCACCTTGACTATTGAAGTTCTAACTTGGCACTGTAAGCCAGTGTGAGAGACAGTGTCGGCGGGCAGTTTGACGGGGCGGTCGCCTCCCAAAGAGTAACGGAGGCGCCCAAAGGCGTTCCCTCAGCGCGGTTGGGAATCGCGCACAGAGTGTAAAGGCACAAGGGAGCTTGACTGCGAGAGCGACAACTCAAGCAGGGACGAAAGTCGGGCTTAGTGATCCGGTGGTTCTGCATGGAAGGGCCATCGCTCAACGGATAAAAGCTACCCTGGGGATAACAGGCTTATTCCCCAAGAGTCCACATCGACGGGGAGGTTTGGCACCTCGATGTCGGCTCATCGCATCCTGGGGCTGGTAGGTCCCAAGGGTTGGGCTACCCGCCCATTAAAGCGGTACGTGAGCTGGGTTCAGAACGCCGTGAGACAGTTCGGTCCCTATCCGTCGTGGGCGCAGGAAACTTGAAGGGATCTGTCCCTAGTACGAGAGGACCGGGATGGACAGGCCGCTGGTGTACCAGTTGTACCGCCAGGTGCACGGCTGGGTAGCCACGCCTGGGATGGATAAGCGCTGAAAGCATCTAAGCGCGAAACCGGCCCCAAGATGAGGTTTCCCAATTAGTAAGACCCCTGGAAGACCACCAGGTAGATAGGCCAGATGTGTACATGCAGCAATGCATTGAGCTGACTGGTACTAATCGGTCGAGGACTTGACCTCATTCACTGTGCGATTTGAAGGTGCATTCCGGTGGCAATGGCGGAGGGGTTCCACCCGTTCCCATCCCGAACACGGCCGTTAAGCCCTCCTGCGCCGATGGTACTTGGGTCTTTCCCTGGAAGAGTAGGTCGCTGCCGGAGTACTTTTATTCCTCGATAGCTCAACGGTAGAGCACTCGGCTGTTAACCGAGTGGTTGTTGGTTCGAATCCAACTCGGGGAGCCATGTTTTGAAAAAACCCGATATTTCGGGTTTTTTTATTTTTTACTTGAAGAGATTTTGCACTCTTTGATATAATAATATGAGCATTCGCCGGCATCGGATTGGTTTTGGCGACAAGGCACGGGACGACTGGGTATAAAGGAGGATATGCACGCAGGCGGCAAGAATATATATGGGATGAGTACATCAGAGACGAGGAGGATACTGTGAATGAAAAAGTATGAAACGAGTCAACTGCGAAATCTTTGCTTAATTTCGCATGGTGGTGCAGGGAAGACCACTTTGGCAGAAGCAGCATTGTTCGATGCTGGAGTAATTGACCGTTTTGGCAAAGTGGACGACGGCACATCAACCATGGATTTTGATACCGAGGAAGTCAGGAGAAAGATATCCATCAACGCATCCATCGCGTCGGTTCCGTGGAACGATGTAAAAATCAATATTGTGGACACTCCCGGGTATTTTGATTTTGTTGGAGAAGTCAAAGGTGCGCTGCGGATTGCTGACAGTGCTGTGGTTGTCCTGGATGCAGTGGGCGGCGTTGAAGTTGGTGCAGAACTGGTTTGGGGTTATGCGGATGAACAGAACCTGGCCAGAATGATTTTTATCAATAAGATGGATCGGGAAAACGCCAATTTTGCCAATGTACTGGGTAAAGCCAAAGAAATGTTTGACGGACAGATTATTCCATTGCAGATTCCCATTGGTGCGGAAGCTGCCTTTAAAGGAATTGTTGATATTGTCAACCTGAAGGCTTATGTGTATTCGGCCGACGGGAAATTCGAAGAGAAAGAAATCCCCGCTGATCTTCAGGGCCAGGTGGACGAGTACCGGGAACAGCTCATCGAAATCGCTGCGGAAGGCGATGATGAGCTGACCATGAAGTACCTGGAAGGAGAAGAACTGACCGATGAGGAAGTTCGTTTCGGTCTTCGAGCAGGGATTATTGCCGGGAAGGTCTACCCCGTCCTCTGCGGTTCTGCATACAAGAATATCGGGATCCGCCACATGCTGGATGCCGTGGAAGCGTTTATGCCGGCACCCACGGATCTTCCGGACGAAGAAGGAAAGAAACCGGGAACGGATGAAACAATCAGTCGAAAACCGGATCCGGCGGAACCGTTCTCAGGACTGGTGTTCAAAACCATGGCCGACCCGTATGTGGGCCGACTGTCCCTTTTCAGAGTCTACTCCGGAAAATTGAAATCTGACTCATCATTCTTCAATCCCAGCAAAGAGAAAGTGGAGAGAATCGGTCAGCTGTTCTTCCCCCAGGGAAAACACCTGGACCCTGTGGATGAAGTCAAAGCCGGCGATATTGTGGCGGTAGCGAAACTTCAGGAAACAGTGACAGGGGATACCATCTGCGACAAAGACCATCCCATTATGCTGGAAACCATTCATTTCCCTCAGCCCAATCTGAAACTGGCCCTGACTCCGAAAGCCAAGGGCGATGAAGACAAACTGGGCTCCGGACTGCAAAGACTGTCGGAAGAAGATCCGACCTTTGAAGTCAGCAAAGATTCCACAACCGGTGAACTGGTGGCTTCCGGCATGGGTGAGCTCCATATCGAAGTGGTAACCAGCCGTTTGCACAAGAAATTTGGTGTTGAAGTGAATCTCGACACTCCAAAGGTTCCATATAAAGAGACGATCCGATCCAGTGTAAAAGTCGAAGGAAAGCATAAGAAGCAGTCCGGGGGTCGCGGACAGTTTGGCCATGTGTGGATTGAATTCGAGCCCATCCACGATGGTGAAGACTTCGAATTTGTGGATAAAATTTTCGGAGGATCGGTTCCGAGACAATATATCCCTGCTGTTGAAAAAGGTCTAAGGGAAGTCAAGGACGATGGAGTGCTGGCCGGTTATCCGGCTGTGAACTTCAGAGCCACCCTGTATGACGGATCATTCCATCCGGTGGATTCATCCGAAATGGCCTTCAAAATTGCGGCCAGCCTGGCTTTCAAAAAAGGGATGGAACAGGCAAAACCCGTTCTCCTGGAGCCCATTGTCATTGCCGAAGTAACTGTGCCGGATGTGTACATGGGCGATGTCATCGGGGATTTAAACAAAAAACGAGGGCGCATCTTAGGCATGGAACCCAATGGAAGCCTGCAGATTGTCAAAGCACAGGTTCCCATGGCGGAAATGTTCCGGTACGCCACCGACCTGCGCTCAATGACCCAAGGCAGGGGTACATTCACCGTCCAGTTTGACCATTATGAAGAAGTTCCGGCCAATATCTCGGAAAACATTATTGCTGCTGCCAAAAAGGAAAAAGAAGAATAGTCGGTGTGACTTTCGGAGGAAGGTTCTTACCTTCCTCTTTTTGTCGTCTAAGGAGGAATCGCAATGGCTGTAGTACAGTTGAAGAAAAGGAAAGACACCCGGATCGAATCGGGGCATCCCTGGATCTATCAGTCTGAAATCCAGCAGATCCAGGGAGAGTACCAACCCGGAGATATTGTGGATGTGGTCAATCATTCGAAATCCTTTGTGGGAAGAGGATACATCAATCCCAGGTCCATTATCACCGTACGATTGCTCACCCGGGAAGAAAGGGCCATCGATCAGGGATTTTTCGATGAGCGGATTCAGCAGGCATGGACCCTCCGCCAGGAATTGATTGGGGCCGATACCGATTCCTATCGGCTGATCCACGCCGAATCCGATGGGCTGCCGGCTCTGGTGGTGGATAAATTCGGAGACTATCTGGTGGTTCAGTTCCTTTCCCTGGGGATGGACATACGCAGAGAACCGGTGATGGAAGCCCTGATGCGGGTTGTAAACCCCAAAGGAATTTATGAACGCAGTGATGTGAATGTGCGAAAAATCGAGGGACTGCCGCTGAAAAAAGGACATCTGATAGGTGAATTTCCAACGCGCCTGCCCATTGTTGAGAATGGATTTTCATTCATTGCAGATATCGAAAACGGTCAGAAAACAGGATATTTCTTTGATCAGAGAGAAAATCGTCAGGCAATAAAACGCTATGTCAAAGGGAAAAAGGTCTTGGACTGTTTTTGCTATGTGGGATCTTTTGCGGTTCACGCTGCCGGTTACGGAGCAGCGCAGGTCAGGGCCATTGACATCTCGGAGGATGCCATAGCAGACAGCCAGAAGAATATGGAGCTGAATGGTTTCTCGGAGAAGGCCTCCTACCTGGCAGCCAATGTGTTCGATGAACTGAGAACCATGGAAGCCAGGGAGGAACGGTACGATGTCATTATCCTGGACCCTCCAGCCTTCACAAAAAGCAAGGATTCACTCCAGAGCGCTTTGCGGGGGTATAAAGAGATCAATCTGCGGGCCATGAAAATATTGGAGGACGGAGGGTATTTGATTACCAGCTCCTGTTCCCACCATGTATCCGAGGAGATATTCTGGAAAATGCTTCTGGATGCAGCCCGGGATGCCGGAAAATCCATGCAGATTCTGGAAAGGAGAACCCAGGGCGCTGACCACCCAATTCTGCTGGCCAGCAAAGAGACCCAGTACCTGAAATACTTCATATTGAAGGTTGCGAAATGAGTAATCTATTGGAGAAAATCGGTGTAAATCACAGGAAATAAAAGAAAATCCACTGCAGGATGTGTTTTTCAGCATTGAATCCGGCAGTGGATTTTTGCTTTTTCCAGCAGGTGGGGTATAATATAAGTAAGGTCAAAGATAGTCAATGTTGAACAGGGAGGGGGAATACCATGCCCAATCTGGCAGATATTATTGAAGAGTACATTCGGGATATGATTGAGCAGTCCTACAACGATATGGTCGAAATCCAGCGAGGGGAGTTGGCTAAAGCGTTCCAGTGCGTTCCTTCGCAGATTACGTACGTCCTGGATAAGCGGTTTTCCATTGACCGGGGATATCTGGTGAAAAGCCGGCGCGGCGGAGGCGGATACATCCGCATTAGCAAGCTCCCGGCTCAAGAGGATGCGGAACTGCTGAAAGCTGTCATCTCGGAGGTGGATGAGGGAGTCTCCCAAACCCGTGCTCTGGATCTGATCAATCGTCTGGAGGATGAGGGAGCATTGACCAGTCGGGAAGCAGCCATGGCCAAGAGCGCTGTCCTGCGGGAAACCATCCCGCTGCAGATCTCAGCCCGAGATGTCCTGCGGGGAAGAATCATCCGTGCCATGCTATCTGCATTGCTCCATCAGATTGCCCAGGAGGACTGACCCGGTACACCATGTCAGAAGGAAAGAGAAACAGGGGGTGAGGGTATGCTTTGCGATGAATGCAAAAAAAATCCGGCCACAGTTCATATAACACGGATCGTCAACAACCAGAAAGTTGAACGGCATCTGTGCAGTGTTTGCGCTGAGAAATATGGCGGCATGCATTTTCCGTTTGAACCGACCTTTTCCATCAACAGCCTTCTTTCAGGGTTGTTGAATCAGGGAGTGGATTACGGTCCCGGGGCGGAATCGCAGTCACATAAAGAACGCTGTGAAAACTGCGGGTGCAGTTTTGAGGACTTTAAACAAACGGGGCGATTGGGCTGCAGTGAATGCTACCGCGTTTTTGCACCTAACATTGAGCCGATTCTGCGCCGTATTCACGGCAGCAGCAACCACAGTGGAAAGGTGCCTCTGCGTTACGAAGGACAGATCCATGCTTCGCGAAAGATCGATACCCTGCGAGCGAAGCTGGCGAAGTTGATTGAAAAGGAAGAATTCGAAGAAGCAGCGGCTGTACGGGATGAAATCAAAGAATTGGAGAAAGAAGATCTGGACCGGAATCAAAAGGGGGGCGATGCGGATGCAGTTGAATGATGTATTTCGCAGCACCGTCAGTGCCTGGATGAATGGAAGCGGTCCCAACTCTGATATTGTCATCAGCAGCCGGGTGCGTCTGGCCAGAAATATTGCGGGAATCCCGTTTCCCCATATTCTGAACCGGGCGGATGCACTGAAGGTTATGGGTATTGTCAAAAAAGCGGTGGATGATGTGAACAAACGCGGTCATATCGGGAAGTTCCACTATTTCAGTTATGACGATATGAGCAGCCTGGACCGCCAGATCCTGGTTGAAAAGCATCTGGCCAGCCCCGGGCTGGGACAGGGATGCGCCATCTGCGGCATTGTACTGAATGAGCAGGGTACCCTCAGTATCATGATCAATGAGGAAGATCACCTGAGGTTGCAGTGCATTCAGTCCGGTCTCCAGTTGGATGAAGCGTTGAAAATATGCTCTTCCCTGGACGATGGTTTGGCCGAAACCATGGACTATGCCTTTTCAGATAAGTATGGATACCTGACCGCCTGCCCCACCAATGTAGGGACCGGGCTGAGAGGCTCTGTCATGGTCCACCTGCCGGCCTTGGTGATGGGAGGGCATGCCGGAAGGATCCTGAACACAGCGGGACAGCTGGGACTGGCAGTACGCGGGTTCTACGGCGAAGGGTCCGAAGCCGCCGGCAACATATTTCAGATTTCCAACCAGATTACTCTGGGGTATGAAGAAGAGCAGATGATTGACAAACTGGCCACCGTCACAAAACAAATCATCGAACAGGAACAGGCAGCACGTCAGTCGCTGCTGCAAAGCGCCAGACTCAGCATCGAAGATCGGGCTTTTCGGTCGTACGGGATTTTGTCCCACGCCCGTGTGGTGAATTCCACAGAAGCCATGCAGCTTTTGTCCGATGTGCGAATGGGATCGGAAATGAATATATTACCCAAGATTCCCACGCAAACCTTAAATGAGCTGCTGACAGTCACCCGACCGGCGTATCTGCAGTGGCTGGCGGGACGGACATTGGAACCGGGCGAACGAGACTGTGTCCGGGCGGAAATCATAAGAAATAAACTATGTGACGATAAAAAGGAAACAGATAAGGGGGAATAATCCATGAATGGTCGATTTACTGAAAGATCACAACGTGTCGTTCTTATGGCACAGGAAGAAGCGAAACGACTGAAACATCACGCAGTAGGCACAGAACACCTGCTGCTGGGACTGATCCGCGAAGGAAGCGGAGTTGCCGCCAAAGCGCTGGAGATGCTCCAGATTGATTTTGATCAGGTTCGAAGCCAGGTGGAAAGCATGATTGGGCAGGGAGACGTGGAAGTCCAGGGTGAAATCGGGTTCACTCCCCGAGCCAAGAAAGTCGTACTGGAATTGGCTCTGCAGGAAGCTCAGAAACTGGGCCACAGCTATATTGGAACCGAACATCTCCTCTTGGCACTGATCAGTGAAGGTGAGGGTGTGGCGGCCCGAGTGCTGGAAGGTCTGGGCGCCAGCCTCCCGCAGGTACGTGCAGTTGTTATGGAACTTTTGGGAGGAGAAGTCCGGCAGGATTCACCGGCAGCAGGCGATGTCCCCGCAGGATCCCACAAGGCCCAAGGCGGAGAAAAAAGCACCACGCCCACATTGGACAGTTTCAGCCGGGATCTGACCCAGATGGCCAGAGACGGCAAACTTGACCCTGTGATTGGCCGGGAGATTGAAATTGAGCGTGTCATCCAGGTTCTCAGTCGCCGGACCAAGAACAATCCCTGTCTGGTGGGTGAACCCGGTGTGGGTAAGACCGCCATTGCGGAAGGGCTGGCCCAGCGGATTGTGGACAGCAATGTGCCGGAAACGCTGAAAGACAAACGGGTCGTATCATTGGACCTGGCATCGCTGATTGCCGGCACCAAGTACCGGGGCGAATTTGAAGAACGACTGAAAAAAGTGATGGAAGAGATCAAGAGTGCAGGAAATGTGGTTGTCTTTTTGGATGAACTGCATACCATTATCGGAGCCGGAGCAGCGGAAGGGGCCATCGATGCGTCCAATATCTTAAAACCGGCCCTGTCCCGAGGGGAAATGCAGGTCGTAGGAGCAACCACCCTGGATGAATACAGAAAACATGTTGAGCGAGACTCAGCTCTGGAACGTCGGTTCCAGCCCATTACCGTGGATGAGCCCACTGTGGACGAGACCATTGCCATTTTGCGGGGTCTTAGGGATCGTTATGAAGCCCACCACAAAGTAAAGATCCTGGACGACGCCATTGAAGCCGCCGCCAGACTGTCCGATCGATATGTATCGGGGCGGTTCCTTCCGGACAAGGCCATCGACCTCATAGATGAAGCTGCATCGAGAGTTCGTCTGGGATCCCTGGTGGCACCTCCCGATCTGAAGGACCTGGAAGAACAACTGGAAAAAACACGACGAGAAAAAGACGCCGCTGTGCACAGCCAGGAGTTTGAAAAAGCGGCCCAGTTACGAGATGAAGAAAGAAAGATGAAAGAGGAACTGGAGAAACAGAAAGCGGAGTGGAAACAGAAAAATACGACTCAATACGCCCAAGTAACCGAAGATGACATTGCCCAGATTGTGTCCAGCTGGACCGGTATTCCGGTTCGGAAGCTGGCGGAAGAAGAGTCCGAAAGACTCTTGAAGCTGGAAGAAATCCTGCATAAAAGAGTTGTCGGCCAGGAAGAAGCCGTCAAGGCAGTGTCCAAGGCGGTCCGGAGAGCACGAGCCGGGCTGAAGGATCCCAAGCGTCCCATCGGATCGTTTATTTTCCTGGGACCGACAGGGGTTGGGAAAACGGAACTGGCCAGAGCGCTGGCAGAGGCCCTGTTCGGGGATGAAGATGCCATGGTTCGCGTGGACATGTCGGAATACATGGAACGACACTCGGTGTCCCGTCTGGTAGGAGCCCCTCCGGGATATGTGGGATACGACGAAGGGGGGCAGCTGTCTGAGGCCATCCGGAGAAAACCGTATTCAGTCATTCTCCTGGATGAAATCGAAAAAGCCCATCCGGAAGTATTCAACATTCTCCTGCAGATCATGGAAGACGGCCGATTGACCGATAACAAAGGGAGACTCATAGACTTCCGCAACACGGTGATCATCATGACATCCAATGTGGGGGCTTCTATTTTGAAGAAGGAATCGTCACTGGGATTCAAGCCGTCCGATGAAGAAGAGAAGGCCAAATATGACGACATGAAGGATCGGGTTACCGGTGAACTGAGACGAACTTTCCGACCGGAGTTTTTGAACCGGATTGATGAAACCATCGTATTCCATCATCTCACAGAAGAAGACATCAAGCAGATCGTTGTCTTGATGCTCAATGAGTTGGGGAAACGGCTGGCTGAAAACGACATCGCCATTGAAGTAACGGAGGCAGCCAGGGCGGAACTGGTCAAACAAGGGTTTGACCAGACCTACGGAGCCCGGCCGCTGCGCAGAGCCATCCAGAGGTTGATTGAAGATCCGCTGTCGGAAGCATACCTGAGAGGCCAGTTCTCCATGGGAGACACGGTGCTGGTGGATTACACAGAAGAAGGTTTCAGCTTCAACCGAAAGGACGAGTCGTCCGATTCCATCTAACCAAGAGACAGTAATGAAAAGAGAGCTGCAGACGCAGCTCTCTTTTCCTCATCAAAAAGGAAAACCTGAGTTGTTGAAGAAGTTTCAATTACCTGGATATCGATCACCGGAGGGATGGCGATGTTGGCAAATCGAAACCCGGATCTGTACCACGGGCACAATAAAAGCAAGAATTTCTTTGAGGGTTGGTATTTTAAGCTGGTGGATGCCAAGAAGGAAAATGTGATGGTGTTTATACCGGGCATTTCCTATGGCCGCCAGCCTGATCATCACCATAGTTTCATTCAAGTGATTCAGGCCGTGAATCGACAGTATGACTATCTGACTTATCCGGTTCAGTCATTTCAGGCTGAACGGAATATGTTCAGAGTGGGTATTCAGGGCAATGTCTTTTCGCTGCAGGGAATTCACCTGGATCTGAATAGGGAAGAGATCCGCATTCAAGGGGACCTGCAGTTTTCCAATACAGTCAAATGGCCGGATTCATTTATTCAACCCGGCAGCATGGGTTTTTACAACTATATACCCGGTATGCAGTGCTACGCTCAGGTGTGTGCCATGGATATGGATCTTTCCGGATCGCTCACCATCGACGGGCGGGAAATGGACTTTACCGGAGGCAAAGGGTATGTGGAAAAAAACTGGGGAAAAATGTTCCCGTACTCCTGGATCTGGATTCAAAGCAATCATTTCAATGTACCACGTGCGTCTTTATCGTGCTCGCTGGCCCACATCCCGCTCCCGGTGGGCAGTTTCCGGGGTTTTCTAATCGGCCTTTTGCTGGACCGTCAGTTTTTTTCATTTACGACGATGAATCGAAGCAGGATGTTCATTTATCCCAAAGGACACGATGTCACCATCCGTGTGGAAAACAAAGAGTATGTGATGAAAATGGATACGGAAACAAAAGATGATAACTTCATTCTCTTAAAGGGGCCGCGGGATGGGCAGATGGTTCCTCTGGTCCAGGAGAATCTGGCTGGACGAGTGGGCGTAACCTTAGTGCAGAAAAGAACCGGAGATGTTCTCTTTCAGAGCATTGGAGAATGCGCTGGCATTGAGTACGGAGGCAATCAGATGATGGTACTGGATCAAACAAGGAAGGATTGAGGGGTTCTATGAGCAAGAAGAAAACAGTGTATGTCTGCCAGGCGTGCGGGTATGATTCAGTAAAATGGTCCGGGCGCTGTCCCGGCTGCGGTCAATGGAATACCATGAGCGAGGAAATGGTTCGCGACTCCAGCGACTATCACGATGCACGAAGAGGCCGGGATTCCCACAAGGCGGAACCGGTTCAGATTACGGACATTGAAGCGGATCATTCAGAGCGAATTTCCACCGGATCATCCGAAATGGACCGGGTTCTGGGGCAGGGTCTGATGCCAGGATCCGTGGTGCTGATGGTGGGAGATCCGGGGATCGGCAAATCCAGCCTGACCTTGCAGCTGTCGGCCCATATGGCAGCAGCCGGAAGAACAGTTCTGTATGTAACCGGGGAGGAAAGCGTCAACCAGATTCATCTGCGGGCCAAGCGGCTGGGGGCTCTCCAGAATCATCTTCTGGTGCTGAGTGAAACCGATATTTCGGAAATTGAGATCCAGATCGAAAAGATACATCCGGACCTTTTGATCATTGATTCCATTCAGACCATGTTCCGACCGGAGATTGAATCAGCTCCCGGCAGCGTCAGCCAGGTGCGGGAAGGTGCAGCGCATCTGCTGCGGCTGACCAAAGAAGCAGGTTTTTCCACCATCATTATCGGGCATGTGACCAAAGACGGGACGCTGGCCGGACCGCGGGTGTTGGAACACATTGTCGATACCGTCCTGTATTTTGAAGGCGAGAGAAATACCCATTACCGTATTCTCAGAGCCGTCAAAAACCGGTTTGGCAGCACCAATGAAATCGGCCTGTTTGAGATGAGGCAGCGGGGTCTGGTGGATGTCTATGATGCGTCTAAAATATTTTTGGAAGAAAGGGCCATGCATGCATCTGGAAGCATTGTTCTCCCGGCCATCGAAGGATCCCGACCCTTAATGGTGGAGATCCAGGCGCTGGTGGCGCCGTCCCCCTTTATTCCTCCGCGAAGAACATCGGATAGCATCGATGCAAAAAAAATTCAGCTGATTCTGGCTGTACTGGAAAAGAGAGCGGGATTTCATATGGGAAACATGGATGTGTTCGTGAAAGTAGCCGGGGGTATTACCATCGATGAGCCGGCTGCTGATCTGGCCGTTGCTTTTGCCCTGGCTTCCAGCCACCGGGATATTCCCATGGAGCCGGGCTTGATTGCCGTGGGAGAAATCGGCCTGTCCGGTGAAATCCGTGCTGTCTCCCGCATCGAACAGCGGCTGAAAGAAGCGGAAAGAATGGGATTCGACAAAGCAATCATCCCAGTCAGCAATATGAAGGATGAAATATTTCAATCGAATCTGGGCATTGAGCCCATCGGAGTGGCGACACTGCGAGAGGGATTGAAAGCAGCCCTGGGAATATAAAAAAAGCCTGCACCTAAGAAGTGCAGGCTTTCTGACGGGATTATGTTAATGTGAACCGGCCCAGAGCCGACAAGCGTTCTCCTTCCGATTCCAGAATATCTGCCAGTGAAAAACCAAGCAGGTCGCAGATGGCGGTAAAATAGAAGATGTTCCTGCCCAGCTCAGATTCGATGATTTCCCGGCACGATGAACACAGTTCTCCCTCTAAGTGATCATCCATGTACTTGGTAATGTCCTCAAACAATATGTCAGCCGGAAAATCCTGTTTATCAGCGCGAATCCGAAGGCATCCGCAGGATGTAACTGCTTTCACAATAGAACGGTTGACGCGGGCATTGGTTTCTTGAAATTTGGAAAGAACATCAAGGATGCTTCGATGACGAACCAGAAGAGTGGATACTGTATCCTGAAATTTGTCGCAGCAGGAATCGTCCATTCATGCCACCTCTTTTGCACTGTCTTATTTGGTTTCCGTGTTCATTATACCGATAAAACTCAGTGTTTGTCAATGTTATCCCTATACAGCCCTGTTTGACAGTGTCCAGCAAATATGGTATTCTAGTAGAGATAGAAGGAATTTTTTTCTATTCTTGAGGGGGAGCGCCCATGTTCGACATTGGGGATAAAGTGGTTTATCCCATGCATGGTGCAGGGGTGATCGAAGCAATTGAAGAGAAGGAAGTTCTGGGTGAGACGAAACAGTACTACATCATGAGACTTCCGATCGGCGAAATGAAGGTGATGATTCCTCTGGTGAAAGTCAACGCCATTGGTCTTCGCTATGTTGTCGATGATGAGGGTGTCGACCGGGTATTCGGTATTCTGCAGAAAAGGGAAACCGACATGGCTACCAGTTGGAACCGCCGCTACCGGGCAAACCTGGAAAAGATCAAAAGCGGTGATATTTTTGAGGTTGCCGCCGTGGTCAGAAATCTGATGCTCCGTGACAAAGAAAAGGGTTTATCAACAGGAGAGCGAAAAATGCTCGATAATGCTCGACAGATTCTCTTAAGTGAGTTGGTTCTGGCAAAAGGCATGGAAGAGGAAAAGGCCACCTTGCTGCTGGAAAAGTATATTGGATAGGAACATATCCTTTACTTGAGAGTACGTCAGATGCGCCTGACGTATTTTTTTCTGCATTATTTCAGCGAAAGGAGGTGAAACTATGAGAGTAGATCGCCCGTTTCGAATATTGCTCACATTGATGGGTCTTGTCTTGGGTTATGCACTTATATTATTCAGTCTTCCCCATCTGACGTCAATACTCGAAATCGAAATTGATCTTGTGATTATGAGCAGCCTGCTGGCTGCCGGGGCTCTCATCGGAGGGGCCGTGGGTTTCCTGCTTGCTCCGGGACTGCTGCATGCATTGAGGCAGCTAACCGGATGGATGGAATCCCGATTGAAAAAAGCACCGGTTCAGGATATTCTATCTGCGGTGTTCGGACTGATTATCGGGTTGATCATTGCGAATCTGCTGGGCGGTGCATTTGCGCGAATTCCCTTTGTGGGAGCCATTCTGTCACCTCTGGGATCCGTCATTTTCGGGTACCTGGGCATCAGCGTGGGATTGAACAAGCGCGAAGAGATCGGTCAGTTTTTCACAGGCCTGCCCATATTTTCCGGACGTGACCGCAGTCACCGTGCCAGTTCCCGTTCCGTCAGCAAAATACTGGACACCAGCGTGATCATTGATGGCCGTATCGCCGATCTTTGCCAGACCGGTTTTATGGAGGGCCCCATTGTGATTCCGGGGTTTGTCCTGGAAGAACTGCGGCATATTGCGGACTCATCCGACCTGTTAAAAAGGAACCGGGGCCGTAGGGGGCTGGATGTGTTGAATCGCATTCAAAAAGAACTGAACATCCAGGTGCAGATTGTGGAAAAAGATTTCGACGATATTAGCGAAGTGGACCGCAAACTGGTCCGTCTGGCCAAAGAGATGAATGGGAAAGTAGTGACCAATGACTATAACTTAAACAAGATTGCCGAGCTTCAGGGCGTCTCTGTCCTCAATATCAATGAACTGACCAACGCCGTGAAACCGGTTGTTCTTCCCGGCGAAGAAATGACGGCCAGTGTCATCAAAGAGGGCAAAGAGCCGGGGCAGGGAGTCGCCTATCTGGATGATGGAACCATGATTGTTATTGACGGCGGGAGAAAGTATGTGGGTGAGACGGTGGATGTAATGGTGACCAGCGTCCTCCAGACATCGGCCGGCCGTATGATATTTGCCAAATTGATCAGCGTCAACGATGACAGAATCTAGCACGATGGATGATTAGGTGGGATACGGTGTGAATATATGCGCCATTGTCCCTGCTGCCGGTGCAGGGAGAAGAATGCAGTCAGAAAAACGCAAACAGTTTCTGCTTTTGGCCGGGGTCCCCATTCTCTACTATTCCCTGGCCGTTCTTTCGGAATGCGACCGGATCTCTTCCATAGTGCTGATGGTCCCGAAAGAGGATCTCGCCTATATGACAGAGCAAGAAAAGATAACCCAGCGGTTTCCCAAGATCCAGGCGGTGCTGGTGGGGGGAAAGGAAAGACAGGATACGGTGTATGCAGCGCTGGATTATCTCAGCCGTGCCTGTCCTGCCCCGGATCTGGTGGTGGTACACGACGCGGTCCGGCCCTTTGCCGAAAAAGAATGCTTCGCGGATGTCATATCAGCTGCATCCCGGACCGGAGCGGCTATTGCAGCTGTGCCCGTTCAGGACACCATTAAACAAGCCGATGTCGGCACGATGTTTGTCCGCAACACAGAACCCCGGGAATCCCTCTGGGCGGCCCAAACACCCCAGTGTTTTTCGTTTCCGGTCCTCTGGGCGGCGCATCAAGAGGCGCGAAGGTATGGATTCAAGGGCACAGATGATGCAGAACTGGTGGAAAAGACGGGAATCCGAGTCAGTCTGGTCATGGGATCGTACGACAATATAAAAATAACGACCCCCACGGATTTGGAGTGGGGAAACTATCGGATCCAGTCCAAGGGAGGAAACCAGTTTGAGAGTGGGAATCGGCTTTGATGTACATCCATTAACCGATGGACGGCCCCTGGTGTTGGGTGGAGTTACGGTGCCGCACCGGAAGGGCCTGATGGGTCATTCCGACGCGGATGTGCTGGTCCATGCCATTATCGATGCTCTTTTGGGCGCTTCCGGCCAGGGGGATATCGGTCAGATCTTTCCCAATACGGATAGTCAGTATAAGGATATTTCCAGCATGATTCTTCTGGAGAAAGTACATGCTATGATTCGAAATGAAGGATGGACCATCCAGAACATTGATACGGTGATTGTGGCGGAAGCACCGAAGTTATCGCCGTTTTTCCATGCGATGAAAAGCAGCATTGCTGCTGCGCTTAAGATCCCTGCGGATTCAGTCCATGTGAAAGCTACAACCACAGAAGGATTGGGATTTGCCGGACGAGAGGAAGGCATCGCCGCTCAGGCGGTGGCCTTACTTTCAGCGGACAGCGATCCATCCGCAGGTTGATGGAACGATGGTCTCAAGCCGGCAGCAACCTGCCGGTATTTTTTTTGGAAAAAGAAAAGGTGGTATCTATGAAAAAGAAGTTTTTGATCCAGATGGCCCTGCTGATCCTCAGCGTCCTGGTCACCAGTGCACTGGCTTTGGGGGGAATTCTTCCCGACAATACCAACATTGCCTCCGTGGAAAAAATCCCCTGCGAGGGTTCGAATCAATATGTGGTCAAAGTCAACAACGAGAGGGTTTTCGAGACAGCCCAAGAGGATCCGTGCCAGATCGGCTACACCCTTCAGGAAGCATCCAAGGTGGCCGCCGATTTGAATAAAGCATTCCGGATAAATCAGGGACCCCTGCGGGTCACACCGGATCTGGTGGATCAGCAGCCCGTGATCAAAGTATCCGATACGCCGATTGTATCCATTGAAGAGACCGATGCAGAGTATTCCCAAACGACCACTTCGGAACTGGCTCTGATCTGGGCGGATCAACTGCGGCAGGCACTGCGGGAAAGCCCGGCCTCAGCCCTGCGATCCACAGCGCAGCGCAGTACAGCCCGATTGGAGGAAGGGCGCGCATCCTGGTACGGCGGTCGCTTCCACGGCCGGCGCACAGCCAGTGGGGAGACCTTTCACGAAGGCATGCTGACGGCCGCCCACAAAACGCTTCCCTTCGGTACCGTAGTGCTGGTCACCAATCTGGCCAATCAGCGCAGCGTCCTGGTGAAAATTAACGATCGGGGACCCTATTCTGCCGGGCGGATCATTGACCTGTCCCGAAGGGCTGCCGATGATATCGGAATGATTCGGTCGGGGACGGCCCCCGTGATTATCGAAGTACTGTCCGGTTACTGATCCGGCCCATGTCTGGAGCTTGCGCGGCAGTGATTGTCTACCCACTCTTGATTGTGGTATAATGGGTTCGTTAACTATGCAGGGAGGTATTATGATGGCGGAAAAGGTGAGAGTACGCATTGCGCCGAGTCCAACCGGCCCGGTCCATATCGGAAACGTACGGACAGCTCTTTTTAACTGGCTGTTTGCCAAGCATTACGGTGGGGATTTCATCCTCCGATTTGAGGATACGGATACAGCGCGATCCAAGGATGAGTATGCTCAGATCATCATCAACGAATTCAAATGGCTGGGCCTCGACTGGCAGGAAGGTCCGGATATCGGCGGACCCTATGGCCCGTACAAACAAACCGAGAAACTGGACCAGTATCGGCAGTGGGCTGATAAGCTGGTACAGGAAAGGAAAGCATACTACTGCTTCTGCTCCCAGGAAGAACTGGATCAGGGGCGTGAAGATGCCTCCGGACGGGGAGAAGTATATGTGTATCCCGGAACCTGCCGGAATCTGACCGATGCTGAAAAGGACGAACTGCTGGCCAAAGGACAAAAACCGTCGATCCGGTTTGCGGTACCCAAGGGTCAGAAGATTATCATTGAAGATATTGTGCGGGGAAACGTGGAATTTGACAGCGATATTCTGGGCGATTTTGTCATCGTGAGGCCGGATGGTGTTCCCATCTATAATTTTGCCGTGGTCATCGATGATGCGGACATGCATATTACCCATGTCATCCGGGCGGAAGAACACATTTCCAATACGCCCAGGCAAATCCTCATATACGAAGCCCTGGGCTTTCAGCTGCCTCGCTTTGCCCATGTATCCATGGTACTGGGCCCAGACCGCACCAAACTGAGCAAGCGGCATGGAGCGGCTTTTGTGGGTCAGTACAGGGAGGAAGGATACCTGCCCGAAGCATTGATCAATTTCCTGGCGCTTCTGGGATGGTCCCCGGAGGGAGAAAAGGAAATCATGACCCTGGAGGAACTGATCCAGGAGTTTACTCTGGATCGGATTGCCAAAAACCCCGGGGTGTTCGATATTCAAAAGCTGAACTGGATGAATGGTCACTACATCCGGCAGAGCAGCGATGACCGGATTCTCGATCTTTCAGTTCCGCATCTGATCCAGGCCGGCTTCATTGAAGGCGATCTATCCCATGAAAAGAGAGAGTGGCTGAAGCAGGTCATTGCCTGCATCAAAGACCATCTGGAAAATGTCAGCCAGGTGGTGAAGCACGCGTCCATTTTCTTTGTGGATACCATTGTTCCGGAAAACGACGAAGCGGAAGCGGTCCTGAAGGAAGAAACAGCGCCCTCGGTATTTTCCGCCTTTTTGGATAAGATGGATCATCTAGACGATTTTTCTCCGGAGGCGATTCAGAAAGAACTGAAGGTGCTGACCAAAGAACTGAAACTGGGCGGTAAAAAAGTATACATGCCGATTCGGGTAGCTTTGACGGGACAAACCCATGGACCTGAACTCCATCATATCATTCACCTTCTGGGAATCGGTCGGATAAAGGAGAGAATGGGGCAGATACTGTCAATAGTCTGAGATAATGTCACCTAAAAGAGACGAGATTATTCTGAGAAAATGTCACCTTGAATAAGTCAAGAAAAGATTGAAGAATTTGTGGGGACGCTGTCCCCACCCTGTCCTGGCTGGAAGGCAGGTGCCTGATGGGACAGGCACCTAAAAACAGGATGGACAACACAGGGGACTGTCAAGGGTACACAAGCGAATAAGACCGCTCGCCCTTGACAGTCTGAAGCATATCCTCTATGCCCATGGACGGACGGAGCTAAACAGATCATCCAACATGGCGAGCATTTCAGCATCTCTCATGAAGCCATAAAGGGGGACAGGGTTTTTAGCACTTTTTCGCCAGGGATGATCGGCCGATGGAGGGGACCCCATTTTCAGGGCGGTTGATTTTTCAACCAGATCCATTTTCTTAGGCCTTTGATCCAGAATGGCGGTTCGAAAAGCGCATCTTTGTAGATGCAGCGGATTCCTTGAAGCGGATGATCCAAGACGGTCACTTTACCTTCGGCATGGCTTGAACGGGTTTATGGTGCTGCATTAACTGATAATACAGACCCTGGTACGAAAAAGCACCCTGGTCGATGAGAGTACGGGTATGTTTGATACAAAGCACCGTAGTGAGATCACAAGAAGAATCCACCGGGCGAAAAGCCGGGAGCGAGTCTTGCGGAACCACCGCAAATCGAAGGTTAAAATGGCGGATCATTTCCGGTAAGAAGGCATTGGCTTGTTCCAGGGAAGTAATGCCACTGAGTTCAAACATCACCGGCAATCGACTTTGCAGGGTGTTCCAGAGCCGTTCGATACGGCCCTTGGCTTGAGGGGAGCGGGCTTTGATCATCTGAATGGCAAGCTCTTGCATGGCCCGTCCGAATTGGGTCAAAGGCTCAGTGACTCCTTGAAGCTGATCTTCTAGCGAGACAGCCGTATCCTTCGGAGAAAAGAAGATGGTGTGGCGGTCACAGTACAATTTCGCCGGACGGCCATATTCTTTGAGAAGTTGATTCATCACCTGAAAGTAGCCATGCAGACACTCATTTTCCGAAAAATGCAGCCCTAAGATGGCCCCAGTGGCATCATCAATTGCCCCATGCAATGTGATGGGCTTTTCATTGGGAATCCAGCAAAAGGGGAAGCATCCATTTGAACCAGAATGCCTGCCTGGCTCTGTCTTTTTCGACGATGGTGTGCCTTTTTCTGGCGATGAATTTTGGGGCTTTTAATCCCTGCCTGAGTCAGCGTGCGGTAAACGGTGGGATAACTCACATGGATCCCTTCCATCTCCGCTAAAAGCTCGTGGAAATGAGCAAAATTGGCCGATGGATACTTAGTCTGTTTGAGAGAGACTATGTGTGTGCAAAGCGGATCAGAAACAGCGTGTGCGGGTGCTCGACCTCGATTTTTATGGATGAGAAACGACGGTCCGTGGTTCAAAACCCCTCCTTTTAAACGGAGCACTTGTCGTTCACTGAGGCCCAACATCTCAGCCGCTGTTTTGATGGTAATTACTTTATCAATCGTTTGGTTAATGACCCGAAGTTTTTCGACTTCTTGTAGAGTCATGTTGAATATCTCCTTCTCATAGGTGACATTTTATCAGAATAAATTCAACATGACATTATCACAGAATAACTACAGAGAATGGGGCAGATACTTGACACCGATTGAGCAATTATCTACAATAAGGATACATCTTCATAGAACTCTGCAATGATCAGAAAGAGTACTCCGGTTTCCATCAGAGAGGGCAGCCCCGGCTGAAAGCTGTCTAGTATCCGGAAGAAAGTGCGTCTGTGAGCTGCTTGCTGAAGGACCGGGTCCGGTAGGCAAGCCGGTGTACCCGTTACCGTACAGGCAATCAGCCAACAAGGTGAGACGGGCAGCCGTCTAACCAGAGTGGAATCGCGGAAACCCGTCTCTGGATGTTATGAGACGGGTTTGTTATATCAAAGGAGGGAACAGAATGATCAAAATGTTCAATGATCTGACCAAGAAAAAGGATGAGTTTATTCCCCTGGAAAGCGGGAAAGTGGGTATGTATGTCTGTGGACCCACCGTCTATGACTATTTTCATATCGGAAATGCCAGAGCCTTTACCATGTTTGATTTGATCCGAAGGTATCTGGAATACCGCGGCTACGATGTCACGTATGTCCAGAATTTCACCGATATCGATGATAAAATGATTAACCGTGCCAATGACCTGGGGATCACCGTTCGTGAACTGGCGGAACGATACATCAAGGAATATTTCGATGATGCCGATGCATTGGGAATCCACAGGGCGGACCATCACCCCAAAGCCACAGAACATATTGTCGAAATCATCGATATTGTAGACCGGCTGGTGAAAAAGGGGTATGCCTATGAGATGGATGGCGATGTCTATTTCGATGCCCATAAGTTCGACGAATACGGTAAACTCTCCCATCAGAATCTGGAGGAACTGGAATCCGGAGCCCGGGTGGATGTGGATGAACGGAAGCACAATCCCATTGACTTTGCTCTGTGGAAGAAGCAGAAACCGGGTGAGCCGGCCTGGGAAAGCCCCTGGGGAATGGGACGGCCGGGATGGCACATTGAATGCTCCGCCATGGCCTCCAAGTATCTGGGGGATACCATCGATATCCACGCCGGCGGTGCCGACCTGGTATTCCCGCATCATGAGAATGAAATCGCCCAGTCGGAGGCGGCCAACGGCAAACCCTTCGCCAATTACTGGCTGCACAATGGATACTTGAACATTGACGGTGAAAAAATGTCCAAGTCGCTGGGCAATTTCTTCACAGTCCGCGATATCCGCAAGAAATATGACCCGGAAGTGGTGCGATTCTTCCTGATGTCAGCCCACTACAGGAATCCATTGAATTTCAGTGAGGAACAGCTGATCAGCGCCAAAAACGGACTGGACCGACTGTACACCACATTGAACAATCTGGAGTTTGCCAAAGAGTCAGCCAAAGAAGATCATCCAGTCACCGAAGACAGGGTGATGGAGAAGATCAACGAGCATGAAAACCATTTTATCGAATCCATGGATGATGATTTCAATACAGCAGATGCCGTTTCCGCTCTGTTCATGTTTGCCCGGGATATGAATATTTTCGTCAAAGAAGGCATGACGGTAAAAGCCATCGACCGGGCGGTGGGGAAACTGAAAGCATGGGGAGACCTTCTGGGGATCCTGCAGAGAAGCGGCGAAGAAAGCGGAGTCAATCCCGATGTGGAAGCACTCATCGAAAAACGAAACCAGGCCAGAAAAGAGAGGAACTGGGCGGAGGCGGACCGGATCCGGGCTGAGCTGTCCGGGATGGGAATCACCATCGAGGACACGCCCCAGGGAACCCGGATTGTATCCCGCTAATCTCAGAAGCCAAAGTAACGGGAACAGCTGTGATGCTGTTCCTGTTTCGCTTATGTTGTATTTTTCGTCTGAAATGCCTATAATGGAGTAAATACCATGATAAAGCGGGGAATGGATTTGGATGGAATGAATGATGCAACTCGGAGTACACCTGAATATGACTGGGGAGGGAGTCCTGCAGTGGCGGCCAGCACCGGAATACAAACCGGTGGCGATCCTCTGCAGACCGTTCCGATCCCCATTATTGCCTACATTGGCGATGCCATCTACGAGCTCTATGCCCGGCTGCAGTCCGTGAAGACCACAGCATGGAGAATGAAAGATATTCACCGATCGGCAGTTGGTCTGGTCAAAGCGGATTCCCAGGCGGAATTCCTGCGGCGACTGGATCCGATGTTAAGCGAAAAGGAAAAAGAAGTGGTCCGGCGGGGGAGAAATGCCAAATCGGGACAGATCCCTCGAGGGGTCTCCGCCAGTTCATACCGGCACAGCACCGCCCTGGAAACGCTGATTGGGTATCTGTATCTGTGCGGGAACCGGGAGCGGCTGGATGAATTGTTCACCTATCTGGGATCGGTGGATGAATAAGAACATGTCAGGAGGGTGTCCATTGGGTCAGAAAACGCTACATGTTGAATTACTGCGATACACCACCGGAGTCGAAGAAGTGATTGCCATGGGAGCCAAGCTGTGTTATTCTGCGGCGGATATCGATGCCCTGAAAGCCGGCATTGCCCGGAAGGATCAGAGTGCATTTATTAAAAAGCTCATGGATATGGGGCACATGTCCCCCATTGAACATGCCAGCTTCACATTTGGGATTGAGGGGGTATCCAGAAGCCTGCTGGCTCAGATCACCCGGCATCGGATTGCTAGCTTCAGTGTCCAGTCCCAGCGGTATGTAGGTAAAGAAAGTCGTTCGGATGAGGATGTATTCGACTATATCATCCCGCCTAAAATCGAAGCATTGGGTGAAGATGCCGTGATGGAGTTCTCAAATCAAATGAGAACGATGCAGACATGGTACAACCAGTGGCAGACGAAGCTGGGTGGTAGTAAGGAATCCGCCAATGAAGATGCTCGTTTTGTTCTGCCCAATGCCTGCGAGACCAAGATGATGGTCACCATGAATGCCCGGGAGCTGCTGCATTTCTTTGAAGTTCGCTGCTGCCAGCGGGCCCAGTGGGAAATCCGAGCGCTGGCGGATGCCATGCTGAAGCTGGTCCGGGAGGCTGCGCCGGCAGTGTTTGTCAAGGCCGGTCCGCCGTGTATATCCGGTCCATGCCCGGAAGGGGTTATGTCCTGCGGGAAGATCGAAGAAATGATGGAGAAATATCGGTAAGCAGGGAGTGACAGGAGTGGACGAGCAGAATCTGATGCATATCGAGGGGCGGAATCCTGTGTGGGAAGCGCTGAGAGCGGGCCGTCCGATTCATAAGATCATTGTTTCCAAAAGTGCCCGGGGTGCTGTGAAGGAGATCCTGAACCTGGCCCGAGCCAACAACATACCCATTCAGGAAGTGGACGGGGCGCGTATCCAAGCGCTCAGCGAGAGCCATGCCTCCCAGGGGATCATAGCCATTGCTGCCGTAAAGGAGTATGTGGAATTGGATGATATCCTGGGCATTCCGGAGAAAAGAAACGAGGATCCTTTCTTTGTAGTGCTGGATGGGATCCAGGATCCTCAGAACCTGGGAACCATCATCCGTACCGCTGAGGCAGCAGGGGTCCACGGGCTGATTGTGGGGAAACACCGATCGGCCGGACTGACCGATGCTGTCGGCAAGGCTTCTGCCGGGGCGGTGGAGTATCTGCCGGTAGCCCGGGTCACCAACATTCCCCAAGCACTGGATATACTGAAGCAGAAAGGGATCTGGATTGTCGGGGCCGATGCAGAGGGGGATTCGCTGTATCTGCATCCGAAGTCTGTACAGGGCGCCGTTGCCCTGGTGATCGGCAGCGAGGGGGCAGGCATGGGGCGTCTGGTGAAAGAAAAGTGTGATTTTCTGCTGTCACTGCCCATGCGGGGGAATGTCCAGTCGCTGAATGCGTCGGCGGCAGCGGCGGTATTCATCTACGAAATCCTGCGGCAAAGATAGCGATAAACCTATTTGCTGCAGTACTTTGATGAGTCAGTCCGTCTTGACTTGCCATGGACCTTCATGTATAATGACAGTGTGTTATGTAGACTAAATCATTGCAGGATCCAGCGCCTTTTCCATAGATCCCAAGTGTTTCATTATGATAACGGGGGCGATACGAGTGACTGTTAATTTCAGTACAGGAAGCGGCTTTGGCGAATGTTTCGATGCGATGGGGGATGAAGAGATCATCGAGAAAGCCAAAGAAGGCAGCAATGCGGCACTCGAGCATCTGATTCATAAATACAGGAATTTTGTACGGGCGAAAGCGCGTTCTTATTTTTTGATTGGTGCTGACCGGGAAGATATTATCCAGGAAGGGATGATTGGGCTGTACAAGGCCATCCGGGACTTCCGCAGCGACAAACTCTCGTCTTTCCGGGCTTTTGCCGAGCTGTGCATCACAAGGCAGATCATCACAGCCATAAAAACAGCCACTCGCCAAAAACACATTCCGCTAAACTCCTATGTGTCATTAAACAAACCGATCTATGACGAAGATTCCGATCGAACTTTACTGGATATCTTGTCAGGATCTAAGATTTCTGACCCTGAAGAGCTCATCATTAGTCGTGAAGAGTTTGGCGACATAGAAGAAAAGATGGGGGAACTGCTCAGTGATTTGGAGTGGCGGGTATTGATGGCGTATTTGGATGGAAAATCGTATCAGGAGATTGCCTGTGATCTCAATCGGCATGTGAAGTCCATTGATAATGCGCTGCAGCGGGTGAAGAGGAAACTGGAACGATACCTGGATCATCGCAATGAAGAAAATGAAGAAAGAATGGGGCAGGCGGGTCAAAGCTAGGTTTTAACGAACCGAACTTGACGCCGGTGAGGCCAGCGTGTATAATGGTTTTCGGTGTCAAAAATGAACAGTGCCGACGTAGCTCAATTGGCAGAGCAGCTGACTTGTAATCAGCAGGTTGCGGGTTCGAGTCCCATCGTCGGCTCCAGTAATATCAAGGCTTTGCGGAAATGACCGCAGGGCTTTTTTTGTTGATTCGTTGCCAAATCGTTGCCATTTTTTTTTAAACAGGTGCTTTTTCACCATTTAAATCATCTTGTCACAATGGAGCCAGATCGTCCAAAGCAGCTGCCGTTTCAGTAGCCTGATCATCCAAAATGTGGCTGTAGACATCCATGGTGATACCTATGCCGGAGTGACCTAGGCGATCCGATACCACCTTTGCATTGATGCCTTTTCGTAATAGCAAACTGGCATGAGTATGACGAAGGTCATGGAAACGGATCCTGGGAAGCCCGATAGAGACGCAGAACTTAGGAAACCATGAAGATATGGTGTCAGGATGCTGCGGAAGACCGTTGGGTTGACAGATTACCAGCCCTTGATCCTCATATAGTGAATCCAGTTCAGTCTTTTCGGATTCCTGTTTCGTGCGATGATATTCTAGTGCAGAAACTACCAAAGGGGATGCATACACATATCTTGATCTCCCTGTTTTGGGTTCTTTAAAGAAGACGCCGGCCTCTGCCGTGTACTGCAGGGATCTCTGAACAGTAATCCTGCCGCTTTCAAGGTTAATATCATCCCAGCGTAAAGCCAGGATCTCTCCCCGTCTCATACCGGTTAGAACTGCCAGGAGGACCGTAATATAGTGAGGTGTTTCTTTGGCTTTGGAAAGAAGCAGCGATGCCTGTTCTTCAGTCAATGATGCAGTGGGTTTCTTTTGTGATTTCCTTGACGGGAGATCTACAGCATCTGCGATATTTCGTGTAACCAGCTGCCATTTAACAGCTGAATCCAGCATCTTGTGCATGACGCTGTGAATATAAGAGACGGTGCGGTATGATAGCCCTATGTTCTCTTTCTTTTTGTTTCCTGATTTGAAAAGCTCCGCGTACAGCTTTTCCAGATGAATGGGCTTTAAATCACTCAGACAAACCGGACCCAATGCAGGAACCACATGATGATTTAGAAGTTGGCTGTACGAAACATAAGTTTTTGCTGCTAATCGGGGTTTCGCATAAGTCTCCAGCCATCTGGACACCAGTTCAGAGATAGTGATCTTCTTGGATGCAATTGCAACTCCGCCATCCATCTCTGCCATCATCTGTTTCATGATATCTTCCGCATCTTTTTTCTTGGGTACAGATACATTCCTGTGAACCCGATTCCTTCTCCCTGTCACGGGGTCTCTGCCCGCATCGATGATGATAGTATAGCTGTTCTTATATCGTTTTTCTATCCTTCCTCGCATCACCCACACCTCCGAAGCTCCCTGACATCTGCAAATGTCATTCTGAAGTATACAAACTGCTCCGTTACATCAAACCTCTCCGCAAACTCCCAGGCCTCCCATAAACCATCCTGAAAAGCCTTCCTGATCTCGTCGATCGGCATCAGATATTCTGCAGCCCATTTTATTGCTTTGTATTCTGCTCTGGAAAGATCCAGTCGATGTTTGTAGTGGAAAAGTGTTACTGGCAGGTAGTTTCCAACCGTGGTGTAGTAATGGCCAATCTCTTCTGCCAGGACGCAGCGCTTGTACCTTCTATCCTTTTCTAGGGAGTGTGACAGCCCAATCAAAGGTTTACCATCAGGAAGGGTCATATAGACAGCCTCCAGAGGGGGTTTGAAGTTCCATTGTTCGATTGCGATATTCTCTTTTTCTGCAATTTTGTAAAGATCCTCTGACATGTCTACAACCCTCCATTGGAAAAATTTTAGAATTGTAATCGTACAAATGTTCGATTGAACACTGAAACCTGCTCATTTAGGGCAGGTTTCATAATAATATCTTTGGGTAACTCAGAAAGTGATAAGGGTTTTTACAAGATCGCGGTAATGGTTCTAATGATGCTCGAAAGTGTTTTCAGATAATTCTCTATGGAAGCGGATTTAACTACAGATTCGTTCCCATTTATTGATCTGCACCAGTGGCTTGGTCTTATCATTGTAAGGCATTACAAGCAGAGATCTTTGATCATATCGGACAAAAAAACCCCTCTTGTCCTTATGATCCTCTAACTCAAATGGATCATTTGACAAAGCAATAAAATCATGGATGTAAAACAGATCTACCCTTGCTTTAAAAATTTCATAATACACAAGTTTTGCTAGATCTAATGTATAGAGCTTTCTGTTGAAGACGGAATACGAGGTGAATTGATGTTCCTCGACAATCACGTGCGTGAAGCGCCAGATGTCCCCTTTTAATAGCATGATTCCCGGCAAAGCCATCATCAACGAAAAAGTAAGCAAGAAGAATTCATTAAGAACACTTGAAGGAAACATTAGTGGACCTACAAGACAGACAATAATCGCTAGTAACATGACTTTGGCACGGTCTCTCCACACTTGAGAAAAATAAATCTTCACATGTGTACCTCCCGAACGTCAATTTACTCCTTATACCCGTATTTCTTCAGAATGTATTCCTTGAACTCCTCCAAACTCTTTCTTGCCTCCTCAGGTAGTTCGTCCATCGGATCATCGGTTCGATGTGCTGCGATGGTCTCTATAGGCTCTTTGATGTTTGTTCTACCAAGAAGGTAGTCAATACTTACTCCAAAAAGAGTAGCTAACTTCCCAAGCAATTCATAATCGGGGGCTCTATCTTCTGTCTCATATTTGGATAAAGCCCAATAAGAAATCTCCAGCTTTTGAGCCAGATCTTCACGGGTCATTCCTTTTTCTTCTCTTAGTTCGCGGATCCTAGATCCGATCATGAGCTCATCTCCTGTATTCGAACTACCATCATAATAGCCTATTTGTCCAATCTGCGCAATAAATTAGACAAAAAGTCTAAAAAACTATTGACAATGGACAAAATGTCCATTAATATGACAGTAGATGGACGAATTGTCAAGGTGAGGAGGTGATCTAATTGCGCGAGGCTTTGCGTAAAGCAAGAAAGATTCGTAAGCTGTCAGTGAGCAAATTAGCTAAAAATCTAGGAATATCTGAATCTTATTATTACAAAATAGAAAGTGGTTTGAGAGACCCGAATGTAGATCTGGCAAAATCAATTGCTACAATTCTCGGAGGTAGCGTGGATAGCCTTTTTTTTGGGATAGACTTGGACGAAACGTCTAATCGATGCAAAGAAGTTTACTAAACGAATCGAATGCATTTTTTGCGCATTGAGGAGTGTGATAAATGAAAAGAACAAAGATACGTACGAAATGCCCTTATGACAGCAGCAGGACCGTTAGGATCGATAAGGGAGCGTGTGAATGGTCCCTGTCCTGTGAAGGTGGGTGGTGTCTCCAGGACTGCACCTACTGCGGAGTCGGGGAAAAGGAAGATGTTGAAGATACTTGATCTTATATCCAGTATATCGGAGAGGAGGTGATTAGAGCAATGTATGAGCAAGCACGGATCCAGTGCCAGCTTAGCAGAGAGCATGCAGCACATATGTTGCATATTGGCAGCAGGACCCTATTTGGATACGAAAAGGGGCAGGTCACAGTACCTCCGGAAGTGGTGCTGGCCATGGCAGACCTGTACGGCAGACCGGACATGCCGGCAAGATACTGCGAAAATGAGTGTCCGATTGGGCAACGATATGCGCACAAAGTAGTTGATACCAACTTTCCGCTTTCTGTACTGGAGTTCTTAAAGCGATTCAATGATGTCAAGGACAAGATTGATTCCTTGATCCGGATATCGGCAGACGGAAACATCCAGGCGAGTGAGCTAGAGGAGTTTACGGACATCTACACAGATATGAGCGAGCTGGAAGAATCCATTGCCATCTTCAAACTTCAGGTGATGGGGATTAAAGCAAAGAGAGCCGTTGCAGGCTAAAGGAGGAAAAGAATATGAAATGCAAATGCGGCTATGAAGTAAATGAAAACATGAAATTTTGCCCTGAATGCGGTGAAAAGATCGTCAGTCAAAAATCACCATCACAAGTGCCTGAAACTGCTGAGATCGTACCTCTACCGCCAGTGCTGAATTCGAATGATGTCTGCGAGCTGTTCAGCATATCTAAGAACATGCTATATGAACTTTGCTGGCAGAAGAAGATCCCTCACATCCGGATCGGTAAGAAGTATGCCTTTCGTTCCAAAGAGATTCTCGAGTGGGCTGGTACAAAAGAGAAGATCAGTACAGCAGGATGAGGAGAGATTCATGTGCAGACAAAAAAAGAAAGCGCCCTCGAAAGAGCGCTACCGAAAAAACCTTAACCAAAGTATAGCACGAGTAACAAGACTTTTCAATGTCAAAAATAACACGGAGGTGTTGACATGGCAGCGGTAACGCTAGCAAAGACACTGGATATGGATCGGAACGAGTGGTTAGAGCTCCGAAGAACTGGGATCGGTGGCAGTGAGGCATCCGCCATCTTAGGACTCAATCCCTGGAAGACAGCCATGGATGTGTGGCTGGATAAGACAGGAGAATTCACAGAAGACGAAGAGCCGGACAATGAAAAAAAGTATTGGGGAACGGTCCTGGAGGATGTGGTAACCAGGGAATTTATGAAGCGGACCGGGCTGAAAGTACGGCGCAAGAACGCCATGCTTCGGCACAAAGATTATCCCTGGATGCTGGCCAATGTGGACCGGTTGGTGGTGGGTGAGAAGGCCGGTCTGGAAACCAAAACCACGAGTGTCTACAGCTCAGAAGACTGGGAGGACGGCATTCCGGACTACTACATTCCCCAGGTTCAGCATTACATGGCTGTGACAGGATTCCCTGTGTGGTATGTAGCGGTTCTGATTGGCGGCCAGGAGTTTAGGAACTATAGGGTGGTCAGGGATGATAGCTTCATACATGATCTGGTGGCAGCAGAGACAGAGTTTTGGGGGATGGTGAAAAGCTGTACTCCTCCTCCCATAGATGGTACCAAGGCCAGCTCAGAACTGGTGAAGCGAATGTATCCTTTGGCGGAACAGAATCGTGAGGTGGATCTACCCTTTGAAGCATTCAATTTGATTCAGCAGTACGAAAAGGCAGCAGAAGAAGAGAAGAAGATCCAGCTCGTAAAAGATGAGGCAACCAATCGCCTAAAGGATATGCTGGGTACTGCAGAGCGAGGGTCCATCCATGGACGAGAGGTTCTTTGGAAGAATGTCTGTCAGAAGAGGCTTGATGGAAAGGCGCTGCAGCAGACCTGCCCCGACATCTATAACGCTTACCTGAATGAAAGCACATACCGAAGATTCTCTATCAAATAGTGCTGGCAGGAAGGGGGAGCCAAGATGACGAGTGCTAGGAAGCTGGAATGGCAGCGGAATATGCGCAGAGAGTTTGCGAAGGAACACGGGTACTCTACCGCCAGCCATTATGCGACTAACGGACTGCGAAAGCAGGTACTCGAAAGAGACAAATACCGCTGCCGGATGTGCGGCATGACCGATACTGAGCACAAAGAAAAGTGGGGGCGGCCGATCACCATCGATCACAAGGACCGGAACAAGAAGAACAACACCATGGCAAACCTGTGGACACTCTGCCTCTCATGTCACGGGAGGAAGGATCAGCTCCCCAGGCTCAGACAGGCTAAAGTGCCAAAGTTCAAATATCAGATTCTGTTCCTTCGAAAAAAAGGTTTATCATACCAGGCGATTGCAGATCAGTTAGATTTAAGCCCTACAGCCATATGGAAGTGGGATAAACGATGGAAAGAGGAGGAGATCATCAATGACAGAGCAGCAAATCAGCTATAACGCCTTAAGTGTCATCGACAGTGTAGATATCCGGGAAGTGAGTCATACCATGGCCAAGATCGCCCAGTTTCAGCAGGTAGTGCAGAAGAACCTGAAGCAGAACTACGATTTTGGTGTGATCCCGGGAACGCCTAAACCCACACTCTTAAAGCCAGGGGCAGAGAAGATCTTTATGCTCTTAGGCCTTCAGTCTCAGTTTGATATCATCGATTCCACCCGTGATTTTGACAAAGGATTCTTCCAGTACGCAGTCAAGTGCCGGCTGTACAAAGGGGATATGCTGATCACCGAAGGCATTGGTGCTGCCAACAATCGGGAGAAGAAGTGGATCAAACTGGATCCGTACACTATCGACAACACTGTGTTGAAGATGGCCAGAAAGCGCAGTATGACCGATGCCGCACTCACTGTAGGGAGCTTGAGTGACATCTTTACCCAGGACCTGACCGATATAGACATTGAAGGCGAGCCGGTCAGCACACAGCAAAAGACCTACACCGATCAGGACGGGACCATCTCCAAGGCCCAGGCCAAGCGCATGTTTGCCCTGGCCAACGGGGACAATGATCTGGTCCGAGAGATTCTGGGAGCACACGGATACACCCGCTCCGAGCAGGTGGAAAAGACCGCCTACAAGGAGATCTGCGATCAGATCGAGTTTGTGGCAAACTCAAAAACAAAGGATGATGAGATTCCGGGGACCGAGGTGGAAGCCGATGCCGTATAAGCACTGCGATAAATGTCATGAATACTCGTACAGTGCCAGCAGCCGGGGGCAGTGGATCTGCCCCCACTGCGGGCGAGACATAACGGATGCGGAGGTGTACCATGAAAAGCCGAATCTACCGGAGAGCAAACGGAGCGCATGAATTGAAAACGGATCAGATCATTGTGTGTATGCTGGCAGCCCTCTCCATGTTGCTCTTTTTCCACAATCTGAATATGAACGTCAGGATGGAAAAGGCAAGAGCTGAGCTTGCCCAGATGGAAGTCCGGCTGCAAGAGCTCACCGACCAGAATGAAGTGCTGCAGGCAATGGTGTCCGATCTGTTCGGAACGATGTCTGTACAAACCATGGAAATCACCTTCTACGCGCCTCTTGATCCAGAAGCCAAAGAGGGCATGTGTTTCTCGGGAGACCGCACGGTGACTGCATCCGGAGCACCTGTGATCATCGGTGAAACTGTCTCTGCAGCCCGTTCGGTTCCGTTCGGAACGAGAGTCTGGATTGAGGGCTTTGGCTGGCGGGAAGTAACGGATCGAGGCGGACAAATCACAGATGGCAGACTGGACATTGCAGTAGATACGGTTGAAGAAGCCATGCAGCTGGGTAGACAAAAGGCGCTTGTGCTGATTGCTGAATAGGGGGAGGGTAGGACATGAAGGATGTGTCACGGTATTCAAAAGTATTTGTGAAGATATGGAGTTCCAAGGATTTTCGGTCTCTGTCCGATAACGGAAAGCTGACATTCATGTACTTGCTTACATCCCCGCATCGCAACATGGGAGGGTATTATGTCCTTCCCTTTCCCTATCTCTGCTTTGATGTGGGATTATCAGAACAAGATGCCCGAGCTGCCCTCCAGGAGATCGTTGATACCGGTATGGCTATGTATGATTATGATACCCATGTAGTGCTAGTTTCCAACTGGTTTAGATACAATCCGATTGAAAATACCAATCAGGCGAAGGGCTTGAACAGGCAGCTGGGAGAAATGCCGGCGAGTTTCCTGTTCTCCTATTTTGCAGAGCAGGTAGAAGAGCACTGCAAGTTCCCGGAAACGGTTCTGAAAGGATTGGAAGAAGAGATCTCTATCCGCAACAAACCGGATCCGGAAGACAGTTCCTCTGAAAGTAAAGAAAACACAGTTGAATCAAGGGTTAGTGATACCCTTTCCGAAGATAAGGGGAACTGTTCAGAAACCCTTTCGAAACCCTTAGCAAACCCTTCCGAAACCCTCTCGAAACCGTTTCGGAACCGTATACCAAACCAGGAACAGGAACAGGAACAGAAACAGAAAGCAGAAGACAGGAACAGGAAGGGGGTCTGGGGGAAACCAAAACCCCCAGACCTGGACACTGGCGTGTATGAGCGTGTCAAAAAAATGTACAACGATGCCAGAGGTGACATGCCGGAAATGCAGTTACTCACCGAAAAACGGAAAAAAGCAATTCGGGCAAGGCTCGAGACCCACACAGAAAATGACATACACGCAGTTTTCTTAAAGGCGGCTGAAAGTGATTTCTTGTCTGGCAGGTCTGGTCAGTGGCAGGCAAACTTTGATTGGCTTTTGAATCCGAACAACTTTGTCAAAGTTCTGGAGGGCAACTACAGCAGCCGGGCTTCGCCAAAAATCCCAAGAGGGTTTCAATCGCTTATGGAAATGGGGGATGCTTAAATGACCAGAAATGACATTGTTCATATTATGGCATGGGTGTTGGCTAATCATCCGCATATGCAGGATCAGGACCTTCGTCCGACAGTACAGCTTTGGGAAAGGATGTTTGCCGATGTGGATCGGGAACGATTTGAGACCGCCATCATGAAGGTCATGGCCAGAAACCCGTTTTTCCCGACTGTGGCTGCAATCAGCAAGGCATTGATGATCGAGAATGATCCGACGCCCATCGAAGCATGGGGAGAAGTGACCAAGGCCATCCGGATTTACGGATACTGCCGGCCGGATGAAGCATTGTCTTCCATGAGCCCTTTGACAAAGCAGGTAGTTAAATCCTTGGGGTGGATGAATATCTGTGCATCGGAAGAGCCGGATGTCATCCGGGGACAATTCATGAACCACTATTCGGTACTGGCGCAGCGGGCAAAAGACATGGCTGTGCTACCTAGAAAGCTTCGTCTGTCGGACCCGGGGATGGCTTCCATGTCCGATGCTATGAAAAATGTGGTAGATATGCTGACAGGCGATGTTGAGTCAAATGATTCAAGCGCAAAAGAATCCCAAAAGGAACATAAGCCTTCCAAGTTGATCGATTTTTCAGAGAAAAATCTGCGGGCACATAGCAATTGATCCGTCCATACATCGAACGACATCGAACACATAAAAAAAAGGGGGATCATCATGTTCAGGTTCACAGTACCCGGAGAGCCCATGGGAAAAGGACGGTCACGAGTCACAAGGCACGGATCCTATACACCCAAGGAGACACAAAACTATGAGGCACTGGTAAAGCAGATGTTCTCAATTCACTATCCAGGAAATGTTCCTGTCCGGGATGTTCCCCTATCTGTGAAGATATGCGCATACTTCTCAGTACCGTCTAGTGCTCCAGTAAAAAAGAAACAGGCCATGCTGGAAGGTGTAATCCGGCCCACCAAACGGCCGGACATTGACAATATTGCCAAGATTATCACGGACGCCTTGAATAAAATCGCCTATCATGATGATGCCCAGATCGTAGACATTGCAGTTGAGAAATTCTACTCGCTGACTCCCTGCGTGGAGATCCGGATCGAAAGGTGGGATTGTGATGGCAAAACAGCAGCCAGCGCACATCATAGTGACTTGTGAGTATTGCAAGGCTAGACTGGCAGCACCCCGAGGTGAGGATCTGCCGACCTGCTACATATGCGGAGGCAGGATGCTGCCGGAAGAAACTTTCGAGGAGGGTGCGAAATGCTAAATAGAGTGATTCTGATCGGCCGGTTAACCAGGGATCCAGAAGTGAACTACACACAGTCTGGAAAAGCAGTCGGGAAGTTCGCCATGGCCGTGGAGCGAGGGTATAAAGACCAGGACGGGCAGAAGCAAGTTGACTTTATCGACGTTGTGACATGGAACAAGCTGGCTGAAATCTGCCGGAGCAATCTCAGTAAAGGCAGACTGGTAGCAGCCGAAGGACGGCTCCAGATCCGCTCCTACGAGGCTGATGACGGCACCAAGCGCAAGGTCGCAGAGGTAGTGGCCGACAGTGTGAAGTTTCTTGACTGGCCAAAGGATGAATCTGATCGGGATCCGGATGACTACATAGACGGTCTTGGCAAACCGATAGATGTCAATCCGGATGATTTACCGTTCTAGGAGGACTAGCCGATGTTCTGTAAGCGCTGCGGGAGAGATACAGTCAAAGCAAAAAGGTACGGCAAATATTATGATGTGTATCTCTGCACACGGTGCGGGCAGATCGTGCAGGTAACAGATAAGGGATTCATCGTTCTAAATAGGGGAAGCAGGGTGTATAAGCGGGGAATGGAGGAGGTGGTCGGTAGATGAATCAGCAGAAGTTGCCCAGGCATGTGTACAAATTCATTGAGGCAGAATTGTATGACTACAAGATTAACAAAAAGACGCTGGGAGCGCTGAAAAACGATGTATACATGGCAACATTCTTCGGTGATGGAACAGGCCGATCCAGCAGTAGAGGCAGTCCCTCTGAGGCCAAGGTGATGCAACTGATGACAGACCGTCAGATCCAGCGCTTGGAGTTTTCTGTCAAAGCAGTGGAAGATGTTCTGGACACGCTGACAGAGGAAGAAAAGAAGCTGGTTCGGCTTGGGTACTTCGAGAGGCTATATACTAACAAAGGATTGGCCATTGAGATGGGGATGTCCTACTCTTCGCTGTATGAGACAAAGAAAAGCATAATCCGACAATTTTCTATCAGATTCGGGTTTATATAACACGGTTTATGAATCATAATCCAAAATAGGTGACCTATTCGGCAGATGAGGAGAAACAGAAATTTGTTTAATATTGAGAATACACCAATCGGTTTTGGTATTTGATATTTGCATTCGGTTATGAAACAGTAGTGGCTTCACTGGGCTTACCGCTTTTTTACAAACTTTTTGCTATTATTAATAAATAAATTATGGTATAGTTTGGAGGATATCCAATAATGATGTAGAAAAATGACCATAGTACGTTGAGATGTACTATTTTATACTAGGAGACGTATCATGACAGAATCTTATACTGGATATCATGGAACATCGTGTGAAAATGGAGCATTGATCAGTAAGTACAATAGCTATCACTATTCAACCATGAACGAAAAATGCAGACTGTATTTAGGAGATGGAGTGTATTTCTTTTTAGATCATAAGGAACATGCAATATCTTGGTGCGCAGAGTTTCGCGAGTATGAATCATGGATGATTTTTAAAAGTTCCATTGAAGCTGGATTATGTTTTGATTTAAACGATAGATCGACTAGACTTCTTTTTGATGAGATCTATGAAAAAATTAAAGAAAGAAAATCTTTTCTAGAGAATTTTGATACAAATCTTTCAAAAATTAAATTGGATGATTTAGAGTATTTGGATGGGTTTATATGTAATGTTCTCTACTTACTTGATAAATCGTACGATGTTTTTCTTGTGAGAATACCTGATAAACACACCACAAAGAAAAGACTTTTTTCACGAGCTATTGTCACCATCTTGTGTGTTAAAAATCAAGAATGTATTATGACGATTGAGGAGGTGCAGAGAAGTGCATAATTGTGATTTAGAATTATATGGCAAACTAACAGAGAAGCTGAACGCACTTACAGATAAAGAGTTTATTAAATTGCTAGTCGATGCCGGTATAAAAACTTGGCCGAGGAAAGAGTGTTTTGTGTTCACCGAAGAGATAGAAATCGATCTGGCCAGTGTTAAGAATTATTATTTTGCTGATAAGGACGTATATATATTTGATGATGACACTGTAAAGGTGGCATAGATTATGACCAACGAGAAAATTGAATCTAGCTTTAGATTTGATCATTACGATGTTGAGGAAATCAGTTATCATAGGAATTTAGATGCTAATTTTTCCAAAAATGTTAAGACCCAGTTCAACTTGAAAATGGATACTGAGATTAAAGCTGATATGGCAGAAGCAAAACTAAAATTCGATATTGATATTAACCCAGTTAATGAGGAAGGAGATGCCCCTTTTACACTTAAACTAATCGTATCAGGATATTTTTCTACAGATGAAGATTTTCCAAAGGAGAAAATCAAGAAATTTTGTGAAGTTAATGGTGCTGCTGCATTGTTTCCTTTTATCAGAGCTATTGTTGCAGATATAACTAGAACAGCAAATATTCCCGTTCTTGTTTTCCCGTTACTTAATATTGTAAACCTCCAGAAATCTATGGATCAGAATGACTAATGATAAATAGATTAATGTGAATAAGAAAACGCAATTTGGGTTAAATATTTTATTTGAAAGGGTTTTTAGTAATTTAATTTAACCTAGTCATAGTAAAATTACAATACTATTCCCAAAATCTTTGTATATGCTTCAATTAAATATTCCCGTCATATGTATTGAGGGAGCTAAGGGTGGCTTCATACCTTGTTGATTCTTGATGTATAACCAAGCTCTGTCCTGGATCCAACAAGTTAACTCATAAGGGCAGAAGAAATAAACTTTTTCAAACAAATTTCAAACTTTTGCTTACTACTTTTGATGTATCATTGGTATAGTAACAAATCTGCTGGGTTGATATTAGAGCATTCCGACCTCGCAGATAAAATTAATATTGATTAGATCGAAAAAAATTGACATTCTGAATTTTCATAAGAAATATCATCTCTTTTGGGAGATAATTATAATTAAAAGAAGTTATTAAAGAAGGAGGCTGATGAGGTTGATCAGGCAGGTTGATGCTTCAACAATTGCTGATTATTTGCTTTGTACTGCATATGAAGCAGGAGAGATCTTGACACACCTGAAGCTTCAGAAACTTCTATATTATTGTCAGGCATGGCATCTTGGAGTATTCAAAACTCCGCTTTTCGAAGATGATTTTGAAGCATGGGTTCATGGTCCTGTAATTAAGTCGATTTATAATGAGTATAAGAAATTTGGGTATTTACATATCGAAAAAGACTTACCTTGTAGCGAAGATGGTAATGAAAACCCACTTATAATTCAACTGGAGAAACTAGTCGGACCAGATTCATTTTCACTACTTGAGGAAGTGCTATCGGAATACATGGGTTGTACAGCATATGAACTCGAGACAATGACACATCAAGAAGATCCATGGGTATTGGCAAGAGGTGGGATCCCAAACTTCAGCCCATGCAGCAATATTATTACTAAGAAATCGATGTTGGAGTATTATAGTCAATATGTAGGATCTGCTTGTTAATGGGTAAAAACGTTTCAAGAATTAATCCAAATAAAGTGGGTAATAGAGTTATCGGTGATGTTACAAGTGCTCTCGAAAAAGATTTAACAATGGTTTTTTCTTTTCAATATTTAGATTGTGTTACTGAAGAGTTTTGTATCAATGAATCTGTACCTAGTAGTTATTTCGTAAAGTTATATGAAAGATTGAAAGAACTGTCTAGGATGACGATGAAAGAGTTCACCAGCACAAAGACCAAAGCGTTAAGGAATCATCCAATTGATTTCAGTGATTCTAAAGTTTTGAAAAACTGTTTCGGTATACCCAATGAGGATCAAATAGTTGGCGATAGTGCTTGGCAATTTTCTATAAGTAAAGACGAACACGGTCGGGTTGCCGGGTTTATCATTGGGCAAGTTTTCTATATTGTGTGGCTTGATAGAAATCATTCTCTGTATTCTTAACATGGTAGTTTGATTGGGGTGGTTGTATGGCTTTAAGAATTTCTTATACTGACGAAACAAAAGAGATCGCCCGGGCCCGAGTGGCTGCGGGCGAAGCTATTTCCCGAGTAGCCAAGGATATGAGTATCTCCAAGAGCACCCTGCACGGCTGGATAACGGCTGAGGACAAGGAAAGCGGGCAGGAAGTTCGTGAAAACAGGAAGGTGCGCTTTATTAACAAGGCTTGGGATATCATGGATCAGGCTTTGGATCTTTCCAGTCAGAAGATCCGACTGGCTACTGTCAGTACAGAGCGCTTTGCAGAGATGCTTGATCGACTGGTGGAGCTCCTCGAGGCCAGAAAAGACATGGACAGCCGGCAGATCGCAGACATCGTTCGGCAACTTTCGAAGGTAATGGACATATCCTTGCCGGATATTTCGACATTTACCGGCACACTGTTTGACAAGCAGGCGAAAGCATCCGGGGAAGAGGATGCCCGGTTTGTATTTGAGATTAAAGGAGAAGGTGATTATCTGCTGCTATCCCGGGCACTGGAGGGACTGAGCGAACATGCCAAACGCGAAGTCGTTGACTCTATTAGAAGAATTAGAGAAGAAGCTCACCCCGCACACTGAAAAGAGTGCCAGGGTATGGATTGAAGACAACCTATGGATCCGGACCAAAGACCGCAGAGTAACCAATCTGCGGTTTAATCATATCCAAAATGCTTACTGGCAGCAGAAAACATCCTGGGACATTGTCCTGAAGTACCGTCAGGGCGGTGTGTCTACACTGATCCTGGCCGAGTTCTTTGAAGATACGGCAAGAAATGAGAACACCACCAGTGTGGTTGTGGCTCATGACAGGGATAGTACAGAGAAACTTTTCAATATCGTCAAGATGTATTACGACAAGCTGCCCATCGAAGAAAAGGCCAGGCTTTGCGCCAATCCGGAAAAGCCTCAATACAAAAATAGGCGTGAGCTATACTTTGACCGGATCAATTCATGGTTTGTTGTGGGTACCGCAGGGAATTTGGAGTTTGGTCGGGGGCTTACAATTAATAATCTGCACTGCTCGGAAGTGGCCTTTTGGCCAAAGCCGGAAGACCTTCTGGTAGGCTTGCTGGAAGCGGTCCCCCAGGAAGGCAGGGTAAGGCTGGAGAGTACGCCCAACGGCTTCAACTACTTCTACAACGAATGCCAAACAGCTAAATCAGGGGACAGCCGGTATTCATTTCACTTCTTTCCCTGGTGGGTTCAGAAAGACTATGCTGAGGATCCGAATGGTTTGGAGGACTCAGAAGCGCATAAAGCCCTTACGGATGAGGAAAAGGACCTGATGCAGCGGGAGGATCTCACGATCCAGCAGATCCGCTGGCGAAGACTGAAGAAAAAGACACTCCGGAAGAAATTCGCCCAGGAGTATCCAGAAGATGATATCAGCTGCTTTTTGGGATCCGGCAATTGCGTATTTGACACAGGGATGTTGTCCGATTATTTGGCCGGATGCCTGGAGCCGGTGACTTCTGAGGATAACGGCAGGCTTAAAGTATGGAAAGTGCCTGAGAAGGGAAAACGCTACTGCATCGGCGCGGATGTGGCAGAAGGCTTGGAGCACGGTGACTATTCTGCAGCATATGTCATTGATGAGGAAACCTGCGAAGATGTAGCCCAGCTCAGAGGCCACTGGCCGCCGGAAGTGTTTGCTAAAGAATTGGCGGAGCTAGGCAAGATGTACGGCACGGGACAGAGCCTCCCGGTGATTGGTGTGGAGCGGAACAATCATGGACACAGTGTGCTGAACACTCTGGCCAATATGGAGCGATATGAGAACATTTACCGGCATGAAGACTATGATCCCCGTACCCGAAAGAAACGCAAGCGTCTGGGCTGGCCAACTGATAGCGTCACCAAGCCCATCATGATTGATGAGCTGGATGCACTGCTCCGAACCGGTGTTCCGGTTAACTCCAAAGACTTCATTGGTGAGGCCATGACATATGTACGAAAAAGAGATGGATCCATGGGAGCAGAAGACGGCTGCCATGATGACCTGGTGGTTGCCCGGGCCATTGCCTGTCAGATGCGAAAGACGAGGCGCCGGGTACCGGTACAGGATAAACCCAGTGGCTGGTAGTGATGGGAGGATTGAATATGCTGACAAGCTTAGACTTTTTAAGAAGCGGAAAACCATGGCCGCCGCCGACGCAGGCAGAACGGCTGCACAGGTACGCACAAAACCGGCTGCTATTTGAAGGGAAGCATGAAGATGTGTACAAGGAGTGGATCCGACTGCTCAGGGAAGACCAGAAAGCCGCTTTAGAGATGGTGCTGAACTGGCACAAGCGCCTGACACTTCTTTTCTGTGATCTGTTGCTGGGTGAGCCGCCCCGTATCACAGCCGGGGACAGGGATAGTCTGGAGCAGGAGGCGTTGGATCGGATCCTGGATGAGAACGGGCTGATGAATACCGCCTATGAAGTGGCCATGGATGTCAGCCGTTTCGGTACCGGACTCTTCAAAGTCCGCTACGATGGACGGGCCATCATTGAAGGCCAGCAGCCGTCCATCTGGTACCCGGTCGTAAAGCCGGATAACCTAAAAGAAATCATAACCCATGTGTTAGCCTACAGCTACGAGAAGAAATCAGGGGGCTGCTGGGATCAAAACGGCAGCAGTATCTGAAAACTGAAATACACGAGCGGGGGAAAATCACCTCCGCCATATTTATGCTCAAGGACGGTATGATCACAGAAGAACGGGAACGAAAAGAGATCTCAACCGGTGTGGAAGAGTTTCTGGTGGTACCCGTGAATAACATTTTGACCACGGACCGCATTACCGGCCTGGATGACTATTCGGATCTGGATGCCATCATTCAGGAACTTGAGGTGCGGACTGCACAGATCAGCCGGATCCTGGACAAGCATGCGGATCCGAACATGTACGGACCAGATACTGCACTGGACCAGGACACAAGGACCGGTGAGTGGAGTTTCAGGGGAGGAGGAAAATACTTTCCTGTAGCACCGGGCGATGAACCACCCGGGTATGTGACCTGGGACGGGCAGTTGGATTCGGCATTTAAACACATTGAACATTTAACAGAACAGCTGTATATTCTAAGTGAGACATCCGCTGCCGCTTTCGGCCAGTTGAAGGCTGGCCTTGCAGAAAGCGGTACAGCACTGCGAAGATTAATGATGGCGCCGCTGGCCAAAGTGAACCGGATCCGGATGCGCTTTGATCCGGCATTGAAGGAAGTATTGTGGCTGGCATCCCTCCTGGAGAAGGCACAGAGTAAGCAAGGTGCTGTTGTGCTGGAAGACATCCATATTGCCTGGAATGATGGGCTTCCGGATGATGACCAGGAAACGGTGGCCAATGAAACGGCTCTCTACGGATCCGGACTAACTTCACTGGAAAGTGCCCTCAGGCGGATCCATGGGCTGGAAGGTGAAGCTCTGGATGAAGAACTGGAGCGGATCCGAAGCGGGCAGTCTGATACCCAGTCTCCCATCATCACATTACCGCCCATTACACCGGACGGTGATGTATAATGCCAACGAAGAGACAGCTTAGGACCTTTACAGATGCCGAAGCAGATCGCTTGGTCCGGTTCTGCGAAGAAGCTGAAAAGGAGATCCTGGACAGACTGAACCGGGCATTCCTAAGGGGAAACAAAACCGAGTATCTGAGCAGTGTGCGAAAGAACATCGATGCCATCTTAAAAGACTTGCGCAGCGGATCCAGGACATGGACCGAACAGGCAGTGCCGAAGGTGTACACCAACGGGCTTCTCTCAGCAGACAGCATGCTAAGAAGCCGGGGGCAGATTCTCTCAGGAGCATTCGGGGCCATCCACCAACAGGCAGCACAGGTCCTGGCCGAGAACACATTTCAGAAACTGGATCATGTTGCCCAGGTGATTGGTCGCAGAGCAGATGATATTTTAAGGGACATGGCACTGGAGAATATCCGCGGTTCTGTGGTTGGGTACGACACATGGAAGCAGGTGGCCAATCGATATCGGGAGCAGCTTGCACAAAACGGTGTCACAGGATTCCGAGACGCTGCCCAACGGAACTGGAATATGAAGACCTATGCCCAGATGGTGGCCAGAACCTCCACCATGGAAGCACATCTTCAGGGCACACTTAACCGATTGTCAGAACACGGCCACGATCTGGTGAAGATCAGCACTCATCCCGGAGCTTGTCCCTTATGCGTACCCTGGCAGGGACAGATTTTAAGCATTACCGGAAAGACAGATGGATATCCTACACTGGAGGAAGCCAAAGCACAGGGACTTTTTCATCCAAACTGCCGCCATGCAATGGGACTGCACATTGATCTGGATGCAGAACTGGACGAGCAGGAAGGGAATCAGGAAGAAAATGCTGAACAGGTTCAGGAAGAAGTGGTACAGACCACAAACGATCCGCTAGAAATTGCCGGCGTAAAACGAGGCATGCCCATGAGCAGGGAAGATGCAAATCATGGAAAGCCCAATCCCAATTTCAACTTGGGTTCCGGATATCGCATCAACTGTCAAAGCTGTGTGGTCACATTTGAGGCGCGATTAAGGGGGTACAATGTCCAGACCCTGCCGAATACTCCGGGATCCAAGCTGGAAGAGCTTTCAAGAGGAACGAGCAAGGCATGGATAGACCCAAGAACCGGTACCCATCCCGAATATATCCGGGACATGACGGTAAAGAATGCCAAGCAAGCGTACGAATTCCTGGATAAAGTAGTCCAGAAAGACGCTCGTTACACCATTGAGTTTGAGTGGAGGGGCAGAGGCAATGGTGCGCATATTGTGAGCCTCGACAGGAATGATGAAGGAATCATCCGAATCTATGACCCTCAGACGGCAAAAACTTTCGTTGGAAGACAAGCATTCACATATCTTAAAGAAATCAAATATGTTCGAAGCTTCTATGGTAAGAAATTTCCTGTACCACCAAAACTACTGAGGATCGATGAAATGCAGTTAAACAAAGAAATGGTAGATCATATCATGGAGGCATCACAATAATGGACATTGATAGAATCAAGGCGTTCGCAATAAGTGAAGGGTATAAGGATGTGCAGTATCTAGGGAAGTGGCGGGGTTACGATGTGTATGAGCCTACGATGGGTGAAGGTGTATCATACATCGGCCTACCTTTCATTGTGCTGGTGCAGGGCGATACAATTCGCATGTCCACTGAAGAGGAAGCATTCCAACAGATCCGGGAAACCGAAGACGATTAGTTACTCTTTATTAGCTTTCTTTCCGGTAGTCTGTTTCGGAATCCCTTCCACAGCGATCCCGTAGATCTTCGGATCATTGAACTTCATGGGGATCAGCTTGAAGGTATTGAAGCAGTAGCAATTCTTCGCTTCCACCCAGATGGCCTTCCCGAAACGAATCTCGGTACCGGGACGGGGATTGAAGTCTGAGAATCCGCACTCTTTCCAAAACAGGCGGGTATGCTGCCTGCCTAGACGAATGAGTGTCGGATCTACCCGTTCTTTTCTCAAATGCGCAATGCGCACATTGATGCCAACATGCACGGACATTCTGTCCTGGTCCATATACCAGTTATCCACCTATACATCACCTCTGATGATTAATTCCATCAGGGGTTTTGTATTTCCTACTAAAATACGGTACGCACACCGGTCAAGTGCGGCATAAAGGAGGCACAAATCATGCAGGATGATGCCAACACCCCTACCGACGGCGGGCAGGAAGACAAGAACACGCAGCCGGAAAAGACGTTCACCCAGGCTGAGATTGATGCAATGATCTCAGAACGCCTAAAACGTGAACGGGACAAGTACAAAGATTACGATGAGCTGAAGGCGAAGGCAGAAAAGTGGGCGCAAAAAGAACAGGCGGATATGAGTGAAGCAGAAAAGCTTCAGGCAAAGATTGCCGAGTTCGAAAAGCAGCTGGCTGAAAAAGAACAGGAAGCAAAGCTTGCCAAAACTGAAAGCTTAAAACTGCGTATCTTAGACGAACTTTCACTGCCCAAGTCGTTTGCATCACGGATCTTTGGGAGCACAGAAGATGAAATCAGGGCGGATGCCGGGGAGTTGAAGAAGCTCCTGGGTACCCAGACTAAAGTAGGAGATGGCACCAACCCGCCCGGTGCCGGATCCGGCGAAGTGAATCCCTGGAAGGCGGATACTTTCAACCTGACCTTGCAAGGCAAGATCCTGGCGGAAGATCCGGCCAAAGCCCAGAGGCTGAAGGCAGAGGCGGGAATTAAAACTTAGAAGAGGTGACCAACCATGACTGTAACTAAAACCATTATTGACGATGTGATTGTTCCTGAGGTGTTCAATCCGTATGTGATTGAGCGAACTGCGCAATTGTCTGCACTGTATCAGTCCGGGATCATCAGCACCAACCAGGAGCTGAACCGGCTGGCGACTGCCGGCGGACGGCTGATCAACATGCCCTACTGGGAAGATCTGACCGGTGACGATGAGGTGTTGTCGGATACCGATGCCCTGACTCCCGGGAAGATCACGGCTGAAAAAGATGTGGCAGCACTCTTGGCCCGCGGCCGTGCCTGGAGTGTCAATGACTTAGCTAAAGCCCTTTCGGGAGATGATCCCATGCGGGCCATTGGTGACTTAGTGGCAGCTTACTGGGCACGACGCTGGCAGGCGATCCTGATCAAGATTCTGACCGGTGTATTTGCCGATGGGGGTACTGCCCAGGGTACGGCAACGAACTTGGCTGATATCTCCGGCGGATCCGGTGCTGCTGCTGTGATTTCTGCCAGTGCAGCCATTGATGCCATCTACAAGATGGGCGATGCCTATGACAAACTGACTGCTTTTTGCATGCACTCTGCTGTTCTTGCGAAATTGGCCAAAGACGATCTCATCGAGTATGTGAAACCATCTACTGGAAGCGTGGATGTTCCTACCTTTCTGGGCAAGCGTGTGATTGTGGATGACGGGTGTCCGGTTAGCAACGGTGTGTACGATACCTACATCTTCGGTGCCGGTGCCATAGGCCTGGGCGAAGGTGCAGCACCTGTGCCCACTGAAACCGACCGTGATTCTCTGGCCGGTGATGACATCCTGATCAACCGCAGGCACTTCATCCTGCATCCGCGGGGTGTGCGCTGGAAGGATGCTGCCGTAGTTGGATCCACTCCCACCAACACGGAGCTTGCCAACAAGCTCAACTGGGAGCGTGTGTACGAGGCGAAGAATGTGCGGATTGTCCTGTTCAAGCACAAAATTGCGTAGGGGGTGTGAAGAATGCGTTTTCTTGATTTTTTGAAACGGTTTACCTACACTCCCAATGACTTCTATGAGTATCTGAAGCGGATGGAGGATATGGTATCCGGCGATGTGAAAGCGGTGGTCGTTCCGGCAGCCGATGATGCAGCAGAAGTGGAAGCATCCGATATGGACGGTTTCATTCAGACCATCACGGTGCAGATTGCCAAAGCGGATGGGACGTTTCATGACTCCTACCAGGGCACTCTGAACGTGCAGGTGGTCAATGGATCCACAGCGGGGACTGTCGCCATCAATGAAGAAGATGCGGGTGTTGCCGGGGCCAATGTGGATGAAGACATCCCGTTTGAAAACGGTGTGGCTGAAATTTCACTGACTTATGGTGGTACCTGGGTGGCTGATGAGACCGTCAAGATCAATGTGGACAAGGACGATGTGGAAGTTTGCGGCTATGCCGTGAAGGTATCCAACCATACTGTTTTGTCTGTAGTGGCAGATGAAGGATAGGGGCCGATTCAGGCCCCTTCTTTAAGGGGTGAATGTTATGAGTGTTACCGGTTTTAACCGCAGAAGGCGGGAGCTGCAAAGACGGGAGGAGGAGGCTGAGTGGAAAGCTACGCAGATCTTGAATACGCAGGAGAATATTTCTCCCAAAGACTCCACAGTGAAGCCTGGGAAGCGACGGTCGACGCCGTCAAAGAAGCCGCCCTCAGAAGTGCAACACGCGCCATCGACCGACAGCCTCTCTCCGGAAGAAAAGGAGTCTTAACTCAAACACTGGCCTTCCCTAGATATCCGGATAGCGCCATTCCGGATCCTGTGATGCAGGCCTGCTGTGAAGAAGCACTGGCTCTTATTGCGCGGGGCAACAGTCAACGACGGCGGCTTCAGGAAGAAGGAGTTCAGGCATTTTCTCTGGGGAATATGAGTGAATCCTATACGCCAGGTGCTGGAAAAGGTTTATTAAGCCTGACAGCAAAAGAACTCCTGCGCCCATGGCTTGCCGGGTCGGTGATGATCCAATGATGGAAGGATACTTGAATCAGAAAGCGACTTGGCATCATGTGACAGGGATAAACAGTTACGGGGAACCGCAGACGACCGATTCCGACATTGCTGTCCGCTGGGAAGGCAAGCGACGTTTGGTCAGAGACAAAGAGGGCCGGGAAGTGGTGTCAGAAGCCAGGGTTTTCTGCCTGGTCGCAGTAAAGCCCGGCGATATGCTGACCTTTGACGGGAAGAAGTGGCCGGTGATTTCGGTATCTGTGATTGTCGGACTCTCAGGAACCGAATCCCACCGGGAGGTGGCCGTCTGATGGCCAAAAAGAACACATGGAAAACCAAGGCGGCAGCGAAAGTAGCCCTGGCAGCCGGTCTGGATGCGCTGCGCATCGGTGGGGAGGCAATCCTGACCGAGGCGATCGATGAGACACCTCTGGAGACAGGCACGCTCAGGCGGTCCGGGACGGTGACTGTGGGGGCACTTCCGGATCATCAGTCGGTGTATGCTGCCTCCGAGGCCGGTACCAGTCACAAGGGGGCTTTCGACAAACCGGTGGGCACAGAAAAGGCTGCGTATGTCAGCTTCAGTACGCCCTACTCCCGTATTCAGCATGAAGAGGTAGGATACCATCATCCGGTGGCCGGAAAGGCCAAGTACCTGGAGGATCCTTTCAAACGGAACCGGCAGAAAGTCTTGAAGCTGGCAGAAAAGCGAATGCAAAAAGCCCTGAAGGATGCGGAGTGATGGCAATGCTTGAGGATATCGGAACACATTTGCAGACACATGCACTGGGGATAGTAGGAACCAATCTGTTTCTCGGGCTAATGCCGGATGAGCCGGATAACTGCACGGCGCTCTTTGAGTATGCAGGCAGCCCCCCGGATCTGCACTGGGAAGGGGAGTACCCCGGACTGCAGGTGCGGGTCAGGAACTCTTCCTATCCGGCCGGAAGGGCCGTGATTGAAGCGATCTATGACCTGCTGCATGGAATATTTAACACAGATCTTTCCGGCACGAAGTATCTCCTGATCAAAGCCCAGGGCAGCCCGGAAGTGTTGAAACGGGATCAGAACAACCGTATCGAATGGTTCATCAATTTTGCAATCATAAAGGAGCGTGAGTAACATGGCGATAGTCGGAACCGGTGGCAGTGTGCTTGTCGGGGCGAACAAGGTAGCTGAGATTGCCAACTGGAGCATCGATTGTGCAGCAGACAATGTGGATATCACAAGTTTTGACTCAGAGGGTTGGAAAGAGTTTCTGGCCGGGCTTAAAGAGTGGTCCGGAAGTTTCGAAGGGAACTTAAAGCCCGGGGATACCAACGGACAGTTGGCCATTGTCAATGCCTGGCTGACAGGAGTGACGGTTGCATTGAAGCTGAAGGCGGATGCTACCCGGGAATTGTCAGGTGATGCTCTGGTCCAGTTTGGCATTGAAATGCCAGTGGATGACAAGGGATCATTCTCTTGCGACTTTCAGGGGACAGGAGCACTTAGCGTGTCACTGACTTAAGAATTGAGGTGAAGGGCGATGGCAATATCAGGGATGGTGGGGGCGGTCTTTGTATCCGATAAAGATACCGCTCCCGTTTCATTCAGCAATGAACCGACAACTTCAAGTGCAGGATATATCCGTTATCAGATCACGGATCCAGATCTTCGCTATTGGCCAAAGGATGCCGTGATTACCGTGAAGGTCAATGGCATAACTGAAACGGATGGCTTCAGTTTAGAACGGACGGGCGGATTTGTGGTGTTCGATGTGCCACTGGATGCCGAAGATGTAGTGACAGTATCCGGGGAAGCACTGACGCTCGTTGAGTGCGGCGGGTTCTTTAACTGGAGCGTGGATGCCGAAGGTGATTCAGAAGAGTGCACCACCTATGCCAGCAACGGCTGGCGGGAAAGAAAGCAGGTGCAAAAAGGCTGGGGCGGTTCGGCTGAAAGCTACTGGGGTGATGACCGTTTCTTTGCAAACATCGGGGATCTGATGGTGATGAAGCTATTTGTGGATAAGGGCGAGGCCCAGTCCTGCCTGGAAGGGTTTGCTCTCATCACATCGGACAACTTAGAGTCCGCCAAGGATCAGATCATCACAGAATCCATTGACTTTACGGGGACTGGTCCCCTGTATCCGAGACTGTAGGAGGGAAATTTATGCGAAACAAGACTGTATCATTTGCCGGAAAAGATGTACGGGTGGAAGAGAAGAAAATCGGTGAGCTGGAGAAAATTGTGGCCGAACTCTTCCCGGAATCCAAGGGGAATATCCATAAGATTGATCTGGGAAAGATCATGGAGCAGATCGGCTTTGAACTGCTTTACAAGAAACTCCCGGTGATGATCCCGGATCTTTCCAAGGATGATGTGAAGAATGCTTACATGAGTGAATTGGAAGAGCTGCTGGAGGCGTTTATTGATGTAAATTTTTTCGGAATCAAGAAGATGACGGGTCCGCTGATGAATCTGGTACAGGCTGGCTTGCCCCGGAGCTGATTGTGTTTGTGGCAAGGCATACCGGCTGGACGGTCGATACCATGCGGAGTTTGACACCTTCTGAGTTGAATGCGATTGTGCAGGAACTGGAACGCCAAGTAACCATTGACCAGTACGTGGAGCAGAAGAATCACTGGTCGTTTCTCGCAGCTGTAATGGCAAACGGCTTCTCTTCCATCGGTGGGATGTTTTCCAAACGAAAACCAAAGATGGTGGAACCGGATGACTTTATGGGGAAAGATGCAAAGAAAATGATGAAGCGACTTTTAGGTCAGGAAAAGGACTGGACAGAGCACGTGAAGGAAGCCAAAGTCAAGGGCTTAAAGAGCATACCTGAAGGTGGTGAGATAGATGCTGGTCGGTGAAATATTTGCCCGGATGCGGGTGGATGATAAACAATTTGAGCAGGATCTCTCCCGGCTGGAGGGAGTTACAAAGAAGAAAGCAACAACACTGGGTGGCATCTTCAAGGGTGCTTTTTCTTTTGCCCTGGGGATGGGTCTGGTGCAGGGGTTTCGTTCTCTCACGGGTGCTGTCACCGACTTTGTGAACACGGCAGCGCGCACCGAGATGCTGGATGCTGCCCTCAGAGCGGTGGCCAACTCTTCCGGATACGCGGTCCAGTCTTTGCGGGAACAGCAGAAAGTGATGCGGGATCTGGGGATTGCCGAACAGGAATCTACACAGATCCTGACGCGTTTTATGCAGGCGCAGCTGGATGTGACACAAGCCGCCAAGCTGGCCCGTGTAGCCCAGGATGCGGCGGTCATTGCCGGATACAACTCATCGGATGCGGCAGAACAAATGACCGAGGCCATTGCCAAGCAGCAGCCGAGGTTACTGATGGCATTCGGTATGATGGGCAGTCTGGAAGACATCTACGGCCAGTATGCAAAGACATTGGGCAAGACGACCAGCCAGTTAAACTCCACCGAAAAGAAGCAGGCTATGCTGAACTACATCTTAAAAGAAGGCGAGAAGATTGCCGGGACCTACGAGACCGCCATGGGGACGGTGGGGAAAAAGATCGGATCTTTGAAGCGGTTTTGGGATACTTTAAAGAATGCTTTGGCCAAGCCTTTGGCACTGCCGGCAATCGGTGTGATCGTAGATGGTCTGACAAATGCATTGCGTACTGCTATCAATTGGGCGGAAGCCAATGAACAGACGCTTCGCATGTGGGGACAGACAGCATTCAATGTGCTGCAGTCTATCGGCAGCGGTTTTGGTCGTATCGCAGGATTCATCGCCCAGCACTGGCAGCAGATCCGCTTTGCCGTGATCATGATGCTGACCTATGCGGCAGCAACGAAAGCGGCTGCCGGAGCCAAGGGTATCCTGTTAGAAGTGACAACTGCAAGTACCGGACAGCTGGTTGCCCAGATACCAATTCTCAGCCTGGTGAGTACGGCCATGGGGATCTACCGGGTGCAGATGGCACTGGCGGCCGGTCAGGGTGTAGTCCTGACCGGAGTACTGGCACGGCTTCGAGTAGCGATCTTTTCTGTGTATTCGGCACTGGGTCCTCTTGGGTGGGTGCTTCTGGGCCTTTCCGCACTGGTGGCAGGAGGCTATACTCTGTGGAATCGGTACTCGCAATCTTTAAACAAAGCGGCATCCGTGAATGCAGATGTGGGTACTTCAGCTGCAAATGCAGCCAAGGCTACGGATCAGCAGGCAGACTCCATCAAGAAGGCGGGGAAAGCGGCTGCCAAGAGTCTACAGTCCTTCGATGAAATCCACCAGCTGCAAAAAGACAGCGGCGGTGGCGCCGGTGCGGGTAGTGATCTTGAACCCTTCGACATGAATCTGGGTGGACTTACTGGTGGTATTCCTGCTTTGGATTTTGATGACATGCTGGCCAGTGTCAAGGATAACATACCGACCATCTCCGGTTTCTTCAGCTGGATGTGGGAAGGCGTGAAAAAGAAATGGAACGGGTTTAAGAAATGGGCCATCGGCTGGGGCAAGCACTTTGCCGATGTGTTTATGGGAAACTGGACAGATTTCATCGTGTGGGGTGCTAATCTTTGGGAAGGTGCCAAAGTGAAGTGGGGTAATTTCACCGGCTGGGTGACTGACAAGTGGAACAAGTTTAAGACAAGTGCCAGGAGTACTTGGGAGGATATTAAGGCCAGTGTCCAGTCCAGATGGAATGAACTGAAAGTAAGCGCCCCTGCTGCTTGGGAGAGTATCCGAAGCAGTATTCAAAGCCGCTGGAATGCTTTAAAGAACAGCTCTACTATCACCTGGAATGATATCAAGAATACGATCCAGGCCAGATGGAACGAGCTGAAAAACAGCGCTCCTGTTACCTGGGAGAGCATTCGAAGCTCCATCACAGGCAAATGGAACGGTCTGAAGGCCAGTGCGGCCAGTATCTGGGACGGGATTAAGAACACCATTAAAGCCAGGGTGGACAGCATCAAGGGCATGTTCAATTTCCAGTGGAGTATGCCGAAGATCAAGATGCCCAGGTTTTCTGTCTCCTGGGACAAGTCCGGATTCTGGGGTAAAGTGGGTGAATTCTTAGGGCTTCCCGGGAAACCGATCATGGATGTGAAGTGGCTGGCCAAAGGGGGCATTGTCACCGGTCCCACACTGGCCATGATGGGGGAAGCCGGACCGGAGGCGGTCATTCCCTTGTCCCGCAGTGGCTTTAGCAATGATTTAGCGCAGGCTGTGTTTGAAGCGGTCCGGGACGGGCTGAAAGGGCAAGAGCCCGGAGGCAGTTCAGGTCCGATCGAGATAACACTTTACATGGATAAGACGGCAGTCGGTAAAATCACTGCCCGGTCGCTGAAAGACTTACAGCGACAGTCGGGTGGGGTTCTGCTGCCGCTGTGATGAGGTGAGAAAAGATGCTTACGATAGGAGAAACGCCAATTGCAGATCCAAGCGCTTTCAGTGTGGATATCCATGACATAGATGGGGAGACAATGCGAAACGCCAAAGGGACACTGCTTCGGGATCGGGTAGCGGTGAAGCGTAAGCTGAACCTGGAGTGGCCGGCACTGACCATGACTGAGATCTCAACGATTCTGTCTGCAGTGACTTCAGTTTTCTTTGATGTCACTTATCCGGATCCTCTGACCGGCAGTGTGGCGGAGACGAAAACCTTTTATGTGGGGGATCGCAGCACGCCGCTGCTGCGCAAAAACTACAACGGACAATACCTGTGGGAAGGATTGAAGATGAATTTCATTGAGAAGTAGGGGGTGGTTGCATGGTTACGGTATCAAGTGAGTTTCAAAATCTAATTCAGCAGCCATCCCGCAGCATCCGGGCCAAGGTCCTGATTCGAAGTACTGAGTTTGATGAAGAAAGCATCATCGACTTCAAAGTGGTCGAGACCGTCAACCCCGGTGACAGCTTCCAGATCGGTACAGCCGCATCGGCAAAGCTCGAGATCACCCTGGTGGATACCGGTGCCTTGATTCTGGATGGGACTGAAGTGAAGCCATATATGGGTCTTCAAGTCGGGGGATCCATCGAATGGGTGCCTTTGGGTATCTTTGTTGTGGATGACATCCGCATCGATAAGCATAAAGTAGAGCTGACCTGTTTTGACTCTATGATTAAACTCGAAAAGCCGTACTTTTCAGAACTCACATATCCGGCAACACTGCATTCCGTGGCGGCAGAGATCGCTGAGATAGCTGGAGTTACTTTAGCATCCACTTTGCCCTCAACCCTGGTGCCGGAACTATCGGGATACACTCTCCGGGAAGCCATCGGCTATGTTGCCGGATTCATTGGCGGATTTGCCCGTTTCAACCGGTTAGGTGAATTGGAAGTAAAGACCTATCCTCTATCCGGATTCAATCAGGCCATCACAGCCGATCATTACAAAGACTTTGAATCAGCTGAAGGACCTTTTGCGGTCGGTCGACTTACCTGTATTGCAGGAGAAGACACGGAAGGGGAGCGGATCGTTCTAACATCCGGGAGCAGCGGTGTTGAAGTGCAGTTTGAAAATCCGCTCATGACACAAGAGCAGCTGGACAGTCTGCTCACTCTGATGGGGGATCTGAACTACTGGCCATGCAAGCTCACCTGGCAGGGAAATCCTGCCCTTGAAGCAGGGGATTCGGTATCGGTCACAGACACCGAGGATAACTTCTATTACACCTTTGTCATGGAACAGGAGATCCGGTTTGGCGGAGGGTTATCAGCAAGCCTGGAAGCGCCGGGAAAGATCGAATCCGCCCAGGAGTTTCAGTCGGCTGGACCCCTGACCCGGATGATGAACCGGTATGCCATCGAGCAGGCACTGATTAAGTATCTGATGGCCGATAAGGCCAGCATCGGTGAACTGGACGCGGTGGAAGCTAAGATTGATAATCTGGTGGTGGATACGGCCCAGATAGCCGATCTTGCTGTGACAACAGCAAAGATTGCCGATGCCACCATCACGGGAGCCAAGATTGGGAATGCTGCGATCCAAACGGCGAACATTGCTTTGGGGGCCATCACTTCAGCCCTGATTGAACAGGGTGCCATAGGAACTGCCCAAATTGCCGATGCCAGCATTACGGATGCCAAGATCGTGGAGCTGACGGCCAATAAGATCACAGCCGGGTTGCTGGCTGTCGAGCGGCTGCAGATTGTGGGTCCGGATTCCATCCTCTATGAGATCAATGTGAACAGTGTGGGGGAGCTTTCCGCATCCGAATACACCCTGGATGGAGAAGGAATCACCGAGCGCTCCATCACAGCTGATAGAATTGTAGCCGGAAGCATCACAGGAAATGAAATTGCGGCAGAGACCATACTGGCCAACAACATTGCAGCCAATGCAATCACTGCAGCAAAAATTGAAGCTGCGTCGATCAATACAGGACATATTTCAGCTACTGGGCTGGATGCTGCAGTAATCAAGACAGGTGTCCTAGATGCGGGCAGGATCAGGGTTGGCTCACAGTCTTCATACGATACTGGATATGATCCCAGCACTAAAGAGACGCCGGAAGGCGCTCAGACGAAAGCAGAGACTGAAGCTGCAGCAGCTGAAGCAACAGCTAAAGAATTCACCAAGTCAAGGGGACAAAATTTAGTCACAAACGGAACCGGCCTTCTTGGTGATAATACAAATTTCAGCTCCTTCGTGTTTGATCCAGCCGAAGCTTACAGCGCGAACGGATCTTTCAAGGCTTACAGCACGGCAAATGTTGGATATTTTAACGATGAAATGATTCCCATCGAGGCCACGCAAACATATAGAGGCTCAATGTATGCAAAATTTGACGGCTTAGTCGCGCCGCGCTTTTATTACGGCATTGCTTGTTATGATGCAGATGGTTTAAGAATCAGTCCTGATCATCATATGTTTAAAGCAAATACACATACCACATTGGCGCAAGATTTGAAGCCGGGCGATACTGTTGTACATTTGACAGACGTTTCAAACTGGCAAAATGCAGGCGGCGTCTACACATATCTTCGCCGGTTTATCTTTTGGAACTACAAAAATAATCATGGCTATGACTACGGTTTATATACCTATTCAAGAAATGTGACACCCTTTTCCGGCGCATGGGCGGAAGGGGCGATTGACTACGGAAGCAACACGATCACACTTTCCAGCCCGTGGAGTATGCAGAATCCTGACGATCCGGAGGGGATCTGGCGCGCCGGTCATCATGTCAGCAACGGATCCAGCGGCTCAACTTACAAATATTCTTTTGCAAGCAATCTCCTGTTGACTGAAAATTGGGTAAAGTACGAGGGAAAAATATCGGGGATTGATTTATCCGGAACGAATGTCAGCACAAAATTCGCGCCGGGAACCGCTTCGATCCAGCTTTTATTCTTGCTGAATAGAGATACCGGAGGGGTTGGGGTAACTTCATACCTTTCCAATATTGAGTTCGGGCTTGATTTGGAGACAGTTGACGGGGCACAGGATAAAGCAGACACGGCCGAAACAAACGCCAAGGCCTACGCAGAGCAGAAGGCGATTGATGCGCTAGGAGATGCCAATACATACACAGATGGTGCTGTCTCTGGGAAGATCACGACTTTCTATGAAGCAACAGAGCCGACCGCTGATGAAGTGGGTGATCTGTGGATCAACACTACAACGGACCGCCTTTATAGATGGAGTGGATCTGCTTGGGTAGAGATCCAGGATGCAGACATCGCGCAAGCACTAGCGGATGCATCAGATGCTCAATCTACGGCAGATGGAAAGATCGTCTCCTTCTATACGGATGTGCAACCGACCGCTACAGCATTAGGGGATCTCTGGTTTGATACAGGAAACAATAATCATCCTTACAGATGGAATGGTTCTTCTTGGGTAGATGTTCAGGATGGTTATATTGATGAGGCTGCTAACAATGCCGAGACCACGGCAAAAAGTTATGCAGATACCCAAATTGCAGGCCTTACTTCGTCTTTGGGTGATCTTGCATACGAAGATGTGGTGGAGCTTGCTAAGCTTGGGACTACTATCATTGATGGCGGGTATCTCAAGACAGATCTTATCGAGACCGGATCCCTGGTCTGGGACAAGTCGCAGGGCGGGACACTTCGTATCGGCGGGCTCAATGATCAATACGGCACTATGGAGATCCTCGATGCAGATGGGGATGTTGTCGGATCATGGACGGCAACTGGGCCATCCATGTCAGAAATCGATGTGCCGAATCTTAGGATTGCCGGAGCCCGGTTTTTTAAGACCAATCTGGACGATTACTTTGTAAATGCAAGCACCGGGAACGATTCTTACAATGGCAAAAGTGCAACAGTGGATGGCGGCGGAGTCGGACCATTCCGGACGATCCAGAGGGCTGTTATGGAAGCCGGTCGGATCCACACCGTAAACGGGAATGTGTTTATCCGGATTGCTGCAGGTACCTACAATGAGCTTGTAGATGTCTTGGGTGTCCTAGGCACCAACCTGATTCTGCAGGGAGATTCCATCACCACCACAATAATCAATGGCGGCATTTTTATCCGCTCATGCAGTGGGGTAGAAGTCCAGAACATGCTAGTCAATGCCGTGGATGCAAGCTCACCTGTACAAGTCTATTCGAGTACAGGCATCTATTTTACAAATGTACGGGTGAATGCCAACAATATTGCAGCTTCGGGCCTCTTTGTGCGATTCGGTTCAACAGTATATGTGACAGGATGCTATTTCAGTAACTGTACTTATGCAGGCATCTATCTCAGAAACGCAAGCTTCGTATTTGCTAACGCTCGCGGTTCAAATAATGTACGAGGTATTTCCGTGATTGAAGGATCCATCTTTACAGGTTCTACTTATGCACCTAACGGCACTACTCAAGAGTTGGTTTCCAGTGGAGGTGTAGTACTCACAAAAGGTACGCACACCAATGATCCGGCAGTTCCGGCTACCTACACACCACCGACAACCACACAATGGATCGCAAACCAGATCGGTGCCTGGCGCTCGGTGGATGGTTGGCGGACGGATTATATGATGCAAGGGTACTATTCCGGCGGATTAGCCTATCCATACAAAGGCTATGCCGGCTTTGACGATGGGGCTATTCGGTCTGCTCTTTCCGGGAAGACCATTGAAAACATTCGGATCAAGATCAAACGGCGGGCAGCCGGAGGAAACAGCGGAGCAAGGAACCTGTATTTCTACTCTCATAACTACACATCGAGGCCAGCCGGTGAACCGACACTGGCCACCAACCGGGGGCTGGACGGTTCAGCTTTGGGTACACTCTCCTGGGGAGAAGAGAAATGGATCACACTGCCAATCGCTTTCGGAAATGCTCTTAGAGACAATACTGCAAAAGGTATTGCCCTCTATATCAACGGGTCCAACGATTACATGTACATCGACGGAGATCCTGTGCTGGAGATTACATACAAGTAGGGAGATGATACGATGGGGAATCTGATTAATCTGGCTGTGGCCAATTTGCGGGAGAAGCTTGTGAAAGATTGCAATGAAAGTGGCCTGCCAATCAAAGTGATGGAGTTGGTGCTGAAGGACCTGTACATGGAAGTGGGAAGACAGGCACTGCTTGTGGTGGAGCAGGAGCGAAACAGCGCACAGGAAGACCAGGATGATGCGGGTTAATTATTGTAGGCGGGGGTGTTACTAATGGATGAAACCTACATCGGGCAAGATGGCAGAATCTATCCGGAACGCAGAAAAGAGGACATGCCCGCCTGGGCATACGACATGAAGAGTGATATCCGAGACATTAAGACAAACCTGGATATTAAGCTCAAACCCTTCGATGAGATGTGCAAAATGGCCAGGGAAGCGCACAACATGGCCATGGCCCATGAGAGAATCTTGGAGAAGCTGGACAATCAGACGATCTGGCTGCAGCGGGCAGTATGGGCGATCATTATCGCTGCCATTGCCGGAAAGGTCCTGGGGGTGTGATGATGGAGAGCATCGTACAGTACTATTTGAATCAGGGGTAACAACGGCGAGTCCATGCCGGTGGCGCATTCATCCAACCTATAAGGACTTGCGTTTCCAGCCACGGGACAGACTCGAGAAAGGTACGGGGTACACCGATCCGTTTCCCGTATCACGGTAAGATCCGGCACACAGCCTATCACAGCATCTATGGGAACCTGATCATGGTGGAAAGTGCACGCATGCAGGTTCTTTTCATGTTCGCCCACTGCCATGATATCCAGGTCAAGGTTGGCCAAAGTGTCACACCGGGTCAGGTGATCGGCAAGGTGGGTGCGACAGGCAATGCCACAGGGCCTCATATTCATCTGGAGATCCGGGCAGATGACGGAACAAAGATGGGCGGTAAGGTCTGGGGAGACCCAGAAGACTATTTTGAAGGAGATGGTGTTATGCATCATAAGGTAAAGGCAGGGGAGACTGCGGCCAGGATTGCTGCCCAGTACGGGATCACGCTGGCGGAACTGGCAGCTGCCAATCCGCAGGTGGCTGATTTGAACAAGATCTATGTGGACCAAATCCTGGCAATCCCGCAGAAAGTGGTTAGTCCTGAAGAGATTCCCGGTACCAAGGACAATATCAAGAATGTCATCGTGAAGTATGAAGACAGAATTATCCCGGGTATTGATGGTATTGCTGCAGACCCAGGCCGGACCTATGTGCAGCTCCGGGCAATTGCAGATGTTTATGGATTCAAGTTTGAACCATTGGATGGGAAGAGTTGGTCCAGCGGGGTCAGGCTGATTCCCAAAGAAGCAGAGCAAGGAGCACCGGATGATAAATCAAAAAGACTGGCTGCCGAACTCTTCAGAGTAATTGAAGAATTGAAACAGTCAGTGAAGGAGTGAAGAGAATATGGAATGGGTTATTGAACTTCCCCAGGAGATTGGACCGGCATTGGTCATTGTGATGACGGCCATCATGTTGGATGTAGTGTTGGGTATCATGGTACACATAAAGACCGGTGATTTTGATGTTAGGCTGCTGCCGAAGTTTCTGTTGACAGGTGTGATTCCGTATGTGGGCGGGCTGCTGTTTCTAGCTATTGCAGCCCAATATGTGGGTGTAGTGTATCGGGAGATCTTCCTGAGTGTGGCCGGATTGATTGGAATCAAGTATATTGCGGAGTTGAAAGATAAGATAGTGGAATTGATGGGATGACATAATAGATCATATGATACAGAACGCCCCTCTGCTGCGGAGGGGCGATTTTTTTGGGATAAAATTATTCAAGAAAATCTGATTGATTTGCAAATAAGATTTGTAGTGAGTCTCCAATTTTACACATACAAGGAGGCATGCATGGATAGACAGTTAAGATTTAGGAGAAGCTTGGTTGAAAGTGTTTAGCCCAATAGGTTGAATAATTTGCATTTCTCATTTTACTGAGATCTTTCGGATTATTCTATTTCAAGGATGTCATGCAAATGTGAGTAGGATTCTTTGAGCTCAGTTAGGTATTGCATTGAGTACTGGTAGCTGTGATCAGTAAGAATACTATCTAGTAGTTCATGCGAAAACCTTTCATAACTAATGAGGAAATCATCTATGTCACTTCGTTCTAAGCTTGGCATCAAGGCATAAAGAATCTTAGCAGAGTTATAGTTTGACTCAGCAAGCGAAAGACAAACTACTAGATGCATTTTTTGGGGATTCTCATTGCAAATTTCATCATAACAGCGATATGAATAAGTGAAGATAGATCGGAGGAAAGCTCGGAGTTCATTCTTACATTGCTCAAAGTTTGTATCATCAGGCATATCATGGCCTCCTTCAAATTTGTATTGGTCATAATATTAAGCACAAGGTGCAAATATTCCTTCTTTTGGCAGTTGTACCCCTCTTTGGGGGATGTTTTGCTACTCTTTCCCAGGGTAATGTAAAGATTATTCAGTATTGTCCGTTCCTGTGTAGGATTTTCTGTGTTTATGTCTAACCTAGAATAATATGTAAATCCGACAAGTACTGACTCAATTCAACAGGAAGGTGATATGATGGCTGTCTTGACCAGTGAGATGGAAAGAAAGCTGTTTAGTGCTGCGGATGACCTCCGAGCAAATGCAAAGCTTAAATCTCATGAATATGCGATTCCCGTCTTGGGACTCATTTTTTTGAAATATGCGGATTACAAATTTACCCGAGCTAAAGTAATAATTGAAAAGGAACAAGGCAGCAGCCGGAGGACTATAGGTCCTATTGACTACCAGAAACACGGCGTTCTGTATATACCGGATACTGCCAGATATTCTTATCTGCTAACGCTCCCCGAAGGAGCGGATGTATCGGATGCAGTAAATCAAGCTATGAAAGATATCGAAGAAGCAAACCCTGATTTAAAGGGCGTACTCCCAAAGAACTACCGCAGAATACCCAAAGATGTTCTGACATCCCTTATGAAAACTTTTTCCAGCATTGAAATCCCCGAAGATAACGGTGATACGTTTGGCGCAATATACGAGTATTT
>JAXGQE010000009.1:0-134009 GCA_040766585.1 Candidatus Sumerlaeota bacterium
CACCAGCCGGTGATTCTCCGGGTTTTCCAACCAGGAAAATATCGATGATGCCACACAGAACGCCTGAACTTGCAGCCAACGCATAATCCAACTTATCATAGTTCGGTCTGAGACTCTCAACTGACTCGATTGTCTCTTCCAGGCTCTGTATTTCAGTTTCCGTAGATATTAATGCTTTTTCGATGGAACAAGTAAAGCTGAACCCATCGTCAGCAACACGCATTCCAAGAACGAATCGGTTTGTTCCTTCTGCGCGATTCATGCTGTTATACTCCCTCCTTTTCTTTTAGTTTGCGTTATATCCGAATGTCTGGTTGAACCTCGTTTTTAGGTTATCAATCTTCTTGAGGGTAAAGCCGAAGAGGTCAATAGCCCCAACATCCAACCTGACCACACAACCTCAACTTTTTCAAAAAACATCTAAATCGACCTCTCGTTAACCCATGTTATCCAAACTGAGCACTCGCCAGACTATGCCATCTAAATTGCTCTGTCACTTTCAAAATCATGTCTTTGGACTTGTTCCCACGAACCGATATTTTCACGATTCTTACACTCAGATTTTTGCTCCCAAACCTCGAAAAGCCCTTATTTCAAGCCTTTTGCACACACTCACTCTTTCACCCTTATTATCAATACTACCGTTTCAACGTGGAACGATAGGCCACCTTGAAGTCTGGTGTGTTTTTTCCCTTTTGTCCATTCTCGGGAACAAGTCAATATAGAATAGTTTAAAATCCTGACATCTCCAGTGGCAAAGGTACTACTTATTGATAAAATGCACCGTTGCCAATTTGGGAGCAGTGCAACTTTTAACCCTTTGAAGTTTTGTGCACCCCTATTAAGTTGCCACTGTATCTGCCTTTACCAGCTTCACACCATTGATAGTCGCCATACAAGAAAAGACACTATTTTTCTCGCTTCCGTTATAATCTAACCTCCTAGCGCTCGCTGAAATAAACACCTGCTTTCGTGCTCGTGTTATTCCTACATAGAATACTGATAACTCTTCCAAAGCGGCATCCAGAAAACTCACTGGCAGTGGGTTTGGCAAAGAACAGCAACAATTCGTCGAAGAATTGTATTTATTCGAGCAGTTGTTACAAGTATAGTATCCGGGGAAAATCCATCTCTCCACATCCGCGAGTACAACATAGTCCCACTCGAGCCCCTTCGCTCCGTGAACGGTAGAAAGAATAACTTGCGAATCCACATACTCCATAGCTTGTTTCAATTGGCGGTTCTCAAAAATATCCAATAACAGATTATACTTATCCTCAGGCAAGAGGTCGGCGTAATCAACGGATACTTTCTCGACTAAAGCATCAAGCAAACAGAGTAGTGAGTCAATTGTTTTACCTGCAACTGCTTCATATGCTTTTTTGACGTTATCGGAGAAAGAGACCAAAGCTTTCTTATTGATGCTCTTTGAATTCCCAAATCGCTTTATGAATATCTCTTGACACTTGTTATGAAATTCTACATACACGGCATCTTCGTCGGTGAACATACCGTAGAAGTAAGACACGTTTTTATCGGTAAATTCTTTTTCTACAATTTCAGCGTTCTTGCCTCGACCCCTGAAAAGAATAACGATTTTGTCTGATCCGTCGCCCATCATTGTCTGGACTTTTGCCACAACCTTCTGCGCTTCATCTTGCTGTGATGCTCCCCAGAAGGCAGGCAAATTCGCCACATCATCAACTGATATGGTTGGAGAAAAACAAGACACTGCGTTCTCTCTGATGTTTTTATCCAGCTTTAGCATTTCGGGGTTTTTGCGGAATCTGTAGTTCTTTGATAAAGCAACTTTAGTCATTCCATATTTGTCGACAACTGTGGACATAATAGCTGGCAACGCACCGATGAAGCCATAAATCCTTTGGAGTGGGTCTCCTAGAAAAATCAACTGGGTCTGGTCAGAAATAACTGATTCAAGTAAAGCCCAGGCGATGCAGTTTGTGTCCTGAAATTCGTCGACAACAATGAGCGGATAGTAGCTCTGATAGAATTTCTTTACCTCGGCAAATTGTTCGAAGACCTCCAACACAAGCAAAATTACTGCATTGTGCGTGATGTAATCCAAAGGCATGAGTTTCCTTGTGATGATGTCATTATAGCCTTTTATTTCCTTTGGTTCAGGTAATATTCCATGCCCAATGTCGCTATCAACTTTAACGATGTGGTCTTGCTCATCAGTCGTTAAAGTTTTTGCGATTCCTTCCCATTCTGGTGTAATATTCCCTTGGCTATTTTTTAGTGGCCCTATCGCCCAAAAAAGGTTAATGTCCTTCCGTAAAGCATCTGCTACCAGATAGCCATACTTTTTAAGTATACCCTTACAAAAGCCGTGGTAATTTGTGACCGTAACTTTTTGACCTATAACGACAGGACTGTTTTGAGAACCGAGCAAAGATGGCAGTTTCTCGGCAACTTCTCGTTTCACCTTAAGCGCGGCGTTCACGCTGAATGTAAGGCCAAGGATGCGCTTAGGATTCGGTATACCTCCCGAAGCAAATAAATAAGCAATTCGACTAATCATCGTCGTTGTCTTTCCATAACCTGCTGGTGCTTCTACAATAACACGATGGCTATCAGATAAAATGACTTCAAGCTGCCTCTCATCACCTTCATGTTGTTTTACGATTTTATCCTTAATTTCTGCAAGATTAGCATTAGGCATTCTCAGCTACCTCCTGCGCTTTCTTTATTGAGTTTATATAACAATTTGGTATAAGTTCGGCGGGAAGCGTGTCGCCAATGATCCGCCCAAGTAGGACACCTTTTTTAGCCATAAACCACGCCGAATACATACGACAGAACTCGTCCCCATCGCTCTCATCGACATCGGACAGTTTCTTCGATGTATAACCAGTTAGATCGATACCCATCTTTTTGAAGTGTTTTCTAACGAAGTCCTCGTCCAGTTCTACTGATTCCGCTCTGCTATCCAAATCCAGAGCAATTTGCCGAATCATCGATGCTTTGCCGTTAGAGAACAAGGTTTTGACAACTTCTATCTCAAAGCACAACTCGTTTGTATAAAATTCATCAGCTATAGCAATATGACCCACCTTAACATCACCGTCATAAATAGCAACGCTCGGAACGGAAAATGCATTGAGTAGTTGTCGAAGAGGTTTTATAGAACTTTCACCCTTTGCATTGATTACACATATTCCATAATCATCCAAAGAAATACCAATCTTGTCGGCGAAAGCGCGAATGCATCCGTACTCGGTTTCTCCTTCAATCAGAACTGCACAATGGGCGTAGAAACCCTCTTTTATTTCGGGAAAACGCATAATGAGATGCTTTTCAAACTCTTTGCTAATTCTCAAAGAAGGGTCCGCACCGCTGACGACCGCAACTTTATCCCCATCTTTATAGAAACGGATAAGGTTACGGTAATCGCCAACTAAAGCGTCCGTTGAGTGCGTGACAATGATTAGTTGACCGCTGATGCCGTCTACATCAAAGCAACTCTTTAACAGTTCTGCAAACTCGTCGTCCTCATTACATAAAATCCTCATGTAATATCCTATGAGTGACCTCTGCATATAGGGGTGAAGATGCACCTCCGGCTCGTCAATTGCCAACACTAGTGGCAACAACTTTTTGCCACTGTCATCCGTATATATCTGCTCTTCAAACGGAGTGGCCTTGCTCTTGTACAGCTCCATAATTTGGCACAGGATATTTATCGAAGCCATAGCCATATATTGGACCCCGCTACCCGTTGTGTCGATTTTTCTATCCCCGTCAGCCAAATAGAAAAGTCTCGTTAACATCTCCGTAGGATTTGCTGAGACCGTTGCTTTAATTGAGTAGTCACGAAAACTACGAATTTTCCCCAAATGCCCATTGATGAAATCCATTAAGCCGCAAACCTGCTCGTCGTTCAGGAATGCAGGCACACCCTCAGTGGTAAACATTTCGATTATCCTACTTATAAGAAGCCCTGCACCTTTTTGCGAATCAAGGCGCAACTCTCTGTTTGGAATTGAAGTAGTCTCATATTTAAGGAATTTGATTTTCCTTATGAGGCGAGTCTGGATGCTTTCATTCGAGTCGGTGCTAACGATGGTCGGGTAAGCATCCCTTATTGTTTGACCATATCGAATCTTTAACAACGAGGCATCATCAGGTGAAAAATTGTCACCGAAAAAACCTTGCTCACTCTGGTGCAGTTTAATATGTAATTCTATCTCAATAGGCTTTTCAGAATCTGCAAAATCACCATCGTCAAAGCCCTTACCACTGCATACTGTACTGAGCAGCGACAGAAAGTTACTCTTCCCCAGATTATTCTCACCGATGATGTAACTACACTTAGGGTTGAGATTGACGGTTATTCCGTCAATGTTTCTGTAATTTGAAATCTTAACAAAAATTATCCTCATATAAAACTCCTCCAGTGCGTTTCCGGCTTTAGACACTAAAGAACTCCCGACCAGCTGTCGTCCCAAGCCATGAGTTAGAAGTAATTATACCCACACGCCCACCGTTATCAAGTATTCTATACAAAGCAAAAATAATGAACGAATAGTAGTCGCTTACTCTTTTCTATTTGCGATCGTAAAGCATCATCTGAATACTATCCCATAATAATTCTCCATATAGTTACATCATCTTAATGGTTATTACAATAGCTCTCGCCAGAATCCGATACCTTTATCTTCAAACGTCCCGACGATTAGTCCTCGATCAAGAAATCCGTTACGTTCTTCACAACAAGTCTCTGGAAGTAGGCCGCAGGCGTAACAAGCAGCAAGATTAAGTGATTCGCGCCCCTGACCATGGCTTAGAATACATACTGGATCATTAGAACATGTTTGAGCATTTAATATTGCTTTCTTAAAAATACGCGGTAAAGCGTCCGGTCTACCTTGTCGTACAAGACCGCCAAGCGTCCCCTCTGAGTCGCCGCTCGCAGTGTATATAAATATCCCCGTCATACTTTTTCCCTCGGCCTCTTCTGAGCAATAAATACGTTCACTTAATGAAGCTATGCTGTAGCCACACTCAAAACTTAGTTGCTTTATCAAAAGGTGGGACAACGTATGTAATAAAACGAATTTCGGTGTTATCACACGAGCATGATCTTGACCAATGAACGAAACGACGTAGTTATCATTTATTCTTTTTGTCCGCTCCGAAACATGGGGATTGGCTGAAATCCAAGTGTCAATATCGGCTTGATTAAACTCTATGAATATCCCCTCGCCGCGAACCTCATATGCAGGATACCATCGTGTTTCAGTTTCTTTTATATGAACAAATCCGGCATCATTTTTGCCTATTACTGGATTAATGCGTGAAAATCCAACGAGCGCGTTTACGACCCTAACCTTATCTATAAGCGACACTGAATTAACATGTGGGATTTTGAATTCACTACCGGATAATCCTTCACGCGAGAAGTCGCCTAAAATGCCTGAGGGAGTTGATATCTCACCGTTAAGAGCCTCATACTCCTCTGCACGATATTCTACACTTGTAACTTCAACTTCGGAGTCGCAGGAATTTAACCATTTTCGCGTAAGTATTCGTTCAATATCGGTTTTGGCTGCACCAATCTCCAACGCAATTCTTTCGACCCACTTTGGAAGACGCCTCTTAATTGTGTTTATTCTATTTTCAGATTCTTCATCTTCGATTATTGTTATACAGTCGGCAAAAGCTTTGCTCTTCTCAATTTTGCCGTTTAATTTATCCGCATACGGAGGAATGACCAGTGAACTGTATACAACAGGGAAATATACCGATGATGAACCGCGTTGAACCGTACGCGGGTAACAGGAACACTTCTCTCTGATATGCTTATGTGGATGGTTACCCTCACATCTAAAAATTTGGATATCCATGTCTTTATCGAGTTTTTCAAAGACATCTTTGTCAAATGCACCGTCAAGCGTGGCAAACGCACCGCAGGAACAAACAATGCTCAGCCCCTTTAAGCCCTCCGTACTGGACGCACCAGTCTTAAACTTTAGGGATGGATTGCCGCATATAGGCTTCTTACTTTTTACATGAACCCACTTCACCCACGGGAAATCGTTAATATGGCCGTATTCACATACCGTAACGATACGAGCTACCACCAAATCCTGTTTGCAATCCAAGCATTGCATATGCTTTACCATATACTCATCGGTTTCGAGCTTTTTACCTTTGGCTTTTCTCCTAAAATCCGTCATCCATTTCGACATAGGCTGAAAAGTTCGACATTTGGGACAGAAATACCATTCCGGAAAACGTGCGTAAGCAATTTTTGTGGGGACAGCGAAATAATTCACCTCGAGTGCCCTGGCGAAACGATCATCATAGATTTTAGTAGATTCGCTCCAATATTCAGGTGCAGCTGTTATTAGTGTTTGATCGGGAAAATCGACCATGGCACCGATACCATATTGCAGAACAGCCTGTGCCGCTCTTACGGAATGTGTTACCCGATTTAGTTCCACTTTTTGCTTTATCTGCTCTGTCATCGATCAACCCTCCCATATAACGATCTCACCGTTGACCTGTGAGTCGACATTCCTCATTGATGTCAACGTTTCAAATGCGACATCATTTCCGGCAGAGTTATACTGTTTTAGTAATCGCTTCAACCCCCCAGCCGGCGGTGTGACCATGAATCGTCTGCCAAAATAGTACGGCAACGGTGAATCCCCGGTGTTTTTGCAGTCATCCACCGCCTTTTGCCATTCGTCAAAGAACAGCTCCATCTCCGTGTGTACCTCTACTATGTCATCTTTCATACCATTGTCGGCACGACTGTTGATACTTTTAATACGGTTAACAATGAAGCTCTCGATTTCTATAATTGTATTGGTAAAGTATTCTTTGTCGAAATTGATGGCGTCTCTGTCTTCGCACAACCCTGTCCGCTGCCTTAGCATCGCGGTTAAAACTGCGTGCAATGCTCTTTCACGAGCAGGCTTCGAAAATGGAGTTGCACCTGTCGGTTCGACAAAACGATAGAACGATTCATGGTAAGCCTTGAACCTCTCATAATGAGACCGATCGCGGCTCTTGGTGGCATCATATTGCACAAAAGCAACACCAGGGAAAGAACGCCCTATTCGGCTTGATGCTTGAATATATTCGCTTGTCAGTTTCGGTTGCCCTACCATAAGCATCACATTCAAACGAGCTACATCTATACCTACGGAAATCATATTTGTTGCGAGCAAAACATTGGATGCATAGCTCTTTTCGTCAATATTCTTTTTGGAAAACTCAAGTTTCTCCAGTTTATCCAATGTTTCGTTCAACTCGGTTGTAGTGACACGGCTCGTCAGTTCATCCGAACCTACAATAAGCCTTCTGGCAGTAAACATCCTATTAGCAGTTCTAATAATGAAGTCTTTAACGTCATCGTCCACAAGAGTTGAAGCCTTGCCGAGGTCTTTAAGGCTGTTGAAATAAACTGTCAACGTCCACAGTTTATCTTTTACCTCGTCCGGCAAAGACATAGTATATATTTTTTGAAGTAGTGCAGCCATAACACGGATTTCGGTCATAGCCTTCGTTTTGCCAGACGGCATTATTCCGACATATCTGCGTCCGAAAATACCATCCTCATAAGATATCTCGGCCTCACGGGCAAAGAACGAATCATCGGCATCCAATCCGGGCGCTGGAAACTGTATCACCTCACGGTTATACAGAACTGAACATTGTTCTTTTGCACGGCGTATGGTTGCCGTTGATGCGATAATTTTTGGTGAAGCTCCTTTATGTCCGCATAGCGCATCGACAGCGGTTTCATATAAGCCGACCATCGTTCCAAGCGCTCCGGATATGAGATGCAATTCGTCCTGTATTATCAGTTCAGGCGACCGGTTGTCGCTTCCGACACCAAAAAATGAACCAACACGACCATCCCACGGCATCATTGCGAATTTGTCCACTGTTCCAAAAAGTAAGGTCGGGGGATTATCGTACAGTTCCTCATCAATTATCTGTATGGGTAGGCGTCTCGTAAAATCGCAATCCTCTTGCGGACAAAACATATAAAAATGTTTGCCGCTCATCGAATAACCCCATTTCCCCACAAGTTGTTTGTCCTTATCATCTTTTACGAGTTTTGTACCGCACCAAGGGCACTTCAGTACTTGAAACTTATTATGCCTGTCTTTCTCACTCCTGACATAATGATGCTCGCGGACGCCGAGAAGCCTATTTAAATGGAACTCAGCGTCATCATTCTTATTCGGAGTATGAGAACCGCCAATCCATAACCCTATGCTAATCGGTTCATGACCAAGATTATATGCAGGATATCGACGCCGCTTCACTTCGCAGTCTTGACGGATATATTCACAGGCACAAATCAGTGTAGCTGCACGGGTAAATTGTTGTGCAGCAAGTAGGCGAAGCGTATAGCGCATTATTACCGTGGTTCCGCTGGATTCCGTAAGGTGAGCTAATCTACGATAGAATATTGTAAAAGCAGTCAAACCTAAGTATGCCTCGGTCTTACCTCCGCCGGTCGGAAACCATATTAAATCAACAATATTACGTTCCGGTGCATCGTCATAAACAACGGAGTTAATGTCCATCAGAAGAAAAGCTATTTGAAACGAACGCCATTTGCAGTCATCGTCATCCGCTTGTCGATAGTCTGTATTGCGAAGCAACTCGGAGATAATTTCATCGCCGGGATAACGGTCAATATCGGAGGTTTGTTGCTGCATGCGTAAATGCACTCTTTGCATAAACATCGCTCTATTGGCGAGTAAAAACGCTGAATATGCAATTTCGCTGTTACGTAGCGTTTCAATCCCTGCATACATTCTCTTGTATGCGCGTTTGCATTCGGCGATGTTTTTTTCAGCCGCGGATTGATAGCAAGTGTCAAGATGTCTCGACGTGTCTTCCAAATCATCGATCCAGTTTTTATATAAATCTACGAGACCTATAAGTGATGATATTTTATTAGATTTATCTGAATCATCCAAATCAGACAAACGTTTCATTGATAAATCCGACGCCAAGACCGAAGTGTTATCAGGCAGGTCAAAACTCATAGGCGGAACTTCCGCTTCGGGGAAGAAATCACTCCAAACACTGCCGATCCCCATAGCATCGATATCCCAATCAACGGACACGCCGAGACCGGTAGCGTATATCTTCTTTTTTCTATAAAGCAGTTCGAGTGACTGCTCCTCGTCATCCATTGCAGAAAAGTCCGGGTTTGGGTTGTTTTCTATGAATTTGAAACTATTCCCATCCGTGGAAATCCTCAAAACCGGTTGAAATATGCAATGGTGAGCCTTTACGGGTGTTTCAGTAATGTCGTTTACTAGCATTACGGTTACAGACCAAATCTCATCCGAAATCTTTGTCCTAAGCGCAGTAACCTTAACTGTGGTTCCATCAATTTCTCTGTTGCCATCGATGTAATCACGATGAGAAAAATCTAGAGTCACCGTTACTTTGTGGGGAATACGAACATAGCCGTTTTTATAGAGGTCTACGAAACGATATGCTATCTGCTTTAAAATAAAACACTCGTTTTCAGGAATTGTATCCTTCTTAAAAATATCTCTGATATCTTTCATTTTTACGGGAGACAACATTTTGAGAGCTTTTATCTCATTGTCGTATGACATAAAATGTGCGAATTCGGGCGGCACAATATAGGTGTCAGGATTATCGGGTGCATAAGGCACGACACAATCGGGGATTCTTGCATTCCGGTATGTAGCAAATGACACATCGCATTGCACGGTAGCCGTATCTCCTTTTACGAGAAAGGTCATACCCATAGACGATGGCATATACTGTGAAGACAGTCCGATTTCTTCGTCCAAATTCTCGGTGGCAGTTTCGTCAAATTCATAATTCCTACTCGATGCGCGAAGTTGTTCAGCCGCTTCTCCTTGGGTTGCAGGGAGTTCTTCTGCGTCGTCTTCGATGGATTCATCGATCACACCGTCACTCTCATTTATCGGTACGGTTTCATCGCTGTCCTGGTTCACTAAGTTCCCTTGAGAATAAAGGATACCGACTGAATAACGACTTAACGGTGTGCTGGATATCAATTCGTGTTCGGCATCTGACACGGAAAACTCTGAACCAGGTCCGAGTAATTCAGCTTTTATCAGATTTATATACTCGCCACGAGTGGCAATTAACTGCTCCCTGATTTCTCTGTTATTCATATGTTTACCTCCCCATCGGTTAATGGTTTATTAATAAGGTTAATCGGAACAGAAATCGGCTCTTCCAGTACAGTAATGCTTTCGAGTTCAAGCGATTCCGAAAGATTCTCGACATTTTCATATACGATTTCAAGCAAGCTGCCTTTCGGAGGCATATGGCCACCCAGATTGTCTGTTATGGCTTTGCTTATAAGTCCGAGTATTTCTTTGCGTTGCCTCCTTACAATTCGACAGGCTTCGAAATAAGCGTGGGTGTCATTCATCAGATACTGATTGCCTGTAAGATTCCCTATCTGCTCCAACGTCCTTTCATCACGCGGTCCTACAATGTGGCTTTCGTCAATCAGCCATTGTCTAACAGATGCTTCTTGCAACGAACTGCCGAATTTCCGCAGTCCTACGGCGATGTCTCGATATGAAAGCCTTTTAGCATCCTTATACTCACATAACACCTTTTTCCAGTAAAATGCCTTTTCAGTGGCGTCCGACACTTCTTTGCTCAATCTATTACTTGACAACAATCCATCATAAATGTAATCCACCATATTCCGAGTATAATCGTCACGTTTAGCAAAAATCAAAACGTCACCGGCAGACAATTTTTCGGCTTCCGATTCGACAACTGTACCTCGTCCCGAATCGAAAACCACCGCATTATAATATTTTGAAAATAGTATCTGCTCGCCGCTTGTAAACCGACCGACAGCACATATTTCTGAGAGCGTGGCATTCCCAGTGGATGCCGACGCCCCTACCACAAACTTCTTGATATCAAAAACGCTTATGCTGTTGATGTAGTTTTCCAGATCAGCTGTGTCCTTAACGTATGCACCAATATTGTCGTTTTCAGGGTACTCTACCAGCACATCGATATCTTCGTCTCCTGACTGTTCGTCAATAACCCACCCGCGAATGTTTAGTTTCTTTTCTAACTTCTTTGCATTTTTACTTTTATACTTAAACGTTTGGGTTTCATTTTCATACAAAAGAACAGTAATATCTTTGGCTGCTCTACATTTTAACGGGTTAAACCGCTTACCGGCTATATCCCCGACGGCGATTACTTCGTCATAAACAAGAGTAGCGTCAAAACGATTAGCCGTTACTATGGTTGCTTCGCTACAGGCAATACACTCGTCATTCGCAAGAATATCAATGTAGTATGCTTTCGGTACAACAACAGCTATCTGTCGATTAATGTCCGATGTCAGCCGTTCAACGAGCGTGTCGTATTTCGGACAATGCTCAGACAGTGATTTATATAATCGTTCAATAACGTCGGCCAAATAAGCACAATTATTTTCCATAGAACCGGATGACTCTATTGCTTTCCACAACTCCAAGATTCTAACTTTTGGGGAAATCACACCTATATTTATCCTTCCAGCGGCTACAGCCTCTTCCAATTCGTGTAACGGAAATACTGCAGTCGTCAATAAATTTAAAAGGGAGTAAGCGTTGACGATAAAATCGTTCTTTTTATCCTCATTCCAATCTGACTGCTTGACGGCATACAAGGCTTCTCTGGCTTTTTTCATTTCTTCCCACGAACATCCCCCAGGGACCTGGATTGACGTTACAGTATTGTTCGAGATATTACCGACCTGCCTGTGAAGTTCGACAGTTAATGGATTTCGATCTTGCATGGGGAAATAATTTTTTAATAAAAACTCCTTTGTACAGGCGAATACCGCAGCGCTGGGCTGCGTATCTACGATTTCTTCTGCACCTTCAAAATCAATATCTATAGCAAGATGGGTGAACTTTAATGACTTGCGACTGAGCAAATCAATCAACTCGCTACCGCCTTTTTCCACACCGTTTTTTCCGACAACCATCAGACCTACGACTGGGTTGCTGCGTTTATCAAGCACCAAATCACGGGCGGTCGATATCTTGCTCGTGATCTTCAAAACCGGCTCGGTTTTTGCTGGATTTCTGCCGTATTGATATTCCACTCCGCCATCAGTGTAATAGGATGCTGTGACAATCTCAAGCAAGCCTATACTTTTTTCGTTTCCGTATTTGATTTCCAGTCCATCAGCTATACGTTTAAATGCATCTCGCTCGGTGACTATAACCGTTGAAACACCTGTAACACTGGGTACTTCACCTTTCGAGGTCCCCAGAATAAACGAGATAAAATCGGTTCTGTCACTCTTTGCTTTCTTAATCCCTCTCCCGTCGGTGATTTCAGATTCACCCAAATACGGTCTTATCAGCGCTTTATTCTTATCCAATGGAATCCAATGAACAGTGGGCCCGTTTTTTCCACGTGCATCCTGTTGTAGTTTCATATATTGATTTCCGTTCATTTGTTCAACGCCGATCCATTTATGACGTTTGTTTTTGAAAAGAACCATATCACCTGAATTGAGTGAAGATATAATCTCATCTGCGTTTGCTTTATCGAAGGATATGCATCCCAAAGCGGCAGTGATAAACGCAACTATATCGAAGCAAACTGAACCAGTATGAAGTGCTATGCTGACAGATGGTTGCCCGCCGCTTAAAGATGAGACAGAAAAATCGGCATACTTTTCTACGATCCGCTCTTTGGAAATCAGCGAACCTTCAAAATATATGTCGCACTTCTCGGTCAGACGGGTTAGAACATTTTTGTCAGTCATAGGAAATTACCTCCATTTCTTTATCAATCTTGAGTGAGAATGTCGAAACATCTCAAGATAAAATACGCCATCTCCTCTATGGCGGGTATGGTCACTGAATTCCCGAATTGTTTATATTTCTGTGTGTCGGGCATATGTTCAGGAAATGAGAATGTGTCCTCTCCGTTGTCATTAACGAAAGCATAATTGACAAAACCCTGAAGTTTACCCCACTCCGTTGGTGTCATCACACGGATCCCCCTATCGTTCAGTGGGGTCTTTTTGGTCTTGATTGTAGTTCCGGCAATGCCGTCACGCGGGTCGTAAATCAAATTCCGTTCTTTACCAGAACCACCCGTCGCAAGTAGCGTATTTGCCACTGGATTTGCTATACATGGTGCGTTAACAATCCTGTAGCCGAATCCGTAGCCTTTTCCTTCCTGCCGCTCTCGATGTTTTATCAAAGTGTCAAGGTACCCCGAAGCCAAATAATACTTAGGCTCAACATCGCGTTCCAGAACATCATTCAAGTCATTATAAAGCCGTTCGGCACGTGCTGTCGGAAGTTTGGTCGGTAACTTCTCAAGGCTTTCCGGGCAGAACCTTTCTCGATCAAATCCTATAATATATGTCCTCGGTCGATTTTGCGGAACGCCGAAATCCCTTGAATTCCGAACAAAGTTCTTAGGTGTGTAAGTTAATTCGTTTTCCTCCGTCACCGTCACACCGATAACCTTATACTTCAATTTATTTTCAAGCATATCAATAATCTGACTGAAAGTTGCGCCTTTATCGTGAGTGACCAAATGATCAACGTTTTCCAGAAAAAGAGCACTTGGGCGAGTACGATGAATAATTTCTGCAATATGAAAAAATATCTGTCCTTTTTCTATATTCTCAAATCCCTCCTCGAGACCGACCCTGCTGAATGTTTGACATGGGAACCCAGCAAGCAGTATGTCATACGGAGTTACTTCGGCTGTTTGCTTGAATTCTTCTGTAGTTAAGTCATTGCGCGGATTTTCATCATATAAATGCTCATAAGTTATACAAGCCCATTTATCTATTTCGGCTGACAATACATTGACAAAACCGCCGACTCTTTCAAAGCCCCGCCGTATACCTCCTATTCCGGCACAAAGATCAACCATTCTAAAAGGCCTTTGAGGAGACCTTCTTAAAACTGAATCAATGTCATCAACACACGAGGCAACATCACTTTCAATTCGCTTGCCCCAAAACCGCAGAACAGTCCATCCTTCAGCAATCAGGCGTTCGTTAACCTTTACGTCACGCTCAATGTTTTTTTCGATTTTCGTGATCCAGAATTCACGGTTGCTCATGATTTGATCTTTTGTGTGTTCCCAATCATATCCGTGCCAGAATTCACTGTCACAGAATATGGCAACTTTCCTGGCCGCAAAGACAAAATCAGGTTTGCCGAATACTGATTTGTCGTTACGAGAGAAAGTCGTAAATCCACGGCGGATAAGTTCATTACAGAAAATATTCTCAAGTGCCGTGTCTCTGCTATGTACACGGCTCATATTATAGCTGATTTGTTCTTTTGTTTTTCGGGTCACGGCGTAACACTCCTCCTTTTAACACAACCATTATGGCCGATTAAATATTTTCATTATCACTTCTTAACCCTCCCAAATTCTTTTATGAATGGTCAGTTTCATCATAATACCTATCTCCTGTAAAACGGGTATGGAACAGAATCCAAGGAAGCGTAATTCTTCTATATTAGGGCTCTCAAACCAGAATGATAGGAAAAATATTGAGGAAGTGACACTTCCTCAAATGAACAGAGGCATATTTTACTGGGATTACCCATGATATGCATTATGGAACAAAAATAATATCATTATGATATTCTAAGTTTCTTTGTAATGCATTATTTAATTTCAAATCATATTGTAAATTTTCTCTGATATTCAATCTTTGCTTATTATCTTCTCCAATGAATTGTGAAGCCTTGATCATTGAGTTTCGATCAAATGTTATTAAACCTATATCAAGCAACTTATCGAATGTTGGTGTTAATAATAATCCATTGTCAACACTGATTCTTTCTTCATTTGTGCTTACCGCCCAAGGTTTTATATGACTTGCTATAAGAAGTTTTCTATTATCTATACCAGTGACAATACATCTTGAGTATTTCTCCAACAATTTTGTTCTAAATATACCTTGACCAATCCGTGCATTAATAATGGTTTCTCGCATTGTAACGGATAAAGTAGTGTCTTTTTTGATATCATCAACAATATATTCATCTGTTGTTTCTATTTCATCGCATGATGATACATAATAATATTTAAATTGCTTTAATGAATTACTATACATCCTATTCCCTCGATTATCCTTTGCCAGAAATACAGGATTTAATAAAATCATTGCTATAGAAATTTCAAGCTCTATTGCTTCCATCTCCATGAGAGATTTTTTAATCACACCAATTTTTATCATCTCTTTTGAGACTGTTTTTACCGCCCTGTTATACTTATCAATGGAGTTATCTGATAATGATGTGTTCAGATGCAACCATTCTGAAAAGTCCATTCATTAATCACTTCCTCAGCAGAATCTTCGATCCAGAACCTTCACCGGCATAGAAGCTGTATTGAATATCTGATGCCTCTGGCACCTTTGAAGCCAATTACCAATTTTCAAAACAGAAATTTTCCCGGTAGCTTTTTCAGTCAAAAAAATATTAAAACTCCCCATCACCATCTTCATATTTCTCATCCGTGGCTCGAATGTTTTAATATACCCTTGGACCAATCGCTATGTAGGCGACTCCATTTTCATTTCTATAAGAATACCAAGCATGGTTCTGGGGGCCAAAGATCGCATTCAACACTCTCGCGACCATGTTATAAGCATATGTTTCTTTATCTTCAATGCTATCTGGCAGTTGCTCTATAAAGTACGCTCTCAAACCACCCCATGGCATCAATCCATTACGGATTTTCTCCATTCTCTCTTCATCGCTTCTAAGAAGTCGAACCATCCGATCCAAGTAAATCTTATGTGGATCCTTCTTGTTTTCCCTCATTTCATTATCTTCCTCACAAGCTGGTTGTCCCTCCAGTTCATTCTGGAACTTTTCTTTCAATCGAGAAGCATACGTAGGCACAGGTTGGCAATTGTATTGCGGATCCAGCGTCTTTACTTCCGCTTCGAAAAGATGGATCCTGACCGGAAGTGGATATGGTTTCCCTTTCACTGAACTCCAGTACACCCCTTGTCCCTGTATCGGTTCATTGAGCAGCACGCTCAGCAAGTCATCACTGAAATGAGCATTGGCGTATTTCACATTCTTTAAGTCCTGAGAAGATAATAGGTGGAATATGAACCAGTTATCGCCTTGGCTCAATATCTCATTGGGTATGCTGCCCGGTTGCTGTGTAATCATCACGGCTCCCAGATCATACTTTCTTCCTTCTTTGACCCAGGCAATGTATGGCTCGGACCCCACGGAACTGCCATTTAGAACCGTCTGAGCTTCTTCAATGACTGCAATAGTGGGAATTGTTCTGGGTTCTGAAGCGGTGAATTCATCCTGGTTGCGATCAAAGATTCTTTGCAGAATCAATCCAGAGAGAATCAAGGATTGCCCCCGACGGATCTTGGAAGAATCGATGATGCACAGCTTCCCTTCCGACAAAGAATGGATCAGCATATCCATCAGCTGGCTGCTTTTGTCATGAAGCATCTTCACAATGGTCGTCATATTGCCCCGGGCTGCCAGTGCTTCAACCTCCTGAGACTTCTCCAGACTCATGAGGGCGATCATATCCTTTAACGGCACTTCATTCCCATATTGATCGATCAGATCCACCATCTTCTCCCATTTATCCTGAGTCAATCCCTTCAGTTTCCTCACATTCTGCTGTTCCTGCCGATCCGGCGAGAGAGCTATGGATATAACATCGCTCGGGCGCATTCTACGAATATCCAGTTTGATATCCCCCGCTACGAACGAATCGTAGAAACGACTCGGTGCTTTTCTGGATGTGAACACGACCAATTGATCTTGCAGTTCGGGCACATCGCATAGTCCAGGCCTTCCTTTATCATCCGGCCAGAAGTATTCTCCGTCAGGATCAAACAGAATGGTTCCCACAGGAACTTTCTTCCCGCCTCTTTTTTCTACCATGGGGGTCGTTCGATACAGCCGACTAAACAGCAGTTTATTCAGATTGGATTTCCCAAACCCTGCTCGGGCAAAGATGAATGAACGCCTTGAAACCAGACTGTCCATGGAGAACTTGACCTGAATTTCCGGTTCTCGAATCTGCATCCAGGGCAAAGTTTCAAAAGAAGCATTCTCTCCCGAGTACACATACTCACCCAGTGCAAAGAAACCGATGGGCACCCCCTCATCATTGTGCCCAGCCACTTCTTTTAACACAGCATCGCTGAGAAAAGCCACCGGGCTGCCCACATGGGGAAGCCTGCGTTGTGATGGAACAAAGGTCAGACCTTTACCATTCCCACAGCGAATGACTCCAAGAACACGGATGTTCACTTTATATTTGAGGTATTGTTCCCGAAGATCTTCCGGAACCGGCCGCCCTTCTCTCAGCGCCCGGATATTGAATTCTTCCCCGATTCCGGTTGACAGTTTCCCGTCAGATGAAAACGAAGATATTCTTCCCAATACTGCCTCATCCGGGGTTTCCAATTGAACCAATATGAACTGCCCATGCATAGGGATATTCTGAAAATCGCTTCGATACGGCAGAACCAGGTCCGCATGAAACTCGAGGCCACCTTCTGTGAAGCCACGAAATACCCCGACAGTCTGTTCGGGTGGAAACAGTGCAATGTTCGGCATCACTTGCCCTCCTTCATATAGCGCTGCAAAGCGATGTTTCGATCCAATAGAAGATACCGATCCAACATCTCTTGCTCATCCATGAGCAGATCCCGCAATCCGTCAATAATCATATCCTGGAGAATGTCAAAATCGAAACTGCCCAAAGCGGCACTTTCGTGGGCCTTTTGCAGGGACAGCGGGTATAGAGGAACCGGAAACCCATTCAGGGCATCCGCCAGTAGATAACCAATAATGGATGCAGCGTCATGCTGCTGATCAGTCCAGATATCGACCGGCCAGATTGGATCTTGTTCCATATCCCCAAATTTCAAAAAATACATTTTCCCAGCCGCAAAGATATTCTTTCGTGTGTCTTCAGATTCCGAGTAAGCATTTTGATAGTACTCCACATGATTGTACACGGTTTCTTCCAGTGACTCCGGAACCGCCACATAGCACGGGTAGCGGTTTGTGAGTATCCTCTCCAAGTACATGGCCAGCTGATACCGCTTGAGAATCTAGCTGTTTTTCGCCATCCCTACAATATACAGTTTCCTTTTTGAATTGTCCCGCTGTTGGCGAACCCCTTCAGCAAGACCCTTCATAAGCTTGGCAAAAATAGGGCGATACATCATGATGCTTCTCAACAACCCGTCACGAATCACGATGGTATCCGTACCAAAGTCCTTGCTTCGGACAATGGAAAACAAAATGGCCCATTCCATTAGATCCCGATATACCAGGATCCAACGAGAGCCATTTGTTCCTTCTTTGGATTGAGATAAAAACGGAGATAACTGCGTAAGGGAGTTGACCCCTAGATAGGCCATCATTTCCCCCAAGGGTGTATTGGGTATTCCATTACGAGAAAGATGCTTCAGAGAGATTTGTTCCAGATCAGAGGAGGCAGTCACTGCTTCGAGGCAATATTCGTTGGCACTGGAATCAACGACCCGAATGATTTGCAGCAGGAATGGGTCAAACTGCACCTGGTTGTTTCCACCATCTGCAGCGACCAAAGAAAGAGAAGCGGAAGTGCGCGGGTGAATTCGTTTTACCTGCCCACGCAACGGGCGAATCTCTCGCCTCAGATCATCCAGAACGATTCGATCTTTATGGAGTCGTGCCGCAATTTCCTCTTTGATCACAGAAAAGTCCCTCGGATCAATCACTTCAACACCATCCTGTCAACCTGTCGGTCCAAACTTTGAATGGAGGCAAGGTCCGCATTCTGTGGCAATTCCTTTCCAGAATTACACAATAATATCCATTTCGACCGAATCTGCATGAATCCTCCTAACCGACGTAAATTTTGACGAATTATGGCATATACAATCTAGGCTCAGATTCTGTAAAGGTCAAACAACTACCGCTGACTCTGAAGAGATTTTTAGTCTTCACTACTATCTCAACCAATCTCTCTGTCTTGGGAATACCGCCCTGGTTAAGCTGGCTATCGATTCCACCGTCTTTAGATGACCAATCGTTTTCGAGCTGAAAGTTCAGGTATATTAATACTACAGTAAGGCTTCCTGAGCCATGCTGTGATTATATACAAATACGTCCCATGAAATCCTTCTTCGCCCAAAACTGTTTGGGTCATCGGATCTTCAATTTCATTAAAATTAAGCTTGACTCAGATTTCAAGTGGTCACTTAGAAATATTCCAATGCAGAGTGAGGCCAATTTCCGAATTTTCGCTTTCAAGCTCATGCTATTGGCACTCAAAGCAGCATCTCCAGGTATTTTTGCAGTACATTTTGAATATTGAGCTTTTTAGCATAATCCATCAGAATGGTAAGATCCGAGGACTTCATATTGACAAATCGTATTAGGGCATCATTCAGTATCGGAACATCGATCCGGTTTCTGCTTCTGACAATATCGCAGATCGTCCTTTCTATGTTATACGTTCGAATTGGATTGCCGTGGGAACTCTGAACAGTTTCAACCCCCAGATCATGAAGCTCTTTTTTGATATAGTACATTTTAAATCTCCTTGCCACAGTTCCGACTACTTTATATCCGCTTGGTACAGAGGCAGAGTATTCGAAGGGCGTTCGATCCGATAGCCCATGCAAATAGAGTGCTGTTTCATGGGAATAGATCAGCTTCGGATATTTCACCTGCATGAAATACATTTCGTCTACAATGGAATCCGATGAAACATAAACACCACGACCCACTCGTTCCAATTTCCCTTCGGCTACCATCATCTGTAGATAAATTCTTGGAATTTCATAGAGATCCAGGTCAGCGCTGAGAACCGTGCCGTGCTGATTTTGAATGATTCTTTCGAGCTTTTCACGGTATTTCACCATCATCACCTCGTTTTACATATATACTTATATTGTATCCCATTTAAGTATATTTGTAAACATATTCTATGCTTCTTACACTACTCGGATCAGCATCATCCCTCTCTAGACTCGTGACCAAAAGGCTGTATGGTGTTGATACGGACTATGCACCATATGTCAATACAAATTGAAGCGTAAGAATCTTCACAATGAAAAGGTGATTCGCATAATCCCTTCATCCAAAGGATAGCCATTCAATCCACCATGTCAAAAAAAATTGACCCTATACTCGGGTCAATTCATCTTTCAATGCAGGCCTTCTTCTATATCGAATCAATAGATCCTCTTTGATCTCTTCAGCCAGTTCAGTTCCACCTGCCGATTTAAGCTTCCGAATCAGGTTACCGATGCGTTGATAATCCTTCCGACCTCCAGCATTTTCGGCAATCATTTCAATGAGTTTTTTGAATGCAGCATACACGGCTTCAAAAAATTCAGGGAGAAGATACGGATAGAATGTTTCCACTTCTTCGGGAATTCTCTGCACATATTCTGAGAGCTTTTCCATCTCTCTTTCTTCAAGTAGGATTTTTGCATACTGATGCCTGAAATGCAGTTTTTGCTGAACGAATTGCTGGATAATCTCAGGGTAGAAATCCTTCCATTGTTCCCTTGGGTAAGTACTTTTCAGTTCCAGATAGTACTGGAAGCTTCCATCAAGAACGAAATCACGAGCTAGATTCCTTTGCTCTGATATATTCCCGGATCGTACATATGCGGCATATCGATACTCTCGCCAAACATCGCGCAGACTCGCTCTACCCGTATTATTCTTCTCTCCATCCAAAGCTAACTGGATGACAGAATCGTAGTCTTTCTCCTCCATAGCCCGCTCGATCTTCATCTTTCTGAAACTGGGGTACTGCAGGTGCTGGCTGATGAACTCTTGGGCTCTTTCATCGCCATCGTACTGCCGAATCATTGTGTAGCGAATTTGATTCACTTTTTCATTATAAAACTGATGAATCCGTGACTCACCATCTTTTTTGTCCAAATAGGCACGGAGAGCCTGCTCTACCTTTTCTCTCAATTCAGGAGAAAAGGCAGTTCGCGCACACATTTCATAAAAAGCCAATTGCCAATCCGCCCAATCTTCGTATAGTTTGCGACTCGCCTCCGACATTAGCTCTTTGCATACCTGTTGTTTTTCAAGTCCATTCAAATCTCCCTCGACAAGTATGTCTTCAATGACTCCAAATCCGTAATCAACCGTACTCCCTATAAAGCCGTCTGAATCATCGGCTCTTGTCAGCAGATTGACCATTTCCCTGATCACACAAATAACAAGATTCACGGCATGGGTATGTTTCCCTCTATGACTTGCTTGCTTTGCTTGCTGCAATACAAGTTCTGCTCCCTCAACAGCTCTCGGTGCCGCTGAATAGGATACAAAGCCACTTCGGTCCGCATTCATTCGGATGTAATCCTTCATTAAGCCAATCGATTTCAACCGTTCCTCTTTTTCATCCCACTGATTGAACAGAAGTTCGGCTCTCAGTTTGACCTCTTCATAGTCATTGGCAATTTCTACAAGAAAATCCACCAGCTCCTCTTTACTCCGAGCTGTCAATATTTCCGATAGATCCGGGCTCTGCTCATTACGGTCAAATAGTTCTCTTCTCTTAGCTCCTTCATGAGTACAGAAAGTGTCGGGCCCATCTCCGGTTGTAGATGGAATCCCCCTTGCTTTACGTATTTCCAGAAAAACAGCTACCTGATGTTTGCAAAATTCTCCATAATCATAAGGGCAGGTACAATCGCTGTCCAGAATATTCATATCATCATCTAGCTCGACTTCCACATCGTAGGTTTTGGTGCCTTCAACCCTAGCCGAATACATTTGTTCATCGTTTTCCTGAACGTATTTCACTTTGCCTTGGCGAAAATAATCAAGCCCGCGGAGATAAATGATCGGATCGATGTACCCTTCAAAGTTTTGCAGATTTATCATAAATGATCCCTGTCTTTCGCCAGATAATTGATGGATTTGCCAACTACTTAACCGTACTACATATTCAATCTCTCTCTGAGATTTTTACCAAAGAGAATATCTGCGATGACCGGAGGGTCAATTGTATCAATCAGAAGCAGCGTCTCCCGATTTCTATACTGACATCCATGCATCGAACAGTATTTTCCATCAATTATGTTGAGCGGCTTTTGCAGCAACTGAAGCGAATAGTTCTGTCGCACAGTCTGCAACCAGAACAGAGTCATTCACCAGAAGAAGTCGATGATCGAATTCAATGTCAAAAACCAATCGCGGATTATCCAGTCAACCCTTGGGGTTACCCATAGGATTTGGATAATTGGGAATAACTCAACAACCCAGTATCAGGAATAAGATTTTATCACTTAGAGCTATACGGAAATGTCTCGGCTATCCGGTAATCGCCAAACTCCCATTTCTGTTTAAGACCCGATACGCCCCATAAGCCACGATCAGCTCGGCCGAAAATCCCACCAGCTGTCCCATGGCCCCAATCATGCTGCCCATCTGAGGAAATACTGCACTGGTGAACAACACAGCCAGAGTAACTGCCCCCAGATTGGCCATCTTGCAAAGGCTGACAATCCGGGTATGCTGGTTCAACAGCAAAATCCCCATGTAGTACTCCTGCACACACAAAACCAACGGCAGTGCACTCATCACCCTCAGCGCATTTAAAACCGGCTGAATCATTTGGTCGCTGACCGCAATCAGATTCACCAGAATCCAGGTCCCCACAGGGGTAAAGGCGATGGTTCCCAGCAACAGAAACCCGGTGATGCCGAAGCCCAGGGCAAAAGTCTTCACCTTGGCAAATCCGCCTTTTTCCTGAATGAATACCATGGTGGCCTGATGCACATTCTGACAAGGCGCATTGATGATCCAGCCCAGGGATGTGGCCACCTGGAACGCCGCCAGCGCTATGGCTGGATTCAGGCTTCGGGCCATCCCCGCCGTCATAATGGGCCGGGTCATGCTGAACAGAACAGCCGCTAGAATCAGCGGATAGAAGAATGTGGCCGCCTGAAGCATCGTCAGCTCCCCATCTTTGGGATCCTCCACCCCATCCGGCGGTTCCACCAGCTTTCTTCCCCGGTACATGGAATAGAAAGCTTCCGTAGCAATTCCCGCCACAATGGTCACACCGCCCACATAGCCCCCTCGGACCAGATCAAACCGGGTAAACAGAAAGATCAGAGTGATCATCACCGTGATGCGGGCAAACATGGCATGGGTAACAAAAATGGTTTTCTTGCGCCGGATCAGCACCCCATGGTACAGGGAACGAATACACGACACAACCGCCATCAGCATGGTGAACCGAAACACCTGAATCGCCGGTGTCAACAGTTCATCCGAGACCCCCAGCAGTTCTCCAAATACATATTGTCCCAACGAGGTGTATCCCACCCCGATCATCAACAGAAAGAAAAAGGCCAAAGTCCCCACCGCCACATTGCGAACCACTTTAAATGACTTGGGACCGTGGAATAAGGCGATCATCATCTGCCGGGCCAGCACCATGGGCGATTCCGCCAAGCTGGACACCGTCAGCGCCACCGCATAGGCCGCCATGGAGATCTCCGGCATATAGGTCCGGGAGGTCCCTGCGGCAATAATCGAATGGGATGTCATCATCAGTGCCGATGTCAGGCCCAAAGGTATAAAAAAGGTCAGGATCCGCCGCATGGTCACGGCCGGTTCCTGAGTATCACTGTCAAGCTGTGGGATCGGGTTCATACTTCCATCTCCTGTCTGAATATCGAAGCAGACTTCATTCTGCCGGTACATATTTGTATACTGTACACTATACCGCAGGAGTCTGGCCCTGTAAATAGCGGCTGCACAAATTCTGCCAGTAATTCAAGGACTCAAGCCATTTCCTCTGAAGATACTTTCATCCGTTCAGGAATAAGAATCTCATATCCTGGGCAAACTCTATCAAAAAAAGAAACCTCAACGAAAAATCCCAGTCCTACAATCTCATCCTCGCCCCATCCAGAATACCCGGTAAATCTGATTGGGGAATTCCATGAACAAAAAAAGGGAGTTATGAATTCATCGTCATAAGCCCCTCTGCTATGCTTCACACCATCACCCTGACCCCACCGCCAACGGCTTCTGGTCGTACCGGTCCAGGGCTAGATTCACATCATGGATATTGTACATTTCATGCTCAATGCAAAACCGAATAATCAGGTCCCCCAGATCGCTTTCTGACAGCGCATAACCCAGGGTTTCCAGCAGTGCTTCCGTTTTTTCCAGATCCAGATGCAAGGCCAGACACAAAGCCACAACCGTATTTTTCCCCGGCCGATACCCATTCCCCGACCGGATTTTGGAAAAATGGCGGCGGTCCAGCAACGCTCTCTTGTACACTTCCACATCCTCCAGACCCCGCTGGTCAATCAGAGCGTACAGCATATCCCGGAATTCCTTTTTCCGCTTCTTTTCGATGTATTGATCCATCTCCGATGATGCGAGACGGGGCAAATCTGATAACAGCTCTTCCCGAGCCATGGGCTGCCCGTACGTCCGAAAAACAGACTCATGGTTTTGAATGTATTGACTCAGCTTTTCCCACAAAGATGGACTCCAGATCATACCGATTCCGCCTTCCTTTGAAATGTCGCCTGCCGGGCGACCTGCTGCCAGTGATTTCTGATTATGATTATATCAAAAAGACAGAGAGGAAGATACACCATGAAACGACCGCTCACCGATATCATCTGCATTCTGGACCGCAGCGGGTCCATGGGGGGCCTGGAATCCGACACCATTGGCGGCTTCAACCAGTTTATCAAGTCCCAGTTGAAGGAAGAAGGTTCCACCCGCCTGACCGTCATTCTCTTCGATGACCAGTATGAAGTCCTCTGGGATCGGGAAGATGCCGCAACTGCCAAACTGACAAACAAAGAGTACTTCGTCCGAGGCTCCACCGCCCTGCTGGATGCCGTCGGGAAAACCATCCACCGCGTCAACCGGCGCCTCGCTGATAGCCCGGCATCCGACCATCCCGACCGGGTCATCGTAGTCATTACCACCGATGGTTATGAAAACAGCAGCCGCGAGTACACCCATGCCAAAGTGAGGGACATGGTGGAGTACCAGAAAGAACAGCACGATTGGCAGTTTGTGTTCCTGGGCGCCAACATCGATGTGGAACGGGAAGCCGAACAAATCGGGATCTCCCGGGAAGACGCCGTTCGCTTCGAAGCTTCCACAGATGGTGTGCAGGACATGTACTGCAAGCTGAACAGCTACATTTCAGAGAAACGAAAAAAATAAGGGACTAACCAAAAAGCACCCCGATACGATCGTTGTATCGCATCGGGGTGCTCGATTTTTTTTATGGATTTTCGCTCATCAGATTGTCCAGCTTCTGCAATACCGGATCGTCATCCACGATGTCTTTCATGGACTCCCCGTAATGCACCATCTGCAATGTTCCCCGGGAATCAATTAAGAACTGAGCCGGCATCCGCCCCAGCTTCAGCAGATTCACTTCCTGCCCATACAGCTTCAGAATCTTCTGCTCTGGGTCCGGAATCCCCATAAAGGGCAGATCATTGTTCTCCCAGTATTTTCGAAAATCAGCCGCATTTTCTGACCCCGCCGATACAATGACCGTATGCCTTTTTTCAAATAAGGGTTGATCCTGGCGCAACTGCGCCAGATGCTTCCTTGTAAACGGTCAGGCAAATCCTCGATTCAAGACCAGATACACCGGCCCGTTTTTGAGCAGTTCGGATAGCTTGATTTTCTTGTCGTGAAGATCTTTGGCTTCGAAATCCGGTGCCATATCCCCTTCCTGCAGTCTTGGCATGTGAATCCCTCCATTCCTGGCTACATGTGCAGAAATCATCCATCCACTTTCGTCCCATTCCTAAGTTCTCTTTTCGCCCTGAGCACCCAATCTCCTTTATCGTTCTCAGCCATTGAATAACCCGTAAAGTGCTGAAACCATTCCCCACCTATTCTTTGCAGAAAGAATAAACCAGCCAATTGAGCCAAATACACTCATGATCTGCCGTTCAATTGAAACTGGCGGATCTATTGCATCCCTGCTCCGATTAGACAGCTGGCGTACCCGCCCAATCTTAATACTGTATTTTCACTGTTAAATAGGCTGTGCTACAATGAAGGTGAAAGAACCGTATTCCAAAGAATCCAGGAGGGGACCGCCATGAAACAGACAACACCTCTATCTCGCGGACTGGCTTGGATCGGTGCGGTGCTGGTCTGGACGCCCATCGTGTTTCCAGTGTTGCTGAGCTTGTCATTCTGGATCCAACATCGCATATTCCGTTTCGATTTTCTCATGCCGGCGGAACTGCTGATCCTTTTCTTTCCCGGCTCCCTTATGCTGTACGCGGCTGCCCGCCAAATCGGGCATTTAGCCAGCGCCATCGGGCGAACCGCCCTGTTTGCTCTATTGGCTCTGGCAGCATCCCAAGGGACTGCCGTACTGACCGGGCTGGCCTCCGGAGCTCGGGAAGCCACCGGCTGGCCGCTAATTCTCACAGTAACCTTTCTCGTGATCTATACCGTCTTTGTGGTGCACCAGGGCGCGTTAGCCCTGACCATGCTACGATGGATGAAAACCAACAGCCGCTGATGCCAGCGGCTGTTTTCTTTACTCTCAATAAAAGAACGATATGATGGATATGCTGATGAGACTCACCGCCGTCCAGGTAATGCCGCCCAGTAAAATGGGGCAGATTCCTGTGCTGCGCATCTTGCTGAGGTTGGCATTCATGCCTACTGCAGCCAGCGCCATCAGAATAAGAAACCGGCTGAGCTGAACCAGGGCACTGGATACAGCCGAGGGGAACCATCCCAATGTATTGATCACCGACATCCCCAAAAACAGCAGGATGAACCAGGGAAATGTCTTGGCAATACGGCTGAAGTCCACCCGTTTTTGCCCCTCTTTGGTGCTGAGACCGGCCGCCGACAAGACCGAGAAGATCAGGGCCACGGGAATCAGCGCCGTGGTTCGGGCCAGTTTCACAATGGTGGCATTGACCCCCGCATCGAAGCTGTAGGAATACCCGGCCGCCACCACCGACGATGTATCGTTGATGGCCGTCCCAGCCCACAATCCGAAAGTATAGTCAGTCATCTGCAGTCCGTGGGCCACCAGGGGAAACAGGACCACGGCCGCCACATTGAACAAGAAGATGGTGGTAATGGCAAATGTAATGTCATCATCTTCTGCCCCGATGATGGGGGCCAGCGCCGCAATGGCCGTCCCTCCGCAAATAGCTGTTCCCGTCCCGATCAGGGCCACGGTCTTGGGCGGAAGCTTCAGGAATCTCCCTACCGTATACGCCGTGATATATGAACCGGCAATTACCAGAAGGATTAACAGCAGAGCATCTTTTCCGGTAGCCCCGATCTGCGCCAGATTGATGCCGGCACCCAGAAGCACAATGGCTGCCTGCAGCAGCTTTCTCGAACAAAAGTGAATTCCCGGCATGCAGACCTGCTGCAGTCGAATGCGACCGCTGAACAACAGCCCGATAGCGATGGCCAGCACCGGACCGCCCACCACCGGGACCATTCGCCCCAGCCACATGGCCGCCAGAGCCGCCCCGATCACCACCAGGATTCCAGGAAGATTGTCTTTGTTTAGAATGACTTCCACCCCCACCGATTCGCACCGAATCTACTTGACTCGGTGCCTATGCTTCTCAAAAAACGCTATCCTCGCCCTTTAAAAACACCGCCGGGCATATTCGTTCCTTTTCATAGATACCCCGATAGGCCGGGTCCTTTACTCATCCTCCGGGCGCCGCCGCTCCATCAGCACGGTGTTTTTCCAGGTTCCGTTCTGATCTTTGCTGATGCGTTCCCGGTAGCCCACCAGGCGAAACCCGCACTTTTCGTGCAGGCGTGTGCTGGCCGTGTTGTCCTGAAAAATGCCGGCCTGCAGCGTCCAGATCCCCTGGCTCTCCGCACAGTTTACCAGAGCCTGCAAAAGCCGGGTCCCCAGCCCCTGACCCCGGGTCTTCTCTGCCATGTAGATACTGACTTCAGCCACCCCGGAATAGGCGCTGCGTTTGGACACCGGAGACAAAGTCGCCCATCCCACCACTTCGCCGGCATCTTCAATCACCAGCCGGCAGTGGGCCAGATGAGCCGAATCCCACACATCGTAGGGTGGACACACTGTTTCAAAGGTAGCCAGATTGGTCCGAATTCCTTCCAGATAGATCCGGCTGACGGCTTCCCAGTCGGACGCATCCATGGGTCGAATACGGATACTCACAACAAAGCACCTCCCCGGAAATGTATATAACACGGCTATTATACCTCTCAGCCGGCGCGAAAACAATACGTGAAAAGAACGCGGTGCATCCACACAGCGTTCTTTGATTCCACATTCTCATTCTCCAGATTTTACGGCTGCATGGCGCCAAACAGCACCAGCCAGGCCAGAATGGACTTGGCCACCAGACTCAATGTAATGTAGACCCGCTCACCATACAGATAGTCTTTCCACTTTCCAACCCGCTTGTACTGCAGGATCATGTTAATGGGGAATGTGTTAAACGCCACAAAATAGGTGCCGACAATGGCCCAGACAAACCAAGGCACCTGGTCAAAGTTGCCGGTACCGAACATGTAGATCAGAATGGCAATCCAGGGAGCTGTTCCCGCCATGCCGCCCCAGATAAAGGGACCCCAGTTTACATTGGTTTTTTCACGGCCGGAGTTCAGCTGCTCCATCACCAGACCGAACAGGTTCATGCAGGCGTTCACAATGAAAATCAGCATCAGGGAGGCAATATCGTAGATCCCGAACAATGTGGCTATCAGTCCGATCATTACCGAAGAACTCAGGGCATATTCAAACCAGCGAAATGGATTGATGCCCTGCTTCAGCCCTTCATTGTATTTGGCATTGAGGCCGTCGGGAATGGCGATCAGGGCATGGGCTCCGGCAGAAAGAAACAGGAAACTGGCCACCAGGATCCCGAACGGCAGTTCAAACAATGTCCGGGAAGCCACTTCCAAAGACATGGTGGCCGGGTTGAAGGTCAGATAGAACTGGAGGATCTCCGGCTTGAATTCCGATATGGTTTGAATAACAGAACTGGAAAAATACAACATGGCGATGCCCTGAACCAGGTGCAGTCCACCCATAAAAAGATTGAATCGGCGCAATCTCTGAAAAACCGGTTCCATACTTGTTCCCCTTTTTATAATACGTCCTTAATTGCAATTGTTACAATATGCGAGTAAAAAATTTTTCTTCCGGTACACATACACACATTTCGGAATTGTCTTGATTCTACCATGAATGATCCCTGCCGTAAAGGCCAATCACCCATTTCCTGCCAAAAAAGAGGAACCCCGTGGGGTTCCTCTCCATTGAATCGTTTTGTATCGATGAAACTATCTCGTCAATCCTTATTTCTTAACCACTTCTCCATCAACCACGAATTCTCCCAGCGGGAAGTACGGAATCATTTCGTTCTTAACCCGAGCCAGGGCTTCGATGGGTGAAATCCCCCAGTTGGTGGGGCAGGTGGACAGGAGTTCTACAAAGTTGTAGCCTTTGCCGTCAACCTGTGCCTGAATGGCTTTTTTCAGGTATTCTTTGGCCTTTTTCACATTGGCCGGAGTATCCAGCGAACCGCGGGCCACATAGTTGGCCCCGGGTACAGCCGCCAGAATTTCGGCTTCTCTCATGGCGTAGCCATCCCGTTCCGCCACACGACCGTCCTGTGTGGTGGTGGTTTTCTGACCGATCATGGTTGTGGGAGCCTTCTGGCCGCCCGTCATACCGTATACGCCGTTGTTGATCATGATAGTGGTGATTTTTTCGCCGCGGCCGGCAGCATGAATGGTTTCAGCCGCGCCGATGGATGCGCAGTCGCCGTCACCCTGGTAGGTGAGGACAATTTCATCCGGACGGCAGGCTTTCACGCCGGTAGCTGTGGCCGGTGCACGACCGTGGGCCGCACCGATCATATCCATCTTTATGTAGGCTCCGAAATAGGAGCAGCCGATCCCGCAGACACCGATCACCTTTTCCTGGATGCCCAGTTCGTCGATAATTTCGGCGAGCAGTTTATGGGCAATACCATGGGTGCAACCGGGACAGTACGAAAACTTTCGATCATACAGCAGACCTGGTTTCTCATAAATTTTTTCCATTCGTCGCACCTCCTTACATTTGTCTTTCGAGCATTTCAACGACCTGATCTACTGTCGGCATGTTGCTGCCGTAGGTCGGTTCAAATACTACGTCAAATTTGCCTTTCAGGGTCAGTTCTACATCTTCCAGCATCTGGCCGTTGTTGGCTTCGACTACGATGACCTTTTTGCAGGTATCCGGAATCTTGGCAAACGCTTTTTTCGGGAACGGCCAGGCAATCAGCGGACGAATGAAACCGATTTTCTTGCCAGATGATTCAGCCACTTTTTTTACAGCTACTTCAGCAATCCGGCCAACGGTCCCAAACCCGGTAACCACATATTCACAGTCTTCCAGATTGGTTTCTTTCCATCTCTGCAGTTCTGCTTCAATACCCGGATATTTTACTTTGTTCAGCCGTTCAAAAATCGCTGCATTGGTTCCGGAGTTGACATGGTTGGCATGGTCGCGGCCGTGCATTCCGGTCAGCGCCCAGTCCGGTGTCGGGAGACTTTCCGGATCAATGGGATCTCTCAGTTCAACGGGTTCCATAACCTGACCAATCAGACCATCTGCATAAATGTAGGAGATGATGCTGTGTTTTTCAGCCAGATCAAAGGCATCAAACATCATGTCAAATGCTTCCTGCACCGTACCTGGGCAGAAAACGATGCTGCGGTATCCGCCGTGGCCGGCGCCGCGGGTTGCCTGCCGGTAGGAACTCTGGGTGGGAGTCAAGTCGCCAATACCGGGGCCCATTCGGGACATATCCACGATGACGCACGGTACCTCAGCAGCGGCAATGTAGGACATGCCTTCTGCTTTCAGACTGATTCCGCATGACGATGAGGAAGTCATGCAACGCTTACCGGTGCCTGCTCCTCCAAACAGCATGTTGATGGCTGCTACTTCGCTTTCAGCCTGGACAAACTTGCCGCCGTAATTGGGCAGTTCCCGGGATAAATATTCCGGAATTTCATTCTGTGGGGTGATGGGATAACCGAAGAAATATCGGCAGCCAGCACGAATCGCGGCTTCAGCTACTGCTTCGTTACCTTTCATCAGTACTCTTTTTGCCATACTTTTCTCTCCTTTCTGTGGAACCGCCTTTTGCAGACGGTTTATACCTTCTTACTTAAATACTTCAATGGCAGCGTCCGGACACATTAGTGCACAAAAAGCGCAGCCGATGCAGGCGGACTCATCCTTGCAGCCTGCCGGATGATAGCCAGCTTCATTAATAAAATCCTGCAGCACCATGATCTTTTTGGGGCACACCGATACACACACTTCACAACCTTTGCATCTTTCCTGATTGACAACTGGTTTTGGCATTCAGTACCCTCCTCTCAAGTCTACCTGCCTTTCATTACGTTCAAAATACCCGCTTCTTTCACGATCAGCCCATGTGAAGTCATCCTACCCGGTAAGTCCGACGGGCTGTCTGTAGAATCTCTGCCCGCAGACTCCGGCTCCGACTCCAGTCAAAGGAGCGGGTTCCGGTCCACCTACATATATTCGACTGCCTTGGCCTGACTCCTTTATATTGTAGCAGATTTTTATGAAAGAAACCAGTATGATCTACCCTGTAAATTCTGCAGATTCAGTGAAAATCCTTCCTGATCTGCAATGATTCCTGCATTTTTTCAGCGTGGGACCGATTCTAATTCCTCAGCTCGGCAGTTTTGCCGGGACCGTCGTTTCCCGTCCAACGCCATTATGCAAGGCAAATTGCACTCCCTCCGGCGCTTCTAGAGCACCCGATCCCAGCGTTCTTCCACCAGGGGTGGACCCCATTCGCGGTTCTCTTTTTCTTCGGTAATGGCAAATCCTTGTTCCTTGTAGAGGGCACGGGCTGCATACAGCGTGCTGAAAGTCCACAGGAAAATCCGCCGATAGTTTTTCTCTCGGCAGAAATCCACCGTGTAGGCAAACATTTTCCGCCCCATCCCTTTTCCTCGCAGAGATTCATCCAGGTAAAAGAACCGGAACTGGGCTGTCTCGTCATCAATGTGGGTAATGGCCGCAGCCCCCTGGACTTTTCCGGCCAGTTCGGCCACAATCATGCAGTCCCGGGCCGGATCAAAGCGCTCCGCAAACTCTTCCACGGCATGGACCAGGTAGTTCTGCCACACATCCGTGGTCAGATCGTACTCCCGGGCATACAGTTCCAGTTGTCCGTCAATAATGGCGCGGGTATCATCCGGTACAAAGTCCCGGATGAGTAGATCGTCCGCGATCGTTTCGATAATCGGAGCCACAGTACTCACCTCGTTTCATAGTGTTTCGTCCAATCGGTCTTAGTCCGATCATGATCCGGGATACTCCCTTTATCCGGCCTGCAGCGGCTGGCATACCGGGCAAAAATAGACGCTGCCGCCCATATACGCTGCTTTTTCAATCCTTGCTCCGCAGACCGGGCAGGGTGTGCCCACGGTCTTTCGGCTCATGCGGGTGACATAGCGCCCCGGTTGGCCGTACAAATCCGTTTCTGTATCCCGTCCGTCTCCACGAACCATATCGGACAGTGTATCCACCACAGCATGATACAGATCCTCCATCCGGGTCTCGTTCAGAGCGGCCACTTTCTGTTTGGGATGGATCCGGGCCGCAAACAGAATGTCCTGCAGGACTCCGTTTCCCAGACCCGGGATCCGCTGTTCGGTGGCCAAAAACGCTTTGGCACTGAGGGATTTGGATTCATGCTGCTTTTTTATACAGAGAAAATAGTCCGGGGTAAATCCTTGTTCCAAAGGGGACGTGGCTGTCACTGCCTTCTCATAGTATTCGTTGTGAAACGACCCTGGAGTAAAACACCAGATCCCGCCGTACATCTGCACGGCAGCTGTCAAGGCACTGCCGTCTTCCAGCTTCACAAGAAGTTTATGTTTGGCAGGAATGGATTCTGAAGGGTCATGATAGTGCAGAGTCACCCCATCGGCAAAGAGCAGCCGGATATCCTGAAGATCCACTTCCACCATGCCGCCCCGGGGAACAGCCCCCTGGATACTCTTTCCGGTCAGCATACGGCTGTATTGATCCGGATCCCCCGCATACCAGGCCATTTTGTGGGGAGACGCGTTGGCTGCAGCGAACTGAATCTTTTTGCCCCTGCAGGATTCCTGAATCTGGCGGGACAAAACCGCGGCCTCGGGAATTTCAATCATTTTGGCCCCTCCTTCCGAGTTCAAGTGAACAACCCATCAACCCGTTCTTTTCGGCGGCGCCGGGAGTGCCGGCAGCCAGATCTTTTCACTGGATGCATCCTGGCCGGACAGGATTTCGACAGCCAAATATCCCGAAGCCCTTGACCCGTGCAGCATGATCCGGTGTTCAGTCCGGTGAAAACCTTCTTCTTTTTCATCCGGACGATTCATGATCTGGATCGCAGTCACTCTCGGAATCCCGGGGCACGGCTCAACCTCTCTGCGGCTCATTTTTCCGCCAGCATAATCAGACGTGGACTGGTTTCGGGATCATGAAGCGCACCATCGAAATCACCCAGATAGGTCACGCGCTGGAACGGTGTTCGTGAAAACATATTTTCATAGTCCGCCCGTTTCATGGCATTGAGGCGGATCACATCGTAGCGGTGCTGAAAAACGTCTGTGTCACACCGGATGTGCAGAATGGTAAAAACAATCTCCCGAGGATTGGGGTATTCCAGAATGAAATAGAAGGCCTGGTCCCGGTGCAGCCGTCCCGGCAGCACTTTGGGCCGGCTACTGATCAGCGCGTCCGAATACCCGTTGTCGATGAGCAGGACTCCCCCGGGATTCAGCCGATCGTACATGGAATTCAGGGCTTTTACAGTATCTTCCGGGGTCAGCATGTGGCGCAGGCTGTTGGCCGTGCAGCAGATCAGATCAAACTGCCGGTCCCAGATAAAGGCCAGCTCCCGGTAATCGCCCTGCTTCAGCGGGATATCCCGACCCATGGTGTTTTTACGGGCCTGGGCCAGCATGGCGGCCGAAAGGTCCGATCCGGCGCTGTCCAGTCCCAGTTCATTCAGGAGTACCAAATGCCATCCGATGCCGCAGGCGCAGTCCAGGGCGCTGTGGATATCGTATCGGCTGATGATGCTTCGAAACAAGGGAGCCTGTTTGTACACTTCTGTTTTTGGATTCAATGCTTCATAGTCTTCAGCCAAAAGACCGTATGCATCCATCCCCATCACTTCCTTCCGGCACATCCTACCGCCTCGAAGGGCTGCGTGCCCATTCATGGTTCACACTTCATTTACACAAAAATTCTGCATCGTTTTTCTCTTTCCTGCCCTGCACTTTCACCGAACGGCATCCTGCCGGGGATCTGTGGGAGCAGAAAACGGACCGATTCCATCGATCTGAAATCCAGTCCGTTCATGGTTGCCTTTCCCTATTTGACCACCAGCACATCGCAGTGGACCTGCTGGACGACGGCGGTGCTGACACTGCCCATCAGGATCTTCTGCAGTCCCGAGCGCCCTTTGCTGCCGATGATGACCAAATCGAACTTTCCTTCGTCGGCGTAGTCCACCAGGGTGGTGGCAGGATGTCCTTTCAGCATGTGGGTGCTGTAATTGGCGCCAAATTCCTTCAAAAGCCGTCCGGCCCGGTTCAGGATGCTTTCCCCATGGGCTTTCATCTGGGATTCAACGCTGTGAGGAATGGGCACATTGGCATAGGAGGATCCCACCGACGCCGGAATGTGCAGCGACTGGTGCACATAAACCACCTCGATGACCGCATCCTCCACCAGCGTGGATAGTTTCGCCGCCCGGCGGGCTCCCTTCATGCTTAATTCTGAACCATCGGTGCATAACAGAACTTTCACATCAATACCCCCCTTGTTTGTCCATCAGTTCAAATCGTCTCGGTTGTGTATTTCTCACGGAGATAAAAACAAGATACCGTACACTAAGGATGCCATAATGACAAAAGCCGGGTGAATTTTTTTCTTCTGGATGAGATAATAGCTGGCGGCCAGAAGCAGTACTGTGTGCAGCAGCCCGCTGCTGTTGTACGAATTGCTGAAAAACCGCCAAGTCATGGCTCCCAGCAAAACAGCGATGGTGGGGCGGACAATTTTGGACAGCATCTGCACTTTGGGCGAATTCCGGTACCGATACAAGATGCCCAGAAGCATCAGCATCAGCAGCAGCGACGGCAGGACCGTAGCGGTCAACCCCAGAATCGATCCCAGCACTCCCCCCATCTCGTACCCGATCAGGCCGGCCATTTTGGTGGCGATGGGGCCCGGCAGGGCATTGCCCAGGGCCAGCACTTCGGCAAACTCTTCCACGCCCATCCAGCCGTACCGATTCACCACTTCGTGCTCAATCAGGGGAATAATGGCCGGTCCCCCGCCGTACCCCACAATATTGGGAACAAAAAAAGCCATAAATATCTGCCAGTAGATCACTCTGACCGTCCCCCTTCCACCGGACAACTATCTTCGGGTTCCGGTTGTGGCTGGGGTTTCAGCAACGCAAAGAGAATGAGCGCTCCGATCAACAGAGCCGGATGAATACCCAGAGTCTGGGTCAGGATAAACGAAAGACCCAGAAGAGCCAATACAGGGATCTGTCCCAGATCTTTCAGGGACCGGCGGACAAAATCCCAGGTCAGAACGCCCAGCATCACGGCAATCACAGGAACCACACCCCGGGTCATGCCGGAGACCCAGCCCAGATGCCGCACGGATGCCAGAGATGTCAGCAGAATAATCATCAGAACAATGGTGGGGATCGTGGTAGCTGCCACCGACACCAGGCTTCCCAGCCAGCCCCCCTGCCGGTACCCGATGTATCCGGCCATTTTGGTGGCAATGGGGCCCGGGAGAGTATTCCCGATGCACAGTGTATCGGAGAATTCTTCGGCAGTCATCCACTTGTACCGATCCACGACTTCCAAATATACCAGGGGGATGGACGACGGGCCGCCGCCGTACCCCAACATTCCCACTCGAAAAAAAGCCATAAACAGATCCCGATGCACCATTCCGTTGTCGTTCCCCCTTCAAAATGTTCACTGCAAGAAATCGATCCAAGTACCCATAAATGAGTATCTTCGTCATTCAAAGAAACATTCCTGCCGCTGGCTCCCGTCAGAGAACCGGGTTCGGCTCTTCATGGGACGGCGGCCGTACGGTGCGCAAAACAACGGCTCCGATGGCGCATATGCAGGCGGCGGCCACATAGCTTAAGGTGTACGCCCCCGTGGCATCCCGGACCAGTCCGCCTACTAGCGGGCCCAACAGGCCGCCCAGACCGGACCCGGTCAGCATCATGCCGAAGTTGACGCCAAAATTCCGAATTCCGAAATAGTCCCCTGTAATGGACGGAAGCAGCGTCAGCATCCCCCCGAAAGTAAATCCAACCATAGCCACTCCGGCGGCCAGAGTCAAGGGGGCCACCAGACGGGAAAACATCACATAGGCTGCAAACTGAATCAGGTACAGGGCTGTCATGGTATTCAGCCGGCCCAGACGGTCGGATATGATTCCGCAGAGTATGCGCCCTGAAAAGTTGGCCACCGCATAGGTACCGATGAGCATGTAGGCATTGCTGACTCCCGCCTGTTCGATACCGATTTTCGACAGCTGCCCGATAATCAGCAGGCCGGAAAAGGAGATAAAGAGAAAAATCAGCCACAGTTTCCGAAACGATGTGGTCTTGATGGCTTCATGCCATTCATAATCCGCTTTCAGGGCCGGAGCCAGGGAAGCCGATGAGGCGTTGCGCAGTTCATCCTGAGCCACTTCACGGATGATGTGTCCGTGAGGCGGGTTTTTGACAAAGCGGGATAACCCTATGATGATCAGAGAAAAAACCACACCGAAGATCATGAAGGTCTGGGAAAGGGTAAAGCGGGTCAGCATCCAGGTGGTTAGCGGAGCCAGAAAAAGCGGTGCCAGGCCATACCCGCTGATGACAATCCCGGAAATCAATCCCCGCTGTTTGGGACCGAACCATTTGACCGCCGCCGGCGTCGGCGCGGAATAGGCCACGCCCATCCCGGTGCCGTAGACAATGCCGAAGGAGATGGCCAGTCCAACGGGAGTCAGGAAATTGCCGGATAAGATGAATCCTGCACCCACCAGCACCCCTGCCAGCATAATCACTTTCTGAGGGCCGATGAGATCCTGGGCACGGCCTCCGGGAATCATGGACAGGGCAAACATGGCGCAGGCGATCATATACGGAATCTGGGTCATGGTGGCTGTCCACCCGAACCGGTCAATCAGGGTCGCCGAAAAAATGCCCCAACTGTTTAAGATCCCCAAAGTTGTGTTGACACCGATACCGGCCATGACCACGCCCCAGCCGGGATAGAACCCTCGTTGTTCCACGAAAGAAACCTCCTTTGATCAGCGCGACTCCATCCGTCTTAGCTGCCAGTATCATCGTACATGGTAACGCAGACTTGTTCTGTCATTGTATCATACAAAAAAAGACTGGAGAAGAGGGACAGCCTAAAAAATCTCCCCATTGCCGGCCATCCCATCCCGTTTCTCTCCAAATCTTTCCCTTGCTCTCATATCCTCTTGAATACACCCTGTTGTCCAGTCTTACATGAAGCAGCTGCCCCCGAGAAATTCCATGATAATGGAGTTTACGGGGATCTCATCGCATTCAAAGGGAACGAAATGGTCCAAAAACCGCAGCAATCGAGAGGCTTCCATGTATTCCGGTGCCATTTTATCCACCGTCAACAGCAGGGATTCAGCATGCTTTTTCAACACACCCAGTTCGTAGACCATGGCCGAGTTGAACATGGCGTCGGCGTCTTCCTGGAAGGGGAATATGTGTTTTTCCTCTCCTCTTCGGACCGACGGCCAGCGGCTGATGGTCTGGGTGGCGTTGTGCCCCCGAAACTGGAAATCCCGAACCATGCGGCGAATCAGCCGAGTATCGGTAGTGGGAATCCGGTTGTATGAATCCAGATTGAGCTGGGTCAGCGCGCTGATGTACACCTTAAACTTCTGCATTCTGGGAATGGAGCGGGTCAGGGCTTCATTCAGTCCGTGGATGCCTTCCACAATCAGGGGCTGGTCTTCCCGGAGTTGGATAAAGTGGCCTTTGAACTCCCGTTTCCCGGTAATGAAGTTGAATGTGGGGATCTCCACTTTCTCTCCCGCAATCAGCGCCAAAAGATGCCGGTTGAACAATTCAATATCAATGGCCTCCAAGGCTTCGAAGTCGTATTCCCCCGACTCATCCCGGGGAGTCTTTTCCCGATCCAGGAAATAGTCATCCAAAGAAATGGCCACCGGCTTAAGCCCATTGACCCGCAGCTGAATCCGCAGCCTCTGGGCAAATGTGGTCTTACCGGAGGAAGACGGTCCGGCAATCAGGATCACCCGAATGTTTTCCCGGTTGGCATAGATCTGATCCGCAATCTCCGCGGCCTTCTTTTCATGCAGAGCCTCCTGGATGCGCATCATATCCGGCCCCAGACCTTTTTCCACCAGATCATTCATGGATGCTACATTTTCCACATCCAGAATCTCTCCCCACTCTTCGGCTTCCCGGAAAATCTGAAAGAGTTTGCGGTGTTCCACAAACGGTGGAAGTACCAGGGGATCGGTTTTTTCCGGAAAACGCAAAATCATGCCGGGGGCATAATAGCGCAGATCAAAAAGATGCAGATAGCTGGTGCTGGGTACCATGGTTTCATAGAAGTTTTCCACCAGCCAGCCTAAGCTGTGCAAATCCACAGTCTCTTCTTTCCGACGTTCATACAGACGGACTTTATCGGTCTGTTTTCTCTCGGCAAACAGCCGGATGGCTTCTTCCCGCAACATGGGTCTTCGCTCAAAATGCTCATCCCGGGCAATGATTTCATCCATCCGTTCTTTCAGTTGGGACACATTCTCTTCGGTCATGGTGTAAAGACCATCCACCTCGCAGTAGAGCCCTTTGCTGAGGGAATGTTCAATGGAAACCTTGCTTCCCGGAAACAGTTCCCGGGCCGCCCTAATAAAAACAAAAGAGAGACTGCGGACATAAATCCGCATGCCTTCTTCAGTCCCCAGATCCAAAAACCCCAGGCTGATATTTCGATGAATACGATAGGTCAGCTCCCGGGGCTGATTGTCCACAATTCCGGCCACAATGGTGTAGGGAAACCGATCCGCGTATTCCTGGCTGATCATTCCCAGGGTCGTTCCGGCTGGATATTCTTTCTGTTCTCCGTCAAACATCTGAACGGTGATGGTTGCTTGTTCAGTCACCCTCGCTTCCCCTTTCTGCAATGGTGCCGGATGTGATCCCGGACATGGTCTGCACCCGTAGTCCCCGAGCCTGAAGGGCCCGGACAAACTGATTGATGCCGATGGAGTCGCTGGCCATATGTCCGGCCACAATCACATTGCCGATGTTTTGATCCTGCACGGCTTTGCGCACCTCATCGGGCACATGCATGCAGACAATGGTTCCAATGCCGGCTTCAAAATAGGCTTTGAACACGGCCTCACCACCGTTGGTTCCACCTGCCATCAGTACCAGGACGCGCCCAGCGTAATCTTTCTCGCTGCCGACACGGATGGACGGGCCGGCCAGGGTGTTCTGGTATTCTCCCATCTGTTTGAGGGCACCGATGACATCGCCCAGGGTAGCCCTGGGATCGGTCAATTGTTGATCCAGATGACCCTGCACCGTGTTTTCCGTGATAATGTCCAGGGGCATATGGATATTCATAAACGGCATTTTCAGCAACCGGGCCGCAGAACCTGTCCGGTCATAGTTGCTGACATGGGAATCCCGTTCAATGCGCTCTCGACGCGCTTTCAGCGCTTTTTGGGCTTTGTTGACCGGCACACCGGCCTTGACCATGCAGTCAATCTGCCGTTCCATGACTTTATGGAAGTGAACGCTGGGTTCACCCCCCTGGGGGTGGTGGCTGATGATCAGATCCACGCCCAGTTCCCTTCCCAGAAGGATTTCCGGTGTGCCCATATCCACACCCATCAGCACGGTTTTAATGTCTTCTCCCGGAACCAAAATACCGGAATCGTAAGGAATTTCGTTCAGCCCGGCCATCTGAAGAGCCAGATCCATGATTTCTTTGGTGTTCATTCACCCTTACCTCCCACAAGTTAGTCATCGCGGTGAAATCTCAGCGATTTGATCTTTCCCGTACGATCCGCCATCTCGGCATTGAATATCAATTCATTGCGGCTGAGAATCCCCGGATCAAATGTCAGCACCCGGGGGTTGTATCCCTGGTCATCATCCCCCCGCTTTCTCAGCCTTCCTTCGGCAATATCCTGAGAACGCATCCGGACAAACACTTCGTCCCGATGCAGCAAAACAGTATTGACTCGATCCCAGCGATTTTTCTGCAGGTAGGTCTGGAGACTCCTCACATCAAACAGCGCATCCCGGTATTTGGGGCTCAAACCGGCCCGGCAGGGATAGCAGCGGGAATCCCCTCGGTTCATGCGCTTGTCGCAGTAGAAGCACTCATCGTCGATGATTTTCCCTTGAATCTGTCCATCCCTGACCGCATCCAGCGTCTCCACCGGATAGTCTTTGCCCAGGATCATATCAAAGACCCGGGCCCAATGCATTATATGCACTGCATCACCGGGACGGTAGAGAATGCCGTTGCCGACTTTATCCGCCAGGATCTCCACAGGAGCATCAGGAGGAAAAATGAAGGCGGTAAACTCATTGGGTATCTGTTCGCTGAACGCGCCATGGGCGGTTCGATACATACTGTAAATCATGTTCATTCCCTTCTGATCCCTCCACCAGGTTCCATGGTAATCACACGAACTTTACATCCGCATGATCATTCTGAATCCAATGCCATTTCTTCATCCAGGGGGTCGGCCAGCGACTCCCCGCACCGTTCCATAAACTGCATGACCTTGACCGTGTAGGCCAGAACCACCACGAACAGGACCACCACAACCAGCACGAAGAGAAACGGCACAAAGACAAGACCAATCATCAGCAGCGTGGCCAGATTAATCAGAAGGTACTGGGTCCACCGGGTCATGGCTTCGGATTCAATCCCCGGCTGCCGCTGGTCTGCCGCCATATCCTGAATGCCCCGGAACAGATGGTACACGGTCAGCACGCTGAGGACAATGGACACAATGGCCAACCCCAGGGCTAAGGCTCCGGATCCGGGTGTGGGGTCAATGACTCCCGTAGAATTCACCGGTGCTTCATAGAATGTAAACACCGAAAGAATCATCATCAGCACGGAAAAATTGGAACCCTGCTGAAAGTGTGGGCTCTGGTCCTTCAGAAGAAGCATCCCTGAATAGAAAAAATAGTAGCCGATGATATCCGGCAGAATATCGATGCCCTGAATGCGAAAGTCCAGCATAACCAGTAAAAATCCCCAAAACAATTTACGAAAAGCACTGCGATTCATATCCTCTCCTCCTCGATGACTCTGGCGCCACCTGCGCCAGGATTTTTTCATGCTACATGGATATGTGTTTCAAAGTGTGATACACTGAATCTAAACTCGTTGAAAGGGAGACATCCGCATGGAAACCATGGAATCCATCATCAATTCGCTGCCCAAAGCAATGATCCAGCAAAAAGGCCGCCGCGCTCATATTACATTGGTATCCGGCGAGCAAGAAGAATGCTTTTATCTGGGCCGCCACAAAAATACAGTGGTGATCAGCCGCGAACCCTATGTGGTCCTGAAACCCTACCGGGACATTTATCTGGCCCGGGAATCCCAGGTGACAGACATCACCTTTTTGGACGATGCATGACGGTGCCGTTCCGGTTCCCTCTTGAAATTCCCGGGACCCTTTGCTACATAATTCGTCTTGCAGCGCCCGATTACCTGTTTTTCTCATTATATCATGCTGTCGAAAAGACTCAACACGTGGAAAGAACAGCCCCTTGAAGGCTGTTCTTTTTGAGTTGAATTACGCCAGATAATTGCCCAGATTCCAGGCTTCGGCCATGGCCTCTGTATTTTGCTCAGCTTCACCGTAAGTATGGGCGGACACCACCAGCTGGTGGTCAAATTTCATTTCCAGATAGGAAAAACTGTCCTGGAACATCCCGATGGTATGCCGGGCTGTGGCCGGATCGGTATCCCCCATGGCGCAGACCAGCGCCACCTGTTTTCCAGCCAGCTGCGTCCGTTTGTCGCCATTTAAAGCGTACCAGCGGTCGAAAAAGGCCTTCATCTGGGCGGATGGCCCCCACCAGTAAATGGGTGTCCCCAAAACGATGGTGTCGGCTGCCAGAATATGGGGATAGAGGTCGTTCATGTCATCCTTCTGGACGCACCAGTCCACCTCCTTGCGGAGACAGGCTCCGCAGCCCTGGCACCCTCCAATGCACAGGTCTGACAAAAAGACTTTCTTCGTTTCAGCGCCCCCCTCCCTGGCTCCCTTCAGGACCTGATCCACCAGAACATCCGTATTGCCGCCATGACGAGGGCTTCCCACCAGGGCCAATATTCGTTTCATCGGATGCACCTCTTTCAATTTATTGGTAAACTCCTGTTCTGCAGAGGCCGTGAATATCGGCTACTCTACAGGATCCCTTTTCAAATAAGCCGTCATGCAGTGAATGGCTCCCCATCCTTTTTTCAGTTCATCCACATCCAGGACAATCACTTCCACACCGGCTTTTTCCAGATTCTTTCGCAGGGTGGGGCTTCCGGCCGGCATCACAATCTTGCCCGGCTCCAGGGTAACAAAGTTGATCCCCAGTTCTTCCTGCTCTTCCAGCGAGTTGCATTCCACAATGCGGTAGCCCCGCTCCATCAAAAAGACCACGGTCTCATGGGGTACTTTCCAGGGGAACACCACCGCAACATCTTTGTCGGCTATGTTGATGTTGCCGTCAATGTGAACACCACCGTACCAGATGGGAATCCGCTCAATATGCTCCACACCCATGTTGCGCAGTTCCGCCTCCACCTGACGGGCTCCTTCCTGATTGCAGCGATTGCCGGTACCCAAAAGACATGCTTTCTCATCCACCCACATGAGACAGGCGCCTTCAAAGGTGCCGGTTCCGCTGATGGTCTTCAAAATGGGAACCCCCAGGTTAATCAGGGCCTGGGCCAGGTATTTTTCTTCACCTCGACGAAACTTGGTGGCAGGCCGAGCCAGAATGGCCCCTTCCGGTGTCATCTTCATCAGGTCATGGGTGAACAGGGCATTGGGGTAGGGCCCCATCTCCTCCACATAATGCACTTCTGCCCCATGGTCGCGGTAAATCTGAGCCAGCTCATCGTGCTGATCCCGGGCTTTGGCCGTGTCCATGGGGGCTTTCCAGCGGTAGTAGTCGTAGGTATCATCCAGATTCTCGATTTCATGACCGGGCCTTCGCATCAGGACTGACCGCAGTTTCCCTACCTCCGAGCAAACACCCCAGTCTCCCCAGACTTCTTTCATATCTTCCTGAAACGATTTTTCATCCGAAAACCAACGTTCACCGTGAGCTTCCATGGTCATTGGCGCCACTCCTCTCTGAAATGTGTCTTTGTATGACGATTGTAGTAGCTTCTTTCGTGAATGGCAGCCAAAATCCTGCCCGCTTTTTCGCAGGATCCGGCGGTTCTTTGATTGTCTATCGCCGGGTCTTTTAATTTGTGGTAGAATAAATGAAGCAAACCCTTCGCACCTATTCGCGGCGGGATTCTCGATTGAAGGAGGCCACGGCAATGCCCGATGCCCACAGTGCCCACCGAGTCCATCCATTTTTGCTGGCTGGTTCCAGTTTGATCCTATACCGAAGCATCATGCAGGATCCCTGCATCCAGACTGTACTGGATGCGGTCCACACCTGCCTGAGCCCGGATACTTCCTCCGTGGAAAAAATGAAGCGATTTACCGCCGCCTACGGAAGTCTTCTGTCCTCGGCGGAACTATCCCACGAACCGGTGGTGGGCAGTATCTGGCAGAATCATCTTCTGAATCAGATTCTGGACAATGAAAATCTATTCAGCCTGAAAGCCGGCTTTTATCCATACCCCGATCTGAGCCCCCAACTGAAATTGGTGGCTGATGCGGACATGAACCATTTGCAGAAAATGTTTTCTGCTGATCCCATAGCTCTCTGCCTCCGGACCATGGTGGATGAACCGGGACTGGAAAAGATCCATTCCGGGGATCCAGCGCCAGGATCTGTCCTCCCCATGGCCACTCAGGATGTCTCCTTTCAATCCCGCGTCCGTACCGACATGAAAAAGGCGCTGCATGCTGCCCCTGACTGGACAGCCGCTGCGGCGGAACTGGCCTCCTTTTACCGCTCAGCGGGAACCGGCATCATCGGCCGCTACAAAGCATTTCGCTGGAATTCCCGGAAAGAAGGATGCCCCCTGGAAGGAATCGCCCGACCGGACCCGGTGACGCTGGATGATTTGATTGGCTACAGCCAGGCCCGGAAAGAAGTCATCCGGAATACACGGAATCTCCTGGATGGCTATTCTGCCAACAATGTCCTGCTCTATGGCGACCGCGGCACGGGTAAATCGTCCACGGTTACAGCCATTTTGAATGCGTATGCTGAAAAAGGCCTTCGTCTGGTGGAAGTGCCTCGTTCCCAGCTGCAGGAATTTCCCCATATTATTGCCTTCCTGAAGCAGTACCCTCAGCATTTCATCCTGTTTGTGGATGATCTCTCCTTTGAAGACAGCGAATGGAATTACAAAGACCTGAAGGCAGTCCTGGAGGGAGGGCTGGAAGTCCGCCCGCAGAATGTGGTGGTGTACGCTACCTCCAACCGCCGCCACCTGATCCGAGAAAAATTCAGCGATCGCGGCACACCCCGCCATCAAGCCTCGGGGGATGAAGTGCATGAAGAAGACACCACCCAGGAAAAACTGTCCCTGGCGGACCGCTTCGGCATCACGGTTACCTTTGCCACTCCGGACCAGGAGCTGTATCTGGAGATTGTGTCCGGACTGGCCCGTCTGAAAGGATTGGATATTGATCCGGCGGTGCTGCGTCGTCGGGCCCTCCAGTGGGAACTCTGGCAAAATGTCCGCTCCGGAAGAACGGCCCGTCAGTTTATCGATGATCTGGAAGCCGAACTTTCGGGACCTAAGAAAAACGGCAGCCCCATGCCGTGATGAACGGACTCCGTTTCTCCTGACGAGGAAACTGATTCTCCTATGAAAAGCATCTTCCATACCGGAAGGTGCTTTTTCGCTGCCTGGAGAGCATGATGCTGAATAAATCCCCATGAACTCATAAAAGGTTAGGCATCACTATCTTCACCTCAGCAGTTTTTAGATGAATGAAAACACGCCTTTGCCCGTGACATACCCAAGAAGGCGTGTTTTTACCGGCGTTCTTGAGTCGCACGTCCATGCTCGAGAGAATGAACATGGCGATCAGCTTCAAGAATATCTTACAGAAATCCTTCACTGCCCCATTCTTGACAAGGCCTTGACTAACCTTGGGCTTTGGCCGGCATCCTGTCTTCGATGATCTGGGTAAAGAAGGCAGCTCCGATGGGCATAATATCGTCGTTGAAGTCAAACATGGAATTGTGCACCGGAACGGCATCGTTTTCGTCTTCGACCACCATGCCGCCGATTCTCAGATAGCAGCCGGGGGCATATTGCAGGAAAAGGCCGAAATCCTCCGACCCGGTACCGGGCGACAGATTGTCAAAGGCATTCTCTTCCCCCACCACTTTTTTCGCCGATTCAACGGCGTAGGCCGTACAGGTTGCATCGTTGTAGGTGGGAGCAAATTCGTGGGTGTACTCAAATTCGCATTCAGCATCATTCATGGCACAGATCCCCAGACAGATTTTCCTCATTCTTTCTTCAATCAGTCTCTGGCTTTCCGGTTTGTAGGCCCGGGCATCGCCCTTGATCATGACATTGGTGGGAATGGCATTGCGGGCTCCGTCGGTAAAAAACTCCGTGCAGGAGACGACGGCTGTTTCCAGGGGGCTGAAATTCCTGGATACAATCGTCTGCAGCGCCAGGATGATTTCGCTGGCAATTACCAGAGGATCCTTCACATTGTGGGGCGCCGAAGCATGGCCGCCTTTTCCTTTGATTTTGATCACAAAGTTATCTTCGCTGGTGGCAATCCCGCCCGGGCATGTGCCGATCTGTCCCAGCGGCAGCTGCGGGCTGTTGTGCAGAGCATACACTTCGTCCATGGGAAACCGCTCCATGATACCGTCTTCGATCATGGCCCGGGCCCCGTAGCCGGGTTCTTCGGCCGGCTGGAAAATGAGCCGCACTGTACCGTTGAAATTTTTCCGGTCGGCAATCACCTGGGCGGCCCCCAGCAGGGTGGCAGTATGACCGTCGTGTCCGCAGCCGTGGAATCGGTTTTCAACCTGGGATGCGTAAGGCAGTCCGGTGGTTTCGTTCATCTTCAGACTGTCCATATCGGCGCGCAGACCGATGGCCTTTTTGCCGTCTCCCACCGTCAGGGATGCCACTACCCCCGTCTTTCCAACTCCTTCAACCACATCATACCCCATTTTTTTCAGTTCGGACGCCACCAGTTTGGCTGTCTCCACTTCTTCGAAAGCCGCTTCCGGGTGTGCATGCATATGACGCCGCCATTCTTTCATTTTCTCAAACAGCTCTTTGCTGACCATGGTGGAATATGCCTCCTTCTTGTCGATAAAGTGTTCGTTGGTACACCATCCTACAAGGATAGTTAGATACAAACTGCGATTATCCTACGCAGAAATCCGATTTTTGATTTCTTTTCATGGAATTGGCCTCGATCCTCTCCCGGATGGAGAAAGAGGACTGGATCCTGGCGGCAAAGAATGATTGAAATATTTCGCAGAACCGGGCTGGAAAAGTTTCGGGGAAAATGGTAGAATGTCATTGTATACAATTTCTGCAATAAAAACACTTTCTGAACAATCGCAACCATCTTACGGATCCAAAAAATATCTACAGGAGGTTTTTATGAGTACAAAAGAACTGATTGCCAAAGAAAAGAAGTACGGTGCCAACAACTACAATCCGATTCCCCTGGTGATTGCCACCGGCTCCGGCCCATGGGTAACCGATGTGGAAGGCAAGCGCTATCTGGACTTCCTCGCTGCCTATTCCGCCGTGAACCAAGGCCACAATCACCCGCGGATCAAAGAAGCGCTGCTGAAGCAACTGGATCGGATTACCTTGACATCCAGAGCTTTTCACAATGATATGATGGGTGAATTTCTGGAAAAACTCTGCACCGTAACCGGCTTTGAAAAAGCACTGCCCATGAATACCGGGGCGGAAGCCGTTGAAACTGCCATCAAGGCAGTTCGAAAATGGGGATACAAGGTCAAGGGAGTACCGGATGGAAAAGCGGAGATCGTTGCTTTCTCCGGCAACTTCTCCGGCCGTACCACCACCATTATCTCCTTCTCCACCGAAGAACAGTACAAAGATGGATTTGGACCCTTTACCCCCGGATTCAATGTGGCCGAATACGGCAACTACGAAGACCTGGCAGACAAAGTCAATGAAAACACCGTCGGTATTCTCATTGAACCGGTCCAGGGTGAGGCCGGCGTTGTGGTTCCTCCGGCCGGTTTCCTGAAAAAGGTCCGGGATCTGGCCACCGCCAACAATGTCCTTCTCATCGCCGATGAAATCCAGTCCGGGTTCGGCCGAACTGGGAAGATGTTCTGCTATGAACACGACGGAATTCGACCGGATGTTCTGGTTGTGGGTAAAGCGTTAAGCGGCGGATATTATCCCATTTCAGCCGTCCTGGCGGATGATGCGGTCATGAGCGTATTCAACCCCGGGGATCACGGATCCACCTACGGCGGAAATCCTTTGGCATCTGCCATTGCCATCGCATCCCTGGATGTACTGATTGATGAAAAACTGGCAGAAAACTCAGCTGAGCTGGGTGAATATCTGCTCAGTGAACTGAAAAAAATCGATAATCCGCTGATTCAGGAAATTCGCGGAAAAGGGTTGTTTGTGGGCATTGTAATGAAACCGGAAGCTGGCGGAGCCCGCAAGTACTGCGAAACACTGATGAATGATGGCGTTCTCTGCAAAGAAACCCACCAGGATGTCATCCGGATTGCTCCTCCTCTGACCATCAGCAAAGAAGATCTGGACATCGGCATTGCCGCCATTAAAAAAGTATTGTCAGCATAAATTTTCCATGAGTCATGCGTCGTAGACAGCGGACTCTGAGCGTATGGGTTCATTCAAAGAGGCATCCTGAATCGGATGCCTCTTTTTTATGAAAGTCGTTATCCACTTTGCACGGGATGGGCCAGTTCCCACCGCTGTTTGTATCGCAGGAACGCGCTTTTTGGACCCTGGCCATCAATGATTCTTCTGAAGTTCTTGAAACAGCGGATACCGTCCCACCTGATCCGCCGACTGCAGGGCCCGTCGGCCGCCGTTGTGGTTACCTTCAATGACCACGGGCTCTCCGTCCTGATTGACGGTGATGTCCCAGCCGATATAGCGAACATCCGGAACGACTTGGGCGGCCCGCTCCATCACGTCCTGGATGGCGGGCCAGGATGGTATCTGAAATCCTTCCAGGGGAGTTTTCGTCAGAGGATGGACCGTATAGTGCCGATGGTATTTGTCCACCCCGGTGGTGACGGTTCGTCCGGTCACCGGATCCACGCCCACCAAAATCCCTCCGGCAGACATGTTGTCCGATATGCTGTCGGCAAACTGTCCGGTACGCAGCGACACGCTGATCAGTTTCACCCGGTCTTCTTCCCTCAGGGTATAAATCCGGATGGTGTTCACCAGGTTGGGGTTCATCTGATCCAAATCCCTGTGCTGCCGGATTCGTTCTTCCAGAATCAGCGGCTGTCCGCCGATTCGATCATAGAGCTCTTCTGCGTCCTGGGGTGTATTCACCTGTGCCACCGACAGCCCCCATCCCTTTTCCCCTTCCCGGGGTTTGATGAAGACAGCCGGATTTTTAGATAGAAAATCCATCCATGCTTCCTTGGCGGCCGATTCGCCATCCAGCCACTCTCGTTTCATAAAATCGTTGAACACCCGGCTGAAAACTGCTTTATTTTTGAATATCCGACTGCTTTCAGGGTTGTTGTAGAACTGCACCATCCGGTCGTACCGCTTCTTGGTCAAAAATCGGTTTCTTTCCCGGTAGGACTTCCGGTAGAATTCAAAATCCAGATAATCTCGTTGGGTCGCCCCCAGCAGAAGGTATGAAACGGCGCTGTCTGCCAACAAATAGGCTTTCTGTAGAAAGCCCGGGCGCGGTTCAATAATTTGGTCCATATCCCGCATCAAACTCACAACTCCCTGAATAACCGGCACTGTCTTATCTCCCTTCCGTGTCTGCTTCATGTCTCATTCGCGATGCCTCTCGGTCAGTCCTGCTGCATCCGTCTGAAATGCTGGTCAGATTCGGCCGTTCATGGTAGACTGATAATCAATAAGGATATTTGACTGATCACTCTATACTACACAGAAAGCGAGGAAATTTCATGAAGTATGAGATTTTGGGAACTACCATGCCGCTGCTGCAAATGACACTGCAACGAGGAGAAACGCTTCAGTCTCAGTCCGGAGCCATGCGCTGGATGGATGCTTCGATCCAGATGCGGACCAATATGGCCGGAGGCCTGGGGGGTTTTTTGAAACGAAAGATATCCGGCGAAAGCGGATTCATGAACTATTTCGAAGCCCAGGAAAATGACAGCCGGATTGCCTTCGGGCATACATTCCCCGGCAGCATCATCATGCTGGATGTCAGCAAATCCTCTGTCATCTGCCAAAAGCGGGCCTTTCTCTGTGCCGAAGACACCGTGGAACTGGACATCGCGTTTCAGCGCCGCCTGGGCACCGCATTCTTTGGCGGGGAAGGGTTCATCCTTCAGCAGCTGAAAGGAAGCGGTATCGCTTTTGTGGAAATTGACGGTGAATGCATTGCGTTGGATCTGGAGCAAGGTCAGTCCATCAAAGTGGACACCGGTTCGGTGGGTATGTACGAAACTTCTGTCCGCATGAATATTGAAATGGTAAAAGGCTTCAGCAACGTGCTCTTTGGCGGTGAGGGTCTGTTCTTGACTACCCTGACCGGCCCGGGCCGGGTCTGGCTGCAGTCCATGCCCATTCAGAATATGGCGGCGGAATTGAGCACATACCTGCCCAAGACATCCAATGGAAAATAGCCCCTCAATGAGTGGGTCGAAGTTACCGGCATTTTCTCCTATGTACATAGACGAAAGGAGGGATTGATATGGCAAAGAAAGATGGTTCCCGCCGGCTGCAAGCCGGGGTATTCATCGGGATCCTGCTGCTGTTTATCACTTTCGGGAGCCTGGTGACCTTTTTTACCGATTACCTCTGGTTTCAGGAAATGGGCTATACGGGAACTTTCCTGACTCGTCTCCGCACCCAGCTGATCATGGGGGTTCCTCTGTTTTTGGTCCTGCTGGCGATATCCAATCTGTATCTGATCCGATTGAAAAAACGCTATGCCCTGGAAACCGGCATTGTCGAGGATAAAGCCGATGAGAAGAGAATCCTCCTGGGAATCCGCTGGGGCTCTGTGCTTCTTGCTGCATTTTTGGCCGTCACCATCTCTTCCCGGTTTTGGTTTGACTGGCTGACCTATACCAATGGACAGAGTTTCGGTATCACAGATCCCATTTTTGCCCGGGATATCTCCTACTATGTGTTTCGGCTGCCTTTGATCACCGGGGTTCTCAGCCTCTTGATGTCCATGCTGTTTATGCTGATGGTTCTTCAGGCTGTCTATCAGTTCTTGCTGATTTCCAGCCGGATGATCAACCAGCCGAAAGAGGATCCCAAAGTGGTGGATTTTGACCCCTTTATGCGGGAGAAGAAAAAGCGGATCCGCACCTTTGACGCCAAGACCATTTCCGGGATTCTCACCCAGATCGGGCTTTTCGGGGCGGCCTTTTTCGTGCTGCTGGCTGTTCAGTTCTGGCTGAGGACCTATAGCGTCCTGTATTCCACCCGGGGCGATGTATTCGGAGCCGGATACACGGACATCTCCATCAACCTGAATCTGTTTCGGGTTCTGGCCGCTGTCTCTCTGGCCGGAGCCGCCGTCTTTGCCGCCGCTGCCCGGAGAAAAAATCTGCGTATGGCCCTGGCCGTACCGGCTGCTTTAGTGATTATCTCCGTTCTGGGAGGATTTGCCGGCGGCTTGGTCCAGCGCTTTGTGGTGGAGCCGGATGAAATCAACAAAGAACGAACCTATATCGAACGCAACATCGCCTTTACCCGCAAAGCCTATGCCCTGGACCGGATCAAGACGGTGGATTATCCGGCAGAACAATCCCTGACGGCAGAAGATATCCAAAACAACCGCAGCATCATTGACAACATCCGGATCAATGACTACAGCCCCACCAACCGGGTGTACAACCAGATCCAGGGGATTCGTCCCTACTACATTTTCAACGATGTGGATATTGACCGGTACACCATTGACGGGCTCTATACCCAAGTCTTTTTGGCTGCCCGGGAAATGGAACAGACCCGGATTGACGCCCAGGCGCAAAACTGGATCAACCTGGTGCTCAAATACACCCATGGATACGGCGTCACATTGTCCCCGGTGAATACAGTGACTCCCGAAGGACAACCGGCGCTGGCCATACGGGATATTCCGCCCCGGACCAACACGGATCTGTTAATCCAGCGGCCGGAGATCTATTTCGGTGAAAGCACCCGTACCTACATCATTGTCAACACCGAAGAAGGAGAATTTGACTACCCGTCGGGTTCCGACAATGTGATGACCATCTACCAGGGGGATGCCGGTATTCCGCTGACTCCCCTCAATCGACTATTGTTCACCATGCGCCAGAGGGATTTCAGCATCCTGATTTCCAGCAACATTAACTCGGAGAGCCGTATCGTCATCAATCGGCATATCGTGGAACGGGTGCGGAAAATTGCCCCATTCCTGGCCTACGGCCACGATCCCTACATCGTCATCAACCAGGAAGACGGGCGTCTGTACTGGATCCTGGACGGAATGACGCTGACGGACCGCTATCCGTATTCCGAATTCCATGAGTCCGGCCAGTTCAACTACATCCGCAATTCGGTGAAGGTGGTGGTGGATGCCTACAACGGCACTACCGACTTTTACATCTCCGATCCCGACGATGCGCTGGTTCAAACCTACGCGAAAATCTTCCCGGATCTCTTTAAAGACATCGATGCCATGCCGGAAGGACTCCGCCGTCATGTCCGATACGCCCAGGACTATTTCGATGTCCAGTCCGATATGTACCGGACCTACCACATGACTAATCCAACGGTCTTTTTCGGTAAAGAGGATATCTGGGAAATCTCCCGGGAAAAATATCTGGACAGCACCCAGACGGTGGAATCCAACTACCTGATGTTCCGACTGCATGGGGAGGAAAATGTGGAATTCCTCATCTCGGTTCCCTACTCACCCGTAGGGCGAAACAACATGTCCTCCATGCTGGTGGGACGCTGCGATGGTGAAAACTACGGGGAACTATTGATCTATCGTTTCCCCCGCAGCGAAAACATCCCCGGGACCAATATGATTGAATCCCGGATCGATCAGGATTCAGAGATCTCCCCGCAGCTGACCCTGTGGTCCCAGGAAGGATCCAGTGTGCTGAGGGGCAATCTGCTGATTATTCCCATTGAGGATTCGCTGCTCTACATCGAACCCATTTATCTCCAGTCCAGGGGCGACAACGCTCTACCGGAAATGAAGCGGGTCATTGCCACCTACGGAGACCGCATCGTCATGGAGAACACCCTGAATCAGGCCCTGGCGAAGATCTTCGGGGACGATGCCCGTCCGCCGGATGATGGGACTCCTCCCGATGGGGATTCCACCACAGCGGAATTGATCCAGGAAGCCAATCGCTTGTTCGAAGAGGCCCAGGAAGCCCTGCGCAGCGGTGACTGGTCTTTGTACGGCCAGCGTATGGATCAGCTGGAGACGATTTTGAATCAATTGGCAGCACGTTCAACCCCGTAGTCAAGAGTATTGACCCAGAACGTGAAAAAACCGGCCGAGGAAGCAGAAACGCTTCTTGGGCCGGTTTTCTTTTTCACAGCTTCGCACCCTTACTTTTCGCAGGCTTTGGATAACGCATCCACCGTAATGTCCCAGTGAGTCGCCACCCAAACCGGCTTTCTGTTGTGGACCAGAATCGCCTGGGGAGAATGGTGCTCCACGCCCAGCTCTTCGGCGATCCGATTGGACAGCGCCCTCTCTTCAATCACCTTTAGCACATAGCATGAGACCGGCTGGGGATCATCTTTACCGGCAAAATCACAGTAGGCGGTGAAAGCGCGGGCACTGATGGGACAGCGGGTACTGTGCTTGAAAATCAGCACCGGGTGGTCCTGGGATTCCTGCAGCACCCGTTCCAGTTCTTCCGGACTGTCGATTTCCGTATACTTGTCCATACCATCTCTCCTTATCATTTCGAATGAAATCAGTTTCCATGTATGGTATCTTGGGGGAACAACCCGAATGTCCGATTGGGTTATGCAAACTATTTCGACCGACACAGGAAATTCTACCCGGTTAGTCCACATACAGAGGCATGATTTCCTGGCGATCCACATCGATCATACCCAGATCCGTCATTTTGGCGTGTGGGATGACCGCCAGGGTCAAAAACGCTGTACGCAGCAGCGGATTTTCCATCTCATTGAGTCCCAGCATGCGCAGGGCTGCTTTCATGTCGGCAGCCGCCGCCGCCATTTCCCAGACGGACCGGTCAGCCATCAATCCCCCCACAGGCAGGGGAAGGCGGCCGAGAACCTGTTGATCCAGCACACAACTGAATCCACCGCCCATGGCCTGAATGTCGCGGACTGCTATCAGGGCGTTTTCGGCTGTATCGAACACCACTCCCAGGTTGTGGCAGTCGTGGGCCACCGAGTTGGCCACAGCCCCCCGGCGCAGCCCGATATCTTTGACAATGCCGTACCCGCGGCTGGCTATCCCGCCGTGCCGGTTTAAGATCACGGCATATTTCAGATCCGGGCGATGGGCTAAATCCAGATAACCGCCGTGAACCGGCAGTTCTTCCACCATAAAGTCCGTGGTGGATGAAGTGCTTTCCCGGTAGGCGATGATCCGGGTGGGTATTCTCCCTTCCTCTATGGGCGCCCGAAAGCGGAATGTCTCTATGGAGACATCGTTCACATGGATGGTGTTTTTATGCTGGAAGGGGTGATCCACCTCAGGGATGGACTGCTTGAGAACGCCTTGATGCGCCACCTCCACGCCGGCAAAAAATACCCGGGTAGGCTGAATATGAGTCAAATCAGCGGCCAGAATCAGATCCGCCGTGTACCCTGGCGCAACCGCTCCCACATTGCGCAGCCCGACGGATCGGGCAATATTCAATGTGGCGCAGCGGATGGCATCCACCGGATCCAGTCCGCTGTCAACGGCGCTTTTCACCACGTCATTCATATGGCCTTTCAGCAGAATGTCTTCCGGTTCCCTGTCGTCTGTGCACAGGGTGAGGTAATCCAGATAGCGGAATCCCTGGATACCGGTGAGGATATCCCGGACATTTTTGGCTCCGGAACTTTCCCGGGCATCCACCACCATTCCGACTCGAATTTTGTCCCGGGCTTCCTGTCCGGTGCGGCTCTCATGGTCGCTCTGGGGGCCGGCAGCCCGGTATGCTGACAGTTCCCGTCCGTACAAAAAGGGCGCATGCCCCTGGATAAACACATCCCGGTCCAGGGCTTTTTGAAGAATACCACTCATGCGGGAATCATGATGCAAAACTCCCGGGTAATCCATGACTTCAGCCAGCCCGATTACCCGTTCCATCTCCAGCATGGTTTCGATGTCGTCGGCGGTAAATACCGCGCCGGAATGCTCTTTTCCCGGAACCGACGGCACACAGGAAGGAACCATCACCAGCTGCCGCATGGGCAGATCCCGGCTGGCCTCCAGCATATACCGGACCCCGGCCATACCGGCTACATTGGCAATTTCGTGAGGGTCCGTCATGATGGTGGTGGTGCCATGAGGAATCACGGCTTCGGCAAAGCGGGCCGGAGTCATCATGCTGCTTTCAATATGGACATGAGCATCCAAAAGACCGGGCAGCAGATAGTCATTGCCGGCATCCAGATGAACTTTTCCCACCATTGGTTTTTCCTCCCGCTTGCTGTCATCCGGATCGGACTGGACATGGGCAATAAAGCCATCGTAAATGCCCACAGCCCCCGGGTAGATCTCTCCTGTAAACACATTGACGATGCGGGCATTGTCAATCACCAGATCGCAGGGACGAATTCCCCGGGCTGCATCAATCAGCCCGGCATAATCCTTCGGTTGAATACGAATTGCCATCACCCCATTCGGCCAAAATGCACCATACTGTTCCAATGCATCGTGCTCATACAATATCGAATCCGAGAATCGGCAGCCTCATATCTGCAAAAACTTCTGCACGGCTTTTTTCATGTCATCCGGACTGCATACGGTACGATGCAGAACCGGTTTTTGAGATAGTTCCAAAAGATGTTTGGGAACCGACCAGCCGGTTTTTTCAGCCAAAGCATACAGAAGATCCATTTCATCCTCTTTTTCTTCCATGCCCAATGCCCGAGCCACAGACCGTCCGAACTTAAACGGACTGGCGGTGGAGGCTAGGATGGTGATCCGGTCATCCTGTTCCATGCGGCGGTATTTCTGCAGCACCCGATAGCCCACCGCGGTGTGGGGATCCAGGACATAGCCGGTTTCCTGGAAAACTTCGGCTGTGGCTGCCCTGGCCTCTCCATCGGCTGCGCTGTCTGCCCAGAAGATGCTTTGGATCCACTGCAGAGGCTCTCCATTGATATGGTAGCGCCCGTTTTCCGCCAGAAAAGACATCCATGTCCGCACCGGCTCGGGATCTTTCCCGGCAGCCTGATAGAGCAGCCGTTCCAGATTGCTGGATACCAGAATATCCATGGAGGGAGACGACGTCTTATAGAAGGCCCGATGGGTATCGTACACCCCGGTCTGGATGAAATCCGCCAAAATGCGGTTGGCATTGGCGGCACAGATCAGTCGATGCACCGGCAGACCCATAGCCCGGGCGTAGTATGCCGCCAAAATATTCCCGAAGTTCCCGGTGGGCACCGCCACATTCACGGTTTCACCGGGGCGGATAGCCTTTTTTTGCAGGAGCTGGTGATAGGCTGAAAAATAGTAAGCGATCTGAGGGACCAGCCGTCCCCAGTTGATAGAATTGGCTGACGACAAAGAGTATCCCCAGCGATGGGCCTGGGCCAGAAACTCTGCATCCCCAAAGATTTTTTTCACCCCGGTCTGAGCATCATCGAAGTTGCCCGTCACAGCGGCCACAGTCACATTTTTCCCTTCCTGGGTAATCATCTGCCGCCTCTGTATTTCGCTGACCCCTTCTTCCGGGAAAAAGACCATGACCCGGGTCCCGGGCACATCGCGAAATCCTTCCAGGGCGGCTTTCCCGGTATCCCCGGAAGTGGCCACCAAAATTACGGTTTCCTTTTCTTCGCCGCATTTGCTGCGGGCTGCGGTAAGAAGATGAGGCAGAATCTGAAGCGCCATATCCTTGAACGCAGCCGTCGGTCCGTGCCACAGTTCCAGGGCATGAACTTTATCTCCCAGATCCATCAGAGGACAGACATCCGGATGGGAAAAGCGTTCTATTGAGTACGCCTGATGGGTGTATTCCGCCAGTTCCCGGTCCGTATACTCCGGTAGATAGGGTGAGAGTACGGCTGCGGCTAGATCCGCATACGGAAGACTCTGCATCTGGATGATTCGTTCATACGAAAGTGTGGGAATGCTCGATGGTACATAGAGCCCTCCGTCGGGAGCGATGCCCGAGACAATGGCCCTCGCTCCGGATACAGGTTCTGTTTTTCCTCGTGTACTGATATACTGCATGGTTGGGTCCCTCCAGGTGATTAGTCCAGAATATAGCGGATGACTTTCCCGCTGTGAAATGATTTGTATCGTTCCTGCAGTGCTTCCAGCATTCGTCCTTCGGCTTTCAGTCCGGTGCAGTGGCCGGAGTACACTTTGTCCGTGACCCGGTCCTGCAGCTGGCGGATGGTCCAGTCAATCCGCTGGTCGGCAGCACCGGTGAGATGGAATCCGCCGATGACAGAATAAACTCTGGAGCGCCCGGTGGCCTCCATGCCTTGGTCCAGGATATTGATGATCCCGGCATGGGCGCATCCGGTGATTACCACCAGTCCTTTGCCGGTGGCGATGTACAAAGACACATCGTCCACCAGGTGATCCGGTTGAATCCGTCCGTCATGGGTTTGGAACGCTCGTATGGCCAGGGCGTCCTCCTGGGCGTGTTTCCGTTGAATTTCTCCGGAAAACAGGATCCCGGTGGCCACCATCATGGGGTCCGCTGTGAAAACCCAGCGTCCCCCCAGAGATTCAATCTTGGCAGCGGTATTCGCGCCGGGAAATCCGATGTGCAGAAAGAATGGTTCTGTTATAAATGAATTGCGGAAAAGGCCGGGATGAGCCACAATGGGCAGGTCGCTTTTTCCGATGGCCCGCACAATCCCCTCCAACCCTCCCGTATGGTCGTAATGACAGTGGGACAGGATGATCATATCCACAGAGGCAGGATCGATTCCGGCGGTTTTCATGTTGGCCAAAAGCGGCTCGCTGCCGGCGCCTGTATCGAACAGAATGCGCTTTTTCTCTTCTTTTACAGTGCACTCAATCAAGAAAGCCACACCGTGCTGGGCCAGATACGGACTGTTCATACCCGATGTGTCATCCATCAACACCGTCACGGTCAGTGCGTCCACCAATCCTTCATTCCATTCCACATTCATCTCCCCCTTCGATAGGTTCTGTGTAGAAACGCCGGATGGCCGGTCCGTTCCGGTACTGGTACAGCCTGCCCTGATACCGGCCGGTTAAAGTCATCTGCCGTTCAATGTCTTCTTTGATTTTCCACCAGCTGGTGTTCCAGTTGGCCCACAGGGTATCGTCTTCAGGGGCCCGTCCGATGAGTCGCTGGACCGCAATGTGGGGATCCAGATAATCCAAAAAGGCCATTACCCGGTCCATGTATTCTTCCTGGCTGGTCATGGTGAATTCGTTCCGGAGAAACATCTCCGCCAGCCGGGTGTTTTTGACAATATACAGAGCGTGCAGTTTGACCTGGTTCACTTCCAGCACCGACAAGATTTTGGCGGATTCCACGGCATCTGCCGAAGTATCTCCCGGGAGGTTCAGTATGAGATGCACGCAGGTATCGAATCCATAGTGACGAATGCGCAGCATGCAGTCGATGAATTCCGCCAGGGAATGGCCCCGGTTGATCCATTCCAGTGTGTGGTAGTTGACGGTCTGCAGCCCTACTTCCAAAGTAACCCGAATCCCGGTCCGAAGCTCAAACTCTTTCAGATTCTCCAGCAAAGTGTCATTGATGCAGTCCGGTCGGGTGGACAGGGCAATTTCAACAATATCCGGCTGGACTGCTTCATCCAGATACCCGGACAGCTCCTTCCAGCTCATGTAGGTATTGGTGAAATTCTGAAAATAGGCAATGAATTTTCTGGCTTTGAACTTCTCCCGCATCTTGGGCCGATTCACGGCAATTTGATCCGCCACCGGCATGGTGCTGGGCAAATCCTCAAAACCGGCTCCATCGTCGCCGCAGTAAATGCATCCGCCGTGGCCGCAGGTTCCATCCCGATTGGGGCAGCCCACCGGCAGATTAATGGGGATTTTATATACTTTTTCTCCGTATCGTTCCCTCAAAAAATCTGAATACGGCAAATAGAGTCTTTGCTGTTCCACCGCGGCCACTCTCCTGTCTTCCCATGGATTCGCTTTGCCCATGGGGTTCTCCTGTCCGTAGTACTCTGTTGTATGCAATTCTTGCCATTGACATGGGGTATTGCAGATTGAAACAAAAGCAGACAGGGCATCCGCCTCTGCCTGCTGCATTGGATCTACGGGTGTGGTATGCCCGATTATCTTACCATGTCTGCAAACTGATCGGGCTTGAAACCAATGACCAGGTTCTTGCCGTCCGTCAGCAGCGGTCGGTACATGGTTTTGGGATTGTTGAAAATGATTTTAGCGGCTTCACTGTCGCTGATGGTATTCAGATCTACTTCCAGTGCTTTCAGTCCGGTGCTTTTGGGATTGAGCAAACCCACCACGGTGGTTTTACCCAACCGGGCCAGATGCGCCAGTTCTTCCTCAGCCAGCGGTTCCTTCAATATATTCCGGTAGTCATGCTCCACTTCATGTTCTGCCAGCCATGCCATGGCTTTCTTGCAGGTACTTCAGGTTGGGTAGCAGTAGAATCTCAGCATGATTATCCTTCCTTTCATTCCATCGTTTCTTTACTGATTCTCGTTTCCTGCAGGTTCTCCTGCTGGTTTTCTTACCCTGGATCTCCAGATAGCTACAAAGGCTTCGTAATTGGTCAGGACCACCCCGGCCAAGACCACTGCAGCTCCAGCCAACCCCCGCCCGGTCAGAGATTCATTCAAAACCAGATATCCCACAAAAAGAGCAATCACCGGAGATACATACGACCAGGTGGAAGGGATCAGCGGCCCCATACCTTGGATCAGCCAGTAGTAGATGCCGGCCCCTACGATGGAACCGGCCACCACCAGGTACAATAGAGCCAGCCATCCGGCCAAGGGGTTGCTGTCCGGCAGGGGAGATGTTTCACTGATCAGCGACAAGATGATGAGACCGATGCTGCCTGCCAACATCTGAATCCCATTGAGAACCACCGGGGGGATTCCCCGATTCAGCACTTTCCGGGACCAGACAGCACCCACCGCATTGATAAATTCCCCCACCATGATGGCGGCAGCGCCAATGATCCAACCGGTTCCAGCCACTCGCATGTCCACAATCAGGTATACCCCTAAGAATCCCAGAACCAGTCCGATCCGCTGCAGCGCGGTAATGGTTTCCCGATTGATCAGATAGGAAGCCAGAACCACCATGATGGGAAAGATGGCTACCAACAGGGCGGATGATCCGGACGGAATAAACTGAAGGGCCCAGTACAGAGCGGCAAACTTCACCGTGGTCATGGCCAGCCCGATCAGAACAATCTCCCGCCAGTCGTTTCTGTGCAGCCCTCGAATCAGGTTCTTGCGGAGGGCATACAGATAGATCAACACACCGGCCGCCAAAAAGCGCAAGCCGGCAAACATGAAGGGAGAGAAACCGGCATTGATGCCGGTTTTTATGGCCAGGAATGTGGTACCAAAAATCAGGCAGAGAACCATGTATCCGATAATCAAGGTCTTCATCTCCTCGGTTTGATGGGCGAATGTTCCTGGTCGTCCGTCTAGTCTGCGCAATCTGCTGCCATGAATTCTTTCTGCAGCCGCCGCCAAAACCCTGTTTTTGCATTGGCGTGACAAAATATTTTGTCATGTTTTTCATTTTGGGAGGATTTGCGCCATTTCCATATAATTGGTTGTATAGAGCATTTTAATCAACCGCATAAACATGGTCCGACAATACTTACCGAGGGAGGATTGGGTTGTACTACAATTAAAAAAGGAGTGATACTATGTCCAAACACACGCGTCGGTTTTTTTCCATCGTTCTGATCGTTCTCCTGGCTGCATTCCAATGCGGGATGGTTGCTGCAGAATCATTGGCAGCCAACCACAAAGCAGACCCATCGGTTCCACCTTCTCAGGAAAGACAGGCTCCGGCAAGTCTTTCTTCGGAACCGGTAGTAGTACCGGCGGCAGCAGAAATGCCAGCCAAAGATGCCATCACACCGTTGGCCATCGGTCTGGTACACAACGTCAACCAAGATACCTATTATGGTAATATTTCTGATGCTGTCGCTGATGCCAATCCGGGGGATACCATTCAGGTAGCCCCGGGCACCTATGCCGAAAGCTTCACAGTGGCCATTGAAGGACTGACGATTCAGTCCACCGACGGACCCGAAACAACCACCATCAGCGGATCCAACCCCTTAATCACGGTTACGGCAGAAAACTTCCAGCTCAATGGATTCAGTTTTGCCAATGCCGATATGGCCATTAGTGTGGATGCACTGGCTGAGGGAAGTATTCTCATTGAAAACTGCCGCTTTGATATCACGATTATGCACCCTATCCATTTCAGCAGCATCATCAACTCCAATGTGCTCATTGTGGACAATCTTTTCGACGGCAGCTGGCGCGGGATGGACTTCTCCCAGGAAGTACTGGGCTCGGATATTTCCATCAGCGGCAACATCTTTGACATTGAAGCACACGGTGTCAGTTTTGGTCAGGATATAACCGATTCCGATGTCGGGATTGTGGACAATCAGTTTGTCGGCAATATTGCCAACAGCGGATACGGAATCTATATCAACTATAGCGACTATGGAGTGAATGGCGACTCATTATTGACAATAGAAGAGAATTCTTTTTCTGACCTGTCCAACGGCGCCATTGAAATCTATTATATGGACTTAGGTGCTGAGGCTGTCATTCGGAACAACACCGCAGAAAACTGTTTATATTTAGCCGAAATCGACTATATCGGAGACAGCGATGTGTCCGGGGATTGTGTTGTAACCATGACCGGCAATAGCGGTACGGGCCTCTATGGAGGATTGTGTCTCAGCTATGTGGAGCATTCTTCCACCGTGGACATCAGCAGCAATACCTTTTCAGACACCGACTGGACCGGAATTTATGTCTACTACATCGAACACGATGCTGTGGTCACCATCGAAGAAAACTCGTTGGATAATGCGAATTACGGAATTGTCATCGACTATATCGGATACTATTGGGCCGATCATCCGGGGCATGCCTACATTCAGAACAATATCCTGACCGACTGCTATCAAGGGATATCCCTTGATGAATTCTATTACGGCACCTGCATTATGGATGGCAATCGAATGACAAACTGTGAAACAGGCATCTATCTCAACGATATTGCCTATGATCAAGAAATCCTGGATCTTCAGATCATCAACAACTACATCACAATATCGGATGATTTTGCGGATCACGGATACAGCGCCGACGATTTTGATTACGGCATCTATGCGTACAATACTGCCTCGGTCACAACCGTCAGCAACAATACCATTCACGGCATAGACGATGCCCGCTACTATTACGGCGTGTATGTGGATCACAGCGGATACAGCAGCGCAGATCCCTACATTTTACATTTTAATGAAAATGACTTTTCGGAGTGCGTGTACGGAGCCTATTTCGAATACATCCCCGAGGATACGTCCGGGGAAGTCTGCATGATGAATAACCGGGCTAGTCTCTGTGATTACGGAATATACATCTATGATATCAGTGATTACGGATTCGCACTTACCGTATCAGGGAATTCCTTCACAAGCAATAACTGCGGCCTATACATAGACGACATCGATGATTACGACGAGGCCATCAACATTCTCATAGCAGACAACCGGTTTGTGTCCAACGAAATTGGTGTGTATCTGGAAGACATCTATCTGGACGTCAGCAACTCTTGGATTCAGATTTCGGGCAATGACTTTGTCAATAACCTGACTGGCCTGGAATTCTATTATTTCAGTGTAGTCAGCATGGAAGAACAAATCATCGTCACCGGAAACAACTTCTCCGGCAACACCCGGTATGCCATATACAACGACAGCTCATCCACAATTGCTGCTTTGAACAACTGGTGGGGGCATCCGGACGGACCGGTTCTTGTGGAACAGAACGGTCTGCCTTCTGCCAGAGCGGTTCAAGAACAGGGCGATCCGGTCAGCATGTATGTAACCTTTGACCCGTGGATTGCTTCCTTTGAACTGTCACCGGCCAGCGATTCGGCCGAAGTGGGCACGCCCACCAGCTTTACCGGATCCATCTTTAACAGCGAAGGCGTCCTGGTTGCAGTCCCCGGCATCGCTGTGCGATTCGATACCACCGGAGCCAATGAGGGCACTACCGTGGAGGCTGCCATCAACGGTGAAGCGGTCTTCACCTACAGCGGACCCAATGCCGGCCTGGACGGTGTGTGGGCTACCGTGGTCTTTGGCGGAGAAGATACAGAATTGAAGGACTCCGCCACCATGACCTGGACCGGACAGGCCACCCCTCCGGATGATGATCCGGAAGAACCCCTTCCCAATACGGGGGTAGGTTCTATTCATCTTGGACTAGGCTTGGTGACCATGGCTGCCGGTACTTTCCTGAAAAAGAAACGATGGGTATCGTAACTCAACAGATCGCCATTTATCCAGGTAAATGATTCGTACAATTCAAGAAGCGGCCGTTTTTGCGGCCGCTTCTTCTTGCTTTGTGGGAAGTTAGTAAGACTGTTTTTCCTTCTCTGCCTGTTCCCATCCCAGCAGAAATGCTCTTTCATTCATTTCCGCGAATTCTTTCTTCTTCCCCAGCCGGGCCCTCAGGGATTCCTGGGCCTGCCCCTGAGTAAACATCCCGGTCATGTTGACAAAATATCCATACAAAATAATATTTACTGCCCGGGGGTTGCCCACTTCTTCAGCCAGGGCATTCAGCGGAATGTACCGAACATGAATATCCTCTCGACCGCTTTTCTCCTTGATTAGCGAACTGTTGACAAACAGGGTCCCATCCTTTTTGACCCGGGGTTCGAATCGCTTAAACGACGGTTCATTGAGAACCAGCACATAATCGCACAGGTTTCGAGCCGGCGCACCGATTCTTCGATCGCTGACCACCACGGTGCAGTTGGATGTGCCGCCGCGCATTTCACCGCCGTAAGCCGGATAAAAGGTTACCTTTTTTTCAGCGTCATTGGCGGTGTAGGCCAAGAGCTTACCCAGTGTCTGAACACCCTGTCCGCCGAATCCGCCCAGCAAAATGGACTGTTCCATTATTGGTCACCTCCACTGACATCCCTGACAACGCCCAAAGGAAACTCTGGAATCACATGCTCTTCCATGTACTGGGGTGTTTTGTCCGTGGGAATCCCCCAGTTGGTGGGGCAGGCCGACAGCAGTTCAATGAACGAGTATCCGTTCTGATGGATCTGGATATCGATTCCCTTGGCAATGGCCTTTTTGGCATCCAAAATGTGCCGCGGGGTATGCAGGGCAAATCGACCGACAAATTTCGGTGCTTTCAGGGATCCGATGATTTCCGCCATGTGCACCGGATAGCCGATGGATTGGGGATCCCGTCCCTGGGGGGTGGTGGTGGTTGACTGCCCGACCAACGAGCAGGGCGAAACCTGGCCGCCGGTCATGCCGTAGATCTGGTTATTGATCATGATAACCGTAATCGGATCCCCCCGATTGGCTGCATAGAAGCTTTCCGCCAGACCGATGGAGGATGCATCCCCATCACCCTGATACGACAGAATCACTTTGTCTTTCTGAGCATGTTTCAAGCCCACCGCATTGGCGGCTGCCCGGCCGTGCAGTGAACAGAGCATATCGAAATCAAAATAGTTGGTGGCCAGAATGGAACATCCCACCGGCAGCACCAGAATCACATCATCTAGAAGATCCTTTTCTTCCAGAACTTCAGCAATCAGCTTATGGGCGGTTGAATGCATGCACCCCGGACAGTAACCGGAGGATACGGGAAGAAGCCCCTTGCTTTTTCCGTAGATCTTTTCCATGATTTCACATCCTTTCGTGATGGTCAGCGCGACTGGATCGTTTCAAGAATCACCGCTTCGATTTCATCGGGGGTGGGAATCACACCGCCCGAGCGCGTGAAGTAGTCATGAGGTATTCTCCCGGCATTGACCAGTTCCACATCGTAGAAAAACTGAGGCGGATCGGCCATCTCCACGGTGATCAGCTTCTTAACCCGGCTAGGATCCAGCTGCAGGAAGGGGGTCCGGGGAAATGGGTGCAGAGTGATGGGTCGAATCATGCCCACCGGCAGTCCCTGCTCTTTGAGACTGTCAATGGCCGTTTTGGTGATGCGGGCGGCAGAACCCCAAGCCGCCACCACATACTCGGCTCCTTCCATTTCGTAGTCCTCCCAGACCGTCTCGTTTTCTGCCCACTGTTCATACATGGCCGCATACTTTTTATATTTCTTTTCCAGGGTATATACATCAAACTCGAACTCTTTTAAAATTCGCCGTTCCCGCCCGCGCTTGCCACTGACGATGTATTCCCGGGGATGAATATCCTTATTCGCTTCCGGAATCTCCACCGGTTCCATCATCTGGCCGTTCATCCCATCGGTGAGAAGGATAAACAGAGAGCGATACTTCTCAGCCAGATCAAATCCTTTGTATGTCCAGTCCACGGCTTCCTGCACCGACTCCGGGCCTACGGTAAATGCTCGAAGTCCGCCGTGTCCCAGGGTTTTGGTGGTATAGTTGTAATCGCTTTGAGACGCCAGAAGATTCCCCCCACCGGCTCCGGACCGCTGTACATCAATAATGACACCCGGCAGACCGGCTCCGGCCATATAGGACATGCCTTCAGCCATCAGTGAGAGTCCCGGTCCGGATGTGGCGGTCATCACCCGCATCCCGCCGGCCGCCGCACCGGCAATCATATTGATGGCAGCTACTTCGCTTTCTGCTTGCACAAAACAACCTCCCCACCGGGGTAGCTCCACCGCCAGATATTCGGTGATGGTGGTCTGGGGTGTGATGGGATACCCGGCAAAAAACTGGCATCCGGCTCTCAGAGCGGCCATGCTGACCGCGACATTCCCTTCCAGCAGTTCTTTTTTGTCCATTACGATTCCCCCTTGTACACTTCAATGGCTGCATCCGGACACTGAATGGCGCACAAACGGCATCCCGTGCACACATGCTCATCAACCTGATACACATAGTTCAGACCTTTGGAATTATACTCCTGACTCAGTCGGATCAGAGACAACGGACACACATGAATACACAACCCGCACCCTTTGCAAAGCTCTTGGTTGACCACGATCTTGTTCATCCTGCCACCTCCTGCAATCATATATTGTTTCAAACCCGTAATGGATAAATCTGGCTATATATACTATATTACTGTTCAGACCAATTATAGCATGCAAACAAAAAACACGCAATCATTCCCACATTATTTTGGATTAATCTACCGCTTTGTTGGATTCGTCTATGTGCTCCAGGGTTGCTTTGCGGGCAGCAAAAGAATCCTGATCTCGCACCGCTTCATAGATTCTTGCATGCTGTTCCCAAATTTTCCGGGAGTGCTCCTTCATTTCACGATTCGTCATATCCGGACCGGCCGAATGCCAGTTCTTCTTCACCAGGTAATAGTTCACTTCAGATACTGCTTGGCTGATGACATAAGCCGCCTTGTTGTGGGAGGATCGGGCTAAGATCAGATTGAAGCGGTGCCCATTGGCCATGGACTCTTCAATCTGGTCGACAAACTCGGATGAGTGACGTACTAGATCGTCCAATTCCGCCAAATCGTCTTCTCTTCTGCGCTGAGCGGCCCAGGAAGCAATGACCGTCTCGCAAATATTGCGCAGTTCCTTCAAATCCTCGTGCTGGGCCCGCTGCCGTTCTATCAGGTCCAACAGGGAGCGCTCCGCTGACTGGGTGGACAACGCATTGATCACCGTTCCGCTTCCGGGTATGGTTCGGATCAGATGGCGACTCTCCAGCATTCGCAGGGCTTCCCGGATGGTGGGCCGGCTGCGCTGGAACATCTCCATCAGTTTTCGTTCCGGCGGCAAGCGGTCTCCGGGCAGCAGCTCCCCGGTCATGATTTTTTCCTGGATCTGCCGATACACAGCCTCGGATACTTTCTCCGTTCGCAAGGGAGTGAAAGGCTTTTCCTCATCGTCCGGATGGAGCATGGAGCCGGTTTCCACTCCGTCCATGGTCAGTTTCCCCGGAATCTCATGCCAGTTTTCCCAGCAGAGGGCGACTGCAGCAGCAGCCTCGGGACCATTTTGTTCTTGAAAGGCCTGTAAAAGCCTCCTGTGAATATCCAAAACCGTCAGGGTAGAATCGTCCTTTCCTGACTCTGATTGTGCACCGACAGCAACCAGGATCCGGGTTAACGCCTCCCAAACCGCTGCAATCAGCGGGTTTTTGGTGCTCCGAGCTGCAGCATTGTGAAAGGGTAGAATCTGCTGGATGGCGATCTTCTCTACGCTGGCCAACGCGTCCAGCTTTTCAGCCAGATGAACCAGATCGGCCGGGGTTCGTCGCTTCGCTGTCAGAACGGCAAAATCCGGCTCGATAGACGCCATAAATTCGACCACTTCTGCCGTTGTGACTTCTTTGTAGCGAAACAGCTCATCCAGAGGTTTTTGAACGGGATTATCGTCTGCAGGACGAACCACGGCTGCATTGCCGGGAAGCACTTCGATGAGTCCGGCTGCTTCCAGCATCCTCAACGCTTCACGGATGGTGGGATGACTGCGTCGAAATTGCTGCATCATTTGGCGTTCCGAAGGGAGTTCATCCCCGGATCGCAAAATTCCCTGCAGAATAAGGCTGCGCAGATGTTCAAATACCCGCTGCGATGCTTTTTTTGTTTCCACCGGGGTAAAGTGCACCTGTTTTTTTGAACTGTTCATACCAACAGACCACCTTTATCGTAGTAATTCCATTATGAACGGCACACCCTTCTTTGTCAATAAAGCTGCTGATGCAAAAAAACGGGGAAACCCCCGTTTTTTCTCTGTCGCTATTGCTTTTTAATGCCGTAGGTTAATAGACGTAGAACCCGAGATACAGGAATCCCAGACTGAGCACTCCCACCAGAAGATCCACCAACCACAGGGAGCGCCCGGCATTCATCACAAAATCCGCAAATTTTTTGGAAACTCCTTCCCAGTTCAGGAGAATACCCAAAGACTTGACTGAGGCGCCCGTTATAAATACGGTCAGAATCCAGCCCCAGGGAACGTACTGAGTCAAGGTGGCATACCAGACTCCCACCAGCAAAAGCAACGCGTACACCAGCAGCAGGTTCACCACCGGACCTCGCTTTTTCTGGCTGTACTGGTTCTGCGCCCATTGGTACAGTCCGTCGTGATAGAAAATGCCAAAGAATACTTTGATCAGCCCTGCTGCTGCCAGGATCAGACTGATCCAACGAAACATACTCCATTCCATTTTTTTGCCTCCATTCATTATTTGATCGTAAGTCTTCAATCTTACCCACCGTACGCTAAAACCCCATCCAGAGGAGTACAGCGGATAGCACTCATACACTCAGATTGATCCTCGTCATTCGCTGAGGATCTCTCAAGCTTTTTTCAGAAAGCTCGAAATGCCGGATAATTGAAAAGGAGAACACGGATGTTAACCGTGGTGGATATAACCAGAAGGGCCAGAATTCAGCCATACGGGATCTGTTGAGTAAAGTATACATACCCGGTCTGCATCACCAGAGCGCACTCCATTAGAGACACCGCTGTCACTTAGGCCGGTCGTTTTTCTGTAAAAGCATGGGATTCTTCCCATGTGGCCACCCGGTCCCCTCATAACCGCCGTGGCAACTCCGGACAGGATCACGATCCCGGCCCAGACAATGCAGAGAATCTGGAAATATTTCATCATCGTCACCTCTCTTTCTGAACATTGGTGACTTTACAGTCACCACTATGGCAAAAATGGAGAGACATGGCTGTCTCTTCAATCGTCCCCTATTTTGCAGTGCAAATTTCTCGGTCAACCTTCCGAGGCACGCGGCTGTTGTATACCGGAAACAATCATTCGAAACAGATCTCTCACTTCGTTCAAAATTTCATCCAGATCCGCCTCGCTGTAACGGGCTGTGAACTCAAACACGGACATGCCGCTTTTTTCCGCCAGTATGTGAGAGGCTTTGGTCAGGATCAGATTGACAAACCCGCAGATCAGATCCGCATCCATATCTGTACGGATTTCTCCCCGCTCCACCCCCCGTTGAATAAACTGCTGCATATACCGGTAGGATCGCTGCTGCACCATGGTTCGAATATCAATATCGAAGACATCATTGGCCGGAGTCAATACCCGGTCCAGAAACCGGGCATACTGGGGATAGTCAAAATCAAATCGGGCTCCGGCTTCAATGCCTGCCCACAGATCATCCCACACACTGCTGTTGGCTGAGTTTACCCAGTGACGGTCAATATATCCCAGTTTTTCCTGGATGGCGTGTTCAATCAGGTATTCATACAGTTCTTTCTTATCTTGAAAGTACTTGTAGATGCTGCCTTTGGCGATACCGGCGTTGTGAACGATGCGGGTCACGGAAGCTTCCCGGTAATTGTACTGGGCAAATTCCCGGTAACAGACACTGAGTATATGGCTTTTCTTCTCTTCATCCAGGTGCAAAAATGTGGATGTGGGCATTATTTCACCTTCTCTTTATTGGTGACTTTAAAGTCACTACTATAGTATCAATACTCGTTGGGCCTGTCAACCATTTTGATGAAATACTTGCCTATTTCATCAAAATTCTGCTAAAATGAGAACAGCTTACAGCAACAGAACCTGTTCTTGTGTCAGGAGGGAGTCCATGAGAGGCCGAATCTGGGAAATCGATGCGTTGCGGGGCTTGGCCATCGTTCTCATGGTGGTGTTTCATTTCGTGTACAATCTATCTGAGTTTCACGGATTTCCCATCAACTATCAATCTGGATTCTGGCTGGTGGTAGCCCGTAGCGCTGTGCTGCTTTTTCTGTTGACGGCAGGCATCAGCAGCACATTCAGCCGCAACAACCTGCGCAGAGGGTTTTCCGTTTTTCTCTACGGTCTGGCGGTCACAGTGGCTACATATGTCTTTGACCCCACCGCCTTTGTGCGGTTCGGAATCCTGCACTTTATGGGCATTGGCATGATGCTGTTTCACTTTATCCGCAAGATGCCTGCGGGCATGATGATCATTGTGGGTGCCGGCCTGTTGGTCCTGGGGCCCATCGTCACAGGAAGCCTGGTCAACTCGCCGTATCTGTTTCCTCTGGGACTGGTGCCGGCTGGATTTGTCTCCACTGACTATTATCCTTTGATTCCCTGGTACGGATTTTTCCTCTGGGGTGCTGCAGTGGGAAAAACCTACTACCCGGAGCCCAAAAGCATCCTTTCTTTTACACCGAAGCATCGTTTCCTGCCCCTTCTGGGTCGGAATTCACTGTATATCTATCTGATTCATCAACCGGTGTTGATTCTGGGACTCAGCCTGATTCTGTCCTAACCCCATTTTCATTTCGCCACAAGGAGGTGCAGCGGTGTTTTTTGATTCCCACCATATGGTTTTTCTCCTTTCGGGTTTGCTGCTTGCCATATTGATGACGGTCGCCTGGAGACACCGTCACATTCCCAGCGGTCAGATCTTCCTTTTGCTTCTGGCCATGGCACTGTTGTGGAATGTTACATTCTTGCTGGAACTGATACTGCCGGACTTGGAAATGAAGATTCTAATGACCCAGTTTCAGTTTATTGCTATCGGATTTATACCCATCATCTGGTTTGTCTTTTCGTGTGTCTATTCCGGTTTCCCATTGAACCGGCTGCACTATCTGGCATTATCGATCATCCCAGCCGTTACGCTGATCTTGATCTGGCTGGTACCCCGTCCCAACTGGTTCTGGGGGACACCGGCGATTATTAGCGGAGGGTCTTTTCCTGTTCTGAACTATGATTACGGCTTCTGGTACACTTATGTCTTCACCCCCATCAGTCATCTGGTTTTTTTGTTGGCTATTGCGGTGTTGATACGGGCCTATTTCAAAAGACAGGCCGTGTACCGCTTTCAGATTCTCACCACAATCTTTGCCATGATGCTGCCTTTGTCGGTCAACATTTTGTATGTCCTGGGCTACTCCCCCACACGCGGCGTCAATTACACTTCCGCTTTTTTTGGAGTATCATCACTGATTCTGGCCTGGTCGCTGTATCGATACAAGTTCCTGGATCTTTTGCCCATGGCTCACGACATTGTTTTCAGCAAGATGCAGGAAGGCATTCTGGTGCTGGATTCCAGGGAACGGATCGTGGATGCCAACCCGGCCGCCCTGCAGATTCTGGGGCTTGGGGACAATCACATTGGAATGCTTTTTCCGCCTGAAACCAACCCGGCGGCGCTGGACTGCATTCGCAACATTGTCAGCAACCGTTTGCAGTCCGGAACCTACACCACAGAAGATGACGGTGAACTTCGCTACTACGAGTGCAAAGCCGTCTATATCCGTGATCCAGAGGGAGACTTGCTGGCAGCGGTTGTTTCCATACGAGACGATACGGAGCAGCGAATCCTTTTCCAGCGGATTCATGAACAGAGTATCCAGGATGATCTAACCGGCATTTTTAACCGGCGTTTCTTCTTCCAAAAGGGGGCACTCCTTCTAAGGCGGGTCATCCGCCAGCAAACCGATCATCTGTCGCTTCTGGCCATCGATATTGATAATTTGAAGCCCATCAATGACCGGTTTGGCCATCTGGCCGGAGATCGAATCCTGCAGGCTTTCACAGAAAACACCCGCAAAGTCCTGCGCCCTTTGGATATATTCTGCCGGATCGGTGGAGATGAATTTGCCGTGCTACTGCCGGAAACCTCGGGTGAGGATGCCCGCCGGGTAGCAGAGCGTATCATCGACAGCGCACAGAGTACCCGAATTTCGCTTCTGTCGGACGAGCCGATTTCCTTCACCGTCAGCGTCGGAATCGCCAGTACCGACACCTGGGACTGGAATGAATCATCCACCATCGATGAGCTGCTGCACATTGCCGATACCCGCATGTACCAGGCCAAAAAAGACGGCGGTAGCCAGGCTTCTTCGTCATCGGCCCGGGCTGCCGGTGCATAAATCGTACAAAAAAAAAGGGATAGGTGGATTCTATCATCCGTCTATCCCTTTGCATTTTCTGCTTATGCTTTTCCGCTGACATTGTAGACACTGTAGCGCATCCAGATATTTTCCAGTTTCTCAAAATAGTCCCGGGTCTCTTCTTTTTTGCCCATGCCCACCGCGATAATCAATGCGTTGATCAGGCTCATGGGCGCTACCAGGGAATCCACAAACGATACCATGTTGCTTCGGGCTGTCAGTGTCAGATCGGCCATTTCCGCAATGGGGGATCCCATGCTGTCGGTCAACGCGACGATGGTGGCTTTCTGCTCCCGGGAATAGCGAATCGCTTCAATGGTTCGTTTGGAGTAACGGGGGAAACTGATGCCGATCACCACATCCCCTTCTGAAACCCGCAGAAGCTGTTCGAAAATATCGCTGATGCCGTACCCCACCACTTTCACATTGTCCAGGACCAGATTCAGGTAAAAACCCAGGTACTGAGCCAACGCCGTTGAGCTTCTGAGCCCGATGATGTATATGTTTTTGGCTGCAAAGACCTCTTCGATGACATGGTGAAAGACCGTGCTGTCAGCCATATCGATGGTGGACCGAATGTTGTCCAGATCCGACTTCAATGTGTTTTTCAGAATATCTTTTTCATTGGAGTACTGGCTGCTCATTTCCACACGCTGCACGGTGGTCAGCTTGTTTTTGATAATCTCCTGCATATCTGTCTGCAAATCGGGATATCCTTTGAACCCCAACGCATTGGCGAAACGGACCACGGTGGATTCACTGACTCCCACTTCTCCACCCAGTTTTGCTGCCGTCATAAAGGCGGCTCGGTCAAAATCCCGAGTGATAAACTGAGCAATCCGTTTCTGCCCTTTGCTCAAACGGGGGAAACAGTTCTGTATACACTGCAGTACATTTTTGGATCCATCCGCCGTATCAATCATCCAGCTCTTCCTCCTTTACGCATCCACCAGCGCGTACCCTTCGACCAGTGCTCTCTGATTCAATTCTTCGGTTCCTTTGGGAACCCGGTTGGTCACCGCTTCTTGCAGCGACTCTTTGGTGACAATATCGGTCAGCGCCTGGATGATCCCCAGGGCCACCATATTGGCCACCATGGTTCTCCCCAGTTTTTCGCCGGCTGTTTTCAGAATCGGGAGACGGTACACCTGAGGCCTGAAAGGGTCTTGAAGAGCAATTTCTTCATCCGCCACCAAAATTCCTCCGGGTTTTAATCCTCCAGCATATTTATCGTAGGCTTCCTGGGTCAGGACCAGCAGCACATCGGCTTCATCCACTTTGGGAAAATCTATGCCCTCGCTGCTGATGATGACTTCCGCCTTGCTGGCTCCCCCCCGGGCTTCGGGTCCATAGGACTGGGATTGAACCGCGTTCTTCCCATCCATGATGGCGGCTTCCGCTAGAATGATTCCAGCCAGAATCAGACCTTGTCCGCCGGATCCTCCCAAACGTATTTCCATCTGGCTCATCTAATCACTCCTTTTTTTCGCAGTCTCGATGATTCTCTGGTACTCTCGGGTGTATTCGGGTTCCGGGCTGTTTTTGAATTCACCAATCATGATTTTTCCGTGGAGCTGCTCCTCTGTCATGGATTGGGCCGCCCGAATATCCACCGCTCTTGTTTTCAAATCGTCCATCATAGCCACGGCAGACCCTTTGCGATTGCGCCGTCCGTAGTAGGTCGGGCAAATACTGACGGCATCCACCAGGGAAAACCCTTCGTTGAGGATGGCTTTTTCGATGACCTTGATCAAAGCCGGCACATGAAAGACCGTTCCCCGGGCCACATAGGTCGCCCCTGCCGCCGCGGCCAAGTCGCAGATATCGAACATTTTGTCGATATTGCCGTACGGGCTGGTGGTGGCCAGGTCCCGGGTGGGGGTTGTGGGCGAATACTGTCCGCCGGTCATGCCGTAAATGTTGTTATTGAATACAATTGTGGTAATGTCCATATTTCTCCGGGCTGTATGGATAAGATGATTCCCTCCGATGGCCGTCGCATCCCCGTCTCCGGTGACCACCATTACTTTCAGATCCGGATTGGCCAGTTTGACCCCGGTGGCAAAAGCCAGCGCCCGACCGTGGGTGGTATGCAGTGTATTGAAATCCATATACCCGGGAGCCCGGGATGAACAGCCGATTCCGGATATGACGCACACCTTCTCCCGATCCAACTTCAGATTGTCAATGGCCTGCACCACAGCCCTCATGATGATTCCGTGGCCGCAGCCCGGACACCAGATGTGAGGCAGCCGGTCCATGCGGAAGTACTCCTGGATCAGTTTACTGGGCATCCCTGTCACCTCCCTGGATTACTTTCAGAATCTCTGACGGAGCAATGGGCTCTCCGGTATATTTGTGGAAGGATTGTACCCGGGAATGACATCCCGCCACCCGCTCCACTTCCAGTACGTACTGCCCCATATTCAGCTCCGGCACATAGATGGTTTTCACTTTTTCAGCTAGGGCTCGAACCTGCTTTTCCGGGAAAGGCCAGATGGTCTGCGCTTTGCACAAGCCGACTTTCAGACCCTGCTCTCGAGCCTGCCGCACTGCAGCCCGGGCGGACCGGTAGGTTCCTCCGTATGCCAAAACGGCCGCCTCGGCTCCCTCCATATATTCTTCTTCAAACACAACGATATCCTCGGTGTGATCGGCAATTTTATTCATCAACCGTTCTAGCTGCCGGGATGCTTCCTCAGAACTGTTGGTGGGAAATCCGAATTCATCGTGAAACAGTCCGGTCACATGAAACTTGAACCCGGTCCCAAAATCAGCCATGGGGGCTGTAATTTCGCCGGCTGGGTCTCCATATGCCCGGTAGGTGTCCCGGTCTTTTTGATGGGGGCGTCTGCGGTCGATCAATTCCAGATTCTCAGGATCCGGTATCTCCACCTTTTCTCTCATATGCCCGATGATTTCATCGGTGAGAAAGATCACCGGGGTACGATACTTTTCCGCCAGATTAAAGGCACGGATCATCAGCAGGTACGCCTCCAGCACCGATGTGGGAGACAATACGATAATGGGATGATCCCCATGGGTTCCCCAGCGGGACTGCATGACATCTCCCTGACTGGGAGCCGTAGGCAGACCCGTACTGGGCCCGACACGCTGAACATTTACGATAACACAAGGGACTTCCGCCATGGCCGCGTAGCCGATATTTTCCTGTTTCAGCGAAAAACCCGGGCCGCTGGTGGCTGTCATGGATTTCAATCCCGACAATGATCCCCCGATCACGGCGGCCATGCTGGCGATTTCATCCTCCATCTGAATAAACCGCCCGTCCAAAGGGGGCAGCTTCTGGGCGCAAAGCTCGGCGATTTCTGTGGATGGGGTTATGGGATAACCGGCAAAAAAACGCATTCCGGCTGCCAGAGCTCCCTCCACAATGGCTTCATTGCCCTGCATCAATCGAGTCTTTGGCATCATCATCCACCTCCTCCAGATAAATGGCATAGTCCGGACAGCGCAGCTCACACTGTCCGCATTGAATGCATTCAGACGAATTCACCGGTATGACTTTTTCGTTGTGAAGGGCCAGGACACTTTTGGGGCAGAATGCGACACATATTCCGCACCCTTTGCACCATTCTCGTTTAATGATCAACTTTTTTTTCATGGACTTCGCCTCCAGCCGGTTAATCTGGATCGATTCTGGAACTCCCGTTTATTACCCTTAGTTTAACAGAATACTGTGTATTATGCAATTTATATTTCATATATTGCGAAAAATTGAATCAAATTGCAGGTTTTCATTCAACAAAAAAGGGGCCGTCCATCAGCCCCTTCATATTATCCCCGAAACGCCAGGATCCAGCGAATGACCCACGGCATAATCAGCACAATCCCCAGAAATCGCGCCAGCTGAAGCAGGGCAATTTTGGCTCCCACCCCTCCGGCTGCTTCCCCCATCAGGGTCATCTCCATCATTCCGCCGGGGGTGCTGCTGAATAGAGCCGTTACAATATCCAGGCCGGTCACTTTGGAAATGATCAACCCGGCTACCAGTCCGAATCCGATCATGGATACGATTAGGATAAAGGCCGGTCCAGCCACCGTTTTCAGTCCCATCACCGTTTCCCGGGTGATGCTGAGACCAATCATTCCACCCACTACGATTTGCGCTCCCGTCCGAAAGTACGGTGGAATGAAACCGCGGTATCCAATCATGTTGGCGGCCCCCACGGCCATCATGGCCCCCACCATCGCTCCGGCCGGTATCTTCAATTTGGCTCCAATGAGCCCTCCGGCCGCTGCAACCACCAGTGTCCCAATCAGTCTGTCCATCCTTTCTCCTCCTCCACCATTGTCTCTCAGGCAATTTCGTCTCGATGGCGTGGATTCCCTTTTAAGTGGAACAGGGAAATGAAGGTTTTTCTCGAATTTTTCATAGGACAGATAAAAGGCGGTGAATGGAATGAGTGACCGGATTCAGGCAGTGGCCGTGGTGGTCAATGGAACCATCCGCGATGCCACATGGACCAAAGAACGGATTATGAACTGCGACTATGTAATCGGGGTAGACGGAGGGAACAACTATCTTCATCGGATGGGAATCGTCCCGGACCTGATTATTGGCGATCTGGATTCCATTGCAGAAGAGACCCGAATATTTTTTACAGACCGGGGTTGTTCGTTTATGACATTTCCTGCAGCCAAAGATCAATCCGATCTGCAGCTGTCTTTGGAACATGCCGCATCGCTTCACCCGGACCGAATCCATCTTTGGGGAGCTTTGGGGAAGCGATTCGATCATGCCTACGGCAATGTCCTGCTTTTGAGCCGGATGGCGGATCAGGGCGTCCGGGTTGTCATCGAAGATGAAGACCACGAAATCCAGGTAATCACTGCCCGTAAAGAATACCAGAATATGGCCGGCGATGTCCTGTCCTTGTTTTCCCTGACCCCGGAAACCACCGGTGTCGTCACCCGGGGCATGGCCTACCCGCTTTGCCGCGAAACACTGTATCAGGGAGATACCCGGGGATTGAGCAATATAATCAAAGATCCGGAGGCTTCCGTTTCCCTGGAATCAGGGAAACTTCTGGCCATCCGGATCCGTCATGAATCATCAGATCAATGATCTCAAAAGATTCTCTTTGTGCTGCAAAAACTCCGGTGTGGTGATCATATCCCACTTCCGGGGACGGTGCAGGGATATTATTTCTTCGGCGATAATTCGCCCCGGCCTCTGAGACATCACATAGACCCGATCGGAGAGCAGAACGGCTTCATCCACACTGTGGGTAATGAAGATCACCGTTCTGTTTAGTTTTTCCCACACCTCCAGCAGCCACACCTGCATTTTCTCTCGAGTAATGGCATCTAGTGCCCCAAACGGTTCATCCAGCAAAATCAAGTCACTGTCGATGAGCACTGTACGAAGCAGCGCCCCTCGCTGCCGCATGCCGCCGGACAGCTGGGCCGGATAGGCTTTGGCAAACCCCTCCAAACCAAACACCGGCAGAAGTTCATTCACCCGGGCAATCGCCTCAGTTCGGGGCACCCCCTGAATCTGCAGAGGAAGGAGGGCATTTTCCATCAGGGTTTTCCAGGGCATCAGCTGGTCTTTCTGCGGCATGTATCCGATCCGGCGAATCGTTCGCCCGGCCTTTTGCCCATCGATGATAATGTCGCCCCGATCCTGCCGGTCAACACCGGTGATCAGTTTGAACAGGGTGCTTTTCCCGCATCCGCTGGGCCCGATGATGGACACAAATTCACCCGGATCCACATGAATGCTGATATCCGCCAGTACTTCCAGCGTATGATCTTCCTGATGGTATGTTTTTGCCACATTCTCCAGCACAATCTTCGGGGTTGCCATTTTTTCACCACTCGTTCATTGGTCTACTGAGCCAAGAAATCAGCCGTAAATGCATTTTCAATATCGGTGGTTCCTTCAATCAATCCATTGTCGGTCAGCCAGGTCAGGTAATCCTGCCATACTGACAGCTTCTGATCACCCCAGACTGGTGCATCGGCCTGGTATTTGTCAGCCAACCATTCCTGACTGGCTTTGACCAGTTCTTCATCCAGTTCCGGAGCATAAGTCAAGAGTATGTCAGCGGCTTCTTCCGGGTTTTCCATGGCAAATTCATACCCTTTGGTTACGGCCCGCATGAATTTGCTGACACTTTCAGACTGGTTGGCGATCATATCTTCACTGGTCATCAGTACCGGTGTGTAGTAATTCAGCGCCGGATGGTAATCGGCGATATTGATGAAGTTAAGTTCAATACCACGGATCTCAGCGGCTATGCCGTCCCATCCGTAAAATATCCACGAAAGTCGGCATGGTATTCGCTGGTGGTGAGAAAATCCACCGCTCCTGTGGTCAAGATTTCCACTTTTCCATAATCCCCGCCGTGCCGTGCCATCAGGGCTCGAATGGTGGCTTCTTCAATGGGGCTTCCCCACCCGCCGTATCTCATTCCTTCGAAATCTTTCGGCGTTTCGATCCCCTTTTCCTTCAGAGAGGCAAATCCGGAGGTATTGTTCTGGATAATCGCGGCAATGGACACCACCGGAATCTCTTCCAGCCGGGCCATGGTTACTGCTTCCTGACTGCTGACTCCAAACTGAGCCTGTCCGGATGCCACCAGCTGTTCAGCCGTGCCGGTAGCCGGCTGAATGATTTCCACATCCAGGCCTTCATCGCTGAAGTATCCTTTGTCCAGAGCCACATAGAGCCCGGTATGGTTGGTGTTGGGTGTCCAGTCCAGGGCCACGACCGTCTTTTCCGGTTGGGTCTGGCATCCAGCCAGCACCGACACCGCCAATAGCGCTACAATAATACTCACAATCCATCGTTTATTCAACATTTTTTTCACCTCTTGGGTTAGTTTTCATCCATTTGTGTCCGGTACCGCTGCCACGGCATGGTCAGCCAGGCCGCTCCGTCCACCAATTTAAACATGCCGATACTCAACAGCACCACGATTACAATGGCGGCAAACAACGACGGGGTGCTGTACGAATTCATCGCCCTCACCATGAAGACCCCCAGGCCCAGATTGGCCCCCAGCCACTCGCCGATGACGGCGCCCATGACGCTGTATGTGGCTGCGATTCTCAATCCGGCAAAGGCAGAAGGCAGCGCTGACGGCAGCTCAACTGAAAAAAAGATTCTTCCTGCCGATGCCCCCATGACGCGCATGAGATCAATGAGATCCGGGTCCACACTTTCCAATCCTTCCGTCAGGCTGATGACGATGGGAAAAAAGCAGACCAGGATGACAATCAGGATTTTCGGCAGAGTTCCGTATCCGAACCAGATCATCATCAGAGGCGCCAGCGCAATAATGGGAACCGTCTGAGAAATGACAAAAATCGGATACAACATCTTCTTCACAATTTTCACCTTGTGAATGACCACGGACAGCAAAAGCGCTACCAGAATGGAGCCGGCCATTCCCACCACGGCTTCATACAAAGTGATCTGGGCGTGCTGCATCAAAAGCGGGAAACGCTGGATGATGGTCTGCACAATGAGGGAAGGCGGCGGTAGCCGGTAGGCGGGAACCGCAAACAGGGTTACCAGCCACTCCCACAGCAAAAGCAGTGCCAACAGGAACAGGACGGAAATGAACCGTTTAGCGGTACTTATCAGTTTTTTCATTCATGCTTTCCCCTTCGCTGTTGTAGCTGATCTTGACGATGGATACCACTCGTTTCGCTCCTGCTTCAGTACACGCTTTCTGCGCCTTTTTCACAATCTCCATCAGTTCATCCAATTCTCCTTCCATGGTGGTTTCCAGAGGACCCACCATGTACGGAACGCCGGACTGCTGAATGACTTCGATGGCTTTGTCCACAACCGGGAACAGATCCTCTTCCGCCACAAACGGCAGCACCTGCAGACTGACATTGCATGTTGCCATATAAAATAACCCCCTTTCATACGAAAATACTTCCCTCGAGGGAAGTATCGTTGATGATTCACATAGACTCCCTACGCTGGCATTACCCAAACAGGTTCGAAGGGTCAGGACCGTTCAATCGTCCTCTCTCAGCCAGCCTTCGCCAGCTCCCCTTGTTCCATATTCTGTTGTCCTCTTTCATGGTATCACATAGACTTTCTTACGTCAAACATACTTTCCAGGATCCAATATTAACCATAGATCCGCGGTTCTTTCAAAGCAACGTCTCGCTTTTCCAGAATCCGCTGAACCATCCCGGATACTTTTTCCACCAAATCCGCGCAGAACGCTTTGCGTCCGTCGCCCCAGAAATCATCATAGTCCCGAACCAGATGGTCGCAGACAATATTGGACAATGGTTCCAACCCTTCCTGAGCCAGCATCTTGCGGTATTCGGCCATACCTTCCTTCAACGCATCGGTGACAGCTCCCGTGGGGTTGGGATCCCCTAGATACTCGCCCAATACCATCTCTCCCGCTTTGATAGCACCGCATTCGCCCTTCCCGGTGATACCGCCTTTTCGCAGCGACTGGTACGAAGCCGGCTCCAGGCCGAATGTGACGGCAATGGCAATGCCGCAGCTGTGATGGGGGACTTCTTTTCCTTCATACACTTTCCGGGCATGGACCTGACGGTCCGTTAAATCTGCCAATTGAATCCCTCCTATGAATGATTTAATCGATGGTCATTTCCGGATGGTTTTTATCCACCCACCCAATCTGGACGGCTGCATTGGGGAATACCGAATGCAGGAGACCCGTCAATGCTTCCTGGGCCATTCGAATATCGGAATCGGTGACTCCGTAAAATCCGTCAATGGGGAAAAAAACCCTTTTGGTGCATGCATCCACTTTGCCCCGTTCTCCCTGCCGCCACACCCAGCGGCGGGTCCTCACTTCTTTGGCATCCCCGTAGACCAGTTCGTTTTCATCCACAATTTCCGTTTCAGTGCTGCCAAAAGGTGTAAACACTTCCCCTTCTTTGGTAAAGCGGATTTCGATATCGCCATCGATCCCGTCCATATCGTGGGCCCCCATGGGAACCAGATAGCGGACGGCCATGGCATTGGTGATGTTCACCACATTGTTGATCACGGGTAGTTGGGGTTTTTTCACCACTCTTTTGATCAGTGCTTCGATGGAACTGGGGAATCGGTTGGGGTTCATCTCCAACTTCTCAAAAGCATCCCGCCATACCCGAATGTTTTTATGTTCCCGAATGTCCGTGTCCACCAGTTTGGCGTGGGTTTCTGCCAATGCGTCTTCCATGATCTGGACAATGGTCCGGTCAACATGGGTATTATCCAGGCCGCTTGCTGTAACGACCGCTACGCAAAACTCCGGAAATACATCAAAGACTCTCTTTTCAATACGGAATGTTGTCATTGTACGCTCCTTTCGGGTACCAGAACTTGGACAGCCTGTGGGATTACCCGGATGTGACACGGCGTTAGGCCGCAAACTTCACCATCCCGGTGCACCGGCAGAGGAGGATCGCTGTCAATGGACAGTGATTCGACCTGCAAAACCTGGATCTTGGGATGATGGATGTGAACTCCCTGGTACATGTCCCGCCAGATAGCGAGAAAATCCGGCAGCCTCAAATCCTTCAGGATGCAGATATCCAGCAGCCCATCATCCATCTTGGCATCGGGGGCGATCATCAGTCCCCCTCCATAATACGGGCCATTGCTGACAGACACCATCACGGATTCATAGTTGGTTGTGGATCCATTCACCGATACAGTTAGCTGGGCCGGGCGGTATCCGGGAAGCATGGACAGCCCCACCGCCATATACCCGGGAATCCCCCGCATCCACCTGCGCTGTTTGTATTGATCCAAAACCACTGAGTCAAAACCGATGCCGGCCATATTTAAAAACAATTTCGATCCGATCATCCCGGCATCAACGGTTCGGATGTGACCGGACAGCAGCGTGCTGATCACCTGCCGGGCAGATTCTTTCATCTGCAAAGACCGGGCGCTGGCGTTTCCGGTACCGCCCGGAACGATCAGCAGAGGGATCTGGCTGTCCAGACTGCCCCAGGCTGCATCACCCACCGTGCCATCCCCGCCGATGACCATCACAACATCAAATCCGTCGGCTTTCGCTCTGCCAGTGGTAAGCCGTGTTTTTTCCGGCCCTTCCGCCGGACAGACGGACCAGGCATATCCTTTTGCTTTCAGTTTGGTTAATTCCTGCTCAATCCATTTCCAGATTCGAACCCCCCGCCCGTCGCCGGAGCCCGGATTCAGAATCACCTTGATGTTCATGCTGCACCTCGCAATGCATTCTTCTGCAAAGAAATATTTTCGGCTTTTCGGCCGGTATCCCTGCCGATGCGGTCGACTTAATTTTCATCCGTACCTTCTTCATCCAGCACTCGGACACGGTCGGTCAGTTTGCGCCCCAGGAGTTTATCGATCTTCCGGTCCTCTTTGCTCAGTAAAACAACCTTCATATCGTAATCGTCCGGATACAGTACATCCCGGGATAGGTACGGCCTGACTCGCCGGTAACCGATAGTCCGTTTTTCACCTTTCACCACCAGTGTCAGCATCCCTTTTTCTTCGTCCACAGATGCAACACGGGCTTTCTCACCGGTCTGCTTGATCACCACCATGTCTCCTACCTGTATGTCGGCCGTGTGATCCAGTACAGTGTCTTCCGATGGATGGGGCTCTGACTCAGACGCTGCCGGTTGGCTGAGTATCGGTTGGACTTGAGCAGCCATAGGAGCTGGAATCGTTTCTGCATCCGGCTTTTTCAACCAGGCTGTTGCTCGCTGGATGACATGTTCCTCGATCCCCAGTCGGCTGGCAATCCAAAATGCATGACTGCTGCCGGACTCACCCATCTTCAGTTCATACAACGGTTTCAGGGAGACCGGATCAAAGGTCATAGCGCCGTTGGAAAAATGGGGATGCTGCTCGGCCAGCAGTTTCAGGGAACCGTAGTGGGTGCTGGCCAACGTGATGGCTCCTTTTACCACCAACTCTTCCAGAATCGCTGCCCCCAGTGCTGCTCCCTCCGCCGGATCCGTTCCGGTTCCAATTTCGTCCAGCAGTACCAGAGACTGATCGTCCGCCTGTTGAATAATTTCAGAGACATGTTTCATATGCCCGGAAAAAGTGCTCAGCGACTGCTGGATGCTTTGCTCATCGCCGATATCAGCCATAATCTTCCCAAATACCGGCAGGGAGGTTCCCCTTTGGGCCGGCACATGGAGTCCGCACTGGACCATGGCCGCAAACAGCCCGACGGTTTTCAGTACCACGGTTTTTCCCCCCGTATTGGGTCCAGTGATCAAAAGAGTTCGGGTGGGGTAGGACAAATGGAGTGTCAGGGGAACCGCGTCCGACCCCAAAAGGGGATGCCGTGCCTGGACCAGATGGATAGCCTGTTCCCGATTTAAAGCTGCCGGGATACCCTGGATCTCCAGACTGTACCGGGCTCGGGCGGCAATAAAATCAAAGAGGCTCATCCACTCCAGGTTTTGTCTCATCTCCACAATTTTTGCCACCAGTTCTGCCGTCAGCCAAGCACGAATCTGGTAGACTTCCTCTTCCTCGTCCCTCTGCAGCGATATTTTCTGCTCAGCCATTTTCCGGATACTTTCCGGTTCAATGAAAACGGTGGCCCCGCTGCCGGAAGAATCGATCATCATCCCTCGTACATGGGCACGGTACGCTGCTTTCACCGGAATGACATACCGACCATTTTTCAAGCTGACATAGGGTTCCTGGAGATAGCTGCGGATTGTTGAAGAAGCCATCAGCTGATTCAGTTTGTTTTGAATGTCGGTCTCGATTTTGCGGATCTGATCGCGAATCTTGGCCAGCCGACTGCTGGCGGTTGATGCGATGATGTTTCCATCCAATGCACCTTCAATCACATCGGATAGTTCGGAAAGCAAACGAACACCCCGGCTGTATCCACTCAAAAGTGGCGCCGTTTCTTCCTTTTGACGGAAATATTTTTTAATCTCCTGGCATCCCCGAATAAAGTCAGCCGCCAGAAAGAGATCTCCCGTCTCCAAAATGCTGCCAGCATCGGCCCGGTCCAGAAGATCGGAAATATCGTGCAGTCCGATTAACGGAATCTGGGCCCCGCCGTCCAGCAGGCCGCGAGCTTCCGAGGTTTCCGTCTGCCGCAGTTCAATCTGCTCATAGGCGGTCAGCGGCTTCATCCGCTGAATCTGTTTTCGTCCCAAACCGCTGGCGGTAAACCGTTCCAGCTGGTTGCGGACCATCTCGAAATCCAAAGCATGCAAATTCTGTTCCATACCTACCTTCCCTTCTTTTCCAAACTGGTATCGGAACAGACAGAATAACGGATATATAGCAAAAACAACCGCGGAATCATAACCCGCGGCTGCTGATGACTGTCATGCGCCTGGTGTATGCTGATTCTGTCTGATCCAACCCGCAGCGGTGCACAACGAAACAGACAGACCCATCTGTCGGAATCATCCTCGCCGCTCTTTAACTGATTAAGGGTTGAACACCTTGACAGACATCCACATACCTCCCGAAGCGATTATACCTCTGGCTTGTTTCTTTGTCAAGAACGATCCTGTTTCCCATAGCTTTGGAAAGAAAGCATGGATTCCAGCGGCTTCCGGGGTCGTGCCGCCGGTTCTTCGTCGGGATAACCGATGGCAAAGATCCCGAGAATATAGTGGCTGGCGGGACTGTTCAACGCTTTGCGCATGGGTATTTGTTCATAGTCTCCGACCCAGCAGATGCCCAACCCCAGATCATGGGCTTGCAGCATCAGGAATGACCCGGCTATGGCCGTGTCGCGAATCACCTTTTCCCTCTGTTCCGAGTAGACAGGATCCATGACTTCGGTGTCCAACTGGGCATCCTTCACCCGGCCGGCCAGATCCGCCAAAAGCACGATCAACAGCGGGGCATGAGCCACAAATGACTGGTGATTGCAGGCCGCTGCAATTCGTTCAATCTGATCCGGGTCATCCACCACCATGTATCTCCCGGGCTGGGTATTGTGGCCGGTGGGGGCTAAGCGGGCACTGTCCAGGATCATCTCGACTTTATCTTTTTCAACTGATGTCTTTTTATATTTGCGAACACTTCTTCTGGTTTCTATTGCTTCGCGGACACTCATGCTGCCACCTCGTTGCTTTCTATTCTACCGTGATTTTCTTGCTGTAATCCCACAATCCATGGATATTGCAGAAACTTTCCGCATACAAAACTCCGGATGCATTCAGTTTTATTTTGGCAGCAACCATGGGATCGGTGTATGCCGGACCCTGGTTGGCTCCAGCCGGAGACTCGCCGTGGGCATTGAAAAAGAAACTGCCCAGTTCAAAGGGGAATTTCCCTTCGTCGGGTTTGAAATACAGGTGAATCCAGCGAATATGATGCTCAGTGGTATTGGGATGGGCAATTTCTTCCCCCACCATGGCTTTAACTTCGAAGGCTTCCCCTGCTTTTACGGTGTCCGGAGCTTGTATCGTCGGAACATGCTTTTCACTTTTCCAGTCGGCACTCTGTATCAGATCTCCTAATTTTTCCATGCGGTACGCCTCCTTGTATTCATTGATATTTATTCTATTCGCGTTCTTCCCGGCAAATCCCTTCCGGTACCTATGGGGAGACTCAGTGCAAAAAGGCAGGATTTACCTGACCGATGCCGAAAGTCAACTATGTAGATCAATCGGAAAGGAGGGGCTAGCATGCCAAGTTTTGAATCTCCGTTTGCTGTTCTCAAAGAGGATCGGAAACTGACGCATGAGGAACTCATACGGGCCATCCGCTTCATGATCGCCGCTGAGTACGAGGCCATTCAACTGTATATGCAGCTGGCTGAGTCCATCGACCATCCTCTGGCCAAGGACGTCCTCGTGGATATTGCGGATGAAGAACGAGTACACGCCGGCGAATTCCTCCGTCTTCTGTATGAGCTGGATCCTAAAGAGAAAGATTTTTACCAAGAAGGCGCAGAAGAAGTGGAAGAAGAGATTGAGAAAATGAATGGCTGAGAAAAGAAAAAGCAGAGGTCGTATAAAATCGGTCCTCTGCTTTTTTGATGGAATTGTTTTGATGGATCCAGGAATTCAGTAATCGATCCGACTATTCAGGATGCTCTGGCAGCTTTCCGCTGGTCACTAGCCAGGATCACAGCAAAAAGAACGGCTGTGGCAGCTGTGACCATGCCGCAGAACACAAAGAGACTGACCAGCCCGATTCGATCCACCAGCTGCCCTCCCAGGGTCATGCCGGCGATGGGGCCTAATCCCATGTTGATGGCGCCAAAGATGGTTTGGGCGGTGGCCTTCAACCCTTCCGGGGCTTCTTCAGAAACGAAGGTTACGCTGCCCCCGAAGTAGTATCCGCCGGAGAATCCCTGCATCAGCTGCACCGGGATCATCATTAGGGGGGACCGGGCCAAGGAGAAAAGGATCCACCGAACAGCCATGACGATATAGGACATGAGCAGGATCCCCCGGGCACCCAGTTTTTTCTGGAAGTACCCCATGGCCAAGAATGCCGGGATTTCGCTGGCTGCTGCAATAGCCCAGATAATACCGATAAAAGCGTCCGTTGCGCCCAGACTGGAAATATATATGTTGAGAAAGCCAAACCCCATGGCCATGCAGCCCTGGATCAGGAACGATGCAATGAGAAACACCACAAATTTCCGGTTCTGCAGAAGGATACGGATCTGGTCTTTCTGGGCAGGCTGAACCTTGGGTTGCTCGTCTTCATTGTCTGGCGGAAGAGGATCTTCTTTGTGCGGAGGAATCAGAAATGCCACAGCACCCATGACTGCCAAAGTCAGTGAAGTGATGATAAAAATACTCTGCAATCCGAATATGCCGGTAATCTGGCCCACCAGCAGTCCAGCCGTCATAAACCCCAAAGAACCCCATAGGCGAATGCTGCCGTAGCTGATTTTTGCCCGCTGCACATGATCCATTGCCGTCGCATCGGTAATGGGCATGATAGCCGGGAACGTGGTTCCCAGTAAAGCAGCCGTCAGCAGAATCTGAGAAAGGCTTTCTGCCCGCAGATAGAAAAGCACAGTTACGGCACTGATCAGTATCAAAATGATCAATACCGGTTTTCGTGCCCTGAATTTATCGCTGATATATCCCCACAGAGGCTGGCAGATAAAATTGGCCAGATAGTAGATGCTGACAATCAGACCAATCTGGGTGCCGCTGAACCCCATCCTGCGGAAATACAGATTAACGAACATGAGATAAGCCGGCATGGCCAGGTTGAAGAGAAAATATAAAAGCCTGACAATCATACCTTCCTTTTTGTACGGATCCAAATGCCATCATCCTTCCGTTTCCTGTTCATATCCGTTCTATCAGTATACTCTGCCCGCTTTCAACTATCAAGAGGAAGATATAAAGGATTTTTCTTATCTGTCTTGAATTCACTCTATATCACAATCTAGGAGGGAGCCGTATGGATCAATTGATTGGCCGTTATGCTGGATTTTTGAAAAAGGGGCGCCAGGATCTGGTGGATGCAGTGAAAGATTTGTCCCCTGAAGAGCTGCACTTTACCCACAATGGAACTGTCAACTCGATCGCCATGATTTTGAAACATTCTGAGGCCGCCGAACAGTTTCTGATTCATAAACTGATTGCCGACGACCCCATCCCCACACGAGCTGTTAAACCGTTTGAAGAAGGAAATGAAGCATTACCAGACCTTCTGGCCGCACTGGAAAAATCTCAAAAACGCACCATGGAGATTCTTGAGAATCTCAAAGATGACGAACTGTTGGAAAAAAAGGAAATCCGACTCTCGTCCGGGCCAGCTACCGTGACCAACGAATGGGGCATAATTCATGCCCTGGAGCATGAAGCGCACCATAAAGGACAAGTGGTCCTGATGAAACGATTGGCTCGAACTTAGTCGACGTAAATCATTTTTCGTGTCATGCCCCCATCGATAACCATGTTTTCACCGGTGATAAATCCATTTTGAGGATCCGAAAGAAAAATACATAGACGTGCAATGTCATCCGGCCGGCCCACACGCCCGGCCGGATGCTGCGTATGATCAATCTGGCGCAGTGTTTCGTAGTTGCAGTTTTCAATCCATCCCGGACTGATGCAGTTGACCGTGATGCCAGTATTGGCTAGAGATACAGCCAAGGCATGGGTCAGGGCTGCGATTCCTCCTTTGGATGCAGCGTAAGCTTCGCTGCCCGGCTCCGACATGGTATACCGGGTAGAAGAGATGTTGATGATTCTTCCACACTTTTTCTTTTTCATCCCTTCTGCACATTCTTTCGCCAGAAAAACCATGCTGCGCAAATTCACATTCAGCACATGATCCCAATTTTCGACGGTCAGATCATCCAGCGATGTGAATCCGCCGATGCCGGCGTTATTGATCAGAATATCCACAGTGCCTACCATGGTGTTCCATGACTGAACCAAGGAGCCAATCCCTTCTGCATCTTCCAGATCATAATATTGGAAAGCCCCTTGATACCCTTTTGCCAGAAAGGACTTCTCCCAGTCCATCCCCCGATCTTTGTCAATATCCAGGGCAATCACAAAATCGCCTTTTTCCCCAAATGCTCTGCAGATAGCCTGCCCGATTCCCCCAACACCACCGGTGATAAGAATGATCCTTCTTTCCTCTGCCATTGTCCTTCCTCCTTCGGGGATGATCCTTTACTTTCGTACTCAGCTACATTTCACAGATTTGATTCAATCTCCTTCTGCCGAGCCGATTTTGATAATCCCGCGCTTTGGATGCCTTTTCTTTCATACTCACTCTGTAAGAAAGGGAGACCACCGAGGTGGCCTCCCTTCGATCCATGCTCAACCGTTCACTTTTGTCAGTCGATTTCTTCGAACATCCGAACATCGGCATGAGCCGCCAGATACAGAGAGTTGAGGTCTTTGATATTTTTGTCTTTGCTGAGATCAATGGTGAATGTGTACTCTGTAAGCAGCGATCCAGACCACTTGTATGGGAACTGCCCGGGAGCATTGGTCATGACATAGGTCTTACCTGTCTTTTTCTTAGGCAATTCTGTATTCCCGATCCATACCTGGGCAGTTTCCAGCATATTCGGACTAGTCATGATGTAGCGAACTGTGATGGTTTTTTCATCTGCGCTCAGCATCATTTCCAGATGTCCGACCAGTGCACCTTTGTTCTCCACATCGTTCTGTCCAACCCCTGCTCGGAGTTCCAGTTCAATCCCAGCCAACAGTTCGGCTTTGGTATATGGTCCGTTGGACCAACCCCAGTTGTTGGGGCCGATCAATGTGTTGAACTCGATGAACCTGTCTGGATCGTACGCCCAGGCTGTTTCATCGTGATAGTACCAGTTACCGAAGTTGTTGTTGGCATGATGTTCCTGAGAGTCCAGATTAATCATATACCCGTAACCCAGTACTCCCAAATCCACTGCATCCGGGGTGCTGGAGTTGGGGCAAGTCTGAACCCACATGGTGTTTGGAAGTTCTTCAGTGACATAATAGGTGATGCCGGGTTTAATTGCCGGGAATTCATAGTAACCGTTGCTGTCAGTCAGCATTGAAGTTACCAATTCCAGATCCCCCGGACTGCCTTTCCAGAGTTTGATGGTCCATCCGGAAAGTCCCGGTTCATCGCCATCACGAACACCGTCTCGGTCCATATCCAGGAACTTGTATCCTGACTTCTTGGCATACTGCCAGTTCCCGAAATCATTCCCGGTCAGGTCTGCATCACTGACAAACACTTCGTTCGCATACATTCCCCCACCCGGGTCTGAATTGAACCAGCCGGCAGATAGCTCTTCTACAACATCGTAGGTACCCGGTACAATCCCGGTGATGGTGTAGGTACCATCCGCTGCCGTTGTGGCCTTCGGTTCACCTGCATCCCATGCTCCATCATCGTCATAGTCGACAAAGATTACCCAGCCTTCCAGCCCCAATTCGCCGGCATCCTGGTCTCCGTCGGCATTCAGATCGTGGTACTTCATCCCGCTCTTGGTGGCGGTGGTCCAGTTCCCGAAGTCGTTTTCGGTTAACGAGGCTCCACTGGTGAAGGTTTCTTCATGGTATCCACTGGCCGGATAGGACTGCGTCCACCCTGCCTGCAGCACTTCCTTCACCTTCCAAGTACCGAGATTAATACCACTGATGGTGTAAGTACCATCCGCTCCAGTAACCGCTGATGGTTCCCCGGCATCCTTCACGTCGTCGTCATCATAGTCCACATAGATGGTCCAGCCCGCAAGTCCCATCTCCCCGGCATCCTTTACGCCGTCGGCATCCAGATCATGGAACTTCATCCCGCTCTTTGTGCGCCAGTTCCGAAATCATTGTTTGTGAGGGCGGCTCCGCTTGAAGGTTTCTTCATGGTATCCACTGGCTGGATAGGACTGTGTCCACCCTGCCTGCAAACTTCTTCACCTTCCGGTGCGGGGGTTGATTCCGGTGATGGTGCTCGCCTTCTCCCGTCATGGACGGTTCTCCGGCATCCAATACGCCATCATTGTCTAGTCCTAGATGGTCCAGCGCAATCCTGTGTCTTCAGGGTCTTTACGCCGTCCGCATTCCTTCATCCGCTCTTAGTAGCGGTGGTCAGTTCCCGGTCGTTGTCGTCAGGGCTGCTCCGCTGGTGAAGATTTCTTCATGGTAGTCAGGATCAGCTGGATAGCTCTGTGTCCACCCTGCCTGCGCTACTTCCCTCAGGTGCCGGTACTATTCCGCTGATGGTGTGGCTCCGCCTTCTCCCGTCACGGACGGTTCTCGGCATCAATACGCCATCATTGTCATAGTCCACATAGATGGTCCAGCCCGCAAGTCGGTTCTCCGCCATCCTTCACGCCATCGGCGTCCAGATCGTGGAACTTCATCCCGCTCTTGCTGGCAGTGGTCAGTTCCCGAAATCGTTGTTTGTGAGGGCGGCTCCGCTGGTGAAGGTTTCTTCATGGTATCCGCTGGCGGATAAGACTGTGTCCACCCTGCCTGCAATACTTCCTTCACCTTCCAGTGCCGGGGTGATTCGGTGATGGTGTAAGCTCCGCCTTCTCCGTCTGTGGACAGTTCTCCGGCATCCGGTGTTCATATTGTCATGTCCACATAGATGGTCGCAAGTCCGGTTCTCCGCCATCCTTCACGCCATCGGCGTCAGATCGTGGAACTTCATCCCGCTCTTGCTGGCAGTGGTCAGTTCCCGAAATCATTGTTTGTGAGGGCGGCTCCGCTGGTGAGGATTTCTTCATGGTATCGCCGGCCGGATAAGACTGTGTCCACCCTGCCTGCAATACTTCCTTCACCTTCCAGGTGCCGGGGTTGATTCGGTGTGGTGTAGCTCCGCCTTCTCCGTCACTGCGGACGGTTCTCGGCATCCAGTGTTCCATCATTGTCATAGTCCACATAGATGGTCCAGCCCGCAAGTCGGTTTCCGCCATCCTTCCGCCATCGGCGTCCAGATCGTGGAACTTCATCCCGCTCTTGGTAGCGGTGGTCAGTTCGAAGTCGTTGTCCGTCAGGGCGGCCCGCTGGTGAATTTCTTCATGGTAGTCAGGATCAGCTGGATAGCTCTGTGTCCACCCTGCCTGCGCTGCTTCCTTCCTCGGTGCCCGTACTATTCCGCTGATGGTGTAGGCTCCGCCTTCTCCCGTCACTGCGGACGGTTCTCCGGCATCAATACGCCATCATTGTCATAGTCCATAGATGGTCAGCCCGCAAGTCCCGTTCTCCGCCATCCTTCACGCCATCGGCGTCCAGATCTGGAACTTCATCCCTCTTGCTGGCAGTGGTCCAGTTCCCGTCGTTGTTGTGAGGGCGGCCGCTGGTGAAGGTTTCTTCGGTATCCGCTGGCCGGAGACTGTATCCACCTGCCTGCAATACTTCCTACCCTCCGGTCCCAGTTGATCCGGTGATGGTGTAGGCTCCGCCTTCTCCGTCACTGCGGACGGTTCTCCGGCATCCAATACGCCATCATTGTCATAGTCCATAGATGGTCCAACCCGCAAGTCGGTTCTCCGCCATCCTTCACGCCATCGGCGTCAGATCGTGGAACTTCATCCCGCTCTTGGAGGCCGGATACAGTTCCGAAATCGTTGCCGGTCAGTTCATCGCTGCTTTCGAAGGTTTCTTCGTAGCCAAGTGCGGATAGCTCTGTGTCCATCCTTCGGCCCACTTCCTTCACCCTCCAGGTCCCAGGGTTGATTCCGGTGATGGTAGGCTCCGCCTTCTCCACTGCGGACAGTTCTCGGCATCCAGTGTTTCATCATTGTCATAGTCCACATAGATGGTCCAGCCCGCAAGTCCGTGTCTTCGGGGTCTTTTACGCCGTCCGCATCCATATCCTCAAACTTCATCCCGCTCTTGGTAGCGGTGGTCCAGTTCCCGAAGTCGTTGTTTGTGAGGGCGAAACCCGCTGGTGAAGGTTTCTTCGCAGTGGTAAGGATCAGCTGGATAGCTCTGTGTCCACCTGCCTGCGCTACTTCCTTCACCCTCCAGGTGCCCGGTACGATTCCGCTGATGGTGTAGGTGCCATCGGCTGCTGTAACTGCTGACGGTTCTCCGGCATCCAATACGCCATCATTGTCATAGTCCACATAGATGGTCCAGCCCGCAAGTCCTGTGTCTTCAGGGTCTTTTACGCCGTCCGCATCCATATCCTCAAACTTCATCCCGCTCTTGGTAGCGGTGGTCCAGTTCCCGAAGTCGTTGTTTGTGAGGGCGGCTCCGCTGGTGAAGATTTCTTCATGGTAGTCAGGATCAGCTGGATAGCTCTGTGTCCACCCTGCCTGCGCTACTTCCTTCACCCTCCAGGTGCCCGGTACGATTCCGCTGATGGTGTAGGTGCCATCGGCTGCTGTGACTGCTGACGGTTCTCCGGCATCCAATACGCCATCATTGTCATAGTCCACATAGATGGTCCAGCCCGCAAGTCCCATTTCCCCGGCATCCTTTACGCCGTCGGCATCCAGATCATGGAACTTCATCCCGCTCTTGCTGGCCGGACGCCAGTTCCCGAAGTCGTTGTCCGTCAGGGCGGCTCCGCTGGTGAAGGTTTCTTCATGGTATCCGCCGGCGGGATAAGACTGTGTCCACCCTGCCTGCGCTACTTCCTTCACCCTCCAGGTGCCCGGTACGATTCCGCTGATGGTGTAGGTGCCATCGGCTGCTGTGACTGCTGACGGTTCTCCGGCATCCAATACGCCATCATTGTCATAGTCCACATAGATGGTCCAGCCCAAGTCCCATTTCGGCATCCTTCGCCGTCGGCATCCAGATCATGGACCATCCCGCTCTTGCTGGCGGACGCCAGTTCGAAGTCGTTGCCGTCAGGGCGGCCGCTGGTGAAGGTTTCTTCATGGTATCCGCGGCGGGATAAGACTCACCTGCCTGCCTACTTCCTTCACCCCAGGTGCGGTACGATTCCGCTGATGGTGTGGGTGCCATCGGCTGCTGTGACTGCTGCGGTTCTCCGGCATCCAATACGCCATCATTGTTATAGTCCACATAGATGGTCAGCCTGCCGAGGCCCAGTTCCCCGCATCCTTCACGCCATCAGCATCCATCCTCAACTTCATCCCGCTCTTGGTAGCGGTGGTCAATTCCAAATCGTGTCCGTCAGGGCTGCTCCGTGGTGAAGATTTCTTCATGGTAGTCAGGATCAGCTGGATAGCTCTGTGTCCACCCTGCCTGCGCTACTTCCTTCACCCTCCAGGTGCCCGGTACGATTCCGCTGATGGTGTAGGCTCCGCCTTCACCCGTCACTGCGGACGGTTCTCCAGCATCCAATACGCCATCATTGTCATAGTCCACATAGATGGTCCAGCCTGCGAGGCCCGGTTCCCCGGCATCCTTCACGCCATCGGCATCCAGATCCTCAAACTTCATCCCGCTCTTGGAGGCATATTGCCAGTTCCCGAAATTATTGCCAGAATCCACTTCTCCGGAATCCAAATTAATCGGTCCCCAAGCATACCCGTACGATGCCGCATAAACTGCACCTGTCGTCCCAGCATTGGGATAAGATTGGAACCAACCCAAAGGAATATCTTCGACGACAAAGTAGTTTTTGCCCGGCATCAGATTATTAAAACTGTAGTTCCCCGATGCATCAGTCACAGTCGCTGCAACCTGGATCGTTGGTGTCGTTGTTCCCTCATACAGATAGATCGGCCAACTGGCGATGCTGGGTTCGCCAGCATCTTTCATACCATCGGCATCCAGATCGTGGAACTTCATCCCTGTTTTGGTCGCGTACTGATAGTTCCCAAAGTTGTTATTGGTATAGGTCATTCCACCTTCGAAGGTTTCTTCGTGATAACCAAGCGCTGGGAATGAACAATACCAATTGGTTTGGAGTACTTCACGAACCTTCCATGAACCGGTATTGATTCCCTCAATGAGGTAGGATCCATCCGCACTGGTCACTGCCGATGGTTCACCGTCATCCAGAACTCCATTATCGTCATAGTCCACATAGATGGTCCATCCGCTGAGTGGTGGTTCACCAGCATCCCAGATTCCATCAGCATCCAGATCATGCCATTTAAAGCCGCTTTTGGATGCTTGATCAACTATCCGGACACCCCATTCTTCAAATCCATCGGATGCCCCGGTACCGGACCAATCCGGGTCTTCCCCTAAATTCCCATGGACGACCACCATGACCACATACGGTTTGTCATTAAACCATTCATTGGGAACAAACACCTTATAGTCGGGCTTCCCGCTTCCGGTGTTGATTCCATAGTCCAAGACAATCGTATAGTTCCTTACGGGAAAATCTCTAAACCCTCCATCCAGATCATAAATCAGATCGGGTTCTGCAGAATCAAATTCAAAGTCTGGAGCCATGTTATATTGTCCCTCAAGGTTGTCGCTTTCGGTTTGCCAGATCTGCAGCACTTCCAAACTCAACAATTGAGGTGATGCACCAATATCTTCATCGTCAATCCCGCTGACTTCATTGATGTCTGCTGCAAACTCCCGATACCAGACACCGTCAATTTGCACCAGCGGAACTGCCGTCAACGGAAGTGCACTGGTTTTGGAATCATCTTCATCAAAATCAGCCACTTTACCGCCTGAGTTAAATCCGCGTTCGATAGAACTCCCACCCGGGGGTTTCATGGCCAGATAAGTGTTGAATACGCCGGTGCCGCTAGCCTGCGTGCTGGGGAAATAGTCCCATAAAGCACCGGAATAAGATCGCGGAGCCATTAAATCATTGGGATCGGTAGGATCCACATCTACCATATCAGCAGCATACATGGTTACAATATGGCTCGGATCGATAGCTTCTGAAGCGGAAAAAACACTCAAAGCAGTACCGGCAATAAAGATGAATGCCAGTACAGCCACCAGAATGCTTTTCACAGTTCTGGATTTTTTCCAATAATACATCTGAATTCCCCCTTGCGTTACACCGAAGAGAAAAGAACACATTGCAATCCATTGAGAATTTCAGAGTGAGAATCACATACATAGTCGTTCCAATGAGTTCCATCCGATCGCACAAGAGCTCTGAGCACAACGACGTCCAACGAACCCATCACCTCCAGCAGCGTATTGGCAGGAAACGCAAACTTTCCTTCTATGGAAATAAATATCCACCGAGCTCGATTATCGTAAAAAAACACAAAAACCGACCTAACGGTCGGTTACGCTATTTGCTCAGGCAGGCACAAGCGTCCAGATGAATGTCTGTCGTCATTGCATCCGTATAAAGATGAATACTCTTGGTATAATTATACTCCTTCCATCCAAAGGTATCAACGTTTTTCCTGCAATTGAGCCGTATTATCACTTGTAAGAATTCCAGTTGTGTCAACAGTTTTTACTTGATATTGTAGTTATTTGTCGAAATTTACTTATGATGATCCAAAAATATTCTTTATCCATAAAAAGGAGCTGCCGGATTTCCAGCAGCTCCTTTGGTGATATGCTTTACATACTATCCAGGGCCGTCATCAGATCCTGGATCAGATCCCCACCCTTTTCTATTCCTACCGACAGTCGAATCAGTCCATCGTGAATCCCCATGCGGTCTTTGACACTTTGTTCCAGATCCCGATGGGATGTGGTGTTGGGATGGGACATGGTGGTCCGAACCCCGCCCAAAGTCGTGACAAAGCGGATCAGTTCCAGGTTGTTCATGAAACGATTGACCTTTTCCCGATCATCCGGCAGATAAAAACTCATCATGGCTCCATATCCGTCTTTCAGCACCTTGTTGGCCAGGGTATGGTACGGGCTGGACTCCAGTCCTGAATAAAATACTTTGCTCACTTTGGGGTGTTGTTCCAAAGCTTTTGCCACAGCCAGGGCATTTTCGGATTGACGAGGGACACGCAAATTCATGGTTTTGATCCCCCGAAGCACCAGCCAGGCATCGAACGGGCTGATGACGCTGCCCATGGACACGATAAAATGCTTGGCTTTCTGCACCATTTCTTTGGAGCCGATAACTACACCGGCTATGACATCATTGTGTCCGTTGATGAACTTGGTGGCGCTGTGGATGACCAGATCCACGCCCCATTCCAGGGGATTAATATGAATGGGGGTGGTGAAGGTGTTGTCCACCAGGACCTTGATCCCGTTTTCATGGGCAATTTTGACCACCAGTTCGATATCGATGACCTGAACAAAGGGATTGGTGACAATTTCTGTCACAATTAGCTTTGTTTCGGGTCGGATGGCGCCGCGCAGGGATTTTTCGTCATTCAGGTCCACAAACGAGTAGCTGACGCCGAGACGGGCCAGGTCATTTTTCAGCAGACCGTAGGTCCCACCGTAGATGGCATCGGCGCAAATAATGTGATCACCGGCCTCAACCACCGCCAGGATACCGGCGAAAATGGACGCCATCCCGGAGGAACAAACGGCTGCAGCTTCCCCTTTTTCGGCTTTGGCCAACACTTCGGACAAACTATCCTGGTTGGGATGGCCGGAGCGGGAGTAATAGTAAGCTCCTTGCGGGTTTTCATTCATCTCCTTGATGGTATCCAGATCTTTCAGAACAAAAGCGGAAGTCTGATAAATCGGGAGTGCTTCCGGATAGGATGCCGCCACGTTGGCTTTTTCACCGGAATACAAAATGACGGTTTCATCGGAAAATCGATTGGAATTTTTCATTGAAGCACCTCTTTTCTAGGTAATGGAAAGCAATGATTGTACATTCGATATTTCGCTACTTTATTTGGTCTCCCTGCCCGAATGAACAAAAATATCCAGACCGGCAGGAGATCGTCCATTCATACTGAACAGTAGTGATGGGATGAAGAGTGTGTGTGCTGTTCAAGCATTTTTGGTCTTGATTTGGCAGCAACCAAAAGCCAATCCCCTCGTATAATTTAATTGGAAACACTTTATTGCCAAAGGGCGTACCTTTTGAGAGAATCAACTTAGGTTGATCGGGGTTCCTCTTTTTCCCCCTGTAGCTACTTATCAGTATGACTACTTTCAAAAGAGTGAGTCCCTGAGCTTAGCGTAGAATTCTTACTCGTGGGTCGAGTCGCTACGGGCGCTGTCCCCGGTCTCAGCAAACCTGGGTGTACCCACATCGCAGCGGCAGTGAACTCTTATGGTAGCGAGGTTGTTAATACGGTAAGACCTCAGGGTATGCCCTAATTGTGATCAATCCGAGGAGGTGACCATAATGATTAGCAAACTGTTTGCAGGCATTGACATCAGTTCTAAAGATGCTGTGCTTTGCTGCCTGGATCAGGATGGCCACCAGCTGGGTTCCTCCCGCATCTATACCAATGATTTTGATGGTGCAAACGAAATCTTTGACTTCATATCCGCTTTTGAGGCAGCCGAGGTTCATGTCGGTTTTGAAGCTACATCCGTTTATGGTGCACATTTGCGGGACTTTCTTGTTTCCACCGGAGGCATTAGTCACGGCTGGTTTGTTTACGAGATTAACCCTGCCTTGGTAGCTGGCTTTAAAAATTCATTCCCTAAGCGCCCTAAAACGGATCATTTTGATTCCTGGCTGATTGCCGAACGGATTCGTTTCGGACGGCTTGAACCGTACTCTCATCATCGAAAGCTTACTGAGCCTCTGCTTCAGTTAACCCGCCACCGATGGCACCTGATTGAGCTTGTTACAGCTGAACAAAACAGAGCTGGCAACATGATCTTTTTGAAATTCTCCAACTACCGCAGGGACAACCCTTTCAGTAATACCTTTGGCAAAGCATCTTTGGCCTTACTGAGGGATTTTTCTCCTGATGAACTGGCAAACATGGACACTCAGGAGCTGACAAGTTTCATAGCCACCAACGGCAATAATCGTCTCAATGACATCGAAAGTATGGCAGCACAGATACAGGCTATGGCTAAAAAGGCATACCGGCTCAGTCCTAAGATGAAAGACTCCATTGACGTCACTCTGAGCATGACTTTACACAATATTGAGTTCTTTAAAAGCCAGATCAAAAGTTTAGATAAGGCTATTGCTAAAGAGATTGCTGCGATTCCTCAAACCCTTACGACAATTCCTGGCATAGGACCAGTCTGGGGAGCAGGAATCCTTGCGGAGGTAGGTGATATCTCACGCTTCCGTAATGAAGCTGCTCTTGCCCAATATGCCGGCTTAACCTGGTCACGACACCAGTCCGGTGATTTTGATGCCGAAGACAGGCGCCTTACAAAACACGGAAACCGTTATCTTCGTTATTACTTGGTCGAGGCTGCCAACTCATTGCGGGTACACAATGAGGAGTACAAAGCCTATTACCAAACCAAATTCAAAGAGGTGACGAAGCACCAGCATAAACGCGCGTTGGTGTTAACTGCCCGCAAATTCATTCGACTGGTCTATGCCTTGCTGAGCAGAGGACAGATCTACAAACCGGAGGTGATGAAAAACTAGTTGCCCCAATCCTTGATTGCATCTAATTCCAGTTAGTTTGTAGCTAACAGGGGGTAATTTTATGTTGCCTTTTTTCTCTGTTCATAATTATTTCCCAGTTTTAAGGTCTTGACATATTACCGTGGGTCTTCTCAATTTTACAATCCTAGTTTTCAGCTTCTTCCTGACTGAAAGCTGGACTGTCCGTGTTGGCATATTTTTAATACATCCGTTTCTTTCATTATATGCCATTTCCATGCAAAATACCACATCCCATGAGAGCGTGCCCTTCCAACCTGCCGGATATAAGAGAAATTTTTTTCATAGCTCTATGGTTCGAACTGAAGTATCCGCTATGCCCTCCTGTCTACTCTAAAGAATTTTCCATGTGTAGAGATTTTCTTAGTGTAAGGCTACAATCCCTTACTCATCCTGAACCTCTCATGTTCTTGCTTTTACATTTCATTCTTCACGATCATGGATGTATTCAATGTAGGTAACCGTGATCCCAAGTAAAGCAACTTTCATTGTAAGTGACTTCATATATCTAGAGAGAATCACTCCATATTGCGGTACAATGATTTCAAAATTGAATCGAGAAAATAAACGTTGCAAATTGGAAATATTAGGTGTATGGTGAAATTGCAGGATGCTCAGAAAGGGGGAATCGGCCAAAAGCATGCACATACAATTTTCTAATTCTATCTAGACAGAAATAAGGGAGGGTGTGTGTTTATGAGAAAAAGTTTGGCCATTCTGATCAGTTTAGTTCTCATTTTTGCCGGAGGAGTCCATTCTAATGCGATGCAAAATGTTTTAGCCGTTGATTCACCTCCGGAGATTACGGGCAACGATATTGTCATCCTGCAGGGGGATCCGAATCCAATCGACGTCATGGCGGGGATCAGTGCTATCGATGACAACGATGGTAATATTACCCATTTAGTGATATACGACGGAGAACCCATAGATACCAGCAAAGTGGGAGTATACATCATGTTCTATTATGTTGAAGACAGCAGTTCCCAGTACGGAGAATGGATGCGATATGCAGTTGTGGTGCCGGACAGCAATCCATTTATCTGGCCTCCTGAAATTTATGTCGAACTGGGACAGGAATTTGATCCCTTCAATTACATACAAGCCTATGACCTTGAGGATCAAAACATATCTTCTAGTTTGGAAATTTTGGGGAACACAGTGGATAGTATCATACCGGGTCTATACGATGTCACAGTGAGAGCCACTGACAGTGATTCAAATTCTTCGACCGTTTCAATTCCTGTTTATGTCGAGGAATTTGGCAAACCCGAGAAAGAACCGGAAATTCTGGCTGAAACCATGATCCTCAAAGTAGGGGATCCCTATGATCCACTGGCCGGGGTCACAGCAACAGATGAAACCGACGAAGACATTACCCATTTGGTTCGGTTGAGTGGGACGAAGTCAACACAGATGAACCTGGACTCTACTGGACGTATTATTCCGTTGAAAATTCAATGGGAATTTCCGGAGGAAACGGTCGAAGGGTTATCGTACTAGCTGATTCGAAACCAAAGATATTCTCAGCAGAACAGTGGGAAATGGGCATCGGGAATGACTTAGAGGAAATTGCACGAAACGCAGAAGCCTACGATTATGAAGATGGCGATATCAGTGCATTGATTCAGGTAGAGTCCCACAATGTGGATGTGAACGTTGCCAGAGAATATGAACTGGTTTTGCTTGTGGAAGATTCGGATCACAATCAAGATCGATTCACGGTACAGGTCCTGATCGTTGATTATTCATATCCGTCATTGGATGCAAACGGTGGAGTCCTCTTCCTTGGTCAGGAATTCGACCCATTGAATTATGCTTATGCCTGGGATATGGATGATGGTGACATCACCGACCGGATTGAGGTACTTCAAAATGATGTGAATACCCAAGTGGAAGGCTCTTATACAGTAACTTACAGCGTCACGAATTCTTCAGGGAAAACTACCACAAAAACAGCCACTTTCGAAGTTGTAAAATTACCTGAGATCAAGATATTCATCATCTTCAACAATAACTCGTACGAAGTTGAAACGAATTTATTCGAAGGCATTATGCGTTTTAACTCGCCGGTTCTTATACCTGCAGGATCCCTGGTGGGATTGGAGATATATATGGATGGTGAACTGATGGGTTCAGTGGAAAATGTTATCTTGATGGATGAGATTCTTCCCAATATAACCTATTTGCTCACATCGGAAAATGAAAATGAACTGCGTGCCATAGCTTTGGATGAAGACGAAGAAAAAGGAGGAAATGAAGTTCTTCCGGATACCCCAGCTGATTACGAGGAACTTCCCAAGACAGGTTTGCCCGAATAGAAACCTATACCCTTCAGATTCAGGAGTGTTCTGATTAGCCAGATGTCATTTTCTGCATTGTCTGCTTCCACCCATGAACACCCTGAGTAAGTGACACTGTCCACCGGTCATCCATGAAAGAACTCCTGGCTGCATAATGCAGAAATCTCATGATTTCTTCACAAAACAGCCAGGAGTTTATTTGATTATGGATATTATAAATGGATCCTGACAAACGGAGCCATCAAGAGTCTGTCATTTGCCACCCATACCCTTTTCTAGGGGTTATATGTCCGGGAGTTTGAGATACTGTAGCCGCCTTTGTGGTTCTCGCCGACCAGGTACAATTCGTATTCTCCCGGTTCATCAATGGTAAAGTAGAATTCTGAAGTAGAAATATCTTCGGCTATATACACAGTTTCGTCTGAATCATCATCAAGGGTTACATAGATCGTCAGCGATCCACTGATCGTTTCAACCACCACATGAAATTCGACAGTCTCCCCCTCGCCCAACGGATAGAAATCCCCGAATTTTTTACCGTTGAAATTTTCGTAGCTCAAAGCAAGCAATTCAGGATTAGATATCTCTCCGACCGGTTTAGTCAAGCTGTAACTGCTGCTTGATGAACACCCCGACAGCAATACCATCAGCACAATCGTCATTAAAAATATTTTCTTTGCCATGATTCGTTTGCACCTCACTCACAACGATTTTTTTACGGTAATTCTTTCTCCAATCTGACAGATATTACCTGCCATCGATTCTCCGGTCATGATTATAAATTTGAATACTCTTTATCCCTTGCATTAACACACTACTTACCAATAACATACTTCGCTCTTCAGTCTTTATGTGTCCTCTACCTCTCAACCTAAGAAAACCATGATATAGAGTGATTTCCACCCATTCGCCTCTGCAGGTCAAAAGGATACGAGAACCCCTCCGCGAGCAAAGAGGGGCTCTCGTACTGTCGGAACACATTTCTCTTTTCCTCTGAAACCTATCAGAAGATTTCAGTCTCTGCCAGCCGCTTATAGGAGTTGTAACGATCCTTGGAATCTGTAATCGCTTTTGCCAGAATCTCAGACACTTTTTCCGGTCCGTATTTCTGCAGAAGAACTGCATAGCGAACTTCGCTTTGGAGAAACTCAGCATAATCTCCAGTCGGCTCTTTGGAATCCAATGTGAATGGGTTCTTACCATCCTCTTTCAGGGCTGGATTGAAGCGGTACAGATGCCAGTAACCGCAGTCCACCGCATTTTTTTGCTGTTTCTGCGAAATGGCCATACCGGCTTTAATACCGTGATTGATGCATGGTGAGTAACAGATTACCAGGGATGGACCATCCCATTCTTCGGCTTCGGCTATTGCTTTCAGCGTCTGGGCCTGATTGGCACCCATAGCTACCTGAGCCACATAGACATACCCGTAGTTCATGGCCATCATGCCCAGGTCTTTCTTCTTAATGGCCTTTCCACCGGCTGCAAACTCAGCCACAGCGCCGGTTTGGGTTGCTTTGGAGGCCTGCCCGCCGGTGTTGGAGTAGACTTCTGTATCAAGAACCAGCACATTGACATCCTCCCCGGAGGCCAGCACATGGTCAAGTCCCCCATAGCCGATGTCATACGCCCATCCGTCTCCCCCTATAATCCAGGTCGAGCGCTTGATGAAATAGTCTTCCAGTGCCAGCGTTTGATCAATCAGGGCCGAAACCGCTGCATCGCTTCCGTCATAGGCCTTGAGTGCTGATGACAAAGCATCGCTGATTTCCCGAGTTTTCTTACCGTCATCCATAGTGTCCAGCCATTTGCTGGCGGCAGACCGAATGGCATCCCCCGGATTGAGAGCGATCAGTTCCTTCAAGTTATCTGCGATTCGGGTCCGCATCTGCTTGACGCCGTAATGCATACCCAGACCGTGTTCAGCATTGTCCTCGAACAGTGAATTGCCCCAGGACGGACCCTGCCCCTTTTGATTCATGGTATACGGCATGGACGGGGCGGATCCTCCGTAGATGGACGAACACCCTGTAGCGTTGGAGATCTGCATGCGGTCACCGTACAGTTGGGTGACCAGTTTGATATAGGGGGTTTCCCCACATCCAGGACAGGCACCGTTGAATTCAAAGAGCGGTAGTTCGAACTGGCTGCCTTTGACAGTGCTCTTATTCATCGGATTCGGCTTTACAGTCAAAGTTTGAGCAAATTCCCAGTTGTCGGCCTGATCCAGGTTGCTCATGATGGGTTTCATCGACAGAGCTTTTTCCGGAGCTGGACAGACATTGGCGCAGGAACCGCAGCCGGTGCAGTCCAGAGCAGAAACCTGCATGCGGTACTGGTAGCTGTCGTAAGGCTTCATCCCCTGTTTGGTGACGAAATTCTTCGGAGCCATGGCTGCTTCCTCATCATCCAGCAGGAATGGACGAATGACTGCATGGGGGCAGACATAGGAACACTGGTTGCACTGGATGCATTTTTTCTCATCCCAAATGGGTATCTGGGTTGCAATCATACGCTTTTCATACTGGCTGGTTCCCTGGGGGAAAGTGCCATCTTCACGACCGCTGAATGTGCTGACCGGCAGCTTGTTGCCCTGCTGGGCGTTGATGACATTCACCACATCCTTTACAAAAGGCGGCACTGATTTCTCTTGAGCCGGACCATCCACAGCATCTGCCCAGCTTGCAGGAATCTGGATTTCATGGATGTTGTTGACTCCCGCATCGACGGCGGCATAATTCATCTTGACAATCTCCTCGCCCTTGGAGCCGTATGACTTGACGATGAATTCTTTCATGTAAGTCACAGCTTCTTCTACAGGAATGACTTGGGCCAGTTTGAAAAAGGCTGCCTGGCAGATGGTATTGATTCGGCCGCCCAAACCAATTTTCCGAGCCAGCGTGGCCGCATCGATCGTATAGAACTGAATCTTGTTCTTGGCCAAAAAGCGCTTCATAGCAGCAGGCAGGTGTCCATCCAGCTCGTCAATAGTCCAGCCTGTGTTGAGCAGGAATATACCCCCTGGCTTCAGGGAAGTCAGCATATCATATTTATCCACATAGGACTGATTGTGACAGGCGACGAAATCCGCTTTGTCCACCAGATAAGTCGCGCGGATGGGACTCTTCCCAAATCGCAAGTCGGAGATGGTGACCCCGCCGGACTTTTTAGAGTCGTAGGAAAAATAGGCTTGGGCATACATGTCGGTATGATCGCCGATGATCTTGATGGAGTTTTTATTCGCTCCAACCGTGCCGTCTGCTCCAAGACCCCAGAAACGAGCAGCAATTGTACCGGGCTGAGCCACATCAATGGTTTCATCGATATCCAGTGACAGGTTGGTCACATCGTCGTTAATTCCTATGGTAAAGTTGGTTCGGGGTTTCTCATGGCTCAGATTCTTAAACACCGCAAGGATCTGATCCGGGGTAGTGTCTTTGGAACCCAACCCGTAGCGCCCACCCACGATAACCGGAGCATTTTCCTTACCTGCGAAGGCAGCGCAGACATCTAGATACAGGGGTTCTCCATGCGCTCCCGGTTCTTTTGTCCGATCCAGGACCGCAATTTTTTTCACACTGTCGGGAATGGCTGACAAAAGATGATTCACCGAGAAGGGCCGAAACAGATGCACTTTGACCATACCGACTTTTTCCCCTCTTGACAGCAAAACATCGATGGTCTCTTCCATAGTTTCGCATGCGGAACCCATGCCGATAATGATGCGGTCCGCATCCGGTGCACCGTAATAATTGAACAGCTGATAATTGCGGCCGGTGAGTTTATTGATATCGGCCATATACGATTCCACGATGGTCGGCAGGCTATCATAGAAAACATTGCCCGCTTCCCGGGCCTGGAAGAAAATGTCGGGGTTCTGGGCGGTTCCTCGAAGTGTAGGGTGATTGGGTGAAAGGCTGCGGGCTCGGAACGCTTCAATCGCATCCATGTCCACCAACTTAGCCATGTCCTCGTAATTGGGTACTTCAATTTTTTGGATCTCGTGGGATGTTCGGAAACCGTCAAAGAAATGGATGGCTGGAACCCTCCCTTTTATGGCGGAAAGATGGGCCACAGCAGCCAGATCAATCACCTCCTGAACACTGGAGGCACAGATCATAGAAAAACCGGTTTGTCGGCAAGCCATCACATCACCGTGATCTCCAAAGATTGACAGGGCGTGACTGGCCAAAGCACGAGCAGACACGTGAAATACACCGGGCAGCAGTTCACCGGCGATTTTGTACATATTGGGAACCATCAGAAGAAGACCTTGGGATGCGGTGTACGTCGAAGCCAGGACGCCGGCGGCCAGCGATCCATGGACAAATCCCGCAGCACCACCTTCAGACTGCATTTCCACAACTTTGACCGTTTGGCCAAAAATGTTCTTCCTCCCATCTTGCGCCCACTCATCAATGTATGCAGCCATCGGTGATGACGGTGTGATTGGGTAAATCCCGGCAACCTCTGTGAATGCATACGATGTGTATGCTGCAGCCGTGTTGCCATCCATGGTCATATACTTTTTTTGCTTTGCCATGAGACTCTCTCCTTTGATCGATTTACTATCGGCACTATGTAAATATCAGGATGTTTCCACCCTTTCCCAGCAGATCACTCCGCCTCACCTTCAGCTGCATTTTGTTGTGCAGGAAAGAATTCAATCCCTTGACATGGACTTCTCTTGGTCTATTCAGACTCACAGGCTGCCTACATGGCAACTCCTTGCCTAAAGGGGTATCCTCTTTAAGATGAATCGACACCGATTGCCGGGCATATGCACATTACCGGTATGATACTGCAATAAATGGCTCAGGTCAATGATTTTTTAAATCAATAATCTTTCCGAGAACCAAATTCGGCATCTTCAACCCATTCTCGGGGCCGCATCAGCAGAGAAATTAATTCATCAAAAAATGAATAGTGATCCTGTTCTTGTCTAACCAGAAACTCAAAAAGCTGTTTGCTCGGTTCATCGTTGGCTTCGATTAACAGCTTTTTATACAAATCGATACTCTTCTGCTCCATATCTCGGGCAACAGCATACACTTCCAATTGCCCGGGTACTACATCGTCTTCTCCTTCGTAATCCGCCTTTTTGGAGAACAAACTGGTTGAATCGGAATCCAGATCATTCTCATCTCTTGAGGTCTGGAAGTCCGCAAACTTCCTCCTCAATAAATCAGCATGCTTCTTTTCAGCCTCAGCCAGTAAAACAAAGGCGTCATACAATGCCGTCCCCTGGTTCTTCTCTGCCTGGTCTAAATAGTACTGCTCCCCATCCATTTCCATTTGAATGGCAAAAGTCAGTTCACTCATTGCATTATTCCCCCTTTTTGAAACGATTCTTTTGGCATATCGTGCCATCTTAGATCCATTATACCACTTATTGACTCCTTTGATGAGATCCCTGAAAGACTCTTAGACCAATATTGAAATTATTGCAGTTTGTTGGCAAATAATTGGAATGGTACCACGCACCATCCCAGTTCACTCAAAAACCCTTTGACCATCGTAATCTCTATATCGGAAAATTCTTATTGAAGAAATTGCTTACCCATTATGTTTTCAGGTATTCCATAAAGAGTCGTTTATTCTCCATGGGTAATTTTGTGGGTCTCCCCAAATCACTTCTCGAGCCGACTGCTGCTTTGGCTTCAATGAAAATGGGTCCTTTTTTCCCTTCGATTCTGGACAGCACATCATCCAGTTCGCCCATGGTTTTTACACTGTATACCTCTCGATACCCGCATCCCCATGCGATCTGTTCCATTTGAATCGTATCAGCCACAGTGGGGGCTCCGCCAACAGATTCATGGGCACTGTTATTAATCACCACATGAACGAGATTGCTGGGAGATTGTGCCCCAATGACAGCCATGGATCCCATATGCATCAAAAGTGCTCCATCACCATCAATGCACCAGACCCTGCGCTGGGGTTGGTGACCAGCAATCCCCAAAGCTATGGAAGAACTATGCCCCATGGATCCCACTGTCAGAAAGTCGCATTGGTGCGACTGACCGTTGTGTTCTCTTACCTCAAACAACTCCCGGGATGTCTTTCCCGTGGTGGAGACAAGCACATCCTCCCTGGCTGCCCCGACAATATGCTGAATGATTTCTTCGCGAATTAAACTGTAATCATTCTTGTTCACGATCTCTTCATCATCATGAAGGCTGTCTTTTTTCACGACCAAAGCGATACTTTTCCCTGCATCCAGAAGGGATGAAAATGCTTCCATCCTATTGTCCAGCTGGTGCTCTGCAGTATCTGTATCCAAAATCCAGTACTGAACATTCAGCACTTCCAGCAGCGGCAGGGTGATCTCTCCCTGAAACCGATGCTGAGGCTCATCGGTCATGTCCGGCGCACCGCGCCATCCCACCACGTAGACACACGGTATTCCGTATACTTTTTCCGATAACAGTGAAACTGCAGGGTTCAGCATATTTCCGATACCGCTGTTTTGCATATAGACACAGGGGACTTTCCCCGTGGCCAGATGATACCCCGCAGCCAGTGCAACCGCATTGCCCTCGTTGGCAGCAATCATGTGATTATTGGAGATCCCGTAAGTCCGGATTAAGCAATGAATAAACGGCTTTAACTGAGAATCCGGGACTCCTGCAAAAAAACGGATACCGTGTTTCTCCAATTGAAAAAGCAATCGGGATACATGCATCATCAGATCCCTCCATCGTTATCGCCTTTCACCTGGATCGTATGGCTTTGTATCAATCATTGATGTCTCGGGATCGGAGAATATGCCGGATCTCCCCTTCCGATAAACTTCCTTCTGCCATGACTGAGTGCAATCTAGCAGTTCTCCATCAGGCAGTATACTTCCTCTGTTTTCCATTGGATATGGAAAATACCCGCAATGCCCATTCACGCTATGTACATTGGTTTTTTATTCTACTTGGATTTTATGAAATTGCTGTCTTAAAATGGGGGTAATCTAGCTGAAAAGATCCCGTGCACTGCCCGATGAGAATGACATCCCCGGATTCGATGCTTGGATCTTACCTTATGCAGCCAACTCAAACTGGCTGCTGTACAACTCCGCATAGAACCCTCCTTTTGCCATGAGATCCTGGTGATTTCCACTTTCGATAATACCGCCGTTGTCCATCACCAAAATCAGATCAGCATTTCTAATCGTGGACAGCCTGTGAGCAATTACAAACGATGTGCGCCCGATGGTTAACCGGTCCATAGCTTCTTGAATCAGAACCTCGGTTCTCGTATCCACTGAACTGGTGGCTTCATCCAAAATCAGCATCGGTGCATTTTGAATCATGGCCCGTGCAATGGTGACCAGCTGCCTCTGTCCCTGGGAAAGATTCGCACTGTCATTCAGCGGAGTATCATACCCTTCTGGCAGTGTACGGATAAAGTGATGCAGTCCCACTGCTTTGCATGCATCCTGAACCTGTTCATCGGTGACTCCTTCTTTGCAGTACACAATATTCTCTTTGATGGTTCCTTCAAACAGCCAGGTGTCCTGCAAAACCATGCCGAACTGTTCGTGGACATTCTCCCGCGGAACAGCATGGGTCGGGACCCCGTCTATGAGAATCTCGCCATCATCCAATTCGTAAAAGCGCATGAGTAGATTGACAATGGTGGTTTTTCCTGCACCGGTTGGCCCGACAATAGCGACTTTCTGCCCTGGGTGAATGTGAGCAGAAAAGTCGTGAATAATAATTTTGTCCGAGGTGTAGCCAAATTTTACATTGCGAAATTCCACATCGCCTCTGACTTTCTGCAGTACTTTAGTTTTCTGGCTTTCGTCCGCCATCTCTTCTTCATCAAAAAATTCAAATACACGTTCGCTGGCAGCTGCGGTTCGCTGCATGTTCTGCAAAGCCTGAGCCAGCTGAGAAAGCGGCTGTGTAAACAGACGGATATACATCATAAAGGCCACAATTACACCAAAACTGATACTGCCGTTTTTGGTAAGTACAGCGCCCACCACGCTGACCGCCACATAGCCGAAATTCCCTACAAATGTCATTAGCGGCATCATTAATCCGGACATAAACTGGCTTCGCCAACCGCTGTCGTACAGCGATTCGTTGACCCCTTCGAAAACGCGTATGGCTTCTTTCCCCCCATTGTACGCTTTCACCACATTGTGGCCCGAAAAAACCTCTTCCACCTGGCCATTGGCCGCGCCCAGGTCATCTTGCTGCCGCTTAAAATATTTCTGAGATTTTCCCATAATAGTAATCATCAGTACAAAGCCAACTAAGCTGGATACAATTGCCACCAGAGCCATGATCCAGCTGTTGTAAAACATCATAATGATGGCTCCAACAAACATGGTGGATGAAGAAACCAGAGTACCGATACTTTGGTTCATCGTTTGCCCGATGGTATCCACGTCATTGGTCACTCGGCTCTGCACATCGCCGAAACTGACACGGTCAAAGTATTTGAGAGGCAGCCGGTTGATCTTCTGCGATATGCCCGTCCGCATATTCCGGCTGACCCTCTGTGTCACCGTTGCCATAATATAGCTTTGTATAAAACTCAATCCCATAGAACCCAGGTAGAAACCCACCAGCTGATAAGCAATTTGGGCGATGACCGCCAGATCAATGGCCCCAAGGACTGGCTCACCGTTTACAATGGCAGGTAGCCCTTTCATAATCTCGTTGGTCATGACTTTCAGTCGATCCGGACTGATAATCTGAAGCAGAGTCCCAAAGGCCGCCAATGCCAGCGCGATCATGACAGCAGGCAAATACTTTCTGCAATAGACAATCAACCGGCCCCACGTTTCTGCAAAATTCTTCGGTCTTTCTACCGGCCCACGGCCCATTGGACCACCGGCCATTGGCCCTCTGCCCACGGATGATTGATTCGATGTATGTTCCGTCATGATGCAAGCTCCTCCTCACTCAACTGGCTCAACGCAATCTGCCGGTATACTTCACAGTCCCGCAGCAAATCTTTGTGCTTACCTCGTCCAACCACTTTCCCTTCGTCCAGCACGATAATCTGATCCGCATCCATGATGGTTCCAATCCGCTGCGCCACAATCATGGTTGTTACACCCGCAGTTTCCTTTTTCAGCATGGTACGAAGCACTCGATCCGTTTTGTAATCCAGCGCGGAAAAGCTATCATCGAAGATGTAAATCTCCGGTTTACGGCAGACCGCACGAGCAATGGCCAGACGCTGTTTTTGACCGCCCGAGAGATTCGCTCCTCCCTGAGCAATAAGGGCATCGTAACCGCCTTCCATACTCTGGACAAAATCCTCGCTTTGGGCAATTGCTACAGCTTTTTGAATCTCCTGGGCAGAGAAAGATTCCCTGCCATTATCCCCATACCCCACATTGGATGTAACCGATCCTTTAAAAAGCACTGCCCGCTGAGGGACATAGCCGATTACATTGTGCAGTGCTTCCTGCGTATACTCCTTGACATTTAAACCGTTCACCAGTACTTCTCCATCCGTCACATCGTAAAAGCGCGGGACCAGGTTGATTAATGTAGACTTTCCGCTCCCAGTGGAACCAATAAATGCAATGGTCTCCCCCTGGTTGACAGAAAAGCTCACATCTGTCAGGACGGCTTCAGCTGCATGAGGATAGCGGAAAGTAACGTGATTGAATTGAACCTCGCCCTTTTTCCCATCGATACCCTTTGTGTGTGTTCCATCGACTATGGTAGGTTCCGTATCCAGCACCTCATTCAGCCGTTTGGCAGATACACTGGCCCGAGGCAGAATGAAAAAAATCATCACCAGCATCAAGAACGACATCACAACCTGCATGGCATAGCTGGAAAAGACCACCATGTTGGAAAAAAGAATGAGCCTATCGGCCGCCCCGGCAGCGTCAATGAGATAAGCACCAATCCAATAAATGGCCAAAGAAAGCCCGTTCATAATCATCATCATCACCGGCATCATAAAAGCCATGGCCCGGCTGGTAAAGAGCTGGGTATCCGTTAATTCTTTGTTGGCAGCTTCAAATTTTGCTTCCTGATAATCCTCCGCATTGTAGGCTCTTACCACCCGAAGTCCGGTTAAATTTTCACGGGTAACCCGATTCATATTGTCGGTTAAGATCTGCATTTTTCTAAATTTCGGTAGAACAAAAAACATAGCGAAGCCAATAAGAATGACCAGCACACCGACAGCTGCCGCAGTAGTAATCGTCCACTCGAATCCTTTACCGGCAATTTTTGTTATCGCCCACACAACCATAATCGGGGCACGAAGGATCAGCATCAGCCCCATGGTAATCAGCATTTGTACCTGGGTAATATCGTTGGTGGAACGGGTAATCAGGCTGTCTGTGGAAAAACGATTGATCTCCTCCATGGAAAAGGACTCCACTTTCTGAAACAGAAGGCTGCGCACCCGTTTTGAAAAAGCAGCTGCTATCCGAGCCACCAGAAAGCCGATAATCACGGATGCCACAATGCTTCCCAATGTGCAAAGGAGCATTTTCCCTCCGGCAATCCAAATCTCACTCAATGCACTGCCCGGCGTTTGTGTCAGGATGGTAATCTCAGCCATGAAATCCGGCATTTTTAAGTCCAGCCATACCTGTATCACAACAAAGACCAAAACAAAAAAAGCCATCTGCCATTCTTTCGGTTTAAGGTACTTGAAAATTCTAACCACGGATGTGCCTCCTCTGGAACCTAGTTCCATGTGATCCCATTCCATATACAGCCTTTACAAGGACTGATTTCATTCCCTGTAAGCAGTTCTTCACGACCGTTCAATCGAATTATTCCATCCACATGTGTTCGTTGTCGAGCATAGAATGCGCTATCTCAGTGAATAGTGTAGCCAGACATACGAACTGCCTTGCGTTTTCCAAACCCATTTCAGTAAGTATGGCGGACAGATATCTGTGTTTTCGATGAATCATCTCGACGATCCGATCATGCCCTGCCTGTGTTATGGAAACCAGAATATTCCGTCGATCCGATGGATCAATCTCTCTGCAAACCAGACCCTTGCTTTCAAGGCTTTTCAAAGCAGCAGAAATTCGAGCCGTACTGCTTCCCATCGCTTCACTAAGTTCAGAAGGAAGCACTGTGGTATCCTTTTCGTAAAGGTATTTCAAAATAAAAATCTCCCCTTTGGAAGAACGGGTTAACTTATCGATGACTCTTCCGCTTTTGGAACCTCCGTGGGAAACCAGTTTTTCCAGAGCATCCACCATTTCTTCGACACTGTTCAATATGCCCACCTCCTTCACCATGATTGAGTAACCTGAATTTTATTAACACTATTAGCACTATACGGTATTAACTATCCCAGTGTCAAGCGTCAATTTATTGCCCAATCAGTGTTTCATGCTCTGAAAATACTCAATCTGAGGCATTAGAAGCCGTTTTAGTACATGCATCACTTCGATGAGAGAAGGCGTCTGAAATCTCAGATCATCTCGACCCATCGATCCGGTCGTTCACAACGTGCAAAGAAAAGATACTGAAGCATCTGCTTCAGTATCCGTTGGATTCGATGAATCTTAATACCGACGCTTCTTATCCACGAAAGTCGGCAGGGGTTCTCCCTTCCGGTAAGCCCGCAGGTTTTCCAAGAAGACCTGAATAATTCTTTCACTGGTCAGATGGGAGTCTGTTTCTGATGCAATGTGGGGTGTCAGGATCAGATTGTCCAGCTGCCATAATTCACTGTCCGGGGGTAAGGGTTCAGGGTCAACGACGTCCAGACCCGCTCCAGCAATCCAATGTTCGCGCAGTGCCTGGATCAAGGCATCACTCTGAATAATCTTTCCACGGGCAATATTGACCAAAAAAGCAGTGGGTTTCATCATCTGCAGCTCTCGTGATCCGATCATCCCTTCCGTCTCTTTGTCAGAGCTGCTGCCACCACCACAAAATCGGATTTTTGCAGCAGATAATCCATTTCGTCCGCCGCTAGCAACACGTCCACATTGGGCTCAGCCTGGTTCCGGGGTTTCTGTGTGGCTATGACTTCCATACCATAAGCCAGTTTCGCCTTTCGGGCGATCATCCGGCCGATACTTCCCATGCCAATGATTCCGATGGCCTTCCCTTCCATCTCACTGGCAGGCCCACGTTTCCACAGTCCCATGTGCTGGTTGTGATTGTAAAGAGGCAGTCCCCGGGATAGGGCTGACAAAAGCATCATCGTGTGTTCCGATACGGGAATGTCAAATACGCCTCGAGAGTTGGAAAGCAGCACAGAGCTCTCAATGAACTCCGGGTGCAGCATCGCATCGACACCAGCACTGAGAGCATGCACCCATTTCAGTTTTTTAGCCGCAGATAGAGATCCCTGGGGAAATAGACCATGGGAGCGGCTACCACTTCAACTTCCGATATAATTTCGCCTACAGCGGCTGGGTTCCGAGCATGATGCAGAACCAACCCGGGTTCTGCAGATTCGATCCTCACCCTGTGATGGTCATTCAGACTACCGATGTATAAGATCTTCGGTTCCTTGTTATTCAAATGTCAACCTCCTCGTAGTAATTTTTGTCTATCCAGTGGATAGCTGTTCATGGTAAGTTATGTAGAAGGGTCGATCGTGTTTATGAAGGAAAAGGATCATCGCCGTACCTAGATTGCTTATGATTCTATGATCTTGTCGGCAGTTCAGTCAAAGAGTCATTCCAGTCCATAAATGTCCTTCTGATTATCCATGTGGAAGTAGAACTGCTCATTTTGTTCTTGGGAATCATCCGAGTTCTCTGAAAAAATCTTGGCGGAGTCATGTACACAACATTCAAATTACGACATGGACTTCATTACACGCCATTGCAGTCTGTGTTCGTATAATTGAAGTGCAATGTTCTTTTCACAGACACACTCCCCTAAACGCAGGTCTATATCAATTTGTCTTTGCGCATACTTCCTGTCATAAAACGCCAGAGCACCTTTCTGTTTGTAAGCCAATTAATCTGAGCATCGTTCTTCGTGTTGCTGAGTATTCTTGGTATGAAAAATTTTGCGACTGTATCCGGTCGATCGGCCAGTAAATTGAATATCCGGATAAATGCCTGATCCTCCATAACTTCTGATGTTTTCCCATCCGGTGACTTTGTAATGAAATCAGTCAACACCATGCCGGGGGATAATCGACCCGCAATAACTCCGGTCCCTTTCAGTTCTTTGGCTAACCCGCGCATAAAATAGGTCAGTGCACTTTTTGTGGCACCGTATAAAATTGTCTTGATTTGAATCATTTTATTGGAGCCAAGACCCTCCATACTGTAAATTGCACCGTGCTCCTGTTTCAACATTTCTGTAGCCGCAACCTGAGAACCAAATATCATGCCGAGAATATTGGTTTTGATCACATTCTCGGTGTACCTTTCACCCGTTTCCCACGAGAACATGTGGGGGGCATTTTGTCCCGCATTATTAATCCAGATATCGATCCGGCCCCATTTGGCAGCCGACACATCCCACAAATGCTGCAAATCGGATTTTTCCTGCACGTTGCAGGGAACATACATGTATTTTCCTTCATACGACGATATTGCATTCATGGGCTGCTCTGCCAGTGTATCCCCCCTGCCGGACAATGTCACATGGCATCCTTCCTTTAAGAATTCCATGGCCATTGAAAATCCGATACCCCGAGTACTGCCTGTGATCACAACATTCTTCAATGGAAATCCTCCTCTCTTCATGCATATTGATGCCATCACTGCATTCTATCGTGCGTCGTTATACCCCTTAAAAAGATCTACCTGGCTCCCCCGGGTGATGCGGATACGGTTAGTTGACTTGGTTCTCAATCATTCTTTCAGTGGTTTTCGTTCCGTCCTTCATGACGATCAATAAAATGAGAGCCGCGGTGAAAGACAAAAAGGCGCCAAATAGGAAAGGAGTCTCTGCCCCAAAGGATGTCCATAATAAGCCTGCAATGGCGCTGGCAGGCAACAAGGTAATTCCAACAATGGTAGAATGCAGACCAAGTATGGTGCCTTTCAACTCTTGGGGAGAAATCTCCGCAATAAATGCTCTTTCCACACCAGCGATCATGGCTGTATATGCACCGTAGAGTACAAAAAGAGCAAAGATGAACGTTTTACTGGTTGCTTGTGCAAAACCAAGATAGACCATAGCAAATACTAAATATCCCGAAACCAGCAACCTTTTTCTTCCGACCCGGTCCGATTGCCTGCCCAAGGGAAATGCCAGCAAGGATGCTGTAATGTTGTATACCAGATAAAGCAGGATAACCGATGTATCCTGAAAACCAAAACTCTTAGCTCGAAGCAACAAAAATGCATTGGATGAATTTCCCAGAGTAAATATGAAAGCAACCAACAAATACATTCTCAGCTGTCCATCCAGTTTTTTGACATTTGTCCAAAAAGGCTCGCGCGCTTGTACCATCCGCTTCCTGGTTTTCTCCCTGATGCAAGGAAACATGGCAAGACTCATGGCTGCTGGTATGATTGAAATAAGAAAAACATCCTTATATGTGAAAGGTCCACTTGCTCTTGCCAGCAATATATAGGCGATGAATATCCCAATGGCTGATCCTGCCATGTCCAATGCTTTATGGATCCCGAAAGCTGTCCCTACAGACGCAGCGTCTGCGCTTTCATAGATCATGACGTCTCTAGGGGCTGTTCGAATTCCTTTCCCGATTCTGTCAATGACTCGTGCACCCAGTATACCATTCCACGAAGTGGCAGTTATCAGTGCTGCTTTGTAGATCAGTCCGGTTGCATACCCCAAAAAGGCAATGGGTTTCTTGCGATAATATTTATCTGTTATGTATCCGCTGAAAACTTTCAGCAAACTGGCAAGACTCTCTGCAATCCCTTCAACTATGCCTATTAATGCCGGTGTTGCACCAAACGTCGTTGTCAAATAGAGGGGAATAATTGGATATACCATTTCAGAACTGATATCAGCAAAAAAGCTGATCAACCCCAAAAAGAGCACATTCCACATCCATAAAGCCACCTTTCCCGAGTTCACAATTCACTCCGACCAGCCCGGACTTATGTGGAAATCCTGATCCGCCAATCCTGACCATGGCGCACTTCAAGAGAAGATGGCCGGCAGTCTCCCTCGTATTGGTGCAGGCAGTTTTGAATTGCACACGAAAACTTCTGTCTGACAAATACGGAAATTGATTCTTTACTAAGGTCTCTGCCTGGACCGATACACCCAGAACCGATCCAATCCCACCTGAAAGTACTTGGAATCGGACCTCACTAAATAGGCTCCATGATTTTTCATCCATGTGTTCGACGCTTTCCATGTGGACTTCCAACCATAAAACACCCCCATGGAGTAGACAAGAGGGTGCCTTACTTGAAAACGCAACACTCTGCTGGATTTTATTTTTCGATGGGATATCCCGCTTCCACCCAGGCTGCATAATTGCCTTCCAGCCGGTATACAGTTTTAAATCCGGCCTCAATAAGTTTTTCTGCTCCCGCAATGGATACACTGTCGACATGACAGTATACCAGATAGGTTTTGGATGTATCCAACATCGGGATCGCTTTGTCCAGTGATCCATCTCCCAGATAATAATTCACGGCTCCAGGTATATGCCCTTGATCGTAGTTGGGTGAGACATCAATGATCACAATATCCGGATTGCTATCGATGAGATCTCTGGCTTCTTCCACCGATATATCCACATATTCTGGAGACTGTTCTGGAGAACATCCTGAAGCGATAGCCAATATCAGTATAAAAGTAAGAACAATATTTGCAGGTCTCTTTACCATGGTAGCCCCCCCTTTTTGACTGGGATCCCAAGATTGAACCCGATTGCTGTAGTCATGCAATTGGTCCGATCCATGCAGTGTTTTTTAGATACCGGTTTTTGGAAACCCCCACTATTTCTCGCCACGATCGATGGCTTTTAAAGAGTATTCGTTCCCCATCTCTGTCTTTATCTCCCAATGAATTACAAATGTCAGAATAACTCGAATTACAATGATTGCACCCAGGACATAGATTTCAGCAATGTCTCGTACGATTACTGTCTTGATGATTTCTGAAGCCAATTTGAATTCCAGAGCCAATGCTATTCCCTGAGCCAATTTGATTTTAATCACTCGATTGTCTGGATTCAGTTTATTCATTAAATACTCAATGAAGCATTGGAGCGATGTGTAGGCAATGATGAGTATTCCGATCAACTCAAGTACATTAATGATGATTGGAGCAATCATCAATATGAGCTCCTCCAACATTAGTCTTCACCTCATTTGCTAATTCATAGGTATCCAATCCAGCCACTGTGGACCTGTAGAAACATTGCCCATTATCTGCCACTTTTTTTTCGGCGGGCATCTCCACAATATCTTTCGCCTGCAGCATTGAGTAATCTTGATGCGCTGAAAAGACTCTCTCGGATGCATTCCCGGTTGATCGTCCCCGGATTTGTAGACGTTGCATTGACCTTGTAGATTCTTTCGGCATTGATTGAGTCTATCCTTCACCGTGAATAAACATTGAAACTGAAAGAGGATTAATCAAAGATTGCAGCGTACAGCATTGAAAGAACCTCCAAGTCTTTGCATCCAACTCACGCCAACCTGGAGGTTCTCTTTCCAATAATTTGGATCCAATTAGTTATCACTCTCTGCTTCAACGATCTCACCGGTTTGAGCATGAATTTTGTACTCATATTCCCTATCATTGTACACAAACTTAATCTCATACACTTCAGTACCACCATAATTATCGAGTTTCGTTGTCAAAGACGTCACGGCAACCCGATCCACATTCGCATGGGCTAGAGCTATATCCTCAGCCTTAGCCTGGTCCATATCCCCTTGATTCCCATTATCCGGCTCTTCTGCATTGTCAACTTCACCGGATGAACAACCAGCTGCGATAATCAAAACGATAACCAACAACAATAGCAGCACTTTTTGATTTGATCGCATAGTTACACCCACCTTCTGAGATTAATTCAAAATATCTGCCTAGCGTATTGATTCTCAGTGCTGATGGCAATCTCCTTGTACGGCTCCCATTTCCTGCAGAAAACTGCAGTGATTTTCCCGGAAACTGTATTCATTAAACTGAAAGATGGAGCTAAGACCGCAATCTCCAACAATCATCAGTAGATACGATATTGACAGCCATTGGATTTTGAGCGGTGTGCTTACAGAAAGAACAGGATGATCACCGCAGTCAAGTTGGCGGTAAAATGGGAAACAGTACTGAGCCAGAGGTGATTGGTTTTTCGAAAAATATTTCCATAAATCATGCTATTGACAAACACAAAGAGCAAATCGTATGCCACAATGACTGCACTTCCGCTCGTTAAGTGCCCCAGTGAAAAGATCGCAGAAGTAACTGCGATTGCAGGACCAATCGGGACAAATGATTGGAGCTGTTTTTGGTAGAATCCTCGCCAGGCGATCTCTTCTCCCAACGCAAAAAAAAGAAGCTGTACTATCAGCATGGGGAGAATGCTTACAGACAGCATCCCTTCACTTCGTGCCACTATATGATCGATGTAGTTAGGCAGAATGAATTTTGCCAGGAAGATAACCATAATGTTCATTATGGAGGGCATAAAAACCCAAAGCCATATACCTGGTTTCTTTCCCGCATCCCGTATGGTTCGGACATTCAAATCAGACTCATCCATTGCCAGATTCCCAAACCTTTTGAAATAAAAATACGCGCCTATACCGAGTCCGACTGATATTCCTGCAGCCGATACCCCAACAAGATTCGTTAACGAAACCAGTGTCATGACAATCAGTACAACCCTTTTTGCAGTGTGATTTATTCTCATTCGCTATTCCCCTTACTCATATAATCCCTACAACAGTTTAATGTCCTCTATGAACAAGCATATATCTATTCAAGTCCGATTGGCGGTTTACCAACCCCCTCCATTGTCGGTTATCTTCCCTCTCTGGCATGAATGTACAGGTTGGATTAGCGAACCGTTCGGCTGTCTCCCAAAGCTGCCACATATTCGATGGATTCTTCAAAGATTTCTCTGTCCTTCAAATACTCTTCGGGCTGCGTCCGGTTAATCTGAATCCACTCTATCATTTCCCTTCTACCCATGGGTATAAAAGGAATGATGCCTTCCTTTCCAATCAGCTCTTGCGCTCGCTCATAAGGAACTTTTATGCCAACACCGTCTTCATACACACAGGCAAACAGTTTCCTGTTCACATAGTAGGCCGGATAGCCAAACATTTTTCCGGTGACAACAATTGGTATTTCCAGCAAAAATGAATCCAGGACACGCTTTATTTCCGGGCTGAATATGAGCGTCCCCATAAAGTATTCCCCCTGTCGTATTTTCACTTTCCTAAAGAGAAATCTTTTCTTTTGTACAGCCAAAACAGCAGATGATACAGCTCTTGAGATTTTCCTAGAACCAATGAAATTCGAATAATTGTTGGAATTCCGCTCTCTTTTCTCTAAATATTCTCAAAAACGAACCCGTGTCCGACGCTGATTTACGTAGAACTGCATCATAACCTACCCAAAAAATAGCCTGAATCTCGACCTCTCAGATGTCATCATACTCAGTCTGCAGTACAGTATGAATGAAACGCTATGAGTCCTGCCCGAAATGGGTATTTGAAGTGAACCTCAAAGGCACAAGGATTTTTCCGTTTTACAAATAGAGTCCTTCCAGTAGGGTTCCAGAATCCATCCCTGTTTTCTACAGGAACTAGATCACCTCGGCCAATACAATTCTCGATTCAGTGAACGCTGCTACAATAGAAGAAACAATTAATTTCCACATTGTAGAGATTTTCTTCGAAATCTGACGATTATCCCAGATCACAATTTCGAGTATCCGAGGGGACAGCAGCTGAAATGACGCTGCAATGCAGCATGTCCATCCCCAAAGAAAAACAAATGGATTTTCCCAATAGGAACAAGCAATCATAATCTCAATCCTGTCGGTAGTTAACATTCCAACATACAATCGCGAGCGAATCATTTTCTGTTTATGGACAATTTCTCCCTCTTGCATAAGCTGGTAATTTCCTTGAGCGAACCGATAATTCTTCATATGCTTCTGTATCGGCTCCCGGCCTTGGGTTTACATTTATTGCAACCACAGTTAAACTCATCTCGAGATGAGATCCCCCCTTTATATGCATTCTATTTGATCTGACCGGTGATTCAACCTATACAGCCTGCCCATGCCAATGCTTGCTAGGCCACAAACTCTTCGATTACATTTCTATGATCTTCCCACTCCACCCTGTATCTTTGTTTTCTGCAGTAACCAAACATTCTGAATAAGAATTAGCCGACACGATTAGCTCCCCTCGATTGGACCACATGGAGCTACATCCGCCTGCTTGGAGTCCCCAACCTTCACCCACATAATTTGACATCAGCACATGAAATGAGTTTTGCTGGGAAATACTCTGCAGTCGCTGGAGGCCCGATTGAATACCGCCTTGAGTGTAGAAGATACTGGCAATATATAGATTCGTTTCTCGTTTCTTTGCACTTTCAACATGCTCATCCCGCTCAATGTCATAGCAGATCGCAAATGACATTTTTTGATCCAATAAGTCAATCAATGGGTCATGGTTTGTGGTGGTTTGAAAAAATACTTCCTCACCGGGATGCAGAAATTTCTTGATATAAATCTCAGGAGCCTTTTCAGGAATAAAAATCCATGAAGCAATGTATAGCTTTTCATCCAATGCCAAAGGCGCTCCGGCAACAATCAACATTTGATAATCAGTCGCTGCATTTTTGAAGCATTCCAATCGAATATCGTCATAATCAAAACTTTGCTTCTCAGCCAACTCCCTTTCGTATCCTGTGATGGATAGCTCAGGGAAAACAAGTATACTGGATTTATATTTTGCTGCTTGTCTTATGAACTCCATATGCTTTTCAATATTGCATTCTACATTTTCTTTGGTCGATTGAATCTGGGCTGCTGCATAAACCATGGTTTCCAATTCCTTCACCTCTATAGCTGTTGATAGAATTTTGTGGCGTCCCAATACCACAATTGAATTGAGATGGATTCTTCAATCGAACGATAATTTCCTTCATCATGACCGATCAACAGAAATCAAAGTCGGACAGCAATGATATGAAACTAGCTGCCAGCATAACGACAGCCTGGGAAAAGTTTGGATCATAGAAAAATAGCAACTTTTGAATCCAGCTGTCCCAGATCATAATCCCCAAAAGTTGGGAGAAAATCATAAACATGCAATTCACAAGACCCGCCAAAAAGGATATACTAAAACTAAGAGGAGCACTTACCGTACCTTTAAAAAATTGGAATGAAAGGAGCGGTCAATTGTGTGGCAGAAGAAAACCTTTCTATTGCTGATTGTCCTTTTGCTGATACTCGCGCTGTCAGCATGCACACCGAATGGTGGGAATGGGGATCCAGATCCCGATCCACCGGAGATTACGACACTGGCTGATATCGCTTTGGGAGATCCAGCCGACACGGTAACCCAGATGTACGGCACTCAGTATGAAGAAGATACGACCAGTGCCGATGAATCTTACTATGGAGAAGATGTTGCCAACTGGAATTACCAGGATCGAATCTACTTCACGATTGGTCTGACCACTCAATCTGTTTTGAGAGTGTATGTTGCCATACCAGATTACGAAACAAACCTGGGAGTGAAAGTGGGAGATAAAGCAGATACATTCCTTCCACAATACCGGGATTACTATGACGAGTTGGTCAGTAATCAGTCCGATGACATTTTGAACGGCTGGTTCCTGATTGAAGAAGGCGGCCTCCTCATCTTTCGCTTTGCAGATGAAAATGGCGAGCTCGATCCCACCCTGCCCATTCCCGATGAAGCAGTTGTTGATAGCATCACATTGGCATATGTGGAACACTTCGATTAATCGGTAAGAGAATTATCGACATAAACCACAGAAGCACCTCTGCAGAAGTGCTTCTGTGGTTTATCATTGTGAAATTTCGGTGAATAGAAGAAACTTAATGATAAAGAACACCTCGCAGATCCATTTCTATCCATGGTTCCTCTGATACCATCTGTCTAAAGCTTTCCGCAAGTCAGACTCTCGAAAGAATACCAAATTCATCCAAAACCCGAACTATCCGTTCCCGGGATACACAAACGAGGTTGCTCGAACTGCATCATCAAGTACATTGTCCTGTTTCTAATACACCGAAATGTACATCACTGAGGTATGCCCATTTCACAAGGAACATCGATCTGACATTTTCCGCAGCCATACCGAACTACATTTCTCGGTCCGTGAGGGGGCAATGTGCCTCCGTTCACGTACGGGGCACAAATCGTATGATCTTTTCCTGTCTTGCACCCCTTCGAACCGTCAATGGCATGAACCGGACACTGATTCTCACACGCACCGCACATTCTGCAGTATTCGAATGGATCGTTGTACGATCTCGGAGTTGGTTCAAAAAAGGCTTCGGTAATGACGCTGCCGAATCGTCCCGCCATACCCTTCTCAGTGATTAATCCCTTGGATAAACCGAATGTTCCTAGTCCACTGGCATATGCCGCATGCCTTTCTGACCAGTTGCTGCAATAGGGCATCAGCATCTGAATCCTTCCAGAACCTGTGGGGGAGAATGCTCGATAGCCATTGGATTGCAACAGTTCCTCAATAAAGTCGGTCAGCGTATTGACGAAAGCTTGTCCTTCAATCCTGCCATGAAGCCATTCCGCACTGCAGCGCTGAGGAATCCCGGGCGCATACGGCTCGTCCATTCTTTTCCTGTTGGACTCCCTAATTTGATTTGTGAAGGGTAGGAAAAATGAAATGACAGTCACAGCTTCGGGCATCCATTCCCGGGGAGCCATGAAGAGAGGATGAATCACACCTTCTTGCTTGAATATCGTTGTGTAAAATTCATCGTCCGCACTGGAAAACCCCACCAATGGAGAATCAAATATCCGCATGCCTGAAAGATGGGGATAAATCGCATCTTCAGCACTCACTCGATTCTCTTTGCTGTGGTCCACAAAATCATGAATTGCAGAAATCAATTCATTCTTTTTCATCGTTTCCATGGTTTCCCCTCATTTTTGGATAGTTTCGATTCCGGATATTTGTGCTATCAGAGTTTTGACGGCATACAAAATTGATTTTGGCCCTATCCGGAGTCTTAGAATCATAAGTATTCAATGCTCATCAATGTAATCCTCTAAATCCTTGTGCCATTGCACGGTATCATAAACCTGCGGCTCGGTTGCTTCCCCCATAAGAAGGTCCAGCAAATGCCTCGGTGATTTACCGCCAATGTGCATGGACTTAATACAGGAAACACAATAGACACAAACATCCTGGCACGGCATTGAATCGGCTCGTTTCTTCATATGCTGATGAACACGTTCGATGGGTATTTTCCCATAATAGTCATCACCGCAGCATATAGAACGTGTCCCATGAAATTCCGCTTCAACAACCTGTATGTTCATCTTCCTTAAAAGACTGCGCACAGCCTGATGCACCTGCGGTTTATCGCGAATCGGGCAGGCATCATGGACAGACATAGTCAATCCTCCATAGTCTGGATATGGAAAACCATCAAGACCATCCAGCACCTCCCATAATGAAATGGTGGATACTCCCTGGTACAGACTAGAAAAGCGCTGATCGCAACCTGCACAAACATTGATTATTCGCGATCCTTCCTCCACCTGGGGATCATGCCGGCAGCATACATTGTGGAGATGGGTTTCCCCGTAGTTTTCATTCAAGAAACGCAAAAGCTGGTTTTCCATTTCGGGCTTGTAGATACTCAGGGCACAACCCGGATTAAAATATTTCTTTACCATCTACGTCTTTCCCCCATCCAAATTTTTAAACTGTAATCTTATGAGAATTTAAACTCCTGTTCAAGCTGCAGCAGCTTTTCCTTTTTGTCCATTCCGCCGGAATACCCCCCTAGGGAACCATTGGACCCAATGACACGGTGGCAGGGAATCAGCAGCAGGATGGGATTTTTGTTATTGGCCATCCCCACCGCTCGACTTGAATTGGGTTTCCCGATTGCCTGGGCAATTTCCTTGTACGTCCTTACTTCACCAAAGGGGATTTGGCATAGTGCTTTCCACACACTTTTTTGGAACTCAGTTCCTTGGGGATCCAGGGGAATATCAAAATGCTTTCTCTTTCCTGAAAAATACTCATTCAGTGCATCCGCAGTACGATCCGTTAATGAGGACCTTTGCTGTCGGAGATCAGTCTGCATTTGGCTGCCGAATTTCAGAGCTACAATGGCCGATCCACTGCTGGCAATGGTAATGGGTCCCAAAATCGTGTCGTAAGTATAGAAGAAGCCTTTTGCTGAAGATTGGGATTTCCCTGGGTGATCTCTGTATTCTCCAGGTGTCAGTCCTGTATAATTTCTGAAAAAAGTAAAAAAAGCAGATAGACTTTCAAAACCGAGAGAATAGGCAATATCAATGACCGGCAGATTTGATTGCTTCAGTTGATCTTTGGCGATTTGTATCTTCAGATCGTTTGCATAAACTGTGGGGGATACCCCGTACTCTTGCTTAAATATCTGAGCAATCCGGCGATGGGACATGCCTAGTTTCTGCAGTTCACCTGTTAGTTTTTCCTTTTGTGAATGATACTGCTCAATCAAAATTTTAGTTTGCTTGGCAATATCCTTCTGCGGCTGATAATCCGCCAGCTCCGGACGGCAACGCTTGCACGGTCGAAAACCCGCTGCAATGGCATCCTCAACGCAGTCAAAATAAAGGACATTGTCTTTACCGGGTACTTTGGATTTGCACGAAGGACGGCAGAAAACACCCGTCGTTTTGACTGCATAGTAGAACTGACCATCGGCATTGGAATCATTGCCAATTACTGCATCCCACTTCTCATTCTCTGTCATTGCTGCACCCCCTCACCCATTATGATCCCTATGGGTCCTTTCACTTTCCTATACCGGTATAATGAAGTGTATCTATTTGCCGTGGCTCCATATCCATTTTATCAGATACTAGAATGAAATTCTTTCTGTAATTGCACATTCAATTTGAACGAGTACCCACGGCATGAACACTAGTTTTATCCCCAAATTCACCCGATGTCGCTGTTGGCAATTCTTCATTTCAATCGTATGCCCCAACCACCAAATCAACACTCTCAAGCTCGACAAAACTCGCTCATACTAGCGGTGAATGAATGAGAATGATATACTTAAAGAAAGACCTGGTTCTTTGTTGAAACCGGATTCCTTCGAATTCATAACTCAACCATCTTGACCTTCGACATTGTTGTACCCATTCAATGGGAGCTTGAGAAAAATGTTTCATAATTCGCAGCATATCATCATATCAGTAATTGATTCTATGGGTTGACTGCTGTTTTATCGTGCACTGTTTCGGGAGTACCGTAAGTACTCTTCCTAGATTGTTGAAAAATCCATTCAGCAGGTGAAGATTCAGAGTAAGAATTCTTGATACAGGAGGATGAGGATAATGCGTGAAATCAATTTGGATTATGGCGCAGCCACACCCGTAGACCCAGCCGTACTGGAAGCGATGCTGCCCTTTTTCACCGAGCATTATGGCAATCCCACCAGTTTTCATAATCTGGGCGAACGACCCCATGAAGCCCTGGCAGAAGCGCGGGAAAAAGTAGCTGCCCTGGTAGGGGCCAATCCGGGAGAGATCATCTTCACGGCCAGTGCCTCGGAAAGCAACAACATGGCCTTAAAAGGGTTTACCGCCGCCCATCGAAACAAGGGAAAACATATAATATCGTCTGCCATCGACCATTTCTCTATACTCAATCCCTTGCGTACTCTGGAAAGAGCCGGTTTCACCATCACCCTCCTGCCGGTGGATTCAACCGGCCTCGTCGATCCGGAACAACTGCGTGAGGCGATTACCGAGGAGACCATCCTCATCTCCATCCAGGCGGCCAATCCGGAAATTGGTACCGTGCAGCCCTTGGCTGAACTTTCAGCCGTCGCCCACGAAAAAGGAATTCCATTCCATACCGATGCGGCTGCAGCTGCTGGGTTTATCCCTTTGAATGTGGAGGAAATGGGAATTGATCTTCTGACTCTGGCTGGAGATCAGTTTTATGGTCCGAAGGGAAGTGCTGCCCTGTATGTGCGCAGCGGTACCCGTTTGCTGCCGCTATTGGAGGGGGGCATTCAGGAAAAGGGCCGTCGCGCCGGAACAGAAAACATGCCGGCCATTGTGGGCCTCGGTAAGGCAGCAGAATTGGCTCGGGAAAACCTGACGGAACGAAGCAGCCGATTATCGGCCTTGCGCGATAATTTGCAGAAGAAACTGTTTGAGGATGTCCCACATCTTCATTTGAACGGACATCCTCATAAACGCCTGCCTCACAATCTTCATGTTTCGGTGGAGTTTGTTGAAGGAGAGGCATTGTTGATGCATTTGAACATGGCCGATATCTATGTATCCAGCGGCTCTACCTGCACATCGCAAGCTTTGAAATCATCTCATGTGCTGGAAGCGGTGGGACTGGCTCCTGAATTGGCCCAAGGATCGCTTTTGTTTACTCTAGGACCGGGTAGCCAAGAGCAAGATGCCCCATATGTTGCCGAGCAGCTTACCCGAATCGCAGCACTGCTGCGTCGTATGTCTCCCTTGTATCAAAAATACCTGAAGGAGGGGAAAAAGTAAATGGTCTATAACGATACCATCAAGGATCATTTTAGCAATCCACGCAATGTCGGGGAGATTGATAACCCGGATGGTGTGGGGGAAGTTGGCAACCCTGTGTGCGGTGATATGATGAAGTTTACCATCAAAGTAAAAGATAACCGGATCGAAGATGTGAAATTTTTGACCTTTGGATGCGGTGCAGCCATTGCAGTTTCCAGTATGGTTTCAGAGATGGCCAAAGGTAAAACACTGGATGAGGCTTTGAAAATTACCAATCAGGATGTAGCGGATCAACTCGGTGGCCTGCCGGGAAACAAGATGCACTGCTCCAACTTGGGTGCCGATGCACTGCACGAAGCCATTGAAGACTATCTAAATCGACATCACAAAAACGAAAGTAAACCATCGTCAGATGAAAAGAAGGCACGAAGCACTGAAGAAGATGGAGAAGGTTGTATCTGCCCGTATTGCGGCGAATATGACTGCCCCATTCACTCAGAATCTCCCTGCAAGTCCAAACATGCAGATCACTGACTGTATACCTGAGGTCCGTGAACTGTAGAAAAGAATACTAGATTTCTCATTTTGATAATATGTGTGAAAGATTCAGTATGTTCCAGGCACCATGCCTGAAGCAATCAGAAAAAAACGGGGTGATCTCGTGACAGAAGAAAAAAAGCATCTACTGGACTGTGTCGGTCTATACTGCCCTGCACCCGTGATGAACACCCGCACAGAGATGGATAGTCTTGAACCTGGCGCTCTTTTGGAAGTTATTGCTGACGATCTGGCGGCCCTGGAGGATATCCCCCGCTGGGCAAAACGAGCCGGCCACACGGTAGTCAAGTCTTGGAAAGAAGGAGATATCCTGCATTTTTTAATCAGGAAGAAGGAATAAACTAGATCAGCGAAGGCGAGGTGTTTTCCATGGATGAGAAAAAGAAGATACTGTATGTGCAAACCAGTGGACCCGATACACCCGAACGGCAGTATGCCCCCCTTATTCTAGCCCAAACCGCACTGGCTATGGATATCGAACCCACAATCTACTATTTGGGCTCTGGATTGAAAATTCTCGTCAAGGGCGAGGCTGAGAAAATTAAGATAGGGGAATTCCCTGCGCTAAAAGATGTTATGCAGCAGGCAGTCCAACAAGGAGTTACGATTATGGCCTGCCAACAGAGCATGCAACTTTTCCAGGGACAGATTAGTCCTGCTGACATCACCCAGGAAGCCGTCATCGCCGGGGCAGCAACCCTGAATGACTTGGCACTGGATGCGGATGCTATCCTGACATTTTAAGAGCCGGTAAATCCGTAATCCATACCAAAGGCAGGATGCCTGCACCACTGCATCCTGCCTTTGATTGCATATTGACGAATAATCTTCCTGCATTTATCGATCTATATTGGAGTCCTTGACCTAGGCTGCAAAACTTTGGTCAGCTTTTTTACGTGCATTTGTTTCAGTAGTTTCAATTGCAGTAAGAAACTATCCCAAAAAGATTATCCTCCAACAAGGATAATACGCCAACGCAGGGATCTTTCACTCCGAAAAGAATAGCAGACCGAGAATTATTCCGGCCTGCTTTATGCGAATCCAGTTTTTACTGAGTGATCACCATCATACGATTCAATGGAGTTATCCATCGAACATATTTGGAATCACTCTATTCTTTTTTTACTCCGTGGGACCCGGCAGATACCGCTCCCATTCCGGCAATATAGTAAACGATTCGAAGTGTTTCAGCAATCTCTTCTTCACTGGCTCCTGAGGCGCGAGCGCGATCGGCAAGAGATTCAACCCCATGTTCAGCGCCCACGATGGCATCGAGGGCCATGGCAATTAATAGTTTCGTTTTCTGATCCAAAGCACCGGGCTTCATGGCATGATCTCGAACATCGGCAATAAGATCCACCAATTTCGGGTCACTTTTTGAAAATTTCTCGACAAAAGCGGGTAGGTTTCTACTCATGATTCTCCTCCTCGTATTATAAGAATACAGCTAATAATCACAGCAATATTCTTATTTATTTTTTGAAGCAATATCCTAATGCTACAATAACCATATAGGTTATTAGCGAAGGTTTGAGCTTATCTTCCTTGCAAAGCATTTGCTGTTGCTACGAAAGCTTGCTCCTGACTTAAGTCTCAAATGCTGCTTACTCAGATTTTGCATCCCTACCAGTAGCCCCCAGCAAGGCGTTTCTGTTGGGTGAATGCTTATTATGCGAGGTTTCAGTTAGCGCTTAAGATTAGGATATTCTTTCTCTAATTTCCTCATCTCTACCACGAAAGGGGTGATACTGTGAAAAAATCAGAGTATTTATCTACTTTGTTTGTGGGCATTGATGTATCTGCCCGTGCAAATGTCATTTGCGCTTTGAATTTCGAACAGGACAGGCTGTTGGAATTTGCTGTCGCTAATTCTCAGCCCGGCGCGGATCAAATTGCTGATACGCTTTCATCTTGTTGGCGGATGGCAATTTTACCCGGGTCGTTATTGCTTTAGAGTCACTTCCTTTTATGGGATTCACATTGCCAATTTTCTATCTTCCTGTGCCCTATTGGCGCCCTATAATACCTATGTTTACTGTCTTAATCCAAAGATGATCCAACTACAAGAAATCTTTCATTGGTATAGGCAAAAAGGATCCGCTGGATGCTTTCGTTATTGCGGATTTTGCCCGTGTAGGGAGAATCAGTTCTGAGCTGGCGTGGGTCCCAATTCCTTGCTCTGCAACGTTTGACCAGGCATCGCCTCCATTTAATCGAGTGCTTAACTAGGGAAAAAACATACATGCTCTCTAATATCTTTCTGAAATTCAGCGAGTTTGCAACACTGACGAAGGGCAACCATCCTTTCTCCAACAAATATGGAGCGACCGCTTCTGCTGTGTTAACCGATTTTCTATCCAATGAACAGATCGCGCAAGCATCCATGGAAGACTTCATCTCTTTCGTCAGTGAAAAGGGAAAAAATCGTTTCAACAATCCCCAAGAAGTAACTTCCATTTGCAAGCTGCTGCCAGAAATTCGTATCGTTTGGATAAGTGCCTTTACGAACCCTTGACCATCTCCATTGCCTCTTCATTCAACTGCTTAAAAGCTTTTGAGGCGGAGATCAAGTCTATCGACAAGGCCATTGAAAAAACTGCTTTGGGACTTAACCCGGCTGAATATCTTTGCTTGAAATCCATACCGGGTATCGGTCCGGTTTTTGCATCCGGTATACTTGCTGAAATCGGTAGCATCCATGCCTTTGCCAATCACTCGGCACTAGCTAAATATGCAGGTATTGTATGGAACCAAAAACCAGTCTGGCGACTTCCATTCTGAAGACTCACGCATGAGAGCCGGCAATAAATATCTTCGTTATTATTTGATAGAAGCGACAGGAGCGTCCTTCGTCAAATTCGAATACAATGCCTTCTATCAAAAGAAGTTCAGTGAAGTGAAAACCCATCAGCACAAAAGAGCACTCGCACTCACATCACGGAAATTTATCCGTTTGGTTTTTGGATTGCTGGCCAAGAATCAACTTTTTTTGTCCCACAAGGAGTAGATCATACTCCTTGTTCATAGCTTCTTTGCTACCTTGATTTTTTCTTTGAAATCCCAGGCTTTTTTGTCATGTGCTTTTTTATTCATTCAGTTCGATTATCCCTAAATTTATCGCTTGACATATTACCAGATTGCTTTTGATGTTGCTGTATTCAATCCTTTGAATTACAAGACCTCTCAAAAATGCTTTTTCAGGATCCTTTGTAAATGAACCTCATTTTCTACTGATCTTTATCCAGCTGCACTTTTAATGAGCATACGCACTACCGCGTGCCTCCCGTGATTACCAGGTAGTTCAATGGCTATGTCCCCCAAGCCTTCCGATTCTCTGCTCTTTCTGATCCACTGCCTTTCATTGATCGTCAACTCAGAAGTTTCACGACCGGATGCAGTAGAGTATCTGTTGGGTGGCTGAGTCCATGGTTACTATACATAGTAAACTTTGAGAAACTACTCAGCTTCAATGACCGCCACTTCGTCCAGAAGAGCTTGAATCGTTTTCTGATATTCCGGCTTCATCTGCTGGTACAGGGCCTGGTCTGCCTGGCTCAATGGCTGGATGGTAACTCCCATATCGATTCCTCTCGATTCTAAGGCAGCGTTATACCCGTAAGGGAACGGTAGACGTCCTAACATATTCATTAACGGTAGGTACGCCAACTGGATCTTTCTGGCTTTATCGTGATTTCCTGCTTTGAACTGATTGTAAATCGCAACGGTTACTTCTGGAACCACGGTGGTACCGGCAGTCATGCAACCGACCGCGCCAACTGCCAGCATCGGGTAGAATACTTTATCAATCCCAGTCATGGGATGAAAATTCGCTCTTTGTTGTTGAGCCGCAGCAACCATATCCGTCATGCCTGCCATGGCCCCACTGCTGTCCTTGATACCCACAATATTTCCGTGGTTCATCAGTTTCTCCACAATCGGCGGGGTTACGGGGGTTGCCATATTCGGGATATTGTACAGAATGACCGGGATGGGACTTTCATCCGCAATTCTTGTAAAGTGCTCCTCCACCATGGACGGAGTCGCCGTATAGTAATACGGACCGCAAACAACGATTGCCGAACAACCCGCTGCCGCAGCGTGCTTCGACAACTCGATGACCGGTCCCGGATAGGTGGAGCCGGCACCCGGTGCCACAGGAACCCTACCATTATTTTGCTCTGTGATGATATCAATCATCTCTTTCCTTTGATCCATGGAAAGGTGGGCAAATCCTCCCACGCTGCTTAATGGAAACAAACCGGATACCTTCCTGTCGATATAAAAATCGACCATTTTCTTCGTTGCATCCCCATTGATCCGATAGTCTTTGCTGTAAGAGCCTAGCATCGCTGGAAAAACACCTTCTGGTTTGAACATGTCTTATTTCCTCCTTGTACTATAGCTGTGAAATGCTACAATCTATTCCCTCAATTCCACACAGCCTAAAGAATTCCCTTTTATAAATATCCTTCAAAGCTGATCCTGATACTCTATGTATAACGTATCGCATTATCCCCAATTCTTGATGGACTTTTCTATCATTGATGACTTTGTCTGCTGTGTTTTTGTCTTCCATTATCTAAGTATCACGATCCGCCATCGATTGGATATTGAGCCCCTTCGACATGCGATGGATGATGGACCCTGACTGCCTCAAGGCGTTTCTGTTTTTGGAAGAGTTCTTTTCATCCATTCGAACGCGTTCTCTTTGGCGTTAATGATTGCAAAATGACCTCCGACGGAGTAGAATAGACCTAATTATCAATCAGCATGGACTGGAACGAATACCTACATGCACAGTGAGGAGTTGAGATGCGTGATCAAAGAAAAAGAAGCCCTACTCAAAGAAGAGCGGGAGCGATTCCCCATTATCAAAAATTACGCCTATTTTGAAACTGCCAGCACCGGACTAATACCGGACTATGTCTATGAGGGGGTCAAGAAATACCAGGATGACCGTTACCTCGTGGGCGGTGATTCGGATTGGAATGGCAAGGGCACTCTAGCCATGATGGCTGACTCCAAAATGCTTCTGAGTCAAATGATCCACTGTTCACCGGACGATATTGCCTTCGGTCTGAATTCATCTCACTTGTTCACTCTATTTTCTGAAGGGATTTCCTTGCAGCCCGGTGACAATGTCATTCTAAGCGACAATGCCTGGATCAGTACCCGTTTCACCTGGCAGAGCCATGAACCGGAAGGATTGGAAGTCCGGTACGCCCAAACCACCTCCGGGACCCTAACACCCGAGAAGATTTTCTCTCTTGTGGATGAACGGACCCGGGTCATTTCCTTAAGTATGGTGGAAAGCAGCACCGGTTTTCGAATGGACCTAGCTCCCATTGGTGCTTTCTGCCGGGAGCGGGGAATCTATCTGGCTGTAGATGGAGTCCAGGCTTTGGGAGTTTTGCCAGTGGATGTCGAAAAGATGGGGATCGACTTTCTGGTCGGCAATGACTACAAGTGGATGATGCACTACTGCGGTATCGCCTATGCGTATGTCAGCCCGAAATTGCGCAAAGTATTGCGACAGTGGGGAGCAGGCTGGATGTCGGATGCCGAGCGGTTTAACGATCGGAAACAGCACCTGACCCTGCGGGAGGACGCCGGCCGATATGAACTGGGGTATCCCAATGCGCCGGGAATTTACGCGTTGGGACTGGTCGCTGCTCATTACCTGGCCTTGGGAGCAGATACTGTGGAAGAGTATGTTTTAGGTCTCATGGAATACCTGTACGAAGAAATTGAGAAAATTCCGGGGGCCGGGATCTGGTCCAAATACGAACCCAAGAACCGGTCGGCTATTGGAATCATCCAATTGTCGGATGCGTTGATGGTAACCAGTGAAAAACTGTTAGCCGGAGGTGTCTTTGCTCACACCCGGTCGGGTGAACCGTACCAAGCGGACAGCGCCATCCGGGTGAGTATCCACTACTACAATGACCGCAGCGACATCGACCGCCTGGCTGCAGTCATCCGACAGTGCGCCAGTATCTAAATGGAGGGATAATCATGGGAGAAACAGAGAAACGATTAGCGGAACTGGGGATCGTCCTGCCGGACAGCCCCGCTCCTTTAGCCAATTACGTCAGTGTTCAGTGGACCGATAACATCCTTTACCTCTCCGGATCCGGTCCGGTCAGTGCAGGTCGGCCAACCATTACCGGCCGCCTCGGCGACAATGTCACCATGGAACAAGGTTATGCCGCTGCCCGGGAAGCTGGATTAAACCTGCTCGCCACCCTGAAGAGGGAATTGGGAGAGCTGGACCGAGTGGAGCAAATTGTGAAGCTGTTGGGCTTTGTAGCGAGTACCGATGATTTCTATGCCCAACCAGCCGTTATCAACGGAGCTTCTGACTTGTTCATAGAAGTATTTGGTGCCCGAGGCTGGCATGCCCGCTCTGCCTTGGGAACCAATGTGCTGCCTTTCAATATTCCGGTGGAAGTGGAAATCATCGTGAAAGTCCGGTAACAATCGCTTTTTAGCATAATCCGATTCAAGCATATTGCCCTGTATCCCAATCTGCATCTTCTATTCCGAAGCGGCTTCGGATTCCAGGATATCAGTAAATTATCCAAGCCATGCCGGTAATGGTTCAATGAAGCCAGAGTATTCAACAGGTTGATTGATGGGCTGACGATGACCATGAAATGGTTCTGCTGGGTATCCTCTAGGCCAATCTATCATTCAGAGGATTCCCAGGATACGTCACTTAAAAAAAGCGTCACTGGCAGCTGTATCCATCTTTCAATCATCGGCGAGTCAAGAAAATGAATCAGCCCTGTAAACTGACGTACGATCAATTTACGGGCTGATTTTTTTTCAATCAAACTATCCCATAATCTTCACCCGTATTTCCCTCGTTTTTATTTCATGCTGGAGAATGCGTGTTGACCTGCTTCATAAGTAAAGCGGTTGATCACTATCTGTTCACCAACGCTTCCCATTCATGC